>NZ_JAMYNZ010000019.1:0-61255 GCF_040319465.1 Mesorhizobium sp. M0910
CAATAGAGATCGACCATCGCCCGTCCCATCGCGACCAGCTCCCGCACGCCGGGTAGGTTCTCCAGCCGGCACAGCGTCGATTGCGACGCCAGATCCCGACCCGACGGCAGCGCATCCTGGGCCATCTTGAAGACCGGATCGCGGCGCAGCCGGTTGGCGTCGTTGCCGTCCTCGTAGCCGGCGGCGATCATCTTCATGCGAAAGCCGATCATGTCCGCCAGGCTGTGGACGACCTGGTCCGGGCAGCGCGGATCGTCGATGCAACGCGCCAGACGCTCGGCCACCCGCAACCGCTTTTCCACCTCGGCCAAGGCCAGAACGCCGCTGTTGGACGACAGCATGCCGCCGTCGAAACGGGCGACGACGGACTTGCCGCCGACTGATGACAAACCGCTCAGCGGCAGCGCAAGATCGTTCATGGTGGGTGTGGTCTCCGGGAAATGGTTCGGATCGGCTTAAGCAACCAAATCCTACGTCATTTCAACGATCAGATCCCGAGCAGCCAGCCAGTATTCGACCGTCGCTGGCGCCTCCGCCCACTGAGGCCTTGTGCTTCCTCCAGCGAGTCAAGCCGATCACCATGCGTGTCGCCAGTTCTGGTGCTCACCCACGTGCCATTTGCGATCTTGTGTCGGTGAGAGCACCGCAAGCACCTCCCCTGCTAGAGGGCAAGGCGGCTTGCGTCGCCCGTGTTGTTACTATTCTTCGCTGTGGTCGGAGTTTTTTCCTTGGCTTCGGAATCGGGACATTCGGCTTTGCAAAAAAATAGGCCATCGTGGTCGATCGTCACGCCCCCGAGTTCGGCGGCACGATGGGACCACAACGGCAGCGCAAGCTCCATTTGCGCGAGGGGCTCGTCCCTTCAAATACTTGATGCATTTGCGCTTTGCGTACCTCCGTGCATGTTGCTCGATGCCAGGCGGAGACCTCTGTCTAAACGATCGCGCATCGATGCAACGCCCACGCGTAGATCGCCATCATCGCGGCGATCGCTTTGCCGCGATCGCCGCAGCCGTTTTCGAGCACGACAATCATGCCGGCGCTGTCGGCAGCGATGCGCATGCAAAAATTCACAGATGCATTCTGGCCAAATGCTAGCTGCCCAGCAAATGTCCGGCATTTCGCAAGGCCCCTAGGAAGAGACTGGCATGGCCGTTGGCATCGATCTTGGCCTGCATCGACAGGGGCATGCTGTGCCAGTTCTCCAAGGGCGCAATGAAATGTGAGAACGTACCGTTGACGATGCAATGGTGGGTAACAAGGCCCTGTCTGTCCAACGCCAGCACGCCGATCTGGTCGCCCTGATATCGGATGGCTGCGACCCGCTGGACCCCCGCATCACCGTCGACCCGCACGTCGAAAAGCAGGATGCCGCGGCTCCTGGTGGCTACCTCGGCGGCCTTTTCAGCGAAGCTTAAGGAGAGCGAGCGGACGCTTTCGACCGCCAGCTGTAAAACCATCAAATCCAGTTCATCCACTGCCATAAGGTACCTGCGCGCAACACATGGGTGATAGCAATCGACCACACCGCTTGTTCACAGATGTCGGCTCACGACCGATCATTCAGGTTGTTGCCGGACGTCCATTGACCGAGGGAGTGCTCCGGTTCGAACCGATCCTGAAGCGGAATGCGCTGGATCTACGGAACCCGAGGAGCAGGCCAGCCAAAGTTGCCGCGACAATTGATGTCGTGATCATTCCAGACATCTGCATCGGCGTCGCTGAACATCCCACTGGTAAGTCCGTTGTTTGCGGCAAGCCCATCCTTGGGCCGTCTAGTACCTGAAACCCTCGCGGTAGCGTCCCTCGAAGCTCGGGACCGCCGGGCGCTTGATCGTCGAGAACTTTGTTTACGAAGGTCCGGACCTCCTGCAGAGCTTATTCTGGTGCGCTCGCCTTTGAGCATTCCGCTGAAGCGTGACGTTTCGCTAGTCAGTGTTCCTTGCAGGCTCACCGCGAGGGCGCCTTGCACACAGCTGCACGTCAGCGCATGAAACTCGTCCCCCGTTCACTTCACAAAATGGATTTCCTGAAGTACTGGGAGCGCAGAGAAATCTCCGGTCGCAGCCTACCCGGTTAAAACAAGGACCCAACAATGAAGACTCTCGTCGTCTGCTCCGGCGGATTGGACTCCGTCACCCTTGCTCACAAGGTGGCAGCGGAGCACGAACTCGCCGGCCTCTTATCTTTCGATTACGGCCAACGGCATAGGAAGGAATTGGGCTTCGCCGCCCTTTGTGCGGAGCGACTGAGCGTCCCGCACCGCATCATCGACATCCACGAGATCGGCGGCGGCCTTTCCGGCTCCGCGCTGACCGATAATGTGGACGTGCCCGACGGGCACTACGCCGAAGACACGATGAAGGTCACGGTGGTGCCGAACCGGAACGCCATCATGTTGGCCATTGCCTTCGGCTTCGCCGCAGCGCACGACGCTGACGCGGTGGCGACGGCCGTGCATGGTGGGGATCATTTCATTTATCCCGACTGCCGTCCGGCCTTCATCGACGCTTTCCAGATGATGCAGGACCACGCGCTCGACGGCTACGCGAAAATTCGCATTTATGCACCCTATGTGAATCTCACGAAGGCGGACATTGTTAGGAATGGAGCAGCATACGGCACGCCATTTGCGCAGACCTGGTCCTGCTACAAGGGCGCGGAGCGTCACTGCGGGAGGTGCGGGACCTGCGTCGAGCGGCGCGAGGCGTTTCATCTCTCTGGGCAGCCGGACCCCACCGACTACGAGGACTCCGACTTCTGGCTCGATGCGCTGCGAAGGAGGACCGCGTAATGTTCCGCATCACCAAGGAATTCCACTTCTCAGCCTCGCATCAGCTCACCTCGTTGCCACCCGATCACCAATGCGCGCGCCTGCACGGGCATAACTACATCGTTGAAGTGGAGCTTTCAGCGAGTGGACTGAACGACAACGGCTTCGTGCGCGACTATCACGATTTGGCGCCATTCAAACGCTACATCGACGAGAGCTTCGATCATCGACATCTCAACGACGTGCTGGGACATGAGCAAGTCACGGCGGAATATCTGGCCAGACATTTTTATGAATGGTGCAAGGCACGCCTGCCCGAAACCTCGGCCGTGCGGGTGAGCGAAACGCCGAAAACCTGGGCGGAATACCGGCCATGACCGATACGCATCCCGCAATCCGCGTGAGTGAGATTTTCGGGCCGACGATCCAGGGCGAGGGCGTGCTCATCGGTTTGCCGACGGTCTTCGTCAGAACCGGCGGGTGTGACTATCGCTGTTCCTGGTGCGACAGCCTGCATGCGGTGGACAATCAATTCCGCCATGAATGGGAGATGATGTCCATTGCCGCGGTGTGGCAAAACGTGCTTGCGCTTTCCGGTGGCCGCCCGCTGATGGTATCGCTGTCAGGCGGCAATCCGGCCATCCAGCCGCTCGGCGCGCTCATCGAGCGAGGCCATGGTGAAGGTTACCGTTTTGCGCTGGAAACCCAAGGTTCGGTGGCCAGGGACTGGTTTGCCGACCTTGACGTGCTAGTCCTCAGCCCAAAGCCGCCGTCAAGCCAAATGACGACCGATTGGGCCGCTTTCGAGGCGTGCCTCCAGGCGGCACAAGGCAGGCCACAAATCGTGCTCAAGCTCATTGTTTTCGACGAAAGGGACTACGCCTACGCGAAAGACGCCGCTGCGAGATTTCCGCGACTTCCGATCTATCTGCAACCCGGCAATCACACGCCGCCACGCCCCGCAAATGAAGACGCTCCTGTCGACCTTGACGGAATATTGAAGCGCATGGAGTGGCTGGTTGATGCCGTGACCCGCGACAGGTGGTTCGAAGCCCGTGTGCTGCCGCAGCTGCACGTTATGCTCTGGGGTAACAAGAGAGCCGTCTAGCCTAGGCCCGCTTTTCACTGAAACTGCGCCGGCGGATATTCGGGTGGACGGGTTGTCCCACGCTTGACGGCGCTGCCGGGGTGCTTGCGGACTTTCTGCCACCGGCACCAAGAGCGTGGCCAGCCGCTTACGACTCGGAATGTTGCCGAGGCTCGGTTTCGACGGGCGTCGGCCTGGCGCGAACCAATCAAAGGTTAGCGCGAGCCACGGGTGGATAGTGTGGTGGTGCGATGCGGCGGCGCCTGCTGCAGCTGGCACGGTCCTTGCGCACCCTTGTTGCAAGGCCGAAGGGAGCTGTCGGCCGACAACCATGATCTGGCCAGGACGATTGTCGACTGCTTCCGATACAGAAAAGAGGCCGGACTCGACGTGGCGCTTCAGGGACTGCGAAATGGAATACGGCGCCGGAAGGCACGACCGGACGATATCGTCGCTATACCAAGACGCGTCTGGTCCGCTCCGAATCCTGTCTCGACACGACGGTCGCCGATCAACAGTGAAAAATGTAGCGCAATCGGTTCACGATCGACTGAGAACCATGACCGTTCCTCTGCGGTGCTCAGACTGCCGCTGAGTGCCTGGCCGTTCCACTTTCGAAATATTTGTCGAACTTTGCCGCGATGCTCCTGACAAAGGGCCGGCTTTCCGCAGGCACGACGAAGCGGTCACCATCAAGTTCAAGCAACCGCGCAGGATCTTGGAGGGCCGTGGAACTCGCTCGGACGAGAAGTCTTTGGCCGGCTTCGCCAAAGCGCTCCACCAGTACGATCGCCGAGAAGCCGAAGTCACACATCAGCCGCTCGATGATCCAGCCGCGAACACGGTCGTCGTCGGAAAGCGCGATACCCCGAACAGCGGCCAGCCCGCCATCAGCAACCATGCGTCCATACTCGGCGGTCGAAGGCATATTCTGTGCATAGCCCTGGCGAAACTGGCTGATGGACGATGGGCCGAGGCCGATCAATGTCTCGTAGCAGTCCTCGGTGTAGCCTTGGAAGTTCCGGTGCAAAGTCCCGGCGCGGGCCGCAAGCGCCAGCGCATCGCCGGGCTTGGCGAAATGATCGAGCCCGATTGCTTCGTATCCCTGGTCCATGATCGCCCGCGCTGCCAATTGCGATTGGGCAAACCGCTCCGCCGGACCCGGCAACCAGGCCTCGTCGATCATCGTCTGATGTTTCTTGAACCACGGCACATGGGCGTAGCCAAAAAGCGCGATCCGATCCGGTTCCAGGGTCAGTGCCTGTGCAACCGTGGAGGCGACGCTCTCCCTGGTCTGATGCGGCAGGCCGTAGAGCAGATCGAGATTGACCGATTCGACGCCGCGCGAACGAACGCCATCAACAACCGTCTTGGTCTGCAGAAAGCCCTGCTCGCGGTTGATCGCTTTCTGCACCTTCGGGTCGAAATCCTGGACGCCGAGGCTCGCCCTTGTCATGCCGATTTCGGCAAGTGCATCGAGGCGGGCATCGTCCATATCGTTGGGTTCGATCTCAACGCTGATCTTTGCACCGGGGAGAAACGTGAAGCTGTTGCGCAGGACGGTTCCCAGCGCCACGATATCTTCCGGTTTGAGCATCGTCGGCGAACCGCCGCCGAAATGGACGGCACGCACGCGGCCCTTGCCTGCGACAAGACTGGAGACGGTGGCGATCTCGGCATCCAGTGAGCGCAGATATGTGGTCACTGGTTCGTAGTGGCGTGTCTGCTTGGTATGGCAAGCGCAGAACCAGCAAAGCTTGTCGCAATACGGGATGTGCAGATAGAGCGAGATCTCATCGCCGTCGTTGAGCGCCTCCAACCAGCCTCGGTAAACGACGGCATCGACCCCCGCATGGAAATGCGGCGCTGTCGGATAACTGGTATAGCGCGGGACGTTCTCGCCAAGTCTGGCAGCTAGCTCCAGTCGCATGTCGTGGTCCACCGTGTTTGCGTCGCCGGAACTGTGGATGCTTGGATGAGCCTAAGCCCTGATTTCGATCAGCGTTCAGCACGGACAAACTGCCGCAAGGATTTTTCTACCGTCGATTGCTATCCTGCCCGCACTGGACCGGTAGAGCGATCGAATGACATTACGGCAGGACACTCACAGTTCCGGCATTCCCGTTCTTTGCCTGTCTTGCGAGGCACGGCACCGCGGTGTCTGTGGTGCGCTCGAACCAGACCATTTGGCTCAGCTCGCCAAGACGTCGTCGCGGCACAATATCGAGCCGGGGGTCGAACTGATCGGCGACGCCGAGGCGGTCGACTGTTATTCAAACGTGCTTTCAGGCGTGGTGAAGCTGACGAAGAGCCTTTCGGACGGCCGCCAGCAGATCGTCGGTCTCCAGTTCGCGCCGGATTTTCTGGGACGGCCCTTCAAGATGAAAAGCGCGATCAATGCGGAAGCGGCAACAGCTGTCTCGCTATGCTCGTTTCCGAGAGCGGCGATCGAACGGTTGATGAAGGAATCACCGGAATTTGTGCATCGCCTGTTCAAGCAGGCGCTGAACGAACTCGACGAGGCACGCGAATGGATGGTGACTCTGGGGCGCAAGACCGCACCGGAGAAGGTGGCGAGCTTTCTCCTCATGATCGCCCGGAACATCGATTCCAGTGTTGACCCGGCGGCTAGGTCGGCGTGCTTCGAGCTGCCGATGACGCGTGCCGACATCTCTGATTTCCTTGGAATTACAAACGAGACCGTGAGCCGTCAGCTGACCAGCCTGAGAATGGACGGCGTGATTCGGATCGAGAACAACCGCCGTGTCACCGTGGACAGCATGAGCCGGCTGGAACGGCGCTGCGGCGGCCGAGGCGCAACCGCCGTTTGAATGACACCGAAGCTGCATGGCCTACGTCACTTATTTCGTTCGGGGCAGGGCATGCTCGCGTTGGGCTTAGAAGAAGCCGCATAGCGACAGCCCGCTCTCCATCCGATCGCCTGAGCCAGGTGTGTTTCGGCCAACTCGTCGGCGAAGCATCCATCCTCGAGGTGCTCGACGTGCAACCGGCTGTTCCAGGCAGGATTGCACTCGGCCGAAGTCAATACGCCTCATACGCAGGGGAAAATCGCCGTCTCCCCGAACCATGAATGTCACGAAGGCAGCGCAACGCTGGCGCTGGATGTCCCAAGGCATTGAAACGATCGACGTTCGGCAAGGCATCGGCCTACTTTCCAGCGTCACAGAAGGCGCGCTTCCCCACACGCCCGCGATCGCCTCCATACCCGGCCCGACCGGGGACGCGGGGCCTGTCCGTAAGCGTGGCGGCCGGTGCCGCGCTTCCACATTCGATCGCCACAGTCTGATCGCACCGAACTCGATGCTGCTCGAAGCAAAATCGTGCGGCTCTGACATGGATCAGGGCGAGCAGGCCACGGCTGCGCAATAAGGCACTGCGGTTGGCGCCCGCCGGAATTGGAAATCGGGGCTTGCGATGAAATTCGGCACAGAGATCGTCCTTCTAAGCCTGTTTGCGTTTGCGGCCCTGGTGGCTGCCGGCTTCGGCGTAGATGAACCTTTTCGCCGGCATATGTGGGTTTTGTTCTTCGCCGTGGCTGGCTTCACTGCGATTCTGTTGCGCAACACGGAGTTCAAGCCGGCAGTTCCGATCGACCCCGCCGCTTACATGGATGGGCCGATCCGATACGGTGCGATCGCCACCGTATTCTGGGGCGTCGTCGGCATGCTGGTCGGCGTGGTCATCGCCCTGCAACTTGCCTACCCCGATCTCAACATTCAGCCCTGGTTTAACTTCGGCCGTTTACGGCCATTGCATACGTCGGGGGTCGTCTTCGCCTTCGGCGGCAATGCGCTGCTCTGCACGTCCCTGTATGTCGTCCAGCGCACCTGCCGCGCTCGGCTGTTCGGCGGCGATCTCGGCTGGTTCGTATTCTGGGGCTACCAGCTCTTCATCGTCATGGCCGCGACGGGCTACCTGCTCGGCATCACCGAGAGCCGCGAATACGCCGAGCCCGAATGGTATGTGGACATCTGGCTGACCATCGTCTGGGTCGCCTATCTCATCCTGTTCCTCGGCACGATCCTGAAGCGCAAGGAGCCGCACATCTACGTCGCCAACTGGTTTTACCTCTCCTTCATCGTGACCATCGCGATGCTGCATGTGGTCAACAACCTGTCGATGCCGGCCTCATTCCTGGGTTCCAAGAGCTACTCCGCCTTTTCCGGCGTCCAGGACGCCCTGACGCAATGGTGGTACGGCCACAACGCCGTCGGATTTTTCCTCACCGCCGGCTTCCTCGGCATGATGTATTACTTCGTGCCCAAGCAGGCGAACCGGCCGGTCTATTCCTACCGGCTGTCGATCATCCACTTCTGGGCTTTGATCTTTCTCTACATCTGGGCCGGTCCGCACCACCTACACTACACCGCCCTGCCGGACTGGGCCCAGACGCTCGGCATGGTGTTCTCGATCATGCTCTGGATGCCGTCATGGGGCGGCATGATAAACGGCCTGATGACGCTCTCGGGCGCCTGGGACAAGCTGCGCACCGACCCGATCATCCGTATGATGGTGATGGCCATCGCCTTCTACGGCATGTCGACCTTCGAAGGCCCGATGATGTCAATCAAGGCCGTCAACTCGCTCTCGCACTACACCGACTGGACCATCGGTCACGTCCATTCGGGCGCGCTCGGATGGGTTGGCATGATCTCGTTCGGCGCGATCTATTTCATGGTCCCGAAGTTATGGAATCGCGACCGGCTTTATTCGCTGCGGCTCGTCAACTGGCACTTCTGGCTGGCGACGCTTGGGATCGTCGTTTACGCCGCGGTGATGTGGGTGTCCGGCGTCATGCAGGGCCTGATGTGGCGCGAATACAACGAGCAGGGCTTCCTGGTCTACTCCTTCGCCGAAACCGTCGCCGCCATGCATCCCTACTACATCATGCGTGCCATCGGCGGCGCGATGTATCTGTCGGGCGCCCTCATCATGGCCTGGAACATCGCCATGACCATCCTCGGCTACCGGCGCGAGGAGGATCCGATGCCGCGCTCCATTCCCGCCCTCCAGCCTGTGCGATCAGGAGCCAGAAAATGGGCTTGATGGACAGACACGCGGTCATCGAGAAGAACGCCACACTTCTTCTCCTCGGGTCCCTGCTGGTCGTAACAATCGGCGGTATCGTCGAGATCGCGCCGCTCTTCTATCTCGACAACACCATCGAGAAGGTCGAAGGCATGCGGCCCTATTCGCCGCTCGAGCTCGCCGGGCGCAACATCTATGCGCGCGAGGGCTGTTACCTCTGCCATAGCCAGATGATAAGGCCGTTCCGCGACGAGGTCGAGCGCTACGGCCACTATAGCCTGGCGGCCGAGTCGATGTACGACCACCCGTTCCAGTGGGGCTCGAAGCGCACCGGGCCGGATCTCGCCCGGGTCGGCGACCGCTACTCGAACGGATGGCACGTCCAGCATCTCACCGAGCCGCGTTCGGTGGTGCCGGAATCGATCATGCCGAGCTACGCGTTCCTGAAGGACATGCCAATCGAGGTGAAGGATTTCTCGACGCATCTGATCGCCAACAGCCGTGTCGGTGTGCCCTATTCAGACGACATGATCGCTCATGCCAATGCCGATCTCATGGCGCAGGCCGATGCGAATGCCGACACATCGGGCCTGGAGAGACGCTATCCGAAAGTCAAGGTTGGGGACTTCGACGGCGATCCGCAGCAGGTCACCGAAATGGATGCGCTGGTCGCCTATCTCCAGATGCTCGGCACGCTGGTCGATTTCAGGACCTATGACGAAGCCGCCGGTTACCGCTGAGGAGAATGGCGATGACCTACAATTTCATGCGGGAGTTTGCCGACAGCTGGGGCCTGCTTGCCATGGCACTTTTCTTCCTCGGATGCGTTGCCTTTGCATTTCGTCCCGGCAGCCGCAGGCAAGCCGAGAGAGCCGCTCACATTCCTCTCAAGGACGACTGATCATGGGCAGCGAGCATATCGACGAGGTTTCGGGCATCTCGACGACCGGCCATGAGTGGGACGGCATCAAGGAACTCAACAACCCGCTTCCGCGCTGGTGGGTCATCACCTTCTACATCACCATTGCCTGGGCGATCGGCTACACCGTCGTCTATCCGGCATGGCCGATGCTGACTTCCGCGACCAGGGGTGTGCTGGGGTATTCGAGCCGCAAAGATGTCAAGAATGAACTGGCGGCGGCCGAAGTGGCCAAGGACAAATATGTCGCTGCCATTCAGGCGAAGACCGTCTCCGAGATTACTGCCGACGATACACTACGCGAATTCGCGGTCGCCGCAGGTGGCGCCGCGTTCAAGGTCAATTGCGTGCAGTGCCATGGCTCGGGCGCTCAAGGGTCCAAGGGTTTTCCCAACCTAAACGACGACGATTGGCTGTGGGGCGGCAACGCCGAACAGATCCAGCAGACGATTGCGCACGGCATCCGCTTCGCATCAGACCCGGATACGCGCCTGTCGGAAATGCCTGCTTTTGGCGACATCATCACGACGGATCAGATCAAGCAGGTCGGCGCCTATGTCGCAAGCCTCTCCGACCCTGTTCAGGACACAAGCCTGATCGAACTCGGCGCCAATGTTTTCGCCGAGAATTGTGCGGCCTGTCATGGTGAGAATGCAAAGGGCAACAGGGAGCTCGGCGCACCCGACCTGACCGACGCGATCTGGCTATACGGGTCTGGCGAAACAGCCATCGCCGCGCAGGTCCGCGCGCCGAAGCACGGCGTCATGCCGGCCTGGATCGGGCGTCTCGGCGAGATCAAGGCCAAGGAACTCGCGGTCTATGTCCATTCGCTTGGTGGCGGAGAATAGGTACGCAGCCTATTCTCGTCCTCCCCCCACCGCCAAGCGACGAGGCCCGGCGCGAGCCGGGCCTCGGCATCATCCAGAAACCGATGGGTCGGGCTTCCGGCGAAATCGTCGCTGGTGACTGGAGCTTCTCGTGCTCGATAACACGCAAATAGAACGGCTCGAAGCCGATGCGGTCAACTCCGCCAAGACCCGTCAGCCGCTCTATGCCGGACGCAAGAAGATCTTCCCGAACCGGGCCTCTGGCAGTTTCCGCCGCTTCAAGTGGTCGGTGATGGCAATCACGCTGGGGATCTACTACCTGACCCCCTGGCTGCGGTGGGATCGCGGGCCATTTGCCCCTGACCAGGCCGTGCTGGTCGATCTTGCCAACCGCCGCTTCTACTTCTTCTTCATCGAGATATGGCCGCAGGAATTCTACTACGTCGCCGGCCTGCTGGTCATGGCCGGTGTCGGCCTTTTCCTGATCACATCCACCGTCGGCCGGGCCTGGTGCGGCTATACCTGCCCGCAGACCGTGTGGGTCGATCTGTTTCTGGTCGTCGAGCGAGCCATCGAGGGCGACCGCAACGCGCGCATCAAGCTCGATGCCGGTCCCTGGACTGCGCGCAAACTCGTGCTGCGAACATCGAAACACGCCATTTGGCTGGTCATAGGGGTGCTGACCGGCGGCGCCTGGATTTTCTATTTCGCCGATGCGCCGACGCTGCTTGGGGAACTCTTCACCGGCACCGCCGCCCCCGTCGCCTACATCACCGTGTCCGTGCTGACGGCGACGACCTATACGTTCGGCGGGCTGATGCGCGAGCAGGTCTGCACCTACATGTGCCCATGGCCGCGCATCCAGGCGGCCATGCTCGACGAGAATTCCCTCACCGTCACCTATAATGACTGGCGCGGCGAACCGCGCTCGCGTCACGCCAAGAGGGTCCTTTCCGCCGGGCAGCCCGTCGGCGACTGCGTCGACTGCAATGCCTGTGTCGCGGTGTGCCCGATGGGGATCGACATTCGTGATGGCCAGCAGCTTGAATGCATCACCTGCGCGCTCTGCATCGATACCTGTGACGGTATCATGGACAAGCTCGGCAGGGAGCGCGGACTGATTTCCTACGCGACGCTGGCCGACTACAACGCCAATATCATGCTGGCGACCGCGGGCGGCGCCGGTTCAGTCAACCCGTCACTGGTCAGGAACGCTGACGGCCTGTTCTCCGACAATGTGGCCCGTTTCCATATCCGCAAGATCTTTCGCCCGCGCACCTTCATCTACATGGGCGCCTGGTCGGCGGTCGGTCTCGCGCTGCTCTATTCGCTGCTGACCCGCGAACGGCTCGAATTGAATGTCCTGCACGATCGCAACCCGCAGTTCGTGACGCTGTCCGACGGTTCGATCCGCAACGGCTACACCGTCAAGCTGCTCAACATGATCCCCGAACCAAGAACGATCATTGTCACGATGCAGGGCCTGCATGGAGCCGAAATGAGCGTTGTCGGCATCGACCTGCCGGCGGATCGCTCCTTCGCCATCCCGGTCGAACCCGACCGGCTCAAGATGCTCAAGGTTTTCGTGCGTCAGCCGGCAGATCAGGTTCGGGGTGCAGCGCAAAGCTTCAAGTTCCGGGTCGAAAACAAGGCACCGTTCGAGTCGGACGAATACACGGCCACTTTCAACGCACCGGAGAGCGCCAGATGAGCGACACCTCGCGACAATCTCGCGAATTCACCGGCAGGCATATGCTGTTCACCATCCTTGGCTTCTTCGGCGTGGTCATAGCGGTCAATCTGACGATGGCGACGCTCGCCAACACGAGCTGGACCGGCCTTGTCGTCGAAAACACCTATGTGGCGAGCCAGCAGTTCAACAAGAAGGCCGAGGAGGGGCGAGCTCAGGCAGCCCTCGGCTGGACTGGCAAACTGACCATCGCAGGCGGTGAGGTCCGCTACAGCCTCACCGATGCTGTCGGCAAGCCGGTTGCCTTGCATGGCGTCAAGGTGCTGTTTCGTCATCCCGCCTACGAGGCCGAGGACAAATCCGTCACTCTTGCCGCTGCCTCCGGTCAGATATTCGCCGCGCACCACATGCCCACGGATGGCGTCTGGATCGTCGAAATCGACGCCGATGCGAGCCTTGCGGAACCCTATCGCGACGTTCGCCGGATCATGATTTCCCACGGGGCGCTGCAATGAGCTGCTGCGCGCCAGGCGCCGAAATGGCATTGGACCTGGAAAAGGTCACACTGGTCCTGCCTTCTGGCCAGGAAATCAGACTGGCGAGCCGCTCGATCGGCGAAAATCTTCGCCAGACCGACCTCTCGGTGCCGGCCGTGCATTGTGCCGCCTGCATCCAGACGATCGAGACGGCGATCGGTAAGCTGGATCGCGTCGAAGGCGCTCGTGTCAATCTTTCAACGAAACGTGTTTCGGTCCGGTGGCGCGGCGACGAGGTTCCGCCATTCGTCGCCACACTTGGACGGCTGGGCTATGGCGCGCACCTGTTCGATCCCGAGGCTGACGGGAAGGACAGGACGCTCTCGGAACTGATCCGCGCCGTCGCGGTCGCCGGCTTTGCGGCGGGCAACATCATGCTGCTATCAGTCTCCGTCTGGTCCGGCGCGCAAGGCGCGACCCGCGACCTGTTCCATTGGGTCTCGGCCTTGATTGCCATTCCTGCGCTCGCTTTCGCCGGCGGCATCTATTTTCGCTCGGCCTGGAATGCGCTGCGCCACAGCCGCATGAACATGGACGTGCCGATCGCGGTCGGGGTATCGCTCGCTTACGCCATGAGCCTCTACGAGACGATCAACCATGGCGACCATGCTTATTTCGACGCGTCGGTGTCGCTGCTGTTCTTTCTGCTGATCGGCCGCACGCTGGATCACGTGATGCGGGAACGGGCACGGACGGCCGTAAACGGACTGGCTCGGCTGGCGGCGCGCGGCGCCATGGTGCTGCGCGAGGATGGTTCGCGCGACTACTTGCCGGTTGGCGAGATCGAACCAGGAATGGAGCTCTTGATTGCGGCTGGCGAGAGGGTGCCCATCGACGGCAGGATCATTGGCGGGGCATCGGATCTCGACTGTTCCCTGGTTTCCGGGGAAAGCACGCCCAGAACGGTGGGCCCGGGGGCGCAGGTCCAGGCCGGTACACTCAATCTCACCGGTCCGCTGACCATCGAGGCGACGGCCGCCGCGAAGGATTCATTCCTGGCCGAAATCGTTCGGCTGATGGAAGCGGCAGAGGGCGGCCGCGCCCGCCATCGCAGGATCGCCGATCGCGTCTCCGCGCTCTATGCCCCCGTGGTCCACCTCACCGCCTTTGTGACGTTCCTCGGCTGGATGGCGGCGACCGGCGACTGGCACCGGGCAATAACAATCGCAATCGCCGTTTTGATCATTACATGCCCGTGTGCGCTCGGTCTCGCCGTGCCGATCGTGCAGGTGGTCGCTGCGCGGCGGCTGTTTGAAAGCGGCGTCATGGTCAGGGACGGCTCCGCCATTGAGCGCCTGGCGGGGATCGACACGGCATTGTTCGACAAAACCGGCACGCTTACGCTCGGACTGCCCAGGCTGATCAATGCGCCGTCCATCGATCCGACGATGCTCGCCATGGCGGCCGAGATGGCAGCGCATTCCCGCCATCCCTTTTCGAAGGCAATCGCTGGCAATGCAGCCTTTGCCGGCCAGCCGAAACTCGCGTCCGTCAGCGAGCATCCGGGCTTCGGCATCGAAGCCATCGGCGAGGGCAGTACCTGGCGGCTGGGTCGCCGCGGATGGCGTGAGTGGAAAGCTCGGATCGGCGGCGAAGGCAAACAAGGCTATGGCGGAACCGTTCTGACGAAGGACGGGGTCATTGTCGCGACTTTCGATTTCGAGGATGAGCTGCGTGCCGATGCCAAGGCGGCCATCGAGCAACTGAACGGCGCCGGCGTGTCGGTGGAGATGCTGTCGGGCGACACAGAGGCTGCCTGCGGCGAAGTCGCGGAAGCACTGGGCGTCGAGCGCTTCGTTCCCTCGTTGCTTCCCTCCGGGAAGGTCGAACACATCGAAGCATTGACGCGAACTGGCCACAAGGTGCTGATGGTCGGCGATGGGCTCAACGACACGCCTGCATTGGGCGCCGCACACGTTTCGATCGCTCCGGCCACGGCGGCGGATATCGGTCGCAACGCCGCGGATTTCGTGTTCCTGCGTAAAAGTCTTCTGGCGGTCCCACTTGCTTTAGACATTTCGCGGAAGGCCGGACGGCTGATCCGGCAGAACATCGCCATCGCGATCGTTTACAATGGCATCGCCGTGCCGGTCGCCATTCTGGGGCACGTTACGCCACTGATCGCGGCGGTCGCGATGTCCGCCTCGTCCCTCCTGGTCATCGGCAATGCGCTACGTCTGCAAGGTTTCGTGTCAAATGCATCGGTGCAAGATGCCCGACATGACAGGCGCTCGGACATTGGCGCACTGGCACAATCCTCATGACGACGCTCGCCTACCTCATACCTGTGGCCCTGTTCCTCGGAGCGCTTGGGCTGGCGGGGTTCCTGTGGGCCTTGAGGAGCGGCCAATATGAAGATCTCGATGGCGCCGCCGAGCGGATCCTGATCGACCGCGACGAGCAACGCAGTTGACCCAGCCTGCCCTGCGAGGACTCGCTCGAATATTTTCCGCGGTTGCTTCGCGTCATGCCGATTTCGGCGCGCGACGGGTGCGAACGGATCAGCCAGAATACGTTGCCGAACTTTCGGCCAGGAAAGGGCCGCACCGAACGGGAAGCCGGCCATTCCATGATGACCTGACCAGACCATGGCGTGGCGGTCGACCAGTCGACCGTGAACGCGCCGTTGCCGCGTTTATCGAGCCTGGTTGATCCACATCAGGGTTATCTCTTCATAGGCATGGTTTCATTGAGCATTTTTGAACGGAGAACGGATGTCTAACGGACGGTTAGGTCGCGTGGAGACGCTTGGGGAGATGAGCCGCAAACCGTGGATCGATTGCGATGCGTTCCAGTGCCCTTCGTCGCAGATAGCCGACGCAATGGCGGCACGCTGATGGCCGGCTCTGTCGATAGATTCGACGTTATTGTGGTCGGAGCCGGGCCGGTCGGACTTTCCTTCGCCGCGTCGCTTGCCCAGAGCCGACTCAAGGTGGCAGTGGTTGAACGGCAGTCGCTCGAAAGCCTGGCGAATCCGGCTTTCGACGGTCGCGAGATCGCGCTGACCCACGCATCGGTTGGAATCCTTCGCGAGCTCGGCGCCTGGGATGCCATCCCCGCTTCGGACAAATCACCGCTACAAGGCGCGCGCGTGCTCAACGGATCGAGCCCTTTCGCCCTGAGCTTCGATTCTCCCAGCGGATCTGGGGAACCACTCGGAATTCTGGTCCCAAATTGTCGGATCCGCGACGCCCTGTTCAAGCTTGTCCACTTCCAGGATCATGCCCAGCTGCTGTGCGGCCGCTCGGTCGTCAATGCAACAACCAGCCACAAAGAAGCAGTCATAACGCTCTCTGATGGCAGGCAATTGGCCGCTCGGCTGCTCGTTGCAGCGGATTCGCGTTTGTCCGCGACGCGCGACCTGCTCGGCATTGGCGCCGACATCAATCGGCTTGGCAACTCCATGCTGATTTGCCGAGTGAGGCACGAGCGCGCCCATCACCAGATCGCGGTCGAATGGTTCGATCACCATCAGACGATAGCGATGTTGCCGCTCATGGAAGGCGTGTCGTCGCTGCTTCTCACGTTGCGCTCAAGCGAGGCCGACAGACTGCTTGCTCTCGACGACGATTTGTTCCTCATGGAATCGACGAGCCGGTGTCGAGGACGCTTCGGAGAGATGACCTTGGCAAGCACCCGCCATGCCTATCCGCTGGTCACGACCTGGGCGCACAAGTTCTGGGCTCCGAGTGCGGCACTGATCGGCGATGCTGCCCTCGGCATGCACCCGGTGACCGCGCATGGCTTCAACATCGGCCTCAGTGGCCAGAAGCAACTCGCCGATAGAATCCTGGCGGCATGTCGCGAGCGCCGCGACATTGCTGATCCCGACATGCTCGGCAGATACGAAAGCCGGCTGCGTCTGTCGGCGGCACCGCTCTATCATGCTACGAATGCACTTGTCGCTCTCTACTCAGGCGAGCACCCGGCGGCACGGCTTGCAAGACATGCAGGGCTTCGCTTTGCCCAATATCTTCCCTTTATCCGCCATGGCATTTCGGCCATGCTCAGGCGGTGAATCGCAGGCAGCGCTGCCGCTCTGGAACGCTATCTCGGCCCGGCTTCCTTTTGTCTCGCCGGGCGCGTTGATGCCGTTGGTAGGGCTGCTTCCATGGTGACGTTGCCGATCCTGGGATGATTCGGATCAAGGCACGCGTGCGGGCAAGAGCTCGATGGTCAGACGGCAAGGCCAAGAGGCAGACGTGCGCCCCGAAGACATGGTGAGCACACTGGTTATCCCCGCTGGATAGTTAACCCGTCCTTCAGTGGGCCTGCGTAGGCTTGTCCTCGCGAACAACGATGGGAGCAAGCTGGTCCGTCCATGGCCCCGAAGAATGAAGACACGCTGGAGGCCAAAATCCGTCAGGATCAGCTTGCTGACCTGAGGGCCGGCCTCTTCGTGTCGATGCCGATAAGCGCTATCCTGTCAGGCCTGATTTGGGCGGTGCACGCCCTTTCTGGCAGCGGCTTTGCAGCTGCAATCTGGTTCCTGGTCGTCAATGCGATAAATGCCGCCCGCCTTGCACTCGCGCGTTATCAGCTAAAGGAAACGGGGCGCCATGACGGATTAGTGGGGGTTTTGCCGCGGCTTCGCTGGTTTGGCATCCTTGCTCTTCTGGCAGGGTTTGCCTGGTCCTTCCTGGCCGTCCTGACTGTTGGATACACGACACCTCAAGCACCGCTGCATCTGGTCATTCTGGCGGGCATTTCAGCTGGTGCGGTTACATACGGCAGTTCGTATGCCGCGGCGGCGATCAACTTCATCACACCTCCGCTCCTCATCACGGTGGATTGCCTTTTGGCGAAAGGCAATTTTGAAGACTACATTCTGGCTTTTACCGTTCTGCTCTTCATGGGCGGCTTGGTTCGAGCTTCGTTTGTTGGGCAAGCACGGTTCCGCGAAGCGAGCCGCCTGAGGCATGAGGCCGAGCGGCTTGCGGCGGAGATGAAGGCCAGTTCCAGGCAGGACCACCTGACGGCCCTTCTCAACAGGCGTGGCCTCGAAGACGCTATCGGACGGTTCGAGACCGCGGATGGCCCCTTCGTGGCAATGCTGGTTGACCTGGACGGGTTCAAATCCGTCAACGATACCTACGGTCACAGGACCGGTGATGAACTGCTTGTCAGGATCGCCCGCCGCATAGAGGAGGAAGCACCGGAAGGCTCAACGCTCGCTCGTATCGGCGGCGATGAATTCGTGCTGTTTTTTCCCTCAACGAGGGTTTCGCTTTCTGCCAATGATCTCGCCTCCAATATCATAGCAAAAATTGCCCGCCCCTATCGGGAGGTCGCGTCCGTCCGGGTCGGGGCATCAATAGGAATATACCTGGCGGAAAGCCCGGGCCTGACCGAAATGTTGTTGCGGGCGGATATCGCCCTTTACACGGCCAAGCGTCGTGGCAGGAACGAATTTTGCCTGTTCGATGCCGAACTCGACAGGGAACTGCAACGCCGCCAGTCCGTCGAACGGGACCTTCATTCGGCGATAAAGACGAGAAGCTTGCAACCTTGGTTCCAGCCGATCGTGAAACTCGACACCGAGGCCGTGGTCGGTTTTGAAGCCTTGCTGAGGTGGTCCCATCCGACTCATGGTGCCATCTCTCCACCCGAAATCATCACAGCTGCACGCGAAACCGGAATGCTTCAGCTGCTGACGCAAACCGTATTCGCCGACTGTTGTGCTTTTATCGACGGCTTGGTGAAAGCTGACTGTCGTGATTTCCGTGTGGCGATGAATGTTTCGCCGCGCGAACTGGAAGCCGGCGATATCGACGACATGGTTTTGGATGGTCTGGCGGCAAAAGGCCTCCCTGCAACGATGTTCGAAATCGAGATTACCGAAGAATCCCCGGTGGACCCGGACAGAGTGGATGAAAAGCTCGGACGGCTTTCACATGCGGGCATTTCCATCGCGCTCGATGACTTCGGCACCGGCTTTTCTACGTTGGCATCGCTCAAGGACAGTCGGATACGCAAGGTCAAAATAGACCAGGGCTTCATTCGCGGCTTGGCCAAGTCCCGAGAGGACCGACTGCTTGTCAAATCGGTCATCGATCTCGGTAACATGCTCGGGATCGAGGTCATGGCCGAGGGCGTCGAAACAGAGGCGGATCGGCAAACCCTGCACAAGCTTGGCTGCCGAACCGCTCAAGGCTACCTGTTCTCCAAGGCTGTGCCTCTGAGCCAAGCACTGGAAATGGCAGTCAAACAGCACGCGAACCAGTTGTGACCGCTCCCGCCGCGCCGTCTCTCGCGGCCGTGCGCTCATGAGTGACGGGTATCTGAACTTCCTTGTTTGAAGAGCATGACAGTCCGTGCTGTGCGTCAGCCGGCGAACAGTTCCTTGTAGCCGGTCGTCACCATCCAGTTCGCCCGGTCGATATGGCTGCGAAGAGCCTTGCGGGCGCGGACCGGTTCAAGGGCCGGGTCGATGCCTAGAATGAGATCGGCCATCTCCTCTTCGCTGGCATTGTCGGCGCAGGCATCCAGGATCCGCAGGTAGATCGTGAAATGCTGCCTGTCGTAGCTCGTGAGGTTCTCCGACCAGGGGACTTCGTCGCACAGAGTTGAGTTTCGAGTCTCATCTGTTCCCATTGATCGATTCATGCCTGTTGCGAGCCTCGGCTGTTGAGCGCTGGATGCAACGCAGCATATCCCAAAATGGGATAATCCGAAACCGGGATTAGTCGCTGATCCGGTCTTTACCCGACCGGTTCGCCTACATGCCCAAATCTCTTCGCTCGCCCCGCCACCAGCGGTTTCTGGCCCAGCTGGTTTCCCTGCGCAAGGCCAAAGGCCTGACTCAGGCGCAGGTGGCCGAGAAGCTTGATCGTCCCCAATCCTTCGTGGCCAAGTACGAGGGTGGAGAGCGGCGTCTCGATGTCATCGAGTTTCTCGACTTAACTGCGGCGCTTGACGCTGATCCGTGCGAGATTCTGTCCAGCCTGCGGGCTAACGGGCGCCTGCGCGTCTGACGGCTCGCGCCGGTGCCGTGAACCGAGCGCGCTTTTCTTCGGCAAGCTGCCATTCCGCTGCGGGTGGGTCTTTACCAAGCCATGCCGATATAGGATAATAATCCTAGGTGGGGCGATTCCTCAACGGAGATCGCAATGGCTAGGACCAAACTTTCCAAGCAGCTTTCACAGGCTGAAATCGAGCGCTTTCTCGCGGAGGCGGAACGGCTGCACCAGAGCATCGTCCAGCCGCTTCTATCACCTACCAGCAACCATTACCGGGCTCTCCAACGCACCCATGAAGCGCTGTTGAAGACGGTGAAGGATATCACCGGTAAGGATGCGCCGTTCATTCAATGGTTCGGAACAGGACCGGTGAATTAGACCAGACTTATAGACTCCAGGCTGCAAACGTCGCATTCTCTCTTCGGGGAGAAGGGGCGTGGGCAACCATCGCTATCAAGACAATCGGTACAACCGTCGCAGGTATGGCGAGCGCCATCGTTCGAAGGACGCTCCGTTGTGGGCAAAGATCGTTGCTGGTGGAACAATCCTGGCTGGCTTTCTTGCCTTCGAAATCGGCCCTGCCGCTCTCGGCTGCAACATCAAAGCCAATATCAGCTACAACACGGGCGAGCGCATCTATCATGTTCCCGGACAGGAATATTACTGGGAGACGCGCATCAACCTGTTGAAAGGCGAGCGCTGGTTTTGTTCGGAGGAAGCCGCGCGCAAGGCTGGGTGGCGGAAGTCTCGGGTCTGAGCGTCCGTGGTAAATGCTTGCGAAAATGCTGCATCGCACATGTTTTCGGTGCAGCATTCATTTGAAGTATTTATCGCGATCCGTTCGAAAAATCTGTCCAGCCTGCCGTCCTGGCGGGCGCCCGCGCGCCTGACGACGCGCACCAGGTGCTCGTGAACCGAGCCCGCTTTTCTTCGGCAAGCTCAGGCGGTCTCGGCCATTCGGCTTCGCCCCTTGGCGTGGGCAGCCCTTCGGGCTGAGACGGCCGCCGCCCTTGCGGGCGGCGCGGTTTGTCTGTTGGCCTTTCCCGGTGGCGCGGGGTGGGCGGCACTCCCTTCTAGGCCCGCCGCGGCATCCCGCAACCCTTCGCATCCCGCTCAGGGTCCTCCTCTTCGTTCCGGTCCTTCGGATGCGGTCCGCCTCCCACGGCGGGCCTTTCCGGTCGTGACTCGCCGCCCACCCCGCTTCCGGGGAAAGGCGCGGCGATTGGCGAGCGGAGGATGAAACGATGCATGCAAACAGCAAGCGTTGTGCCAGCACAGAGGCTGGCGCAGGCAAGGGCGGGCGCCCGGGCGCCAGCCTTTATCAGGAGATCACCGACCGCATCATTGCCGAGCTGGAGCGCGGCACCGTGCCATGGGTCAAGCCATGGGGCAGCGCAAAGGCAGGCCTTGGCCTGCCGAGGAATGCATCCTCTGGGCGCACCTATTCCGGCATCAATATCCTCATCCTGTGGGGCGCGGTCATCGAGCGCAGCTATCCCAGCCAGAACTGGCTCACCTTCCGGCAGGCGCTCGTCCTTGGCGGCAACGTCAGGAAGGGCGAGCGCGGCACGACCATCGTGCATGCCGACCGCTTTGTCCCCAAGGACGAGAAGGAGCGCGCACGCCACGAGGGCGATGAACCACAGGCCGTGCCTTTTTTGAAGCGCTTCACCGTCTTCAATGTCGCGCAGTGCGATAATCTTCCGGAAGACCTCTATGCCGCCGCCGAGCCGCTGCCTCAGTGCGAGATCGTGCCGCAGGCCGAGACGCTCATTCGCGCCAGCGGTGCGGATTTCAGGGTCGGCGGCGATCGCGCTTTCTACATGCCGGGCAGCGACCACATTCAGGTGCCGCCGCAGCCGGCGTTCCATCACCAGATCGACTATTACCGGACCTGCTTTCACGAGCTTGGCCACTGGACCGGCCACCCGACGCGGCTTGCTCGCGACCTCTCCGGCTCGTTCGGCTCCAAGGCTTACGCGCGTGAAGAATTGGTCGCCGAAATCACTGCCGCCTTCGTCTGCAGCAATCTCGGTATCGAGCCGACCGTGCGTCATGCCGATTACATCGGCTCATGGCTGAAGGTGCTGCGCGAGGACAATCGCGCCATCTTCCGTGCCGCCAGTCTTGCTTCCAAGGCCGCCGATTTCCTGTTTGGCCTTCAGGCCGATGCCGAAGGCGAGGCGCAGGAAGGGATTGCGGCATGACGATGCGCGATCCTCAACTGACCGCGAGCGAGCCGACGCCGCAAGGCGAGCAGATGCTCATTCCCGGTGTCCGGCCGATCACCACGCGCGATCGGCTCACCCTCCTGATGAACGCGCCGATGTGTCCGCGCGCGGCGCAAAAGCCGCTCGATATCGGCCTCTTCGATGAAGCCAGCAGAAATCAACTCGACCTGTTCTGACAAGGAGTCTTTCCATGATCCTGATCACCGATCCACTGCGCGCACGACTGCTCGCCAATGGCGCCGCCGAGGCCGACATCGACCATTTTCCCGTTGTGAAACTGTTTAATCCCTCAGGTGCCGCCACGTGGCTTTTGACCGAACTCGACGCCGATGGCGACACGCTGTTCGGCCTTTGCGATCTCGGCTTCGGCTTCCCCGAACTCGGCAGCGTCAGTCTGGCCGAGCTTGCATCCGTAAAAGGTCCGCTTGGCCTCGGCATCGAGCGCGACCTGCATTTCCAGGCGCGCTTTACGCTCTCCGTCTATGCCGAAGCCGCCCGCATGTGCGGCCACATCACCGAGGCCGAGCGACTTCTGCGGCAGGCAGCAGACGCCCTTTCAAAGCCCCATTCCGAGCTTCCGTCCGACACGGCGGAACAGCAGCGCCGATAGGCGCAAAAACCGTCCCGCCGCGCCGGCCTTCGGCCTCTGCGGCGGGGGACAACCTCAACCAAAGCGAAAGGAGAGTAACCATGCAGCTTGCCCACATTCCCTTGGATCAGCTCAACATTTGCGCGCTCAACATGCGCCATGGAAAACGCGCGCCCGACATATCCGACATCCTGCCCTCCGTGCGTGCGCGCGGCGTGCTGGTGCCTCTCCTTGTGCGGCCGAACGGCCAGCCGGAAACCTTCGAGATCGTCGCCGGCAGGCGGCGCTACTTCGCCGCGAAATCGCTTGCCGACGAGCGCGGCGAAGGCGATCCCTTGCCCTGCGCCATCATGGAGGACGGTGATGACGCCGATGCGCTGGAAGCTTCGCTGATCGAAAACCTCGCCCGCCTCGATCCTGACGAAGTATCGCAATGGGAGACGTTTTCGCGGCTCGCCAGGCAAGGCCGCACCGTTCCCGACATCGCTGCGACCTTCGGCATCACTGACCTCAAGGTCAAACGCATTCTGGCGCTTGGCGACCTCTTGCCCAAAATCCGCGAAGCCTATCGCCGCGAGGAGATCGACGCCGAGACGGTGCGCCATCTCACCATGGCGTCCAAGGCGCAGCAGAAGGACTGGCTGGCACTCTGTGCCGATCCCGATCAATACGCGCCGCGTGGCTTTCAATTGAAGCAATGGCTGTTCGGCGGCCAGTCGATTTCCACCAAGGTGGCGCTGTTTGCCATCGACGAATATCCCGGCCTGATCACCTCGGACCTGTTCGGCGAGGACAGCTATTTCGCCGATGCCGACCTGTTCTGGCAAAAGCAGAACGAAGCGATTGCCGCCAGACGCGACACCTATCTCAACGACGGCTGGAGCGAGGTGGTGCTGCTGGAGCCGGGCCAGTATTTCCACGCATGGGACCACGAGAAGACCCCGAAGAAGAAGGGCGGCAAGGTCGTCATCACTGTCTCGCATCGCGGCGAGGTCCAGTGTCACGAGGGCTGGCTGTCACACAAGCAAGCCCGCCACGCCCGCGAGGGCGGTGAGCAAGAAGAAACAGCCGCCAAGCCGCCGCGCCCCGAACTCACCGGCCCGATGCAGAACTATGTCGATCTGCATCGCCATGCTGCCGTGCGCGCGGCGATGCTCGACCATCCCGCCGTGGCGCTGCGCCTCGTGGTGGCGCACGCCGTCACCGGTTCCGGCCTGTGGCAGGTGCGCCGTGAGCCACAGCGCGCAGTCAACGAGACGGTGACTGCCAGCCTTGCCGGCTGCAAGGCTGAAGCTGCATTCGGCAAAAAGCGGCGCGAAGTGTTGGCCCTGCTCGGATCACTGGATGAGGATGGCGTGGTCGCCGGCGGCAATGGCGACGCGTTTGCTATCGCCGGCGTGTTCGCGCGCCTCTTGGCGCTGTGCGACGACGATGTCATGCGCGTTCTCACCCTTGTCATGGCCGAGACGCTTGCAGCCGGCAGCGCCGTCATCGAGGCGCTCGGCAACCATCTGAACGTCGAATATGGGCACATGGTGGCAACCGGACGATGCCTTTTTCGACCTCTTGCGCGACAAGGAAATCGCCAATTCGATGCTGGCCGAGGTCGGCGGCAAGCTGGTCGCGGACGGCAATGTCGCCGAGAAGGTCAAGACGCAAAAGAAGATCATCCGCGACTTCCTGGCGGGCGAGAATGGCCGCCAGAAGGTCGAGACCTGGCTGCCGCGCTGGATGAAATTCCCGGCCGAAAGCTACACCAGCCGCGGCGGCTTCCGCACCGCCGATCAGTGGGCACAAGTGCAGCCGCTGTTCGTCCGCGAATAATCGATCAGGGCCCGAGCGGCGGTTCTCTCGAGTACCGCCGCTCAGGTCGCGCGCGCCGCTCCGGGCCGCGCCGGCTGCCGATTGCTCGTCTTGTCGAGTCAGTGCCGCGCGCGAGAAATCCCGACGCCAATTCGCGCCCGTTTCGGCAGCCCTGCACCGCGCCGGGTTGCTTGCTGAGGCGCCAGGCGCATGGGGCCAATTGTCCGATCCGGTTGCCGACAGAGCCCGCGCAGCCGGCGCCCTGCGTTGCCGCCTGTTCGTTGCGCCGCCGATCGCGCTACCTGTCTCCATGTGTCTCAGGAACCATTCCCCTGCGGCTGGCTTGACGACCTATGGGCGGATCCGGCCCGCCCGAAACCCTCGCCACGAGCTTTTTTCCCCGCCGCCTGCGGCGGCTTCCTCGCGCCGCTTCGCTTCAAAAAAGCTGCCCGCTCGGGTCCTCCGCTATCGCTGCGGCCGTCCCGGTTCCGGCGGTCCGGACGCGCCCATCACGGTCCGCCATCGCAGGGGAATGGTCCCCGGCGAGCACCAAAGGAGACTGAAAATGACCGCGATCGGATACGTCACCAAACAGGAAAACGGCGGCTACAAGGGCCAGCTCAGGACGCTCAGCGTGCGCGCCGACATCGACATCGTGCCCAATCAGGCAAAGAGCGCCGACACCCATCCCGACTTCCGGGTGCTGACGCAAGGGGTCGAAGTAGGGGCCGGCTGGATCCGCACCGGCGAGACCTCCGGCAAGGACTATGTGAGCCTGTCGATTGCCGCCCCGGAGTTCGGCCCGCGGAAGCTCTACGCCAATCTCGGCCGCGCCGCCGGCCAGGATGACGACGACACATACGCCATCATCTGGAACCCCGTCGACTGAACCGCCAGCCTCGAGCCCCGCGCCGCAACGGGCGCGGGGCTCTTCTCAAGAAGGGGCGGCGAAAACTCGCCCCCCACTCTTCGCCCGTCCCGAAAACGATCTCGCTCGCCGATCCTCGCCTTCGCTTGTCCGTAACGAACGAGGACCATCATGGACGACGAAAACGAACGCGCGGCCCGCGCCAAGAAGGGCAGTCCGTTTCTCAACACCGCGCAGGCCGCCTTCTATATCGGGCTGTCCCAGCGCACGCTGGAGAAGATGCGGCTCAAAGGCGGTGGCCCGCAATTCCGCAAGCACGGCCGCTATGTTCGGTATCACATCGACGAGCTCGACGACTGGTCGAAAGGGCGCGCGCAGGAGACCAGGCCCGAGGATGGCGGCCACGATTCCGGCTCGGCCGGTGCGGGAGGCCGCTCATGAGCCGGCGTCCCACTATCCGTCTGATCGGCAGCCATCTGCGGCGCGTTCGGGCGCGCAAGACGATCGCCGTGGCCACAATAGGCCTCGGCCTGATCGGCTTCGCCGCTTTCGACAACCCATCGCCCTGGCTGGTCTGGAACGCCTCGGCCAGTGCGCCGGTCGGCCTCTATCGCCTCGCGTCCGGATCACCGGCTCGTGGCGATCTGGTGCTCGTCCGCCCGCCAAAACCGGTCGCCGATCTCGCCGCCGAACGCTTCTATCTGCCCAGCAATGTGCCGCTGGTCAAGCGCCTTGCCGCGCTGCCTGGCGAGCATGTCTGCGCCTTCGGCGACGCCATCATCATCGGCGGCGAGATCGTCGCGCGCCGGCTGGCAACCGACACGCAACACCGTCCGCTGCCTTGGTGGAATGCCTGCCGCAAGCTCGCCGCCGACGAGTTTTTCCTGCTCGGCAACGATAGAAATCACTCCTTCGACAGCCGCTATTTCGGGCCGGTGCCGGCCGAAAATATTGCCGGGAGGCTCGTGCCGCTATGGACCGAGTAACCCTCCTGATGCTCGGCATGGTCGCGATAGCGCCATGCGCCTGTTCCGCCGCGACCGACGCTCAGCCGGCCGCCATCTCCCGTGGTCCGCAGCTGGCAAGATGGCAGCACTACGTAGCCGAAGCAAGCCGGCGTTTCAGCATTCCACAGCCCTGGATTTATGCGGTCATGGATGCCGAAAGCCGGGGGCAGACAAGGCTGAATGGACGGCCGATCACATCGAGCGCCGGCGCCATTGGCCTCATGCAGGTGATGCCCGGCACCTACGAGGAGATGCGCGCAGAGCTTGGCCTGGGAGCCGATCCGCACGACCCTCGCGACAACATTCTGGCAAGCACTGCCTATCTGCGCGCCATGTATGACCGCTTCGGCTTTCCCGGCCTGTTTGCCGCCTATAACGCTGGGCCGGACCGCTACGAACAGCATTTGCAGCGTGGGCGACCGCTGCCCAGCGAGACGGTTTCGTATCTGGAAGAGCTCAAGGCGGCGGGGATCTCGGCCGCCGACATGGACGCGTTCACCGGCAAATCCCGTTCCGGAAAAGCGCCGGAAATCCCGTCCGGGCAGTCGCTGTTTTTCCTGCGAAACGGTGTTTCCGTGACCGATCCGAATGGCCAAATCGTGGTGCCGCTCGGATCGGAGCGAGCAAGGTCAGGCCGGCCGGATCGCAGGTGAGGGCAGGGGTACCGTGGGTCGGGCGGGGCAGGGAGGCAGGGAGGCAGGTCCGCGGAAGGCAAGATAAAGGCATCGCCTCCTGGAGGCGGCGAAGTCTTTGTCTGCACATCGTTTTCCACGGAGGCTGCCTTCAGCGTCAGGAGAGCTGCTGCCGACAAACCTCTGATATTGCTTAAGATTACTAGGAGGCTCAATGCAGGATGAAGAGTTCAAGCCGAGCCTGGGCAAAATCGGATCGCGCGGCTCGAAGGCAGGCAAGCGTTTCGCCGGCCAGATCCGCGCCGCGATCAACCGAGCCGGCGGCGGCAGCGGTCGCCGTGGCCGCTTCATCGGAAGCCGGGCGGGGCGCGGCGGGGCTGCTGCCGCCGTTCTCAGAGCGCGCGACCCCCACGCGGCGTTTCGGCAGCGGCGCGCCGTCGTCAAGGCGCGTATCGTCAAGCTGGCCGGCAAGGGTGTTGACGGGGCACGTGCACACCTTCGCTACCTCCAGCGCGACGGCGTCACCCGCGAAGGCGAGCCTGGCGAGCTCTATAGCGCCGACAGCGACCGCGTTGATGGCAAGGCCTTCATCGATCGTGCCGATGGCGACCGGCATCAGTTCCGCTTCATCGTCGCCCCTGAAGACGGCATCGAGTATGATGACTTGAAGCCGCTCACGCGGCGCCTCATGGCGCAGATGGAAGAAGACCTCGGCACTAGGCTCGACTGGGTGGCCGTCGATCATTTCAACACTGGTCATCCGCATACCCATATTATCGTCCGCGGCAAGGACGACCGCGACGAAAACCTCGTCATCGCGCGGGACTACATCTCGTCTGGAATCCGTGAACGGGCGGCGGAGCTGGTCAGCCTCGACCTTGGCCCGAGAACGGACCGCGAGATCGAGCAACGCCTGCGCCAGGAAATGGAGCGGGAACGCTTCACCAACATCGATCGGCAGCTGCTCCGCATGCGCGACCATGAGGGGCATGTCTCACCGGCCAGCCGAGACACGTTTCGCCAGACGCTGCACCAGGGCCGCCTGCGCAAGCTCGAGCGGATGGGTCTGGCTGAGGAAGTCGGCTCGGGCCGCTGGCGCCTTGATGGCGAGCTTGAAGCGACGCTGCGCCGCATCGGTGAGCGGGGCGACATCATCAAGACCATGCACCGCGAACTGACCGGCAAGGGGCTCGCCCGCAGTGCCGCCGACTATGTTGTCCATGATCGATCTGCAGAGCAGATGCAGCCTGTCGTCGGCCGCATCATTGCGCGCGGCCTGGCCGACGAAATCACTGACCGCCATTACCTCGTCGTCGACGGCGTGGACGGCAAAAGCCACTATGTTGATATCGGCAAAGGCGAGGCCACCCAACCGACGCCAGAGGGCTGCATAGTGCGGGTCACGCCGAGGGACACCGGGCCAAGGCAAGTCGACCGCACAATTGCCGAGATCGCCACGGCCCATGACGGGCGCTACAGCATCGATATCCATCTCAAGCATGACCCGTCGGCCACCGAACGCTTTGCCGAAACGCACGTGCGGCGACTGGAGGCGATCCGCCGGGCGACCGGTCGTGTCGAGCGCGAGCCGGACGGCACCTGGATCGTCGCACCGGATCATCTCGACCGTGTGTCTGACTACGAGCGTCAGCGGGCCGGGGCCGAGCCTGTCACGGTTGACAAGCTCTCATCAATGCTGCTGGAACAGCAAGTCAACTTCGACGGCGCCACCTGGCTCGATCGAGAGCTGGTTTCCGACACACCGGAGGCCTTGCACAGCTCTGGTTTCGGCCGCGATGTCCGAGAGGCGCAAGGCCGCCGGCGGCAGTGGCTGATTGCGCAAGGTCTTGCTCGGGAAGAGCAGGACCGGATCGTCTATCGCGCCAACATGCTTTCGATCCTGCGTCAACGTGAGCTGAACCGTGTTGCCGGTCAACTGTCTGACGAACTCGGTCTGCCCTATTCTGAAGCCCAGAGTGGAGGTCGAATAGAAGGCACGCTCCGCCGCTCCGTCGAGCTCGCCGGCGGAAAATACGCTGTCATCGAGAAATCGCGCGAGTTCACGCTGGTGCCATGGCGGCCGGTGCTTGATCGGCATATTGGCAAGGAGGTGTCTGGTGTCATGGGTGGGGAGGGGATTTCATGGACCATCGGCCGGCAGAGAAGCGGACCAAGCATTTCGTGACATGGCTACACAACTTCTTTGCCCGCGTTGAAACGGGTACTCAGTCCGGACGGAGTTCGCCTGCTAATTGCCCGCGGCATTGATCTCGCGAGGGATAAATGGCTGGTCGTGCAAGACTTATCGTTCGCTCTACAAAAAGCGCCCCAATCATTCATCGTATTCCATGGTTCTGAGCCAAAACCCTCCTGCGCCACCACGGCACTCTTCCCGGTGCCACGGAAGCCCCGCCGACGGCGGCGGTGCCGGCCTGGTTGCGCAGGGCTGCCCCCGACCCGAACAGTTGCGGCGCATGAGGACTTGCAATCACTGCAGGTGCGGCCATCGGCGCGCTCGATGCGATGGTCCGCCAGCTAGAGAGGTGGGCTGGCGCCTGGTGACACCGCCTAGGGCTTTCGGCGGCCGCGGTACGGCGAGCAGGCTCGCGGCGTCGAGGATGAAGCCGCACTTCGCGATGTTCTTCTGCTCACACGACCGGGAGACGAGGTCGGCCCCGCGGGCCGGATGCTGTTGGCCGGGCGTGAACTGGCTGCCCATCCCGCTGAGGATCTTCTAACGGGAGAAACCTCGCTGCGGTAGGGAAGATTTCGGTCGTCGCCCGCGACGACGAGGCGGTCAGCGACCTGGCCAGACGAGCTCGGCAGCTTTCCGCTGCGGCATGGTGACCGGCGCGATCATGGCCGCCGAATGAGATCGCTTCGAACGCACCGTCAGATGCTGGCTCGCCGACGCTTTACTGGCGCAGCGCCTGGGAGGGGCAATGCGGTGCCGCTACTGGGCACCGAGGCAGCTTTGGGCATGAGACCCGATCAACCGCGCCGGGCCGCGACGGTCATTGCGGCATCTGGAGTCGAGGCCGGGTCAGACCGGGGGAAAAACTGCTCGTCGCGTAGGAGCCCCGCGTTGCGCGCCGTCGATCTTTCCGCCCAACTCGGCGCCGCGCTGACCGGGGCCTGCCATTGCCCCGAAACTGAGGCCAAGGCGACGGACCCGCCCTGCGTATACCGACGCCCGCCGCGCCGCCGTCGGCGGAAACGAGCGGGCCGTGGACCTCACACAATCTGAGGTGCTGATGACGATGTGCATCGCCTACTTCCATCCGCACTCCTACCCACGAGCTCACCCGTGCGCCCGCGGTGCTGCGAACCCGCCGACGAATATTTGGCAGAAGCCGGAGTGGGCGCTCACCCGCGACGATTTTTTTGGCCTTGACCGGGCCGGGCGGCGCGACCCGAGCGTCGGGACAAAAAGCCGGGAAGGGGAGGGCACCAGCCCGGTTGAAGCCAAGGGCATGATGATGTGAGGACGATCTGCTGGCAAGAATTTGCGCAGATCGATGCTGTCCTGGCGCGCTCGTCGAAGATTCTGAGCGGCGCCGACGTGGCTGCTCGAAGGGAGAACACTTCACTGCGTGACCGTCCGGACCTAATTACGATCTCCATTGGAATAAAGAAGAACGACGGGCCGAATGGCAGGGTGGATCGCCAAGATGCGCGATCTGCCGGCTGTCCTGCGCGCGTGCGGGAGTCGCCACCATGAGCTTTACGACAAAATTGCCGGCACAGGCCGATTTCAAGAAGGTCTTGCTCTATGCGATCAGGAGGCGATCGCACGCAGCGCAAGATCGGCCAGTGCGGATGCTGGCCAAGCTGCCCGGCGCGTCGTGAGATGTTGCCCGTCGGATGGTGACGCTTTAGATCAGGCGGATCTCCACCCAGCGCCGCGCAGGTCGAACCCAGCGATTTTGTGGCACGCGCTCGAAAGGTGCTGCACCGCGGGAATTGCCGCCTCATCCATGCACTGCAAGAGTCACGAAAGGACGGTGACCCCCGAAGCAAAGTCCCATCCGTGGGCACTCACGTGCGCCTGATGCGCACGTATCCATCGTGCGCATGCGTTCCATAAACACAATCGATTTTACCGGCCAAAGAGAATAGCGGATACCGCCCGTTTCTTGAGGAAGGCTTATGGACCGACCGGCGCCGCTTGACCATTCGAAACCAATCGAAGTTGGCCGGCGCGAGCCCTGAGTTCCGGTTGATCTACATTCCAGGCGGCGGCACGGCCGCAATTGAGGCGATGAGGACGAAGTTCAACGGAAATATTTCGGCCTTCTAGCCTAGAACAGGCCTGTTCGGCTTCTGTCGTGCTGCGGCCCTCATCTCTCCATTACCGGCTGGATTGGGGTGCGACAATCCAGAATGGGATCCGAAGATGCCGTGCGTGAACCACTCTAGAACCAAAGTGGAAGCAGTAACGGCAGGATATCGGCTGGAGGTCTGATGCTTAATCACAAAACAGTCGGTTCGAAGGGGCGCGACCCGTGCCCAGAAGGGACAAAGGCCAGAGACCTAAGCTTCGATTTCGCCAAAGGCGTCCTCATTATCTTGGTGATAATTGTTACAATATGTTATCTATCGAGGCACTGACGACTTTTGGCTGTCGCCATATTTTAAGTCGATCTACATGTTTCACATGCCTCTGTTTATGGCGATAAGTGGATATCTTTCTTCGGGAGCGATTCTGCGCAAATCGTTCCCTCAAGGCGTCAGTGATCGAGCAATGCAACTAGTATTGCCCATGCTTTTTTGGTGTGCGTTGATTTGGATATCGAAGGCCGCCGTAATGTCTTCGGCGAACAGTTTAACCAGTGGAATGTTGGATTTTTTTAGGGAGTTCATTGGCACATACTGGTTCATCTGGGCAGCTTTCGCGTCCTTCGTCCTGATAAAGTTGCTCACGACTTTCAATGGCTCGTCGGTGTGGATCATAGGCGCATCTGCAATTGCGATCGCATTCGCGCCCGTCCCGTGGTCAATAACCCCGTTGGTACGATACACATACCCATTCTTTTGTTTGGGGTTCTTGTTTGCGCAGCCGATCGGATGGCAGGCAGCTAGCATCAGGCGCCACAAGGCTATTTTTGTGGTGTTACTTTCGATGGCTGCGTTCATGTGCTTTCTTGTTTGGGGAAAGGAAACGTACGTCTACAACAATCTTGTTTTGATCTACGATGCACAATCGGCCAAACAAGTGTTGCTGATGTTCGCTGGCTCGGTAGCAACTTCTGCAGTGGCGATGCAGCTTATATTCCTATGCTGGAGAGTTGGCTATTCAACTCGCGTAGCTCGCTTTGTCGCGCTGGAGCTTGGTCAGAGCACACTGCTGCTTTACCTGCTTCAGGGTGCCGTGTTTCGCTTCATGGATCTAATACCGTTCGGAGAGCTTTGGGATCTCGCGAGCAGAATCGAGTTCGCCACTTTGCTTGGTTTGGCGATTGTTGTCACAGCGATGACAGTTCGCAGGATTGTGCGCCACCTTGGATATGTGTCGCGGAGCTATGCTTAATTTATGATGTCACTGCCGACAGTTGGCATTGAAGTCATTGGCGAGCCATGCCGGCGTGGCATTCCCCTCACGGATCACTTGATCCGCCGCCCGAAGTAAGGCGTGCCTGTAGGCCGGGATCGGTCCCGAATGCTCGTAGGACGGCAATTCGCTCGGGAGCCCGATCAGATTTGAAGCTCCGCGACCGTCTGGCGCCGACCGCAGCCAATGAAAGAGCGTCTGGCCGATCGTCGCGTTCATCTCCAGAAGCCCGCCTAGCATCTTGTGACCACTGCTGTGGCAATGCAGCAGTCCTGGATGGCTGCATCAAATAGGTCCAAGATGCCCCGGGTGCGCTTCCACCGCATCACCGGGACCTTCGCTGCAGCTAAATGCAGAAAATCCAGGCGCGCGCTGAAGCATCGTGAAAAATTCATGGATTATGTCAGCTGATAAAATGACCCGATCCAATTTCAGTCGATCAATCAGCGCCCTTCGTCGGGGCTGTCGGTCCGCATCGCGCCTGGCGACGGCGCTATGCTGGTGCTCCTACGGCCGCCCTGTTGAACCGCTTTCTCCAGCACCGAACTGAATTGGTCCCGATGGCGGACATTTCGATGCTTCCGCCTTGTAGGGCTTCTTTGTTGCGGCCGGCTCTGCGGCAAGGCTGCGCCGACGTGAACGTACTTGGCGGCACGTTGTGTGAGGGAGGGGAAAGAGGAGCGGCCCTCTCCCTGCAAGCCGCCGCTGGCGGATTCCTCCGTCTGCCCGCTTCGCTCCGTGCGGACCGGGGAGACCCCTCCGCCCCCCTTGCTCCCCGCTGCTCGCCACGATGCAGGGGGACAGGCGACCTGAACCCGTGCCCAAGCCGATCTGATGTCAGAGGCGGTGGGGCTGGACATGGGCCCGTGGTGGACGTACCTGCCACACAAATCCTCATGCTCGCCTAACCGGCCGCAACGTATGGCAATCCGGGTAGTCCCGATGAAAGATGGAGTAGGTCTCGGCCATTCCCGTGTCCGAACCCAGAAAAGTTACTGGTTTCCTTACGGGCGCGATACAAAGGGCACGGGCTGGACTTGGCTGCCGGGGGCGGGGCTTGTCGACCGCTCGATCGAAAGTGAGAGACGAGGAGGAGAATCACCGACCTGCAGAGCGGCAAGGCGCTCGCCTACCTCCCTGTCAGTCACCGTTAGCCGATGGTTTAGACGAAGATAGTCCGTCCATGTCGGCGTGCGGAATGTCTCGGTCCAAAGAGTCGAGTTCTGAAGATCGCGCTGGAGGGTCCAGTCCCGCGCACCGGCACGGCTCTGAACGCGCCGCCTTTCGCGCATGCAGCTCAGAAATTCCTCGATATTCTCCTCGGGTATCGAGTACTCCACCTTGATCACGATCGGGCCGCTCCTGGGCTTCAAATCGAGGGCCAGTTCTGGTGGCCTGAAGTCGAAGGCCCCTTGATCCGATTCCTCCCATAGCCGTACCGGCAATAGCTTTCCCACGGCTGCAACCAGCAACAGCGCCGCTGCAGCACCTTCCAAAGCCCACGTCAGGGAATAGTACTGCGCGACAGCACCCCAGATCCAGCTGCCCGCTGCCATGCCGCCGTAGGTCAGGGCGTAATAGATCGACAGGGTGCGACCAACGACCCACCTTGGGCTTGCCAACTGCACACACACGTCGGTTCCGGTCCAGGTGACAACCCAGCCTGCGCCAGCGATTGCAAGCGCGATCGCTGCTACAGCCACCGATGATGTGAGAGCCAGTAAAAGGCAACACGTTGCGCAAGCAACGGATGCGAGCGTGATCAATCGATTTTGGGACGTGATGCGTCGCAAGTAGCTATTGCCAATGCCCGCGATGAAGGCGCCTGTGCCGAAGCCGGCTAACAGGACGCCGTAAACAATTGGCCCCCCCGCCAGTTGGTCGCGAACCACGAGGGGGAGCAGAGCAAGGATCGAGATGCTTGACAGCCCGAACAGGGTTGCGCGCACGATCGCCACTCTGATCTCAGAGGAGATTGCCGTGAAGCGCATGCCATCATGAATGGCCGTCGTCATCCGCTCGCGCGGAAGAGGCGAAGAGCGAACTTGCCACTTGGAGCGCAGCACAGCGCTCAACGGGACCAGGTCGGTCAGCGCAGCGAAGGCGAAAGCCGTAAGGGGGCCCAGCAAAGCCAAAATTACACCGCCCAGCGCCGGTCCTATGCTCCGAACCACGTTGTACCCCACCGACATCAGCGTCACTGCAGCGGGTATGTCGCGCTTTTCCAGGATGTCGCCGACCGAGGCGTGCCAGGCTGGATCATTCAAGGCAAAGCCGCATCCCGCCAAGAAACTCAGTCCCAAGATCAGCCATGGACTGACAAAGCCCAGTCCAACAGAGAGAGCCAGCGCCGTGGATGCCAGTGCGATCAGGCAATGTCCGGCAAGCATCACGCCGCGGCGGCTGAAGCTGTCTGCAATCGCTCCAGCAAGGATCGACAAGAAGAAGGCGGGCAGTGTCGATGCAGCCTGCACGAGCGCAACCATCAGATCGGAGGCTGAAATCGTTGCCATAAGCCAGCTTATAGCCACGCTCTGCACCAGCCAGCCAAGGCTGGATATCTGCGTGGCTGTCCAGATCGAACGAAAGACCGGATTCTGAAGAGGGATCAGTGTGTTTGCCGCAAAGGGCGGGGAATCTTGACGCCGCATGACTTCTCACCTCCACCACGTAGTTCTTTCACTCACTCACTTGCTGACAGCGGTGCGCTTACGCACAGCTGCGTCACAACCAAGTTCCGATATCGCGCTCGCAACAAAGTAGATGTCGCATCCACGGTGCTGATGCGCGATGAGTGTGCCAGTTGGGCGTCAGCTGGTCTGGGTCGCGCAGCCCGATGGGGTGCGGTCTGCCCTGCGACTCTTGGCCTTGGACGGTGCTACCGCCCCGATGGCCGGGTTGTCAAACTGCCACGGTGCTAGCAGCGCCCATCCCATCCTGACAGGCATGAGCATACGACGCAGTGCATCGCTGGTATCGGAGGCGGGTGCAAGATCAAGGGTGGCATCGTCTTGACAAGTACGAGCTGGTGGGCGCCTTTGCCCGACCTACACATCGGCGATTCATGGGGCCGCCGTTCAACTCGTTGGTCTATGCGCAAAAAAACATAATACGCTTGTAAAAGACGTTTCGTGTCGGCGCAGGCGCCGAGGAGGGCGCGGAAGCCTTGAGCATCGTCATCCCGCCACCGAACGTCACCGGCTCGCTGCACATGGCCATGCGCTCAACAACACGCTGCAGGACATTCTGGTGCGCTTCGAGCGCATGCGCGGCAAGAACGTGCTGTGGCAGCCCGGCATGGATCACGCCGGCATCGCCACGCAGATGGTGGTCGAGCGCCAGCTTATGGAGAAGCAGATCCACCGCCGTGACCTGACGCGCGACGAGTTCATTGAGAAAGTCTGGGAGTGGAAAGCCGAATCCGGCGGCGCGATCTTCAACCAGTTGAAGCGGCTGGGGGCCTCGGCCGACTGGAGCCGAGAACGTTTCACCATGGACGAGGGCCTATCCAAGGCGGTGCTCGAAGTGTTCGTCACGCTCTACAAGGAAAGGCCTGATCTACAAGGACAAGCGCTTGTCAACTGGGACCCGAAGCTCTTGATCGCGAGTCCGATCTTGAGGTCGAACAGCAGGAGGTCAACGGCAACCTCTGGCATTTCCGCTACCCCGTCGAGGGCGAGGTTTTGGATCCGGAAAATCCTAAAACCTTCATCACCGTGGCGACGACCCGCCCGGAGACGATGCTGGGCGATATGGCGGTCGGCGGTGCATCCCGACGACGAGCGTTTCCGGCATCTTGTCGGCAAGAACCTCATCCTCTGCCGATCGTCGGCCGCAGGATCGCGGTGGTGGCGGACGAGTATTCTGATCCGGAGAAAGGCAGCGGCGCGGTCAAGATCACGCCGGCGCACGACTTCAACGAATTTGAGGTCGGCAGGCGCCATAAGTTGCCGGCGATCAATATTCTCACCATAGAGGCGGCGGTCACCCTCACGGACAATGACGACTTTCTCGCCGGGCTGGAGGTGACGCCGTAGCGCCATGCGGTCCGGGACGAGCTCGACGGTCTGACGCTTACATCTCGCCGAACTGGTATCCAAGCAAGCATGAATTCCATAACCAGGTGCCGACGTGGAACTATCTCGTCGTCCACGCCCACGGACGCATCACTGTCCGGGATGATGAGCGCTATGTGTGCGCCGTAACGTGGCGAAGCTCACTCACATGCATGAAGCCTCGCAGCCTGCCCCGTGGAAGATGGGCGACGCGCCGAAGGACTTCATTGACACGATGGTGAAGGCGATCGTCGCCCTGGAAATCGAGATCACCACCCTGATTGGTAAATCAAAACTCAGCCAGAACAAAGAGGTGCGCGACATTCAGAACGCTGGTGAAATGCTGAATGCCCGAGGCGTCAATGGGATGGCAGAAGCGATGCTCGCGGCTGCGGCGGCCAAATCCCAATAGCAACTATCTTGTCCCGACAAGCCGCTGGTGCTGGATTTCCAACGGGTGACCTTGAGAGACAAATGCTTCGGCTCGCCGGAAACGCGACCAGCATCTGACCACCCGCTATGCGGCAGATGGACAAGAACTCAGGCCGCCATCGCCAGCCACATCCGCGATGCCGCCGGATCGATGGAAGCTGCTTACCCCGCCAGCCTCTCCGGTCATGCCGCCTGCGTCGTTAATACCTTGAACAGCAGCCTGGCGGTTAAACCGCCTTGCGTGTTCGGTATGGCGGCACAGCGGTTTGGAGATCGGAGCCGACTGGCAGCGAACGCCACGCCCCACGGTAGCGATGCCTCGCAGCCAGGTTGGATGACCAAGCAGCGGCATGTGCGGCAGGCTTGCACCCGCTTCAGATGCGAGACGGGTCAAGACAATCATCCTGCACAACGCCACGCGGCGGTGAGCCGGTTTCGAAAAGGGCCGGCCCCGGCCGTTCATACAAGTGGAGTTGGGGGCGCGGGGCCGGATCAAGCCTATCGCGTTGGACCCGCCGGGACCGCGCGTACATCATCCCGGCAACGCCAGGCGCTCGCCTGGCGTCATGCGGGCTTCGGCTTGGCGCGCCGAATGTCTGGACCGGCATCGCGGAGCAATGGCGCACCAGTCTACGACATGGTGCGTAGTCGCCATGCTGCCCCTGGCCAGATCGTAGATGACCTCGGCTTGTTCGCCATGGCGAGCCGAAGCACGTTGACGGCCGTGCCGGGTGATGCGCCGTCCCAGACTATCATCCCAAAATCGGCGCGCGCCATCTCCCGGTCTTTGGCGGCGTAGATCCAGTATCCTCTAGCGCCTTCAGGAGACGGGACCCGGTAGGCAGCCCAGTCGCCCAGATCATTGCGGGGTTCCTTGGCCGCATGGAAGACCCCGACATGTTTGTAGCCGTAGCCCGCGAGCAGGCCCTGCGCCTCGGCATCGGCTCCAGACGCGTCGCCAATCAGCACGCCGTGCACGGCAACAACGATTGGGCGGATCCGAGCGATGGCAGGTTCCGGCAGCTCAAATATCTCGCGTGAACCCCCTATGAATATCATCGACATCATGACTATCCCTTCTCTCCAGGGCTCCCTCGCTCTGACCGCCGTCTCCCTCTGGCCCTGCGTGAGGGGTCACCCGAACGCCGAGACGGCGAAGCCGGCTCGGGGAGCGGCGGGACGCCGCAACTAGAGCCCGGTCGGCGGCAGGCCGGCGCGCAGACCTGCCGCTTCCGGAGGCGCTACGCGCGCGGAGCTAGTGGCCTTTGTCGGCCAGCCAGAGGCTCACGTCCTGGATCGAGCGCATGAGCACCGACGGATTGTCCCGCGCGGGAATGAAGCCCCAGCTCTGCCAGTAGCGCTCTGCCTCGGCGTCGATCGCCCGCACCACCACCGCGCGGCCGCCGACGATGTCGGCGCCGGCGACGCAGCGATACAGCGCGTCCTTGACCAAGCCGCTACCGACGCCTTGTCCGGCATAGCGGTGGTCGACGGCGAGTTGTCCGATCAGCAGGCAGGGGATCGGATCGGGCGGGCGTCCGGTGCGGATGGCGCGCGGTGCGCTATTTGGCTGGATCACGCCCGGCGCGAGGCCGTAATACCCGACGACTGTTCCCTCGTCGTGAACGACCAGGACGCGGGTAAACCCGCGGGCCTGGTTCGTTCGCGCGAAGCCGGCCAGCCAAGCATTGAGCGCCGGCTTGCCGCAATCGAAGCTGTCGAGGCGGTGTGCGTGGTCGAGGAGCTCGATGCCTGAAAGCGCCACCTAGCTGTCCCAGGGCGGGGACCGACGCAGCCGCTCGGCCGCCTTCGTCGGGGGCGCAGCGGCCGGGGCTGAGATCGCCTGCATGAAGGCGTCATAGGCTTCCGGGGACACGCGGATGACGGTTTCGTTGAGGATGGCCGCCTGCGCCTCGTGCAGCGCGGCGCGCCGCATGAACTCCGTGCGCGACAGGCCGAGCAGCTCCGCGCCGCGGTCGATGATGGTGAGATCATCGTCGCGAAACCGCATCGAGACGGGTGCTTCCTTCCTGGTGGGTCTGGTGGCCATGGCGCGCTCCTGTGCTGCGAACGTATATACGTTAGTGTAACGCGGAACGCAATACTACGTTCCCTGGCGACGTTTCGTGGCGGATGGTCTCAGGATTTCTCGCCGGATCGGTTCTTCTCGGCTTCTCGCCCCAGTCGCCATTGCCGCAATCCAGAGCAAGGTGGCTTTGGTCAGCTCCGGCGGATCAATTACGGCTTTAGGAAGTGCATTTGTTTTTGGCGGCCGGATGAGCGGGTCCAGAAGCGAAGTCGCTGCCATGACTGTCGCCGGACGAGCCCCGGCTATCCCGAACCTGATGAACATCTGACGCGATGGCGACTTTCGGGCCGTCACGCCACAAAGGAGGAACGGCTATGAAGGCTGGGCGGCGGCACTTTCATTCTCAGGCGCCGCTCTATGCCACCTGTCGGCCAATGTGACATCGCCACTGCGGTCCTTCGAACAAGTCGATTCGATTCTGAATTTCGGCCTTTAGATGATTGTAGCGATTGAATCAGCGACAAGGGCTGGGCAATCGCGGTTGTGGTGACCGCGAGCCACTAAGCTTGTGCCGTACCCTTACAATGATTCATCAAGGCGTTTACCTCGGCAATCACGAGATCCGGCGTGATGTCGAACTTGCATCGGACTTTGACCGGACAATGCCGCACTTGGTCCAGACCACATCCGCGACATTCAATAACACTCATAAGCATGCTGACCAAGGGACCTCGAAACCCCCAAATCTCCGGTAGATGTGACGCCGTGAAAATGCCGATAGTAGGGCGGCCAAGCTGGGCAGCGACATGGCCGGTGCCTGAATTGTTCGAAACGACGAGCGCTGCCGAATTCACGAGACAATTGAATTCCAATTCTGACAAGTCGACAGCCGTCCGAATGTTCGCGGCTCCACGTTCCCTAGCTATCTTCGCAACCTCCTCAAGCGCTTCCAGGCATTCGCCACGGCCAACGAGGACCACCTCACCACGGGTCGAAAGAGCAGCGACAACTTTGCCAAAACTTTCAATCGGCCAATCTCGCAGGCTGGAATTGGAGAACGGAGCCACGACAATCGGGGCATTGCCTGTAGTCGAATTCTGTGGGTGACCCGCTCCGCTTTCGAAATAGGCAGCTGCCTTTGCGACCAGAAAGAGGAGGATTTCTGACACATGCTGGAGACGCACCTGCTTACGGTCAATGAACCAATCAAGCCATCTACGGGGGATTTTGTTAGCAAGCCCTATTTTTTGGACCAGCTTGTAGAAAATGGTTCTGCGCAGTTTCAGATTGAATGGCGCTATCGCAATATCGATCTGATGCATGCTGTACGGATCAACTATCGCCGCACGGTGCCTGGCGGGGACTTCAAGCAAGATGGGCCTTGTTTCTTCCGGAACACGCATATCAATGGCAAGATCAAACTCGCCGGTCAGCAGCGGCCTTATGTCGGCGGCTGCTTTGCGCGTTTTGACTTTTGGGTTGCGAGGAAAAAAGTCAAAAGCAATGTGATCGTCGGCGAGGTCGAACTGTTTTGCAGTAGCCATGTTCCAGCTTCCCACCACCAGCGTAATGTGGGCATGCGCAAAACGCTGACGAAGGTCCTTTAGGGGCCCTAGAGACATCCAAAAGTCGCCGACATGATCAAGCTTGAGGACCAAAATTCTCATCCTTGCGCTTGACTGTTCCGGCTCTTCCCAGCTGCGGTATATAATTTGATTGCGGTCGTGCTTTGTAAAATATGCCATTGCCATTCCGAAGATTATACGGTCAACACTGATAGCCCAGTGACGCGTGTGTAGGGTTGGAGTGCTCCCCACTTGTCCGCGTCTCCGCAAGAATTCTGCCATCAGATCCAAGCCGCGCTCCAGCAGGAGCTGTCGGGCGAAGTCTGCATCTCTAGCGGTGGTAGCGCGCCAAGAAGCCAGCTATGTCCCGACCCGCAATGTGAAGGGCTTCGTCACGGTCTTGCATGCAGTGAGTTCGAGAAACGCCGAGTAGACAGCGTTCGCCAAGCCGCCGTCCCCAGATCTCGAGCATAACGGCAGTGGCCTCGCTCTTTGGTCGATGCTGATCCTGAATGAGACCGTCGCCGCCGGCGACGACATCGCCGGCCGGATTGACCGTCTCCTGCACGCCCTGTCGCTGTGGTCCCGCATCATGGTGGTTACAAAGGACCCGCCGCAGGCGCTTTTTTCTGCGCGTCCGGGTCGTCCAACATGAAGTGGACGAATCAACCCTGTGATGAAGTCGACCGCCTGACAGCGGTGAGCGTGGATGCGGCGTCGATGAACACCTTTATTCGCCGAGCTTGGATAGCGGCATCCCTATCACGCTGAGAGCCTGTTATGCTGGTCCAGCGTTTGATCGCAGTCTTGATCCATGCGAGCAGCTTGTGAGGGATGCAACCGAACGAGGCGCTGCTCCCACAGTCGTCGCAGGCCCTCCATCACAGCGTCACGCTTAGCCTGATCCGGCGCAATTGTATTGAGGAGATCTCCCAACATGGCTTCGCCCTCAATCCGCATCAGCAGATTAAACAAGTCGTGTGAAATTCGCACGCTGTCACTGCTGAAGTGGGTCGTGCTGATCTCGCAGTGGGTCTCCCGACGATCTGGCGCTTTGTAAGCGCGGGTTTGATGGAGGGACACATAGGGCGGCAACGAAACCGCAAGCGCAGTCCAATCCTGCAGCGTTGCAGCCCGCTTTTTTACCAGGAAGGGCCCGACCACAAGTCCATCCAGCTCTGTCGTCAGAAAGGTGGCAATCGCGTCTGCAACCGAATCCACGATCGGTTCGGCATTGTTGTTAAAGGACGTATTGAGCAGAATTGGAGTGCCTGTGCGCTTCTTGAACGCATTGATGACCTCCCAGTACGCGGGATTGGCGTTGCGCGATACTGTTTGCAGGCGAGCGGTACCGTCGACGTGCGTGATGGCACCGAGCAAGGCGCGCTTTGAGTCACGCACGCGAACGACGAAATTCATGAATGGAAATTCGCGCTTGCCGTCCGGGAGGTCGAAAAATTCGCTCGCATCCTCCTCCAGCACAGATGGCGCGAAGGGCCGATAGCCTTCGCGCTTCTTGACCATCGCATTGATCCGGTCCTTGTTTGCGGCGGGCCGAGGGTCGGCAAGAATGCTGCGGTTGCCCAGCGCACGTGGCCCAAACTCCGAACGACCCTGCACCCAGCCGATCACGGCGCCGTTGGCGATCCAGTCGGCTGCACTGCTTGCCACGTCATCAGAGCGTTCAACCTCGAGATGTCCGGCCCATGCATTCAGTTCCTGTTGCACGGCGCGCTCGCTCCCGAGATCAGGACCCCAATAGACCTCCTGCAGTCGCTCACACGGCGCGGGGCGGCCCATCTCGTTAGAGACTATCAGCGCAGCTCCCAATGCGCAGCCAGCGTCGTGAGACGCGGGTTGCACGAAAATGTCTTCGAAAAGCCCTGAATACAGCAGCTTACCGTTCATCGTGCAGTTGTGGGCCACCCCCCCCGCCAGGCACAACCGCTTCATGCCGGTGGCCTCACGGTGATGCCGGAGAATGTGGAACACGATCCGCTCAAGCGCTTCCTGCAGTGACGCACTCACATCTCGATGCTGCTGGGTGAAGGGCATTCCCTTTCGCCTGACCTCGATATTGCGGAGCAACGCCGGACCGATGCGGTCGAGGTGAACACGGTAGCCACCGCCGTTGGCGGAGAGCTCGTAGAACTGCTCGAAGAGCTCGCGATAGGGAGCGGGGTCGCCGTAGGGCGCGAGTCCCATTACCTTATACTCGTCGAACAAGCCGTAGCCGAGATAGCGGATCGTCTCGAGATAAAACAGCCCAAGAGAATTGTTCTCGGGGAAAGCCTCGAGTTGCGTAATTTCTGTGCCAGACCCTACCGCCAAGAGGCCCGATAGGAAATCACCAGAGCCATCAATCGCTAGAATGAGACTTTGTTCGAAGCCCGACATTGCAAAGGCGCTCACGGCGTGCGCCTGATGATGACTTACGAATGAAATACGCGAACTGTCCAACTTAGTGCCGAACTCACGCGTTAACAGATCCTGCACCAACGTTTTAGCATCCAACGGAATGGAGAGAATGTCCGGGTGGGATGCGGACATACCTTCAAGCATGGCGTTGGCATAGGGCTCGCTGGCGTAGAGCGCGACACGATCAATGTCGTTGAGCTGAACCCCCGCCGCTGACAGACAGTATTGAATCGAACGAATTGGGAGCTTGTTGGAGTGTTTCATCCGATTGAGGCGTTCCTCTTCGACGGCTGCTATCACCCGTCCGTCTCGGACGAGCACCGCGGCGCCATCGTGCATAAAGGCGTTCCGAAGCTCGAATCGGTTTTCATGGACTTGGTCAAGTCCGCCGCTAATTCCTAGACACAGCATTTCTTTCTCCACATAGTGACGGGCAAGCCAAATTGGCCTGCCTCAGACCGTTTCCAACTAAATAGGCCGCGTTGTCGCTTGCAGCTGCAACCGCCTGTCAGGCATCACCGGCATCAAAGAACGCCTCATAAGGGTCCGCCTGAATCAACATGAGATGCTTCGATCGTGGCGCCTGCCGTTCCATGACGCCGAGAGCTTGGCTGGATCATCGAATCTTGAGCGGCTGCTGACTTGCATGCCGGCGATGCCGTTTTCATCTGCAGCACGAACTTGTGACGCGGGCTGCCTATATCCTTGCGAAGGGGCGGCTGTTGACGAATAATGCCGCGCCGTGAACTGGCCCGATTTCATTCCCCGAAAGACCGTCGCACAGGCGAGTGACATGTGCTGCACTGTCCGCCTGCTTCCCGGTCGCACATCCGATAACGCCTTCGCTTGTGCAGGAGGCCGCATCGCGTCATTCGTCGGCCAAACATGGCACCGACTGGAAGCCCGGCAATACCGCGTAGATGTAAAGTGCGCTGATGTTGTATGGTAGCGCTGCCGGCCGGGTCTCCAATCCGCTGCCCAAACGAGCGGACTGCCTGCGGCAAAAAGCCCGCCACAAGCAGAATCGCGCTGGGCAGCTGGCTCGCCTGCAAGACTTCGCAGCTCAGGAACATTGGGGACGACTAGCGTCGAACCGCCGGCATGATCGGCCAGTTGCAACTCACTTCTCGGCACGACCTCCACTGCACGTCAGGGCGCATGGAAGATTTTCTCCTTTGGATGGGTGACCGGTGCGGACGTGCTTTTGTCCATGCAAGATTTCCGAAGAGTTATGAAATCGTTTGTTTCGATCAAAGTCATCCACGCTATGAATAGCTGCCGGACATGCGCTTCAAAGGGGCTTCAGGCTTCCCGGATGGCTACTCCGATTCGAAGCGCGTGGCATTCCATGCGCTCTATCACAACATTTTTCAGCAAAGGGTATGAGAGCAAACCCACACTTCTTTTTCAGAAGTCGCTTCGAAGCAGCCGAGGCCTTGATGGGCTTCTTCACCAAGTTCGGCGATGGTGCCGCAGACATTCTTCCTCTTTCCGGGCTGACCAAGCGCAGAGTTCGCGCCTTGGCAGTGTATCTGGGCGCTCCGTCTGATCTTGTTGAAAAGATTCCGACCGCCGACCTGGAGAACCTCGTCCCGGTCTCACATACGATGAGATTGACGACTTCCTCGAAGGCCAAGAGATCAACGAAGCGGCGCACAGGCGCATACTTCATGCGCATTCCAGCACAGCCCATAAGCGAGCGCTTCCCGTCACAACCATTGCCATGACGGGTTCGATATTTAGGCATCGGCAATAGCGTCTCAACATACACGATCGATGGGCTTGCCGCAGTTAGGCAGCTAGCGGCCTGAATTACCGCTGGAGCGAAGCGCTGCTCTTTCAGCCCGCATGCGGTCATGAGGTTGACAGTGTCGGCACGTATCGCCGAGGCCAGCACGCGAACTCATTCTCCCTGAATGCCTGCTCTATCGATCTTCCGCAGCGTACCCACTTGACCGGTCGCTTCGACATTCCAGGCACCTGGATTGTAGCCGATCCTTGCCGCTCTCCTTCGGCCGGTCGCAATGCTAGACGTGCGGCCGTTACGCGATGCAGAGCTTGTTGTCAGATGCGTGATGCGAAATGTGAGATGCAGCTCCAGTTTGGCGATGGCAGGCTCGCCGCATTGTTGATAATATCCGCACAAAACAGGCGCGCAAATGACATCGGATTCAGAGAAGGCTGAGGCGGTCGAGCAGTTGCTTGATACACCTGACCTTGCAACCGCACTGGAAAGCGAACAGTTCAAGAAATTCCTCGACCAGGTGCCGATCGCCATAGCCGTTTCGGACCTTGCCGGTGAAGAGCGCGTGGTCTACGCCAATCCGGAATTCGAGAAACTGTCAGGCCTGACAGCCGCCAGGCTCACCCAAGAAAACTGGGTGGCCCTTTTAGGCACGGGCCTCCATCAGCAAAAGGACAGGCCGCTAGCCGAGGCCGTGGTCGAGGGAACCGATTTGGTCGGCACCTTCAAGCTGGAGCGCGGAGAGGACAAACCCGCGATCGTCGACGTTTATTCGAACGTGATCGAAGACGACAACGGCAAGGTGTGCTTCCGACTGGTGGCCCTGGTCGACGTATCCGCCCATGGCGAGGCGGGAGATGAGCGCTCGGCGGAGGAGCGTGTTAGCGAGAAAGACACGCTGCTGCGCGAACTGCAGCACCGGGTGAAGAACAACCTGCAGATGATCACCGCGCTGATCCGGCTGGAAAGCCGCAACGCGACCGAGGCCGACCGGAGACGGTTTGAGCGGCTCGCCGGTCGCGTCGACGCTCTGGCGATCCTCTACCAGACGCTAACTGCCGACGAGCCGAAGGAGGAGGTCGACCTTGGTGTGTATCTCAGCCAGATCGCGTCCGCGGTGATGAGCTCGCATGCAGTCGAGGGGATCCGGCTGGATATGAAGGTGGATACATATCCGGTGTCAATAAACGTCGCCATGCCAGCGGGGCTGGTCGTGAACGAATTGCTGACCAATTCACTCAAGCATGCCTTTCGGGGGCGCGACGGCGGCACGATAACGCTGCACAGCATCGTCGATGGCGACGGCTGCCGGGTTATAGTGGCGGACGACGGAATCGGCCTGCCGGAAGGCGAGATGTGGCCCAAGCCAGGCAAGCTCGGAGCGCTGATCGCGCGATCGCTGACCGAGAACGCCAAGGCGCAGTTAGCTGTCGAGTCGAGCGCCAACAAAGGGACGAAGGTGACCATCGTTTTCAAGCGGTCGGCGGCAGCAAGCTGAACGGTTGCTGTCGACTAGCAGGCTGGCGGCTGGCTTCATGTCGCGGCTTTGAGCAGGTGGCTGCAAATAGGCTAGGTCGCCCTTCACGGCCTGCTTCACATGGTCGAGGGCTTCCATTATGCTCCAGGCTTGCTGCTTCTGACTTCGGCGGCCAGTCCATCCCCACCTAGCGGAAGGCACTCCCGCCTGATTACGTTGCGGCTTGAGTCTTGACGGCGGGGGCACCTGACGCCTTCGCGCTCATCACGCGCGGGCCGGCAATTCAGCAGCGAGTCATCGCTTGGCCAATCTTGCCGAGGACGAAGGTCTAACCTACAAATAAAATTGGTCCGACTGTTCGTGGCCCGAGTAACCGCGAATTTGCGCTATCGGGACAGGAGAGCAGTGCTGTAGGCAAACCGCGATGCGTGCATTCGTTCGATTGGTTCTACGATTATCCTGACGCCTGGGGTGACCAGTTGCACCAGTATTTCCTACTACGCGCAATCTTTGTAGGGTCATGTGCAGATCATCGCGGCCCGCCAAGACATCGGAAAACTGATCGACGATCCTTCAACCCCTGAGATATTGCGCGCCCGAATGGCATCGGCGGCCGCCATATAATAGTTTGCGGCAAAGACGGCCGCGATCGAACGGCTGAGGACGCGCTCGCCAACAGATTGCGCGACAGACGATGGGGTGGATACCGCGGATACGACGCCTGGTTCGATGCTCCGATCAACAACGCGAAGCTCGCCGCGACTTCCGTCTACAGCGATTCGGTTCAAAGGCTTGGCGCGTTGGACAAAGCTCGCCGCGCCGAAGCGCGATGCATAGAAGCCGGGATAAGTCGCCCGAACACAAGTCGAACAAGCGGAGTGGTCGACCGTTTCGTCCTCCCCGGGGACGAGCCGGTTGCTCTGGCCTGGGGCGACCTGATGGGTCTTGCGGAGCACCGTCTCCAGCATGGCGATCAGGTCTTCGGGAAGTATGGCCTCATTCTGCACAGACGGTTTTGCGTGGCTGTTACGGATGCCGGCGGGCACGGTGGCGATATGGCGGTCCTTTCGATCGAGCGGCTCGCCACGCTGCGTATAATTCCACGCCAGGGAGGAGAGACGGCGCTCGATCGTCGCCACAGAGTTTGGTTTCTTGTCTCCTGTAACCTTTCTGGATGCACAGGCCGTGATGTAGAGGCCGACGGTCTGCGGATCAGGCGGCAACACCTCCGAGGTGCTGCCGGCGCGCCCAGGCGCAAAAAATCCGCTCTCGACCGAGCGGCGTCAGACCGGTATTCTTATGGATGTTCATCCGGTCCCCCTGGAGTCACTGAAGCTTCGACAATCTCAGCTTTCCCGGTTCGGACCGGATGGACAAGCTACTGAAAGCTCACAACTAGCTACCAATGCGATCAGCTTTCGGGCTATCGGGCGCATCCAGGGAGGATGGGTATGTTCTTGGCTAACGGGCTCAAGCTGCGGGACCGCGGGTGCACGCTGGCACTGATGTTGGCGATTATATGTGTATGTGCGCCTGCACTGGCGGCAAACGCGTCGGATCAGGCGTGCCGGTCCATCGCCAAGCTCAAAATTCCAAGCGTGATCTTTACCGAGGCTAGCCTTCAAAAGCCGCAGGAGATCCCCGCAGATCCCTTCACTGCATTCACCGGCGCCTCGCCTCAGGCGGTAAAAGTGGGCGGGCACTGCCTTGTCCGAGGTGTTATCGGGAAACGCCAGGGGGTCGATGGTCAATCATATGGCACCCGGTTTGAGGTGCGTCTTCCGACGACCTGGAACGACATGTTCCTTTTCCAGGGCGGCGGCGCAGTTGATGGCTTCCTGGCGCCGGCCGTCGGGACCATTCCTTGCCGGAACTCGACCGCGGCTCCCGGGCTCTTGCGCGGCTACGCTGTTGTAAGCATGGATGGCGGGCACCCAAGCCCCGATCCGGCTTTCGGGGTCGATCAAGCCGCACGCATTGATTTTGCGTACGCCTCCATTGGCAAAGTCACTTCGGTCTCGAAGCAGGTGATTGCAAAGTTCTATGGGGCGGCTCCGAAAAAGTCGGTGTTCATGGGATGCTCGAATGGCGGTCGTGAGGCGTTGATAGCGGCTCAGCGATATCCGCTCGAGTTCGACGGCATTGTTGCAGGTAGCCCGGGTTTTCGTCTCAGTGCCGCCAACATTGCCGAAGCCTGGGATACTCGCCAGTACATGAGCATCGCTCCCAAGGATGAGGCCGGCCATCCCATTCTGTCCCGCGCCTTCTCCCAGCAGGATCTGAACATCGTCGCCAAGGCGGTTCTCGCTGCCTGTGATGCCCGCGATGGCATTGAGGATGGCGTCATCAACGCCTGGCAGCAGTGCCGGTTCGACCCAAAGGTCCTGTCCTGCCAAGGCGATAAGACGGACAGCTGCCTCACGGCTGGTCAAGTGCAGGCCATGAGCCGCGCGTTCGCGGGTCCGGAAAGCTCCGATGGCGAAAAGCTTTACAGCGATTGGCCATATGATACGGGCGTTGCGGGCGCGGACTGGAGAATGTGGAAGCTGGGCAATTCCCCCACTTCCCAGTCGGATGCAAATAACATCGTTCTGGGAGCCCGCTCGCTTCAATACTACTTCATGACGCCCCCGGCGCCGAATTTTGACCCCCTGAAGTTCGACTTCGACAAGGATCCGGCACGCGTTGCGGATACGGCCAAGCTCAATGATGCGACCGGCACGTATCTCGCCAGCTTCGCTGCCCACGGTGGAAAGCTGCTCTTGTTTCAGGGACTTTCCGATCCGGTCTTCTCAGCCAACGATCTGGTGCGCTGGTACAAGCAAGTCGTCGAGGTCACAAGCGGCGGCGATTTGGAAGCGACTCGCCGTTTCGTGCGCATGTTCATAATCCCGGGGATGACCCACTGCGGCGATGGCCAAGCCTTCGACGACTTTGATCCTTTGGCCGCCATCGAGGGCTGGATAAACCAAGACAAGGCTCCGGATTCTCTCGCGGCTGGCAGCAAGGCATTCCCCGGCAAGCACCAGCCGATCTGCGCTTATCCCACTCAAGCTGCCTATGGCGGTAAGGGAAATCCCGATGAGATCGCGAGCTATTCGTGTCGGGGATAAGAGACCTCGTCATTTGTTCGCTTCAATCTGCGCGCATTCCCGGAACAGGTCTCCCGGACCAAGGATCGGTTGGAAAAGCTAAACCCGGAATTTGTGGGCCGTGCCATAACGCAGTTGATGATCATGCCTGACTACGAAGCGTCGGCCGCCGATAGTCTGGACACAGCGCTCGCTGTGCTCGATGAGGTAATTGTTATCGGCTGAGATCTGACCGCCTCATCCCAGCGGACAAAACGGGGGCATCAGAGCCCGGACGCCTTGGTGAGATTTACGCGGAAACGATCGCGCCGGCGCTGATAATTTCGCGTCATCTCCGCGGAGGCATGGCCGAGCTGTTTTTGCACATAGCGTTCGTCGACCTCGGCCGACGAGGCGAGGCCGGCGCGCAGTGAGTGGCCGGCGAATTTCTTGGCCCGTTCGCCCTCCGACAGATCGCCGCGCACGCCGGCGGCGAGCGCCGTGCGCTTGACCAGGCGTGCGACCTCCTGGTCGTTCAAGCGATCGGCACCGACGGCTCTGCCTTGACCAGCAACGCGCCGAAACAGCGGTCCGTGCGCAATGCGCGCCAGTCTTAGCCAGGTCTGCAGAGCGACCACAGGGCAGGTGGCGTCGGAGGAGCCGCGGCCGATTTCGACCTCGCGCCAGCCGGTTTTGCCGCGCAATGTGACAAGCAGACCCTTATCGGCAAAAATCTCGACCCAGCCGCGCCCGTCCTCGGTCTGATCCCTGCCGACGTCGAGGCCGACGATTTCGGATCGGCGAAGGCTGCCGGCGAGACCCAAAAGCAGCATGGCGCGGTCGCGCAGACCACGCAGCGTGCCGCGGTCGAGGGTCTCGAACATGCGATCAGATCCTCGGGCAGGATCGCTTCCTTCTGCCGGGGAGGGGAGGCGTGGGTGTTGCGAACGCCAGCCATCACCGTGGCGATATGCCGGTCCTTGCGGTCCAGCGGCTGGCCGCGCTGGGCAAAATTCCAGGAGAGCGACGAAAGCCGGCGCTCGATGGTTGAAACGGTGTTGGGCTTTTTGTCGCCAGTGGCCGTACCTGACGCGCAGGCGGCGATATAGAGCCCGACGACCTCAGGATCGGGCGGGAACATCTCGATGCCTTGGCGCCGGCACCAGCTCGAAAAATGCTTCCAGTCGGCTGCGTAGGCGCGGCGCGTGTTGGCCGAACTCGCCGCCTCGATATAATCGCGCGCGCGGCCGGCGAGCGCCTCAAGATGCGCAGGCAGGCTGGGATTGGCAATGGCTGGAAGGGGAGGGGACGAGGCTAGGTCGGCATCGCCCATCTGCATGACGATATCGATGATGTCGGGCAAAGCCGCGGCGCTTTGTGTGTGAAGCTTGTCCGAAATTCGTAGCATGTTTCGGACATCTTGACCGTCACTTCGTCCGAAATCGGACCACAGATTTCGGACAAAGCCCCGGCATCAACCCGCCAATATCTCGATCTGCCGTCGCCGCTGCAAACGTCGCCTGTGAGAGGCGAGCCGCCTCTAAACTGGTCGTATATCCCGATTAATAATAAGAATGTAGTCAACTTCCATATTTTAGAGGGCACGCATGCTGCCACTCAACCGGCCTGATCACCACACAAAGTGAGGAAGAACCTGGTTAGGTGCAAAGCGACAATTGCCTCGACAGCGGGTCCCGGAAGGTTTATGCTGCCCAGTCTTACCGCAATCCGAAATGGCGATTGAGTACCTTCACGAGTGAAGGGATTCCCGCGGTCTTAGAGATGAGTTGTCGAATGGCGCGAAGTCGCACAGAATCGCGAAGTCGCACAGAATCGTGTGTTTGATACCGATCAGGATCGCGAGCTATTTCAGGCGCAGAGAGGTCTTGCGCCCGATGCACGAGTTGCTCCCGGTCCAACGGAAGTGAATGGGGTGGAACTGCTTTGTCGACCAAATTGTTGACGGAACGTCCGGCGCCCATTGTTGCTACATGTCTGGATTCTTGGGGCGTTTTGGATGATGCAATCCACCATCTCACTCCAAAGGGCAGTGGAATCTGGAACAATGTCGCTTTTGTACGCAGGACATCCTTCGCGCCCGATTGGCATATTGTCTTTAACTCTGCTTCTATTTTTGGGCTCCCTGTTGATATCGAGGCGAGTCCAAACAGGACAATTTTTGCAATCGGCGAACCGCCGACGAAAGCTCATCGCGCATTTCATGAAGGGCAAGGGAAAAATACCATCGTCCTGACGTCTGACGCAGAGCTGGCTGCTCGGCAGAATGCAGAGCGCCGATTCGTTTTGTCTCCACCTATCACTCGGTCTTGGTCTGTAACAAAGACATATGACCAACTTCTGGTCAGCGAAGTCGTGGACAAGCCGCTTCGGCTCTCATGGATTACCAGTAACATCGCCCTGCTTAAAGGGCATCGATATCGGCTGGCGTTTCTGGAACGGCTGAGAGAGGAGCTCGATTTTGACCTGTTCGGCCGAGGTTTTCGGCTGATTGGAGATAAATGGGACGCACTCGCACCGTACCGTTACAGTATAGCTTTCGAGAATACTCGTGCTGATTACTATTTTACAGAGAAGCTTATGGACTGCTTCGTTGCTGAAACAATGCCGATCTATTACGGCAGCCCGGCAATCACGAGGTTCTTCCCTTCCGACTCAATGGTTCTGATTGACCCAGAGGACAAGAACGTAATCCAAAAAATTCAAGAAATCATCGACTCGGACCTCTGGAAGGAGCGTCGCGGCGCAATACAAGAGGCGAAGCGGTTGGTTCTTGAGAAATACAATACGTTTGCTTATCTCGCGGGCTTCATCGAAAGCGTTCACGATAAACCCTTACCGCCGGAAGTTATACACATCGGTTCGCCTGCGGTCGATTTTGGGACAGACGAATGAAGTACTCCAACGCTCGCTTCGCGTGCCCGGCGGTTGGTGGTCTGGCGAGATCGGTACGGAGCGCTCGGCGGAGAATGCCTACCTGCGCAGACGGGCCAGCACGGGCGCACGAGGTCATGCGCCCCCGGCTGCCGCTGATCAGACGAACTGGGGAAGGCCAGGAACGGAATTGAGGACCTCGTCCACGAGTTCGTCGCCGGCATGTTCCTTGGCGAAGGCGATCGTCTCGTTGGCGATGGCGGCGATCTTTAGAATGCTGAGACCCTCACTCATCAATTGCTGGCCGAGCCCCATGAGGCCGCCTCCGCCCTCTGGGTCGTTGCCATGATACTTCGCCACTAATTCCGAAGCTCCGGGAATGGCCGCGATCATGCGCGCAACGGGACCGTCGGCCGCGTGGCGTTGCAGGAAACCCAGCATTAACCCAACGGCCTTCTCTGCGAGAGCCGGGCCGATGCCGGCACCAGTGGCGATGCGCGATAAGAATTCTTCCATGGCAGGGTTCGTCTCTCTTTAATGAGGTTTACACGGGGCCGGTCCGGCGCCCAAAGCGCCCTTGGCCGAACCACAATTGAACTCCACAAAAATAGGCCGGCGGAAGTGCTATTGCAACTGCGCGTAAAACCGCCTCTGTCAACGCAAGCTGCGTCGGACGTGCGTATTTCGCAAAAACGGGACAGTCGTTCCGCTAAATCGCGGACAGCAGTTTCACTAAATCGCGGACAGCAGGATGGGGTCGACCCCCGGTTGCCTGGTTGAACTCATTTGCGATTGATTTCGCCGTTTTCGGCGCCGGTCAAGGGCGGCGGTGTTTTTTGCTTTCTCATGCTGTCGCCTTCGAGGGTGATGCGATGGGCGTTGTGGATGATCCGGTCGAGAATGGCGTCGGCTATTGTCGGCTCCGCGAATGCTTCATGATGCACCTTTCCTTGATCGCCTGGTCCGTTGCAGTCGGCGTTGAAGTTGATCGATCTGGTCGCTGGAAAGGTTTCCGCTTGGCCGCGGGCGTCACCATTTCTTTCCCACAAGATCCTTCAACGCGGCATTGTCGAGCATGGCGTCGGCCAAAAGCCGCTTCAGCCGCGTGTTCTCGTCCTCCAGAGCCTTCAGTCGCCGAGCCCCGCAGACATCCATCCCGCCGAAGCGGGCCTTCCAGTTGTAAATCGAGGCGTCGCTGACCCCGTGCTTGCGGCACAGATCGGCAACCGATACCCCGTGACCTGCCACGGGTAATTTCCTCCATCTGAGATTAGAGTCCGGCCTCGATTGAAGGACGGACTGATGAAGAGAAAGCGGTGTACGGAAGAGCAGATCATCGCGGTTCTGCGTGAGCACGAAGCGGGGGCGAAGGCGGGCGACGTGGCGCGCAAGCATGGGATCTCCGAGGCGACGCTGTATAACTGGAAGGCGAAGTATGGCGGGATGGGCGTCTCCGATGCCAAACGGCTGAAGGCCTTGGAAGACGAGAACGCGAAGCTGAAGAAGCTGCTCGCCGACCAGATGCTGGAAGCCTCGGCACTGCGCGAGCTTCTGTCAAAAAAATGGTAGGGCCCGCCGCCAAGCGCGAAGCCGTCGCGCATCTGCAGGCCACGATGGGCCTGTCGGAGCGTCGGGCCTGTTCCTTCGTCGACGCCGATCGTAAGATGATCCGCTACCAGTCTCGCCGAGCGCCAGAGGCGGCACTGCGCGGCCGGCTACGCGACCTGGCCAACGAGCGCCGGCGCTTCGGCTATCGGCGGCTGTTCATTCTGCTCAGGCGCGAAGACGAGGCATCGGGTATCAACCGCATCTACCGGCTATACCGCGAAGAAGGACTGGCCGTGCGCAAGCGACGCTCCAGGCGCCGAGCGGTAGGAACGCGGGCACCGATCCTGGTTCAGGCGAAGCCGAACGCGCGCTGGTCGCTGGATTTCGTCCATGATCAGTTCGCCTGCGGCCGGCGCTTCCGCGTCCTCAACATCGTCGACGACGTGACGCGCGAATGCCTGGCTGCGATCCCGGACACCTCGATCTCCGGCCGCCGGGTGGCGCGTGAACTGACGGAACTGATCGCCCGGCGCGGCAAGCCGGGCATGATCGTCTCCGACCACGGCACCGAGTTCACCTCGAACGCGATCCTCGCCTGGTCGAAGGATCATCAGGTGGAATGGCACTTCATCGCGCCGGGCAAGCCGATGCAGAACGGCTTCTGCGAAAGCTTCAACGGGCGGATGCGGGACGAGTTGCTGAACGAAACCCTGTTCTTCGGCCTCGACCATGCCCGAACAACCATCGCCGAATGGGCAGACGACTACAACCGATCGCGCCCACATTCGGCGCTCGGATACATCACGCCTGCGGCTTATGCCGCCAATCTCATCGCAACGGACGATCGGCTGCGCAACCCCGACCAGCTCCGCCGATCACCCGTTGCTCAACCCGCGCCATACGGCGTAAAACCCGCCGAGGCTCTAACTGCAGCCGGATGAAAATTCAGTGGCAGGTCACCCGGCCTCATGTTCCTTCAAAATTCCGATGATCTGCTCTTCAGAGAAGCGGCTACGTTTCATGTCCTGGTCCTCTCGATGGGCCAGAACGAACTTCAAACCGGATTAGATAAGAGGGGCAAGGTCAAGGTCGATGACTCAACTGTTGTGTGGGGAGAGCTCTTACTTCTCATTCGCTCCAAATGCGGACGCGGCGCACGAGCTCGGAAGTTGAGATCCCGTAGCGATCGTGAAGCGTCGGCAGCGCGCCAGCGTCGAGGAACTCGTCGGGCAGGGCGATCTGGCGAAAGACTGGGGTCACTCTCTCGCGCATCAGCAGCGCGGCAACGCCTTCGCCAAGGCCACCAATGATGGTGTGGTTCTCCGCCGCCACCACCAGCCGTCCCGAACGGCGCGCGGCAGCGAGTATCGCCTCCGTATCCAGAGGTTTGATCGTCGGAACGTGCAGAACGGCGCAGCCGATCCTGTCGGCTTCAAGCGCCTTCGCGGCCTCCAGCGCGCGCATGGTCATCAGGCCGCTGGAAATGAACAATACGTCCGCGCCCTCGCGCAGCATTCGCGCCTTGCCGATTTCAAATGTATAGTCGTCTTCGTCGAGCACGACAGGAACCTTACCGCGCGAAAGCCGCATGTAGACCGGCCCGTTGTAGTCCGCGATCGCCTCCGTGGCCTGTTCGATGTCGAGCGCGTCGCAAGGGTCGATGATCGTCAGGTTCGGCATCCCGCGGAAAATCGCGATGTCCTCCGTCGCCTGGTGGCTGGGGCCGTAGCCGGTCGTCAGCCCCGGTAAGGCGCAGACGATCTTCACATTGAGTTTCTCCTCGGCGATCGCCATGCAGATGAAATCGTAGGCACGTCGCGATGCGAAGACGGCGTAGGTGCTGGCGAAGGGCGTAAAACCCTCCCGCGCCAAGCCGGCGGCGGCGCTCATCAGCACCTGCTCCGCCATGCCCATCTGATAGAAGCGGTCCGGATGCTCCTGTGCGAAGACATGGAGATCGGTGTATTTCGCGAGGTCCGCCGTCAGGCCAACTATCCCGGGCCGCTGGTGCGCCAGTCTGGCCAGTGTGTGCCCGAACGGCGCATTGCGTGTCGGTACGCCATCGGGCGCGATCGACGCGATCATCGCCGATGTGGTCTTGCGCTCACCGGCATTGGCGGCGTGGCGCGGCGCGAACTTTGACAACTTCAACGCGGACGTCCCTTTTCCAAAGCTTCGAGCGCTAACGTCCATTCGTGCGGTTCGACGCGGATGAAATGCGTGATGTCGCGGGTTTCCAGGAATGGCACACCCTTGGCCATGCGCGTATCGCAAACGATCACACGCGGACGAGGTTCCTTCAGGCCGCGCGCCATGTCGAAGGCCTTGCGGACCGCCTCGATGTCGTTGCCGTCGACGCGCTGCGCATGCCAGCCGAACGCCTCGAACTTGTCGGTCACCGGTTCGGAGGAGAGCATGGCCGTCGACGGACCATCGGCCTGCTGATTGTTGAAGTCGACAATGGCAATGAGATTGTCGAGCTTGTGGTGGGCGGCCGACATCGCGGCTTCCCAGGTCGAGCCCTCACCGAGCTCGCCGTCGGACAAAAGATTGTAGACGAAACTGTCGCTTCGCTTGCGCGTCAGCCCCATGCACATGCCAACGGCAATGCCAAGGCCGTGACCGAGCGAGCCGCCGGTGATCTCCATGCCGGGCGTGTATGGCGCCATGCCGGACATCGGCATACGGCTTTCATCGCTGCCATAGGTTTCGAGCTCTTCCTCCGGCAGCACGCCCGCTTCGATCAGAGCCGCGTAGAGCGCGAGCGCATAGTGTCCGATCGACAGCAGGAAGCGGTCGCGTCCCTCCCACAACGTGTCCTCCGGCCGGTAACGAAGCGCATGGAAATAGGCGACGGCAAGCACGTCGGCGACACCCAGCGCCTGTCCGACATAACCTTGGCCCTGGACTTGACCCATCCGCACGGCGTGTCGGCGGATACGATAGGCTCGTTCGGCCAGGCTGACATTGCTGCCAGCGCGAGGCATCTCAAGCTCCGTTGTCCACTCAGCCATGGATTAGCATCCCACCGTTGACATCGATCACGGCGCCGGTGATGTAGCTGGCCAGATCGGAAGCCAGGAAGAGATAGGCGCCGGCTACGTCGCGCGCCTCGCCCAGCCGGCTGAGCGGGATTCCCTTGATGATGTCGGCGCGCATGGCGTTGGTCAGTTTGCCGCCGGTGATGTCGGTCTGGATCAGGCCCGGTGTGATGCAGTTGACGCGGATGCCTTCGGGACCGAATTCGCGCGCCATGGCCTTGGCAAGCCCCAGAACACCCGCCTTGGCAGCCGAATAGTGCGGGCCACCGAAGATGCCGCCGCCGCGCTGGGCCGAAACTGACGACATGCAGATGATCGAGCCGCCGCCATTTTCGCGCATGTGCGGGATGAATGCCTGGCTGAGATGGAGCACGCCGCGTAGGTTGACATCGAGGATGCGGTCCCAGTCAGCCGCGCTGATCTCCAGCGTCTTGACCGGCTGCGTGACGCCCGCATTGTTGCAGAGCACATCGATCCTGCCCAAGGTTTCTGTCACTTGCGCCGCCGCCCTCTTGCAGGCGTCGAGGTCCGCGACGTTGCACGCAAGGCCGATATGGTCGGGTCCTAGCGACGCAGCGGCATCACGCGCTTGCCCGTCATCGAGGTCGAGTATTGCAACGCGAGCCCCGTGCTGTACCATCAGCGCTGCCGTGGAGCGGCCAATTCCCCGGGGGCCCGCGGCCCCCGAAATCACCACGGCCTTGCCCTTCAGCAACAAGTCGAACTCTCCTGCTATTTCTGTTTGCCGGTGATCTAAAGTCGGTAGAACCGGGCGGCGTTGTCATGGAACAGCGCGAGCCGCTCCTCGTGCGGGTGGGCGATCGTAATTTCCTTGAAGGCGTTCAAAATGGCGTCGAAGCTCGAGAACAGCTTGTCGACGGGGAAGTTCGTCGCGAACATCGAGCGGCCGACGCCGAAGGCTGCGATCGCCTCCTCGATGCTCGGCGCCGTCGACCTGCATGCCGGTGTGATTGAGAATGATCTGCACGTCGGGAAAGTCGCGCGCCAGTTCGAGGAACTCGCTCATCTGCGGATAGTAGAGCTGCGGGTCGAAGCTCAGCCCGCGCTTCGCCAGCTCCCGGAAGCCGCGCCGCCATTCGGGCGTACGACTGACCTCCGGCCGCGCCAGATAGGTCTCGGCGGGGTCGGGATGATAATTCATCGGCTGCCGCATGCCGCGGAAGTTCGGATATTCCATGTGGCGGTCGAGGAGGTCGCCGACGTCGGGTTGGGACAGGTCGGCATAGCCGACGATGCCATGGGGAAAGCCTCGCTTATTGGCGATCTCCTGCAGCCAGCGCGTTTCCCCAACCGGATCGCCGGGATCGAGAAGCAGCACTTCGGCTCCGGTGGAAGGGCACGAGCGATCCGGACGATCTGGCCTTCGTGGAGGGACAATTTGCGTGCCGGCATTATCGATGATCGCTTCGCCGATCGCTGGGTCGATCAGCTGGAGCGCTCCGAGCGCAGTTTCGCGCGTGCGGCGACGGCTGATCTGCGACCAGCCCGACCTCGCATGCACAATGCCGATGTTTTCCGCGACCGGACAGCTCGGGCAACAGCGCCAGCTCCTGATGCACCACCGCGCTGATCGGGCTGTTGTGGTCGGCCTCCGACGAGGCGAAGCCAATCTCGCCGGCTTCGCGTGAGGTCAGCCCTGTGACGATGCGGATGAGAGTGCTTTTGCCGGCGCCGTTGCCGCCCAGGAGCGCGTGGATTTCGTCGGCCCGGACCTGAAAACTCACACCCCGCAGGACACGGGTTGCGTCATAACTCTTCTCGATATTGGCAGCTTCGATCAGGGGCTTCCTGGTCAATACCTGTCCAACTCCCGGCACGTTGCCGGCGCTACCCAAGCTTTGGGTTGAACTCGGCTCCATCCTGTATCTCCTTCCGGGACCACTGTGCGACCGATTGACATTCGGCTCAATTTTCGTTTCTTAACATTCTGTGTAGCTGAGCTTAACTGACGAGGACGAGGTCAGACATCAAGTTCAATTCGATGACGCATTTCGAGGCAGTCGCGCGGCTCGGCGGCGTGGCAAAGGCCGCTCAGGAATTGCAGGTGACACCTTCGGCGGTTAGCCAGCAGCTGCGGCTGCTCGAACACCAACTCGGGGTGCGGCTTTTTCAGCGCGAAAAGCGCCATCTCTCGCTCACGATCGACGGTGAGCGGCTCTTCCAGACCACGACCCAGGCTTTCGAATCCATACGCGAGGTGCGTAATGCCATTGTGCGGCAGCGCGAAAGCTTCCAGCTTAGCCTGCGCGTCAGTCCTTCCTTCGGCGAGAAATGGCTGGCGCCGCGGTTGGCCGAGTTCAGCAAGGGCTATCCGAGCTGGAATTTGCGCGTCGACGCCACGCCCAATTTCTCGGATTTCGAAACGGAGGTCATCGATCTCGATCTTCGTTATGGCGACGGCGGCTGGGCCGGCCTTTATTCGGATTGCGTCGTCAACGATCTGATCCTGCCGATGTGCTCGCCTTCCTATCTTGCCGAACTGCGCGCGATCTCACCGGATCCGCGGGAGCAGCTTCGCCATGCGCGGTTGATCGACAGTGTGAAGGCCTATTTCCGGTGGGATTATTGGCTGCCGTGCAACGGTATCCAGGGCGCCCGCATGACGTATCCCTATCGTTTCGACCGTTCGTCAATGTCAGTTCAACTGGCGAAGGACGGTGCAGGTGTGGTCCTGGAAAGCACATCCATCGCATTCGAGGACCTGGTGTCGGGTTCTCTGGTTCCGGTCTCGATAGAGTTCGAGGTCATCGAGTTTCCGGGATACTGGCTGGTCTGTCCTTCGCGGCATATGAACCGGCGCGCGGTTCGCCTGTTTTCGGACTGGGTGTCACGCGTGGGTAAGCGCGACACCGATCTGGCTCGCCGGTTTCTGGCGGATAAGCAACTGCGCATATCGTTCGAACGACGGCCTCATTTCGGGGCACGGGATGACAAAGCGGCGCCAATGGCGTGAACAGTTCGGCGTTCAAGACATGGCAAGACGAAGATTGACAGCACGTTGCGGTTGAGGAGCTGGCAAAACCCAGGCTGTGTGCAAGCGAATGGGTTGGCCCCGCTTTTCATTTTCCGCGTAGCCTGTGCCTGTGGCTGCCCGCGCCACAAGGCATTGGTGCAAAATGTGGCATTAGGCACAATCAGCTCTTTGATGCCGCCTGCTATGTCGGCCTTGCCGGGCAGCGAACGGACTCCGGGCGTGCGCACGCCGTCATGCGGTTGAGAACGGCGCAGCCGATGGCGACCTCGGTCTGCTGAGCCGAAAAGGAGCGGGCTCGCAGGCGACGTCCGATCAGCCCCTTGTAGCGCCCGACGGCGGTCTCGATCAGGGCGCGCTTGCCATAGCCGGTGGACGCCTGCCAATTCAGCCTTCCATCATTGGCGATCGCCGTGATGTGACCGTCCCTTTGACCGGGTGGTCCGGTGTCATCACTCTCCACGGCCGTTGAACGTGGCGGGATGACTATCCTTGCGGGGACGCTGTGTTGCAGCACCGCGCAGTAGGTGGGACCGCCATCATATGCTCCGTCGGCCGTGAATTGGTCGATCTCTGCGTCGATCCGGTCGAGCAGCGGCTTCACCTGCGTGGGATCGTCGCCGTCCTGGTCGGTCAGACAATGGGCGATGATCTCGCCGCTGTCGGCATTGAGAACCAAATGCAGCTTGCGCCAGGTCCGGCGTGATCTGGCACCGTGCTTGTCTTCCAGCCATTGGCCGGCGCCGTAGACTTTCATCCGGTGCTATCGATCAGCACATGCAGCGGACCGTCCTCGGATGCCGCTGCCGCTTGGCCGATGGTTCCCATATCTGCGCCCGGCGGCTTAGCGTCGTGTGATCGGGAACCGGTAGATCAAGCCCCATCAGATCGAGCAGCGAGGTCGCCAATCCCTCGCTCTGGCGCAGACGAAGCCCGAAGACGCATCCCAGTGTCAAGACCGCCTCGATGGCGAGATCGGAATAGCGGGGCTGGCCGCCGCGGGTCGGTCTTCGCGGCGCATGCCACCTGGCCAAGGCTTCTTCTGTCAACCACAGCGTCAGACTGCCGCGCCGCCGAAGGCCCGCCTCGTATTCCGGCCAGTTTGTCACCTTGAATTTCATCTTCGCGACTCGGTGACGGCGGCTGGCATTGTGTTTGTAGGGTATCGGGCGAAGATCATGTCGTTGGCGATCTCGCCTGCCTATCGGCAAACCCTTGAAAAATGTTCCACGCACCAACGCCTCGACAAACACCTTTCTTCATACATTTCCCGAACGACCCCCAGCGCAAAGCCTCCCCATGAGAAAAGAGCATCCCATGTCTTTCACGCCATTGATTGCCCCGAGATCAAGGCCCGCTACCGGGATTTTCATCTGATCAGCATTGTGGTGCGGAACGCTGGAATCGACGTGCCGGATGCACAGGCGTTGAACGACACGATTGCGGCGGCGGAACAGGCGGCGCTTCGCG
>NZ_JAMYNZ010000020.1:0-48860 GCF_040319465.1 Mesorhizobium sp. M0910
CTTCTAAGAAGTCCATAAAGCACGCCCATGAACTCACGTTGCTCAAGCCCGCAAGCGGGCTTGAGTGGCGGCATGGACTTCTAAGAAGTCCATAAAGCACGCCCATGAACTCACGTTGCTCAAGCCCGCAAGCGGGCTTGAGTGGCGGCATGGACTTCTAAGAAGTCCATAAAGCACGCCATGAACTCACGTTGCTCAAGCCCGCAAGCGGGCTTGAGTGGCGGCATGGATTTCCAGTCCAGCCCATCTACCTTCAGATACGGAAAGGGCGGCCGAGAGGTCGCCCTTTTTGTTTGCTTTGCTTAGCGGTTTGCCCGCTCAGACGGCGGCGTCAATCCGCCGAGGGTGAGATTTGGCAGGCAAAGCACCCTCAATCAGCGCCGCGACTTCATCGGCTACTGCCAGCACAGGGGCACGGTCGTGGGTGGCGCGTGCGATCACCATCAGCCCTTCCAGCGATGATTCGACCAGCAATGCGAGCGCGTGCGCGCGGCGCTCGGGCACCCCTGCCCTGACGAAGGCGGCCCTGAGCAAGCCTATCCACTGCTCGAAAGCCGAGCGGCACAATTCGGCCAGTTCCGGCACGTCTGCCGGCGAGTCCAGCACCACGGGCGCGATCGGGCAACCGAGCGTGAACTGGTTGTCTTCCAGCATGCGCGCGACCGACTGGTAGATGTGGTGGACAGCCACCGCCGGGTCCTTTTCGGCCGCGAGCGCGGCGTCCAGCCTCTGCGTGACATCGGCGACGCTGTCGCGCGTCACCTCGATGACCAATTGGTCCTTGCCGCCCGGAAAGTGAAAGTAGAGCGAGCCTCTCGGTGCGCCTGAGGCGCTCAAGATGTCGTTGAGCGACGTGCCGTGGTAGCCGCGCTGCCTCAGCAGCCGCGCCGTCGTCTCGATCATGCGGGTGCGGGTGTCGTTCGCCATGCCAACCTCTGTCAGGAGTGAACACTATAGGCCTTGCCTCGAATATAGCAATCGGTCTACATAATATGTAGATCAGTCTACATATTCGAAAGAGAAGGCCGATATGCATAGTTATCGCCTTGAAGGAACCGGCGGAATCGAACGCCTGGTGAGGCGCGACGAGGCGCAGCCGGCGCCGAAGCAACACGAGATCGCCGTGCGTGTGCGCGCCGGTTCGCTCAACCGCCGCGACACGATGATCCTCAACGGCAACTATCCACTGGCGCCACGCCAGGGCGTTATCCCGCTGAGCGATGGTGCCGGTGAAGTCGTTGCCGTCGGCGATGCCGTCACCCGCTTCGCCGTCGGCGACCGCATCACCGGCAGCTATTTTGCGCGCTGGATCGACGGCCACATCAATGCCGGGCTGATCGACCAGCTCGGTTGCACGCTGGATGGGATGCTGACCGAATACGCGGTGCTCGATGAGCAATGGGCGGTGCGGCTTCCCGACCATCTCGACTGGCATCAAGCGGCGACGCTGACCTGCGCCGGCCTGACCGCCTGGAATGCGGTGACGGCGGCCGAGATGCCGAAGCCCGGCCAATGGGTTCTTGTCATCGGTTCAGGTGGCGTCGCGCTGTTTGCGCTGCAATTCGCCAAGCTGCTCGGCTGCCGGGTCGTGGCCGTCAGTTCGCGCAGCGAGAAGCTGGACCGGCTGCGGGCGCTGGGCGCCGACCTCGTCGTCTCGACAGCCGGCATGCCGGAATGGGGTGCTGCGGTGCGCGAGCAGACCGGCGGCATCGACCTCGTCGTCGAGACCGGCGGCCCGCCGACCTTCGCGCAATCGATGATCGCCTGCGCGCTGTACGGGCGCATCGTGCTTCTGACCATACAGGATGCGAAAGGCGGGACGGTGCAGATCCCCGGCCCGGTCTACCAGCGCAGCCTCGCCACCATCAGCCGGCTGTTCGTCGGCAATCGCACCAACCTCGAAGCCATGCTGCGCGCCATCTCGGTGCATCGGCTTAAGCCTGTCATCGACAAGGTGTTCTGCTTCGACGAGGCCCAAGACGCCTATCGCTATTTCCAGCAAGGCGACGTCTTCGGGAAAGTGGTCGTCGACGGCGCCTGACTGGTTCACCCCCAAAATTCGATCGAGCCTCAAACTAAAAGGAGAGACGCAATGACCATTCGTGAAGCAGAAGCTCAATGGCAGGGATCGTTGAAGGAAGGTTCGGGTCGGCTGAGACTAGGTAGCGGCGTCTTCGAAGGTGCCTACTCCTTCCCGTCGCGTTTCGAGGACGGTCCCGGCACCAACCCGGAGGAATTGATTGCGGCGGCGCATGCCGGCTGCTTCTCGATGGCGCTAAGCGCCATTCTCGGCCGCGAAGGTTACACTCCCGCGCGCATCCACACGATCGCGAAAGCGCATCTCGGCGCCACCGCGGCCGGGCCGACGCTGACCCGTATCGAGCTGGAGACCGAGGCAAGCGTCGCCGGGCTGGCGGCGGGGGATTTCGAGCGGCTGGCACAGACGGCCAAGGAGACCTGCCTCGTATCGCGGGCGCTGGCCGGCGTCGCCGTGATCACGCTCAAGGCCCGCCTCATCGAAACCGCTACTGATCACTGAAGGGAAAGGAATATCCAATGACACAGGAACTCATCATCGACATCGCCGCGGCCAAACGCTCCGCCGAAACGGCCGAGATCATGCGGCGCTACAACGACGTCTTCCAGCGCCACGACCCATCGGCGCTCGACGATCTGGTGGCGGAAGACTGCGTGATCGAGAACACCACGCCGGCCCCGGACGGCGCCCGCCGCATCGGCAAGGGCGCCTGCGTCGAACTGTGGTCGGCGATCGCGACCGGACCCGGCACGCGCTTCGACATCGAAGAAACCTTCGTCGCCGGCGACCGGGCGACGATCCGCTGGCGCTACTGGATGGCCGACGGCAATTCGCTGCGCGGCGTCAACCTGATGCGCGTGGCGGACGGGCAGATCGTCGAGGCCATGGGCTACGTGAAAGCATAAGGCTCTCTACGGGTCTGCCAGCGCCAGTTTGGCGCCCAGCATTACAAAGGCTCCGGCGAAGGTACGGCGCATCCAGGTCAGCACCTTTGGCCGCGACACGACATGGCTGCGGATTGACGCCGCGAAAACGCCGTAGCCGACAAAGACCACGAAGGTGAGCAGCATGAAGACGCTGCTGAGCTCCAGCATCTGCGACAGCGCATGCGGTTCGGTGGTGCTGACGAATTGCGGGAGGAAGGCAAAGAAGAAGATCGACAGCTTCGGATTGAGGATGTTGATGAGGATGCCCGAAGTGATCACTTTGCCGGCCGAGCGCGGCGCAACATTTTCTTCGACGCTCAGGCCACCCTTCTCCTTCAGCGTGTTCCAGGCCATGTAGAGCAGGTAGGCGACGCCGAGATATTTCAGCGTCTCGAAGGCGACGGCACTGGTATGCAGCAGAGCCGCGAGGCCGGTGATGGCGGCCGCCATGTGCGGAATGATGCCGAGCGTGCAGCCGAAAGCGGCAATGATGCTGGCGCGCGCACCACGCGAAAGCCCGGCGCTCAGCGTATAGAGAACGCCGGTACCGGGCGAAGCCACGACAATCAGCGACGTCAACAAGAATTCGATGCTCACGGATGGTCTCCCGGTGCTGGCCCTGCCGCCGGCAGCGTAATCAGCGAAACGTGCGGGCACAAGTCAGCCTGAGAGCCTATGCGCATTCAGATCATGCTGTTGGCGTGCAGCTTGCTATCGGCTATAGGCTGCCGAACTTCCCAGTGTTCGACCAGCTTGCTGTCCTTCAGCCTGAAAATGTCGACAATGGCTAGGCCCTCCTCCTCCGGTTCGCGTTTTGCGTGCATGTGCACGATGACGAAATCCCCTTCGGCAAAAATCCGCTTCACCTCTCCCTTCACGAGGGGAAATGATTGTTTGAGCTGCTGCAGATAGGCTTTGAAGCCTTCCGCACCATCCGCAATGTTCGGATTGTGTTGGATGTAGCGTTCGCCAAAATGCATCGAAGCAGCTTCGATGTTGCCTTGGTTTACTGCTTTGTCGATGAAGTCCAGGACGATCGCCTTGTTGGTGTCGAGCGAATTATGGATCTTGGCTGGAACTGGATTTGATGGTTCGTCACGCATGTTCTTGCTCCTTCAGGTGCCTGCTTCTGCCTGTTGTGGACAGGAGCGTCCGCAGGCCCGGCCGACATTGCCAACATAATCAGCCACGCTTGTGAGATGGTCGATATGCTATTCGCCTGGATTCTTATCCAATCGTCTAATATCGTCTGGTTCATTGTCGGAGGATGGTTCTCATGGACGCCTTGTCCGAACTTCTTGCTTCGCTGCGATTTGGCAGCGCCATGATCGGCAGCGCGACCCTGCATCGGCCATGGGGTATTTCAGTCGATCCGACAAGGAATGCCGCCATCCACGTCATACAGAACGGCGAATGCTGGTTGCGGCTGACTGGTCAAAAAGAGCCGATCCGCTTAGGCGAGGGAGATGTCATCCTTGTCGCGAGCGGTATCGGGCATGCCCTTTGCAATCCGGCGGGTGCACCGACGGCATCGATATCCGCCGTCCTTTCCGCAAATCGGAGCGGACTGGAACCGAAAAGCGAAAGCGGCGCGACAACTCTTCTTTGTGCGAGATATTCACTCGACGGCGTCGGGCCATATCCGATGGTTTCGCTGTTTCCTCCGCTGATTCATTTGACCCGGAATCAGATCCACACCAGCGAGCCGCTGCGGCTTGCCCTGGAACTTCTACAGGTCGAAGCGAAAGGCAATCTCGGCGGCCACGACATTGTCGCCCCACGCCTTCTCGACAGCACATTGATCTTCTTGTTGCGTGCCTGGATCGAACATCAGCCACTCGGAACAGGGGGATGGTTTGGCGCCTTGCGCGACAAAGGCATTGCGCAGGCCTTGCGCCTGATCCACGAGCGGCCGGGCAATCCCTGGACCATCGCTTCCCTTGCCAGCGGCGCGGCACAGTCCCGAGCCACCTTCGCGCGTCGCTTCGCTCAACTGGTGGGACAGCCGCCGCTGTCCTATGTGACTCGATGGCGGATGAATCTTGCCGCCAAGGCTCTGCGGGAAACGAACCAGAATATTGGCGAGATCGGGCGCGCCGTCGGATATGAATCGGTGCCGTCGTTCTCGCAGGCATTCAAACGGTTGACCGGACGATCGCCCGGCCTCTACCGCAGCGACTTTCGATCATCCGACTGAGGAAATTTAAACTGGGGACGCCAGCGCGTGTGCTGTCATTACAGCGTCGGCAGTCCGTGAGCCCGGCGCGCCATCAGGCAGTCGTCATCGCCCGGCATGCACGCGCGGCAGACGTCGGGACGGATCTCATAGATTCCGCAGGCGGTCGACTTGCCGACCTCGCCGCGCAGTGCCGAACAGCGCGCGCCGTCGCAGCGCATGCCGGCTTCGTCGGCAGCCACGTATTTTTGCGGGATAAGGTCGAGCTGAGCGTCATCCTCGGTTGAAAAGCGCGGCCATCTTGACGAGTAGGCGCAGCAGGCGCCACAGGTCTGGCAATCGAAGGCAACCGGGTCGGCGCCCTCTTGTGGCGACGAAAAATCCTCTGCGACCGCCAAGGCAAGCAGCCTTGGCGCCGATTTCCGGCCGGCATCCTGCTGCAAGGGCGCTATTTCTTCTTCGGCTTGCGCGGCGGCGCTTCGGCCGGCGACCTGAACAGATCGGTGCCCGCTTCGGCGGCTTCGCCGGTTTTTGGCGCGACGGCCGGCTTGGCCGGCTTCACGGCGGCAGCAGGCGCTGCCGGCTGCCCCTTGGCGGAAAACTTGATTGCCATATCAATCCTCGTCAGAGAAACGCGATGATGGCGCGTTCGGATTGCGAAGGCGGCCGATGAGCGCCGAAACGGCCGTGATGTTCATTTCTTCGGGCGACCAGTTCCTGGCCTCCTCGATGTGCCGGGGGGCCAGCTCGCGATGCGTGCTGCCGCTGTAGGCGGCGTCCTGAAAGGTCACGCGCTCGTGCGTCTTGGCGTTTTCCCGGACGTATTCGATCAGATAATTGGGGCATTCGGCGCGGCCGCGCACGCCGAGCCGCACCTGGGCATCGCCGTGGACACGCCGGCAGCGCTCGAGCTTTTCGAGCACGCGCCGGACGTATTCGACCGGCTTGTCGAGTTCGGCCACGACATCGGCAATGGTCGAATCAGCGGCGATCGCCTTTTGAGGCACACGTTTGGTGGCCATCAGCGTTTGCCTGCGCGTTTTGGCGAGGCCGCGAGCGCAGCCGTTGCCGCCATGTCATCGGCTTCCTTTTCCAGCCGCAGTTCGCGCAGCCGCGCGGTCTTGGCTTCGCGGGCCTGGCTGACGGCATCCCGTTCGGAATTGATCCGGTCGAGCGACATCGACTGGGTCCGCGTCTTGCTGAAGATGGATTCAGCCTGGTCGCGAAGTTTTTTTGAAGTTGCGGTCAAGGTCTTTCTCCCGGTTCGGAGCGCGCCGCCCAAAGGTGGCGAGACTGGTCTTTCGGCCAGGATCCCGCACAAAGCAATACGGCAGCCGGTTTCAAATTGCTGGGAAATTCTACTCTGACGGCCATCTGATGGCGTTTTCCGCGCTTCCGGTGCTCACGGACCCAAATGTCCGCTGCGCGCCGGTTCTCGAACCCACCATATGACTCGCCAGAGCGAATTTCGAAACAGCCTCTTAGCACGTCCAGGCCGTCGAGCAGCGCTCTTTCGGCGGTCGAAGCGCAAAAATGAAAAAGGCCAGGCACCGCCTGACCTTCCATAAGAGCGCCCGCGCATCCCGAGAGACGCGCAAAGAAACGTTCTTCTCATGCGCATGAGCTGGGACTTAGCCTCCCGCGATCATGCGCTGGAATTAGCCATTCACCGGTGCCAGTACATCCGTGGTCACCGGTGAGGCTGAATTCCGTTTTAGGCCGCCTTCAACTGGTCGGCGGACATCTTGCCCGACTTGTTGTCGCGGACCATCTCGTAGCCAAGCTTCTGGCCCTCGACGATGTCGCGCATTCCGGCGCGCTCGACGGCTGAGATGTGGACAAAAACGTCGGCAGAACCGTCGTCAGGCTGAATAAAACCAAAACCCTTGGTGGCGTTGAACCATTTAACTGTGCCTGTGCTCATAACGAACCCTTTCCATGGCAAATATTCGTTCGTCGTCATGCGGATGCACAACAACGTTTGTCTCGATTTTGATGGGGAAGTTCGTCAAAGGCGCGCCTTGGCACGCGGATAACAAAAGTCGGTCAAACAAACATCGACAAAGTTCTTATAGACTTCTTTGCGCGCCGTGTCAATTTTTTGATTTGCGACACTCGCGGAGACGCGCGTCGGCGACCGGCGCGCCGGCAAATCCGACAGCAAAAGCCGGGCTATTGCCTGCCAAAAAACCACTTGGAGCTCTTTTTTTTTCGCAATCCGGACGGAAAATCGTTCACGCTTGTCCTGGAATTGCTCCAACCGGGAACCATTTCGGCGCCAGGGCATTTTTTCGATGTCGAAAGCCGTTCTCGAAAGAGCGATCTTGAGAAAGGCGGACGACAAACAGGACGCCCCCGCGCAGATAAAAGGCACGAGGGGCGTTCCTGTGAGATGCACGCAATCGTGCCGTCATATCACCTGCCCCTCACAGCATGCCGCGGCTGAGTCCACCATCCACCGGCAACGCCACTCCGGTGACATAGGCGGCGTCGTCGCTGGCCAGGAATGCAGCGACCGCGCCGAACTCGGCGGGGGTGCCATAACGCTTTGCCGGGATTTCGGCCTGACTCTCGGCGGCGATCACGGCGGCGTCGACACCCCTGTCGGCTGCGTCCATGGCGTCGAACTCTTTCGTCCGGTCCGTCGCAAAACGGCCCGGCAGCAACAGGTTGACGGTGACGCCGTCCGCCGCCACTTCGCCGGCCAGCGTCTTGGCCCAGCCGGCGAGCGAGGCACGCAACGCGTTCGAAGCGGTAAGGCCGGGGATCGGTTCGCGGACGGAAGTCGAGGAAACGGCGATGATGCGTCCCCAGCGCCGCGCCCGCATGCCTGGCAGGAACGAAATGGCGATGCGCATCTGGCTTAGCACCATGCTGGTGAACTGTTTCTCCCAGACGCTCGCATCGAAGACGCTGGCCGCGAAGGGCGGCGGGCCGCCGCCATTGAGCAGGACGATGTCGATCCGCTGATGCTCGTCCTCGACGGCACGGATCAGTCGGGAGACGCTGTCGTTGTCCGAGAGGTCGGCGCTGAAGGTCGAGCAGATGTGGCCGGCGGCGTCGATCGCGCGCTGCGCCGCATCCAGGGTCGCCTTCCCTCGTCCGACCACGATGATCTCGGCGCCTTTTGCCGCGAGCGCTTCGGCAACGCCGAAACCGAGGCCCTTGCCTCCGCCGAGAACCAGCGCCTTCCGCCTCTCAAGATTTGCACTTATCAAGCCAAGCCTCCTCTGGTTTCACTGCGCACTCCCGGATAAGCCCCGAGGGCATGCTTTGGGGGTGCATCAGCGGACATGCACGATAGCGTCGGCTTCGACCGGAACATTGGCCGGCAAGCCGGCCATGCCGAGCGAGCAGCGGGCGTGCTCGCCACGCCCGCCGAAAACATGGAGCAGAAATTCGGATGCTCCGTTGCCGACCTCCGAATAGGCCGAAAAGCCGGCCGCCGCATTCACATAGACGGTCAGCTTGGCGAATTTCACGACGCGGTCGAGATTGCCGTCCAGTTCCTTGTCCAGCCAATAGACGATGTTGGCAGCGCAAAGCCGGGCGGCGTTGCGCGCAGCAGCCAGATCGATCTCTGCGCCAACCCGGCCGATTGCGGCGATATCCGGCCCGATCTCGGGGATCTGACCGGAGACATAGACGATGTCGGCGACCCGAGCCGTCGGCGAGAACGGCAAAGCAGGCCGCTCGAGCGACGGCCAGGCGACACCGAGCTCTTCAAATCTTCTTCTATAGGACAAGGTGGCTGCTCCTGCTTTCATTCGTGCGAGCAGACCTTGAATTCAGATCGGGCTTTCAGATAGCCTGATAGTGCTGACACAGCTATCAGGAATTCTTATGACCGGAGATATCGACGTCAGACTGCTGCGCGCCTTCGTCACCGTGGCCGATACCGGGACGGTGAGCCGGGCGGCCGATCGGCTTGCCCGCACCCAGGCGGCGGTGAGCATGCAGCTTCAGCGCCTCGAGGGCGAAGTGGGTGCCGAGCTGCTGCACCGCTCGCCGCGCGGCGTGACGCTGACCGAGGCCGGCGAGATCCTGCTCGCCTTCGCCCGCAAGGCCATCGCGATCGGCGACGATGCCAGGCGCGAGATAGAAGGCCGCAGGCTGGTCGGCCGTGTCCGGCTGGGCATCGTCGAGGATTTGGCGGTAACGCGGCTGCCGTTGATCATCGCCGACTTCCGGCGCCGGCATCCTTCCGTGGAGATCGAACTGACATCGGCCAGCAGCAGCGATCTCAGCAAGTCGCTGGGCGAAGGAAAATGCGACATCGTCATGGCCGATCCGGCGCGCTTCACAATGGCGCCGCGAGGCCATCTGTCGCGACAGCTGGTCTGGGCGGCAAGCCGCATGATCGAGATCGACGACGAGGTCGAGCTGCCGCTGATCATCTTCGAAGGCGCCTGCTCCTGGCAGGACAGGATGCTGGCTTCGCTCGCCGAGGCCGGGATCGGCTGGAAGATCGGCTGCCGCGTGTCGACCTTTGCGACGCTGATCTCGGCGCTAAGGGCCGGGCTTGGCATCGGGCTTCTGCTGCAGGAGGGGCTGCCGCCCGATTGCCAAAGCCTCAACGGACGCTTCAACCTGCCGCCGGCGCCGACGGCGGATTTCGGCGTCTACCTCGCGAGGGACCCGTCGCGGCTGGTGGAGGAGTGTGGCGATTTCCTGCGGGCGGGGTTTGAAGCCTAGCGAAAGATCCGATGTCAGTCATCGTTCCTGGTCGGTCGGGCGGATGACGATCTCGTTGACGTTGACGTGCGGCGGCTGGCTCACGGCGTAGAGAATGGCCGCGGCGATGTCCTCGGCGGTCAGCGCCTCCATGGCGGCGAGCCGCTTGTCCAGATCAGCCTTGAACGCCGGATTGGTGATGTGGTCGCCGAGCTCGGTGCGCACCAGGCCCGGCTCGATGACGGTGACGCGAACCTTGTCGGCGTAGACTTCGCGGCGCAGCGATTCGGAAAAGCCGACGACGCCGAACTTGGTTGCCGCGTAGCCGCTGGCCCCCGGATTGGCGACACGGCCCGCGACCGACGAGACGTTGACGATGTGACCCTTGGCGGCCCTGAGATGCGGCAGCGCCGCCTTGGTGACCCCCATCAGCGCCAGCAGGTTGAGCTCGACCATGCGGCGCCAGTCGTCGAGCACGGCCTCGGCGGCCGGCGACAGAAGCATCACCCCGGCATTGTTGACGAGGATGTCGAGGCGGCTCCATTCGTCGACAACCTTGTCGACCATGCCGGTGACATCATCGTTGCTTGTGACATCGGCCTCGATGCGGAGCGCCGCGCCGCCGGCCCTTTCTATACGCGCGGCCAGCGCTTCGAGGCGATCGGCCCGGCGTGCGGCAATCGCCACCTTGGCCCCGGCGGCGGCCAAAGCCGCAGCCGTCGCCTCGCCAATGCCCGACGATGCGCCGGTAACGAGCGCGACCTTGCCGGCCAATGCGGAAGAAACAGATGTCATTGCGAAGTTCTCCAAGGCCCCAGCCCGATTTTCAGATAGGCCGCGGGCGGCGAAGTGGAAGACCAGCTTGCGGGTTGCTCGGCTCTATTCGTCTGGGCCGGGCTCCGGCCAAGACTCTTTCGCCGCCTCGGCATACCAGTGGCGCATCGCCGGCATCGAAAGCACGGCGTCGACATAGGCGCGGGTATCGGTTGCCAGCGTGCCACCATAGGTGTCGAAGCGGGTGACGACCGGCGCGTACATGGCGTCGGCCACAGTGAAATGGCCAAACAGGAACGGGCCGCCTTTGCCGTATTTTTCGCGGCATTCGCGCCATAGCTCCTCGATGCGCGCCCGTTGTGCCTCACCTTCGGCGTCGAGCGGCTTGTGGCCTTTTGGCCGGCGCAAATTCATCGGCCAGCCGTAGCGGACCTCGCGAAAGCCGGAATGCATCTCTGTCGCCGCCGAGCGGGCCAGCGCGCGGGCGCCGATGTCGGCCGGCCAGAGCTTTTTCCCGGGAAACAGCTCGGCGAGATATTCAAGGATGGCAAGGGTTTCCCAGACGATCCGGACCTCGCCATTCGGCAGCCGATGGTTCAGCACCGGCACCTGGCCTGTCGGCGATATCCTGGCCAGATTGGCCGCGGTCTCGGGCGTGCGCAGGCGCACAAGACCTTCCTCGAACGGGATCTCCAGATACTTCATCGCCAGCCACGGCCTCAGCGACCACGACGAAAAACATTTGTTGCCGATGAAGAGCGTGAATTCAGCCATTGTCCCTCCGGCCCCTGTCTGTTCGGGCGTCCTGGTGCACCCTATCCTGTCGGCTTCGCGACCGGAAGCTATGCCAATCGACGGGCCGAACCCGGAACCTAAGCGATCCGCGACCGTTTCTCCAGGCGAACGGATCAGGAGATGCGAGATGGTGAACAAGGATCAGGTTGCCGGCGTTGCCAAGCAAGCCAAGGGCTCGGTCAAGCAGACCGCCGGCAAGGCCACCGGCAACAGGCGCACCGAGGCCGAAGGCGACGTCGACAAGGCGACCGGCAAGATGCAGAAGGCTTACGGCGACGTGAAGCACAAGGTGAAGAAGGCGCTTTGACGCCGACGCTTCGCAAACCAGAAAAAGGCGGCTCGGCCGCCTTTTTTGGGCCTCTCCTGCCCGTCAGAAAGTCAGACTTTTGCTGTACGCATTGGTGAAGGCGACCTCGCCATGATCTCCGGCGGCTTCGCCCAGAACCACATCCATGCTGCTGCCGGTCACCCGCGCCAACGCAAAGCCGCCCATGAAGGCAGCCTTCGGCTTGAACAAATCGAGCCCGTCACGGTGATAGATCATCGGCGTCGCGTGCTGGTGGCCATGGAAGATGCCGACGACGTTGTAGCCCTTCAGCACAGCCAGCAGCGCCTGCCTGTCGGCTTCGCTCCACCAATGCGGTGGGCCCGTGCCGTTGTCGTCGAAGGTCTTCTCGGCGGCGTCCCATCTTTCGATCGAAAAATTATCCCAGCCATAATGCTGGAACAGGATGACCGGGCGCCCGTCGCCGGCATAGGTCGGCAGGTCCTGCTTCAGCCATGGCAGGCTGCTGACTGCGCCATGGCCGGTATCGCCGGCGAAACGGTGCGTCTGGACAAGATGCAGACCGCCCCAATCCCATGAATAGCAATCGGTCTCGAGATCGTAGTTGGTCGCCGGCGCGGGCGGCTTGAAGAAAACGCCGGGGCGGTGATTGACCTCGACGTAGTCGCGCATTTCGCGGCGGTACCAGTCGGCATGCGAGCGTGGGCCGTTCTGGTCGAGGTCGTGATTGCCGAGGCCGACATAGACCGGCATGTGCACGCGGTCGGGGCCAACGCCCTGCTGGTAGCGCTGGCTGAACTGGAGCAGCTGCGTGCCTTCGCTGGGCTGGGTGATCTGGCCGCCACCATCATCGGTGATGTCGCCGCCAACGACGAGGCCGAGCGGCGTGCCGATATTGCCCGTCGAATGCAGACCGGTGGCGACGCCGTTGATTTCAGCCGGCCATTGTCTGTCACCGACGCCGTTGAGTGCGGCGACATTGCGCAGCAGGGCGGCGTCGGTCTTGCCTTCCTGCTCGCAGTGCGGGCTCAATCCGTTCGCCATGCGACAGGCATGGACATCAGCGATAAACAGGAAGGTGGCGTCGATCGGCGGAATGCGCTGCCCGGTCTGGCCGAAGGCCGGGCGCGAAACGGCGCCGGCCGCGGCAACGGCCGCTGCCTTCATCAGGAAACTGCGCCGGGAGACCGGTCGGGCGGAAATTCTGTGCATCATGCGCTAAAATTCAGCACGACGCGAACCGGCAGTCCAGTTGCTCGCAAAGTGTGTCGACACGTTCTCCCAGGTCTGGCATTGCTTTCGGCATTCAACTTGCGCGGGCAGAGGAGGACGCCATGAAAACTGCATCCATCGGCATGACAATGGCGATCCTGGCGATGACGAGCGCAGCGCACGCCTCCGCGTGCATCGACGCCAAATCGGCCAAGGCCGGCTTCGTTCTCGAAAGGCCTGGCGTCCACAGCGAATTTCGTCCGGCGGCGGGCGGAATGGTGGCGGTTGCCAACAAATACCAGTCGCAATCGCCGCAGTCGCAGTACCTGTTCGGCGGGCTGATCGAAGTGTTTCGCGACAGCAGCACAGGGCAGATGGCGATGATCCCGTTTTCCGATCTCAGGAAGGTGTTCCCACTGAAGGCGGGGGCCAAGAGCAAGATCGTGTTTGCCCGTCTTGCACCGAACAAGCCGCCGAAGGGCACCGAGACGCTGGAGATCAACGTCAAGGGCAAGGAGACGTTCAGCCTGGGTGATTGCAAATACGCCGTGCTCGCGGTCAAGCAGACGATCAGGAGCGAGGCCGGCGAGACGCGGGACGAGTTCACCGCGCTTTACGCACCCGATCTGCAGGCAGTTGTGGCCAGGCGCTATGACGAGGGCACCAGCGCCGAAAGCGTGGTCGGCTACGAGCTGATCAAGCCGCTGCCGAATTAAGCGTTCGGCCTCCCCGCCTCGGTCATAGTGAGCGACTGTCCTGCCGGCGTCAAAGGGCTCTGTGCAGTATCCTGCTACGTCGCCTCGTTCCCGTTTTGGACGACATAACTCCCTGCTCCAACGCCATCAGGCAGTCGCGCAGCACGCTTGCGTCCTGTGCGGTCTTGGCCATCGACACGGCGCCCGAATAGCTGGCGACGGCGAGCGCTGCGAAGCGCTGCGGATCGGTGCCCAGCTCCCGTCCCGCCCGCTGGTCGGCGCTGATCTTGTCGGCGATCGCCTGGCGCCAGGCCGAAAAAATGCCGGCAAGGGCCATGCGGAAATCCGGATCGGCAAGCGACAGTTCATGCGCCAGGTTGTTGAGCGGACAACCGCGCACGAAACCTTGCCGCTCCAGCTCCGCCGCGACGGCCGCGAACACGGAGCGCACGCCCTCGCGCGCTGAGGGAGCCATCCGCACCGGTGCGATCCATGTCTCTTCGACCGCGGCGGCGACCCGCTCCTCGATCACTGCAAGCGCCAGCGCCTTCTTGGTTGGGAAATGGTGGTGCAGCGCGCCGCCGGTGACGCCCGCCGTCGCCATCAGGTCGCCCATGCTGGACGCATGATAGCCGCGTGCCTGAAACGCCTCCTCGGCGACGTCGAGCACTTTCTTGCGCATGCCTTCGGGGTCGTTGGTGCGTTTTTGAGCCCGCGACCTTGGGCGAGCGGACATCTCTGCTGACATCTTCACACGATAGCAGATTGACAAAACAGGACAACCGGTCTGTTTTGTAAAACAGGATGACTGACCTGTTTTGAGATCGAGCGATGAACCTGCCTTTGAACGCCATACCTAATCCCGATCTGCTCGCCTCGCCCGTCGTCGAACTCAGGCAATACACGCTGAAACGCGGGCGGCGCGAGACGCTGATCGGCATCTTCGACAATCACCTGATCGAGGGCCAGGAAACCGCGGGAATGACCATCATCGGCCAGTTCGGCGATCTCGACCGGCCGGACATGTTCGTCTGGCTGCGCGGCTTCGACGGCATGGAAGCGCGGAAAAACGCTCTGACCGCCTTCTATGACGGGCCGGTCTGGGCTGCCTGGCGCGATGCCGCCAACGCCACGATGATCGATTCCGACGACGTGTTGCTGCTGAGGCCGGCCTGGCCGGGCGCCGGCTTCGATCTCTCGGGATCGCAACGAGCAATCCAGACGGATCTCGAAGAACCAAGCACAAGCAGTGCTTTGCAGACAATTATTGTCATCAAGATTCATCATCTGCGACCGGGACTGGAAGCCGGCTTCGCCAGGGACTTCCAGACCGCGGCTCTTCCGGTGCTTGCCGCATTTGGCGCACAGCCGCTGGCCGCCTTCGTCACCGAACATGCCGAAAACAGCTTTCCGCGGCTGCCGGTGCGGGCCAGCGAAAACGTCTTCATCAGCGTCACGGGTTTCGCCAGCGCCGAAGCGTATGCCCGGCACGAAGCGGCCTTGGCCGCCTCCCCGGACTGGCAGGCGCTTCAGCAGACCGTACAAGGGGAATTCGCCAGGCCCGCGGAGGTTTTGCGTCTGTTACCGACGGCGCGATCGCTGCTAGGGCAGCACCCAATTTCGGTATGAACCAACATCGTCGACGCCCCCTACGTCGCCGGAGCCTCCTGGTTCATGCCTGAAAGTGTCTGGCATGGATCGCCTGGTAACGCGTGATCCATGCGGTTGCCTGCTCCAGGTCAAAGGAAACGCGAAGCAGCCGGTGGTCCTCGTTCTTGCGGCCAATGAGCTGGATGCCAATCGGCAGGCCGCCCTTCGACTGAAAAAGCGGCAGGCTGGCGGCCGGTTGCCCGGTGACATTAAAGATTTCGGTGAAGGGCGCAAAGCCGTAGGCCCGGCTCGCCCAAGCCTCGTAATCGAAGAGAGCACCATCGCCATGGATGGCGCCAAGCCGGGGCGTAAGCTCGGCCGTCGTCGGCGTCATGATCAGGTCGAACCCATCGAACGCCATCGCCATCGCCAGCGAAGCGCTGTGCACATGGTCCAGCGCTCTGAGATAATCGGCGGCCGAGGATCGCCGAAAACTGTCGAGAGCGTGACGAGTCAGGCTTTCGATTTCGCCGGCCCCCGGCATCCGCCCGATCTCGTCGGCGCGCTCGTCAACCAGCCGCGCGACCTCCGACATCCAGAAGATGCTCCAGTCCGCTTCGGCACTGGCTTCCCGCGGGAAACGCGCCTCTGTGACCTCGTGTCCCATGTCCTCGAGGAGGATCATGGCTTCCTGGAATTTTCCCCCGATCTCGGACGCGACGGGCGTGCCATCCGGCCGGTGCATCAGGCACGCGACGCGCAGACGCTCGCCGGGCGAAAACAGCGAGTCCAGGTAGGATGGCACCGATTTCGGCACGGAGTAAGGCGCTCCTTGTTCTGGACCGGCAGTCATGTCCAGCATAGCGGCGCTGTCCCGAACGGTGCGGGATAGGACACTGTCGGCGTAGAGCCCGGCGCCGACCTGACCTCGATAGGGGCCGACAGGCGTGAGCCCGCGCGACGGCTTCATGCCGAACACGCCGCAACAGGCAGCCGGCACCCGGATCGAGCCGCCGATGTCGGAACCGTGGGCGACCGGCACCATGCCGCTTGCCACCGCGGCGGCAGCTCCGCCGCTTGAGCCGCCCGCCGTCAGCGAAGGATCCCAGGGGTTCAAGGTGGGGCCGCGAAAGCTGGGTTCGGTGACGAAGTCGTTGGCAAATTCAGGCGTGTTTGTCTTTCCCAGCAAGATCAGACCGGCGGCCCGCCAGCGCCGGACGATCTCGCTGTCGGGCTTCGGCGCGGCATCCTTGAAGTAGAGCGACGAGTGCGTCGTCGGCCACTCCCGTACATTGACGCCGGTGTCCTTGACCAAGAAGGGAATGCCGGCGAGTGCGGCCTGCCGGTTGCAACTTGCCGCCGCGGAAAGCGCCCGGTCCGCATCGATCAGTGTCACGGCATTGATGGCGGGATTGATGCGTTCGATCGCTTCGATAGCCGCCTCAACGACCTCGGCAGCCGACAATTCACCCGAGCGAACATGCCCGGCCAGAGCGACGGCATCCAACGCCACGTATTCGGAAAGGTTCATGACTGCTCTCAGCCCAGATTGCCGGTCGCTTCGAGGTCGGCTTCATTCCAGACCTTGAAATACCGGGCGATGGCTGCCGCAACCAATGCCGGATCCTCCCAGTGCGGGTTGTGTCCGCATCGCACCGCGCTTACAAACGCGGCGGCGGGGATTTCTTCGAGGAGCCGCCGTTGGTGCGTTTCGTCGAAGAGCAGGTCGCGCCCGCCCGCAATGACAAGCGCCGGCAGGTGCAGCGTGCGCGCCTTGTCGGTCAGATCGACGCGCCGAACCTGCTCCAGGATTGCGCACCAAAGTGCCGCCGGCATGGCTGACGCTTCCTTTGCAGCCATGGTCAGGAAGTCCGCTGGAACCTCGGCCTCGCAGGCATGCCAATATTCATAGAACGGATCGGCCGGCGATATCGGGTCTCGAAGTGCCCGCACACCAACGGTCATCGGGTGATCCTCACCGATCTGCGGCCGCAGCGTTCCGGCCATCAGCACCAGGCCACCGATCATCTCGGGGTAGCGCGCGGCTGCCTCGATCGCCACCATGCTGCCCAGGGAATGCCCGACCAGAACCGGCCGCTCGAGCCGCAATCGCTCGATCAAACTCGCCACATCTTCCGCGAAATCCGCCGGGGCGAAGCCGCGTGTCCCGGCCGGCGAGGCGCCATGCCCGCGCAGGTCTGGAATGACACGCCGGCGCCCGGCGAGATGCGGCGCCAGCAGCGAGAAGCTGCGGCTCGTGTCGGAGAAGCCGTGCACCAGCACCAGCGCGGGCTCCTGCCCGGCGATTTCGACGCAGGCCGTTTCAGTGCTGCCGATACCGACCTTGCGCTTGCGGCCGTTCCAGCCCGCCTGATCGGCCGATATCACAGGCCGAGCTGCTGCTTGACTGCGTCGAGCGCGGGCTTGCCATCGAATGTGGTGACACCGGCAAGCCAGGCGCCGAGCCTATCCGGATTCTCCTTGACTGCCTTGAGGCCGGCTTCCTCCGGCTTCATGCCGTCATTGATGAGATAGCTCATGCCGAGATTTTCGAAATCGATGTCGAAGGCGAGATTCTTCAGCAACTGCCCGACATTCGGGCATTGCTGCAGATAGCCCTTGCGCACCTGCGTCGTCACCGTCGCGGCGCCGAAGTTCGGGCCGTAGAACTTGTCGCCGCCGCTCAGATATTTGAAGTCGTACATCGTGTTCATTGGATGCGGCGCCCAGCCCTGGAAGACGATGAAGCGCTTTTCCTTGATCTCGTAGCCGACCTCGGAAAGCATGCCGGCTTCACTCGATTCGACGACCTGCCAGCCATCGAGGCCGAGCGACTTATCAGCGATGGCGTCCATCATCAGCTGGTTCGAGCCCGGCTCGATGCCGTACATCTTCCTGCCGAACTTGTCGGCGAACTTTTGCAGGTCGGCAAAATCCTTGACGCCGGCCTCCCAGACGTAAGTCGGCACGGCAAAGGTGTATTTGGCGCCGACGAGATTGACGCGCACATCGTCCACCGAGCCGTCCTTCTTATAGGGCTCGTAGTAGGTGATCATCGCCGGATCCCAATAGCCAAGGAACACGTCCAAATCATTGTTCTTCAAGGATTCATAGATGACGTTGATGCCCAGAAGCGAGCTTGCCGGCTTGTAGCCGAGCGCATCGAGCAAGACGCTGGTGACGCCGGTGGTGAAGGCAAGGTCGTTCCATCCAGGCTCGGCCATGCGCACGACCTTGCATTGCTCGGGTTCGGCCGCAAAGGCCGGCTGGATCGCCAGCACGACGCAGAGCGAGGCGCCTATTCCAAGGCAACGAAGCATTTCGGTTCTCCTCATTTCACCAACGACGTTGACCATTCGGTTTTTAAATTGTCCCAACGGTCAATCATTGATCTCGGCGGACAAAAATGTCAACGTCGGTTTTCGATGCATGGATCCCGGCCCGTGAAACTCAAGCGTCTCAGCGACATACGCCGCAAGGAGCTGCGGCAAGCCGCCTTTGCCGTGCTTCAGCGCGAAGGCATAGCTGGCGCCACCATAGAAAAAGTGGCGGCACAGGCCGGCGCGTCGAAGGGCATCGTGCTGCACTATTTCAACAGCAAGCGGGAGCTTTTCGAGCATGCCATGCGCGAATCGAACCTGGTGCTGCGTCATGCGGTGGTGGAGCGGTTGAGGCAGGCGCGTACGCCAATGCAACGGATAGATGCCATCATCGAAGGCAATTTCGAGCCGCATCTCTTCCAGCCGTCCCTCTGCCACGCTTGGCTTTCGCTTTGCGCGGAGGTGCCGCGCGACGAAAAGCTTGCCCGCATCCAGAAGGTGATCCATGCGCGCATGCGCTCCAACCTGCTGTCCGGCCTGCGCGGTCTGGCGCCGGCGCGCGATGCTGATGAGATCGCTTTCGGCGTCACCGCCCTGATCGACGGGCTGTGGGTGAGGCTTGGCCTGCAGCCCGGCAGCGTTACGCGTGAACAGGCCATTCATCAGGTCAAGGATTTTGTCGCTACCCGGCTGGCTGTTCGGCGCGGTGCAGCCGCTGCCGAATAGCCAGGCGCATCAGCCGAAAGTTCATATTGTAGGATAAGCCGGAGGCTTGACCACAATCGGCAACGGCGCTGCTCTCCTTACCAGACAAGACGGCAAAGCGCGGAGTGTTGGATGAGACTAGGCGGCAAACGGGCACTGGTCACCGGCGGTTCGGAGGGGATCGGGCTGGCAATCGCCGAGGCTTTCTCGCGCGAAGGCGCTGGCGTGCTGATCGTCGGCCGCGACGGCAAAAAACTCGACGTCGCCCGCGAGCAGCTCGGGAATAATGTCGAAACGCTGTCGGCCGACCTGTCGGCCAGCGCCGGCATCGACGCCGTGGTCGAGCATGCCAGGCGCGGCCCACCTCTCGATATCCTCGTCAACAACGCCGGCGTGGCATTCCTGGTGCCGTTCGAGACCGTCAGCGAGGACCAGTTCCAGCAATCGTTCGCGCTCAACGTCACGGCCGTATTCTTCCTCACCCAACGGCTGTTGCCGCATCTCGCGCAAGGCAGGGCTTCCGTGATCAACATCTCGTCCTATTTTGCGCACAAGATGATCCCGAAGCGGCCGTCCAGCCTCTATTCGCTGTCGAAGGGCGCGCTCAATTCGCTGACCAAATCGCTCGCCTTCGAGCTCGGGCCGCGCGGCATAAGGTCAACGCCATCGCGCCCGGCACGGTCGACACAGCGATGCGGCGCAGGTCGATCGAAAACCTGCCGGAAGCCGCGCAAGCCGAGCTCAAGGCCTATGTCGAGCGCAGCTATCCGCTCGGCCGCATCGGCCGGACCAGCGACCTTGCCGGCATCGCGGTCTATCTCGCCAGCGACGAGGCGGCGTGGACCAGCGGCGGTATCTTTGCCATCGACGGCGGGTATACGGCGGGGTGAGGAGCGCGCCCTCCTCCTCGCTTATGGGAGAAGGAAAAGGCGCGGCTTCAACCGATTTGCATCTCCATCGCCCGCAATCTCCGCTTGAAGGCGTTTGTGCAACGCGATACGCCGTTTGCAAATTGCAAACCGGAGAGACTGCGTGAGCGCGCCAGAGACCAGAACCGAAACCGACACGTTCGGTCCCATCGAGGTCGCCGCGGACCGCTATTGGGGCGCGCAGGCGCAGCGTTCGCTGGCCAATTTCAAGATCGGCTGGGAGAAGCAGCCGGCCTCGATCGTGCGGGCGCTGGGCATCGTCAAGCGGGCGGCCGCCGAAGCCAATATGGAGCTGAAGCGGCTCGATCCGGCGATCGGCAAGGCCATTATCGAGGCCTCCCAGGAGGTCATCGACGGCAAGCTGAACGACCATTTCCCGCTGGTCGTCTGGCAAACCGGCTCAGGCACCCAGTCCAACATGAACGCCAATGAGGTGATTTCCAACCGCGCGATCGAGCTTTTGGGCGGCGTCATGGGGTCGAAGAAGCCGGTGCATCCCAATGACCACGTCAACATGAGCCAGTCGTCGAACGACACCTATCCGACGGCCATGCACATCGCCTGCGCAGAGCGCATCATTCACGACCTGCTGCCGGCGCTAAGGCATTTGCATGCGGCACTCGACGCCAAAACCAGGGCTTTCGCCCACATCGTCAAGATCGGCCGCACCCACACGCAGGATGCGACGCCGCTGACGCTCGGCCAGGAATTCTCCGGCTATGCGGCGCAGGTCGCCTCGTCGATCAAGCGCATCGAAATGACCCTTCCCGGCCTGCAGGAATTGGCGCAAGGCGGCACCGCGGTCGGCACCGGCCTCAACGCGCCGGTCGGTTTTGCCGAAAAGGTGGCGGCGCGCATCGCCGCGATCACCGGCATCGATTTCGTCACCGCGCCGAACAAGTTCGAGGCCCTGGCCGCCCATGATTCCATGGTGTTCTCGCACGGCGCCATCAATGCCTGCGCGGCGGCGCTGTTCAAGATTGCCAACGACATCCGCCTGCTCGGCTCCGGCCCGCGTTCGGGCCTCGGCGAATTGTCGCTGCCGGAAAACGAACCGGGCTCGTCGATCATGCCTGGCAAGGTCAATCCGACCCAATGCGAGGCGATGACACAGGTTTGCGTGCAGGTGTTCGGCAACAATGCGGCGATCAGCTTCGCCGGCAGTCAGGGCCATTTCGAGCTCAACGTCTACAATCCGCTGATGGCCTATTGTTTCCTGCAATCGGTACAACTGCTGGCCGACGCTTCGGTGTCCTTCACCGACAATTGCGTCGTCGGCATCGAGGCCCGCGAAGACAACATCAAGGCGGCGCTCGACCGTTCGCTGATGCTGGTGACGGCGCTTGCGCCGACGATCGGCTACGAGAACGCCGCCAAGATCGCCAAAGCGGCACATAAGAACGGCACCACGCTGCGCGAGGAAGCGCTGGCCACCGGGCTGGTCAGCGAAGCCGACTATGAGCGGCTGGTGCGGCCGGAGGACATGACGCATCCGGGCTAGGCGGCGTGGACAAATTTGAGCGGCCTGCAAATCGCTCGTTGTGTGATTTTCATGGCTTTGGTTAGATGAGGCATGCAAGCAGCCACACGCTCCTCTTGGAAAACGCTCTCCCTCCCAGCGCAGCAAGATCGGATAGATCTTGCATTGCTGTATTCGGACGCCGAAGGCGAGAAGATCAGGCTTGGGCACGTTCCGCGGGATATGGACGATAAGTGGTTCATATTTTTTGAGAATGGCTGGCTCTATTTTCATCGTTCGTGGACAGGAGCCTGCATCTATGGCGTCCGTCTCGAGGGTTCGCCGAATGGTATTCGTGTGACTGATGCATGGGTCAGCGGGGATAAAGAGTGGTACCAATCGCCCGGCCCTGAGCACGACGCACGTTTGATCCAGCAACTCATCTCCGGCCGCCTGCTGTCGTAAGGTCGACACGCACTGCCAAGCCTTGCGCAGCGGCTATTGACGACGTCTCACTGTATTGATTCAAGGCTGCTTTTGGAGGCGGACTTGAGCAGAGGCGATCTGACAGAGGCGGAATGGCGAATTCTGAAAGGATTGCTGCCGATCAATGGTCCATACCGCCACCGCCAGATACCGGCTAAAATTTGTCCACGCCGCCTAGGGTGTTGATATGCCTGGATCACAACATCCATGTTCATCGCGAAAACGTTACCTGGGTGAACAATCCGTAACCAATCTGACGTCTTTGGTGAACAGTCGACCTGCGCTAACTAGGCGGGTATCCCAAGCCGTTTGGCCAAACCCTTCTGGAGAGTTACGCATGTCCACCAATACGTCCACCAACACTTCGTTTGCCGGTTCCGGCACCGCCGGCGCCTCGGGCACGATCCTGCTCGGCCGCATCCTGCTTTCTGTCATCTTCCTGCTTTCCGGTTTCGGCAAGCTGACGGCGATTGCCGGCACCGCCGGCTATTTCGGCAGCCTTGGCCTGCCGCTGCCGATGGTGACCGCCATTGTCGTCGGCCTTATCGAACTGCTTGGCGGCCTGGCCATCCTCGTCGGCTTCCAGACCAGGATCGTCGGCTGGGTAATGGCGATCTTCACCGTCGCCACCGCGCTGGTCGCCCACACCGGCTGGGCCGATCAAATGCAGATGATCAATTTCATGAAGAACCTCGGCATTGCCGGCGGCTTCCTCGTGCTCGCCTCCTCGGGCCCAGGCGCGTATTCGATCGACGCCAAGCGCGGCTGAAGCAGTCCAGCGTTCCTGAACAAAGGGGCGCGGAATTTTCCGCGCCCCTTTTTCGTTGTCGGTTCATATCCGCTGGCTGGAACTCTGCTAGGATCGGTCGCCGATATCGGAGGAGACCATGCCTCGCAATGCGCTGCTCTTGCTTTCCCGGCTGCTGCTCGCCGCGCTGTTCGTGCCGTCCGGCTTCCATGCGCTTGCCGACATCGCGGGCACATCAGGCTATTTCGCCGGCCTCGGCCTGCCGCTGCCGACGCTGGTGGCTTGGGCGACAGGCCTGTTCGAGTTGATCGCCGGGCTGCTCATCCTCGTCGGCTTCAAGACGCCGGTCGTGGCGCTGCTGCTCGCTGCCTTCTGCATCGCGGCGGGCTTCCTCGGTCATTATGGCCAGGGCGGCGACGATCCGACGCTGACCTTCATGCATTCACAGATGCTGATGAAGGACATCGCCATAGCAGGCGGTTTCCTGGCGCTGGCAATGGCTGGTGCGGGCGCCTGGTCGGCCGACGGGCGGCTGGTTGCAGCGAGCGCCTAAGCTGCCGCCCGGTTTATTCGGTGTTCAGAAAAACGAACTTTGCGAGACGGCTCACATTGACGGGCCAGCGAAGAGGACGAAGATCCCGGCAACCAACAGCTGCAGAACCTGCCTGGATTTCACGGCGTTTTCCTTCTTTCCTCAACGGTCGCGACGCGACAGCGCGGGCGTCTATTTGACAGACATGCCAGGCCCGCCCTCGACCGCCAGCACCAGCCGGCGGTTGGTGACCCTTGCCAGCTGTGCCAGCCGGCCGGCCGGCCGCTCGCCGTAAAGATCGGCCAGCGCTGCCGGCAGCACCAGCGCCAGTACGCCATTGCCGCGGTTTTCCCATTTCAGTCGCGGCATGACGCCGGGCATTGCCGCGCTCAGCAAATAGACGACGCGCAGCAGCGCGGCCAGCACGCGGGCGCGCTCGAGATAGCGCGGTGTCGCCAGCCCGCGGATTTCCGGAGCGGCTTCATTGAACACGCCCTCGTGGCGAAACAGGCTGACAAGCGCCAGGAAGGCGCGGCCGGGATGGTCGACGCCAATAAACGAGGCGTGAGCGATGATGTTGAGCGATTGCTTGCCGCGATATTCGGGATGGGCACGCCAGCCGATATCGGCGAGCAGGCAGGCGGCGTGGCGGTAGCGCGCCTCATCCCTGGTCTCGTCGATGCCGAAGGCGGCGAATGCCTTGCCGGTCCATTCGACAAGCTCATGCGCGTGGTCGACCGAGCGCGAGCGCAGGCGGGCAAGCTCTTCCGCAGCCGAGATCAGCGGATCGGCCTTCTGCTCGGCCTTGTCGAGCAGCGAATAGAGAAAGCCCTCGCGCACGCCCAGCGCCGACACGATGATCTTCGACGGCTGCATCGCCGCCATGATCTCCTGCAGCACGATGGCGCCATAGGGCAGCAGCGAGCGGCGGTTCTTGGAGATGCCCTCGATGCCTTTGATCTTGTCGATCTCGGCTTTGGCGGCCTGCCGGAGGAAGTTCGCGGCGCTTTCGATGCCGATCTCGTAGTGGTGCATGACGCCGAGCGGGTAGTTGGTCATTTCCATGTGCAGCCGGGCCAGGTTTCGCCAGGTGCCGCCGACTGTGTAGAAGGCCCTGCCCTGCCCGCCCTTCAGCAATTTCGCCCGCGCCAGTTGCTCGCGCGTGATCCTTGCCGCCTGGGCCAGCGAGTTCTTCGCCATGTCCTGCAGGCGCAAGCCGCCCAACGGCAGCGTGATGCCGTCACCGATCGTCACACCGTCGATATCGATCAGTTCGAGGCTGCCGCCACCAAGGTCGCCGGCGATGCCGTTGGCCGGATGGAAACCGGAGATGACGCCGAGTGCTGAATAATGAGCTTCCTCGCGGCCGCTCAGCACCTGGATCTCGGTCCTGAGCACATCCTCGGCGCGGTGGATGAAGTCGGGGCCGTTGACCGCCTCACGAGCGGCGGCGGTCGCCAGCACATACATGCGCTCGGCGCCGGCCTGGTCGGAGAGCGCGCGGAAGCGGCGGAACTCTTCCATCGAACGAGTCACCGCCTCGGGATCGAGCTTTCCGGTCGAAACGATGCCGCGGCCGAGGCCCGCCAGCATCTTTTCGTTGAACAGCAAGGTCGGCGAGCGCGCCAGCCCCTCATAGATCACAAGACGGATCGAGTTCGACCCGATATCGATGATGGACAGCGGTCGGCGGTCCTGGAGCCGGCCCTGGGACGCTGAAATCATCAGCCCGTCGCTGCGTTCTGTTTCTTGCGGCGTTTGAACTGCGCGATGCGCTTGGGCGCATGCGACTTCAACGCATCGCCCCGTCCGGACAGGCTCGGATTGGTCATGAAATATTCCTGCGCGTTGAACGGTTCCTCGCCCTCTTCCAGCACGACGCGCCGGGAGGTTCCATCAGCCAATACGTCGAAACTTTGCTGGTTGTCCATGATGTTGCCGAGCATGATCTGGCCGAGCACCTGCTCATGCACAGTTGGATTGGTGATCGGCACCATGGTCTCGACGCGGCGATCGAGATTCCGCGGCATCAAATCGGCCGAGGAGATATAGACGATCGCCCCGTCCGAGGGCAGGCCGTGGCCGTTGCCGAAGCAATAGATGCGGCTGTGCTCGAGGAAGCGGCCGACGATCGACTTCACCCTGATGTTCTCCGATAGGCCGGGCACCTGCGGTCTCAGGCAGCAGATGCCGCGCACGACGAGATCGATCTCGACGCCGGCGCGGCTGGCATCGTAGAGGGCATCGATGACGATCGGGTCGACCAAGGCGTTCATCTTCATCCAGATGCGGGCCGGTCTGCCCTCCAGCGCGTGGCTGATCTCATCCGAAATGTGCTGGAGGATGCGGTCGCGCAGCGTGAACGGCGAGATGGCCAGCCGCATCTGCTCGGCCGGCTCGGCATAGCCGGTGATGAAGTTGAACAACTGGGCGACATCGCGCGCGATTGTCGGGTCCGTGGTGAAGAAGGACAGATCGGTGTAGATGCGGGCGGTGACCGGGTGGTAGTTGCCGGTGCCGAGATGCACGTAATTGCGCAGCCTGCCGTCCTCGCGCCGCACGACCAGCGACATCTTTGCGTGGGTCTTCAGTTCGAGAAAGCCAAAGACGACCTGGACGCCGGCGCGCTCGAGGTCGCGCGCCCAGCGGATGTTGGCCTCCTCGTCGAAGCGCGCCTTGAGCTCGACCAGCGCCGTCACCGACTTGCCGGCTTCCGCCGCATCGACCAAAGCCCGTACGATCGGGCTGTCGTTGGAGGTGCGGTAGAGCGTCTGCTTGATCGCCACCACTTCCGGGTCGGCCATTGCCTGGCGCAGAAACTGCACCACCACGTCGAAGGATTCGTAAGGGTGGTGGACGATGATATCCTTCTCGCGGATCGCGGCAAAACAGTCGCCGCCATGCTCGCGGATGCGCTCGGGAAAGCGCGGATTGTAAGGCGTGAACTTCAGATCGTCGCGGGCGACGGCGACGATCTCCGAGATCTGGCTGAGCGCCAGCGGACCGGTGAGCACGCTGATCCGGCTGGCCGAGACGCCGAGCTCGCCGGCGACGAAATCGCGCAATTCGGCCGGCATCGACCTGTCGAACTCGATGCGGATGACCGAGCCGCGGCGTCGCCGCTTCAGCGCCGTCTCGAACAGCCGCACCAGATCCTCTGATTCTTCCTCGACCTCGATATCGCTGTCGCGGATGATGCGGAACGTGCCGGAGCCCTTGACCTCATAGCCGGGAAACAGCTTGCCGATATAGAGACTGACCGCCTCTTCGAGTGGAATGAAGCGGACATGATGCTTGCGATCCGGCAAACGGATGAAGCGCCTCAGCGCCACCGGCAGGCGCAAAAGCGCGCTCATTTCCTCGCCGTTCTTGCGGTGGCGCAATTGCAGCGCCATCGAGAAACCGAGGTTGGGAATGAACGGGAACGGATGCGCCGGGTCGATCGACAGCGGGGTCAGGACCGGAAATACCTGCTCCTGGAAATGGTCCTCGAGCCAGGTCTTCTCGTCCTTGGTCAGCGCATCGCGGGTGATGCTTTCGATGCCTTGTTTGTCGAGCAGCAGCATCAGCGCCGAAAGGCTGTTCTGCTGGTCCTCCTGCAGGCGCTCGACCTCGCGCAGCAATTGTTCGAGCTGCTGCTCGGGAGTGCGCCCATCCGGGCTCTTCAGCACGATGCCCTCGCGCACCTGGCCGGCAAGACCGGCGACGCGGACCATGAAGAACTCGTCGAGATTGGCTGCCGATATCGACAGGAAGCGAACGCGCTCGAGCAGCGGATGATTGGCGTTCAGCGATTCTTCGAGCACGCGCCGGTTGAATTGCAGCCAGGAAAACTCGCGGTTGACGAAGCGGTCGGGGTTGCCGCCTTCGCGGCTCGCCGCCTCGACGGTGATGAATTCGCTCTGCACCGGCTTCAGTTCGTTCATGGTTTCCGCTCTTCCCACACCGTTCGACGACCACAGCCTTAACCGGCTTAACTTATCCTCTGACAGGCTTTTGCGACAGTTTCATTTCATCGATCTTGCAAAGAGATGGGTTATGATCCAGATGCAATCGACAAGATCAGGAGACGACGATGGCAGGCGGTTCCATTCCCCATTTCCAGAACGATGCGGGCTATCCGGCAATCGACATCGGCGTCAAGGAATTCATGTGCACCGGCGCCAATCCGCCTTTCGACCACCCGCATGTATTTCTCGATATGGGCGACGACAATGAAAAAGTCTGCCCCTATTGCTCGACGCTCTATCGCTATTCGCCCAAGCTGAAGGCATTGGAAACGCAGCCGCCGGGCTGCCTCTATATCGACCAGGCCGCCTGATTCTTCCGCGACAAGCCTGATGCGAGAAACGCAGTCCCGGCAGGTGGTCATCGCCGGGGCGGGCGTCGCCGGACTGACCGTGGCACTGGCCTTCGCCGAGCGCGGCTATCGGACAAAACTGTTCGAACAGGCGCAGCACCTCGAGGCTGCCGGTGCCGGCATCCAGCTTTCACCCAACGCGACATGCATCCTTCGACAATTCGGCCTACTCGATCGGCTGCTGCCGACGGCGGTGCGGCCGGAGGCGGTCGTGCTGAAGGATGCCGTCACGCTGCGCGAGCTGGCGCGCGTACCGCTTGGCCAGGCGGCTGAAACGCGCTGGGGAGCACCCTATCTCGTCGCCCACCGCGCCGACCTGCAGTCAGCGCTGATGGCGCGGATAGCCGAGCGCTCCGAGGTCGAGCTTGTCACTGGTGCCCGCGTCGGCGGCGTCGCAACCGGACCGAATGGCATCACCGCAACAGTCGAGATTGCCGGCACGACCATCGAAGCCGAAGGATCGTTGCTGGTCGGAGCCGATGGCGTCTGGTCGTCGGTGCGAGAAACGCTCGCCCGCAAGGCGGCCGATTTCCGGAGAAGCCGCTTCTCGGGCGAGCTTGCCTGGCGCGCAACGGTGGCCGCGGACAGCCTCGCCGGACAAGCCTTCAGGGTGATCGGAGCGCCCGATTGCGTTACCGCATTCCTCTATCCAGGCTTCCATATGGTCGCCTATCCGGTCAGCCGTGGCGCGGTCTTCAACCTCGCGGCCTTCACCAAGGGCGAGCGCATCGCCGAGAACTGGTCGGGGCATGCCGACCCCGCCATCCTCGCCAACGCCATGCGCGGTACCGCGCCGGCGCTGGTCCGTCTGGCGAGCGAGGCCGCGCCATGGACGGCATGGCCGATCCATACCGTCGAGCAGCGGCGGTGGACGACGCCGGAGGGCATAGCGCTGATTGGCGATGCGGCGCATGCGATGACGCCGTTTGCCGCACAGGGAGCGGCGATGGCGATCGAAGACACGGTAACCCTTGCCGGTTTCGTTGCCAGCTCGCCTGCCGACCTCAGCAGCGCGCTTGTCGCCTGGGAACAGGCGCGGCGGCCGCGCGTATCCCAGGTCGCCCGCCGCGGCGCCCTCAACCGCCTCGCCTGGCATGCGGCCGGGCCGGTGGCGATGGCCCGCAACCTGTTCCTGGCGATGCGCTCACCCGAAAAACTCGCCGCTGATCTGGACTGGCTCTATGGCTGGCGGGCGGACGCTCGGCGGTCCTAAGTCATCGGAGCCTTGTCAATTGTAAAGCCGCATCGACAGGCTAAGCGAGGCCGGCAGCGGGTTCCACCAGCCGGTGCGCAGGCCGGCGGTGCGCAGTGCCGCCGCCGCCCAGGTGTTGCAGCCGACCAGCGCGTTGAAATGGCCATTGGCTTCGAAGAAACGATCGAAACGGGAGTAGGCCGCATCCTCGATCGGCATGGCCCCGTTCGGTCCCTGCTGAAAACTCGCTGCAATGAAATCGAGCAGCGCCGCAAAGCGTTCCTCACTTACGTCGAAGCCGGCGACGTCGGGATGCGGCTCGGCGATTTCGCCTGAAATGTCGACATGCATCACCGAGGCATCGACGGTCAGCGCCTTCATCACCGGCACTGCCTTCAGTTCCGACCAGGTCGGCGTCTCGAGATAGAAGGCGCGGCCGCCCCAGCCGAAGACGATGTAGCGGACCTCCGCCATGTCGGCCGGAATGCCGGCATCGACCAGGAAGTGGAAGCGCCGGCGCACATCGTCGTCGACCGGGATGGCGATGTCGGTGTGGATCGGATTTTTCAGCACCACGATGCGGTGGCTTGCGCCGATCGGATCGGCAGCGGCCGCCGGCCAGAGCGGGCGCGGCAGCAGCGTGCCCAGCGCCACCGCAAGGACTGCTGCAACGACCAGCAGGTCGAGAAAACGAGCAAGCTTCTTCATGGGGAAGGCATAGGCCAAGCAATGTTCAAGGTGAAGCCTCTCCGGAAATTGCACAGCTGACTTAGCGCTTGACGCGTATCCTCCCGGGGAGGATATGCAGAGGCATGTCAGATCACCTCCACGCTTCGCATCCTTCCATCATAAAGCGCCTGAAGCGCGCGCAAGGCCACCTCGCGGCGGTGCTGGCGATGATCGAGGCGCATCGCCCTTGCGTTGATCTGGCGCAGCAGCTTCATGCCGTCGAACGGGCCATCAGCAGCGCCAAGCGCGAGCTGATCAATGATCACATCGAGCATTGCCTGACGGACAGCGTCGAAACCGGCGGCAACTCGCTGGCGGAACTCAAGCAGCTGGCGAAATATCTATGAATGCCATCGTAGCCCGCATTCTGGAATGGCTCGGGTTCGGCTCGCACGCCGCACATCATCACGGCGATCACGGTCCGCACGGCCACAGCCATGGCGTCATCGATGCGACAATTGCCACCACCGATCGGGGCATCTGGGCAATCAAATGGTCGTTCGTGATCCTGGCGATCACCGCAGCATTGCAGATGGTCGTGGTTGTGCTGTCGGGGAGCGTGGCATTGCTGGCCGATACGATCCATAACATCGGCGATGCGACCACGGCGATCCCGCTATGGATTGCGTTCGTGCTGGCGCGGCGCAAGCCGTCGCGGACCTTCACCTATGGCTTGGGCCGGGTCGAGGATCTGGCCGGCATCATCATCGTGCTCATCATCCTGTTCAGCGCTGTAGTCGCCGCCTACCAAGCCATCGACAGGCTGATCAATCCACAAGCGGTGACGCACCTGGGCTGGCTGGCGGCGGCGGGCATTGTCGGCTTCCTCGGCAACGAGGCGGTTGCCGTGTTCCGTATCCGCGTCGGCCGCGAAATCAACAGCGCGGCACTGATTGCCGACGGCTATCACGCCCGCACCGACGGACTTACCAGCCTTGCCGTGGTCATCGGAGCCACCGGCGTCTGGCTTGGCTTTTCCTTGGCCGACCCGATTGTCGGCCTGCTGATCACGATTGCGATCTTCGGTATCGTCTGGCAATCGGCCCGCTCGGTGCTGACCCGCGTGCTGGATGGAATCGAACCCGGTGTGATGGATGAAATCCGACATGCCGCCGAGCACGTTCCGGGCGCACGCATTGTCGATGCCAAGGCGCGCTGGATCGGTCATAGATTGCACGCCGACATCGCAATTGCCGCAGACGAAACCCTGCCGCTGTCGGAAGCGAATAACATCGCGGCGGCGCTGAAGGACGAACTGTCCCAGCATATGCCGGCCTTGGCTACGGCGAATGTGCGGTTTTCAACCGAACGTGGAGAGAACGACCATCCTCACCCTCACGAGACGTGCATGACGAAAACCACGGCCACGAGCACTGAAGGTCCCTTTTAGACGGCTACGGTCAGGTGACATCGATGACGACCATCAGCCCGCCGCCGCCCTTCTCCTCGACATTGTTGTTCGTGGTGTGATGCGGGATGTGGCAATGGATCAGCCATTTGCCCGGACGCTGCGCCTTCCAGATCACGTCGTAGCGCTGACCCGGCCCGACATTGACCGTATCGGCAAGGAAACGACCGGGGGCAGGGATCGTTTCGCCGTCGCGGGCAACGACCTCGAACGGTCCGCCATGGATATGCATCGGATGGATGAAGCCGTTGTTGGTGCCGATGAGCCGCACCTTGAGCGTCTCGCCAACCTTCATCGGGATCGTCTCGGTCGAGGGATAGGCCTTGCCGTTGATGGTGAAGAAATTCGGCATGCCGCCGTCCATCGGCATCGACGGGTAGGTCAGCCCTTCTCGCACCAGCCATTCCTGAAGCTCGATGACGTAATCCTGGTCGGCCGCGACCTCGTCGGCGGGATTGGCGGGATCGATGATCAGCGCACCGTAGAGGCCGAGCGCCTGGGTTCGGTCCGGCTTGGCATGTGGGTGATAGAAATAGGTTCCGTGCTGGGTTGCGGTGAATTCGTATGAATAGGATTGCCCGGGCTCGATCGGCGCCTGCGTGATCTCGGCCGGTCCATCCATCTGGTTCGGCAAGATCATCCCGTGCCAATGGATGGTCGTTTCCTCAGGCAGGCCGTTGGTGACGTTGATCCTGACCCGATCGCCCTGGCGAACGTGAATTCGCGGACCAGGAATCTGGCCGTTATAGGCATAGGCGTCGACCGCAACGTCCGGCAGGATCTGCCAGCGGACCACTGAAGGCCTGAGCTCGAATACCTTGACGCCTTTCTCAACTCGAAACGGCAGGTCCTGGTCACCCCTTGTCGACAGACCATAAGAGGCGGCCACGAGGCGCGGATCGGTGGCGGCCATGTCGCGCATTGCGTCGGCCGGCGTGTCGCGATCCATGATCATGCCTCGCGGCATGATCACCCCGCCGACGTCGCGTGCCGACAGCGTCAGGTTCAGCCAGTTCGCCGGCGCGATCATGCCGATGCCGAGCGCCAGCAGGGAGACGGCACCTAGGGCAGCGACCTGCGGCGTCGTGGCATCTGTCTCCATGTGATGGCCGCCGCCTTTGCCTTTGTGGGAAGCCATATCGTGGCGCTGCCCGCGATGGCCGCTGGCGTCGGCCTGCTGCATTTGCATCTGCGCATGTTGCCTCGTGGCAGGCTGCTCCCGGCCATCGATGCCGGCTGCCTGCGCGCGCTGCGTCATCAGCCCATGCTTCAGCCCCCGGGCGACCAGCCAGACATTGGCCGGGTAGGCAAGCGCAAAGCCGGCGATGACGCCGATCGACATCACGCCCCAGAACAACAGCTCCGTCGGTTCCATCGCGCGCATGTCGCGGCCCATCATCAGGAAGCTCATGACCGGTGCCATGCCGGCCATCATGAAGTTCATGGAGATGAACTCGGGCAGGAAGCTCTTGCGCACGTTCTCCCAATAGGTGCCGCCCATCATCGATTTCATGAACAGCGATTGGAAGATGAACAGGCCGAAGGCAAAGCCGGCCAGATATTCGACAATCAGGTCGATCCACATCGGCAGGCCGAGCGCCGCCGTGACGGCGGCGGCAAGAATGATGCCGGTGGCATCGCCGGCGACGCAGTGGATGGTGGAGCCGACGCCCTGCTTCCAGAGCGGCCGGGTGAAGAGTTCATGCTCGCCGGGCCGGGGCTCCTTGTCGGCGAGCACGTAGAGCAGCAAGCCGAGCGGACCCATATAGAGGGTGACCAGAATGAAGCCCCATTTCATCACCACCGGCTCGGGATTGTTGCGATATTGGTCGAAGCCGACATAAAGCGTCGAAGCCAGCGCCAGCGCGAACCAGACGACGAGGAAATAATCGATCGGTTGGATGAGCATCAGGATGAACCCGTGACCTGCCGCCGCACGCGCCCACGCGGCTCGCTATACAACTCCCAATGGCAATGAACGCAGCCGGCGCGCTTATGATCCGCGCCGGCCTTAGTTACCAGGTTGCAACGTGACCACTCGAACGACCTGAAGCACGCTTGCTATCTTCTCGCGCAGCGCACGGTCAGCGCTCGTCGAATACGCGCGAAGCCAGCAAGACAGAGAGGCTTGATCCGCCGCTCTTGTCCCGAACCCGGGGTACAGGATCAGTGCAGGATCTGCGACAGGAACAGCTTCGTGCGCTCATGGCGCGGGTGGTCGAAGAACTCGGCCGGCGTGTTCTGCTCGACGATCTGGCCTTGGTCCATGAAGATCACCCGGTTGGCGACTTTGCGCGCAAAGCCCATCTCGTGGGTGACGCAGAGCATGGTCATGCCTTCCTCCGCCAGCCCGACCATCGTCTCCAGCACTTCCTTGATCATTTCCGGATCGAGAGCCGAGGTCGGCTCATCGAACAGCATGATGCGCGGGTTCATGCACAGCGAGCGGGCGATCGCCACGCGCTGTTGCTGGCCGCCGGAAAGCTGGCCGGGATATTTGTTGGCCTGTTCCGGGATCTTGACGCGCTTGAGGAAATGCATGGCGATTTCCTCGGCCTGCTTGCGCGGCATCTTGCGCACCCAGATCGGCGCCAGCGTGCAATTCTCCAGAATGGTCAGATGCGGGAACAGGTTGAAGTGCTGGAACACCATGCCGACCTCACGGCGCACCTCGTCGATCTTCTTCAGATCGTTGGTCAGTTCCTTGCCGTCGACGATGATCTTGCCCTTCTGATGTTCCTCCAGCCGGTTGATGCAGCGGATCATCGTCGATTTGCCGGAGCCCGACGGGCCGCAGATGACGATCCGCTCGCCGCGCATCACCTTTAGATTGATGTCCTTCAGCACATGGAATTCGCCGTACCATTTGTGCATGGCGATGATGTCGATGGCGACATCGGTGGTGGAAATGTGCATCTTGGCGGCATTGACCTTGATCTCTTCCGCGCTGACGGCGTTTTCTATGGCCATGACAAGGTCCCCTTTTTAGCGTTTGTGGCCGGTGTCGAGACGGCGTTCCGTGTACATTGAATAGCGCGACATGCCGAAGCAGAACAGCCAGAAGATGAATGCCGCGAACACCAGGCCGGATCTGGCCGTCTGCGGCGTCGCCCAATTGGCGTCGGAGAAGTTCTGCTTGACGATGCCGAGGAGGTCGAACATCGAGATGACGATGACCAGGCTGGTGTCCTTGAACATGCCGATGAAGGTGTTGACGATGCCGGGAATGACCAGCTTCAGCGCCTGCGGCATGACGACCAGGCCCATCTTCTGCCAGTAGCTGAGGCCGAGCGAATCGGCGCCCTCATACTGGCCTTTGGGGATCGCCTGCAGGCCGCCACGCACCACTTCGGCCATGTAGGCGGCGGCAAACAGCGACACGCCGATCAGCGCGCGCAGGAACTTGTCGAAGCTGACGCCGGCCGGCAGGAACAGCGGCAGCATCACGCTGGCAAAGAACAGCACCGTAATCAGCGGGATGCCGCGTACCGTCTCGATGAAGATCACGCACAGCAGCTTGACGATCGGCATGTTCGAGCGCCGGCCGAGCGCCAGCACGATGCCGATCGGCAGCGACACGGCAATGCCGACGAAGGACAGGCTGAGCGTCACCAGCAGTCCACCCCAACGCGACGTCTCGACATGCGGCAGGCCGAATATGCCGCCGACCAACAGAACGAAGGCGACGACCGGCAGTACAAGAAAGAGAAGAATGGCATTCAGCCCCTTGCGCGGTACGCGCGGAATGAGCAGCGGCACCAACAGTGCCACGAACAGGATGGCCACCACGATCGGCCGCCAACGCTCCTCGATAGGATAGGTGCCGAACATGAACTGGCCGAACTTGGCGTTGACGAATGCCCAGCAAGCACCGGTCCAGCCATCCGGCTGGATGCCGCCTTGCGCCACGGTGGCGCAGACCGAGCGGTCCGGTCCGGTCCACTGGGCGTTGATGAAGGCCCAATTGATGATTTGGGGCAGGATCATAGCGACCAGCGCGATGCCGACGATGGTGAGAATGGCGTCGCCCGTGGTGGCAATCAGGTTCTTGCGGATCCAGGCGGTGAGGCCACGCTCGCTCGACGGCGCCGGTTGGGCCAGCGCCATCTCCGTCCGCACCCAGGACATGTCGTGTTCCTGCATGGTCCTACCTCTCCACCAGCGCCATCCTGGCATTGACGACGTTCATGATCGCCGACGTGATCAGGCTTAGCGCGAGATAGACAGCCATCATGATCACCACGCCTTCAACCGCCTGCCCGGTCTGGTTCAAGACAGTGCCGGCAGTCGCCGTCAGGTCCGGATAGCCGATGGCGATGGCGAGTGAAGAGTTCTTGGTCAAGTTCAGATACTGGCTGGTCAGCGGCGGAATCACGATCCGCATCGCCTGCGGCACGACGACAAGCCTGAGGATCGATCCCGAGCGCAGCCCAAGTGCCGCGGCCGCCTCGGTCTGGCCCGTGCTGACGCCCCTGATGCCGGCGCGCACGATCTCGGCGATGAAGGCGGCCGTATAGCAGGACAACGCCAGATAGAGTGACAGGAACTCCGGTCTGACCTGAAAGCCACCGACCAGGTTGAAAGTCGATTGCTTCGGGAATTCGAAGCTCAGAGGAAAGCCGCTCAGCGCGTAGGCCAGCAGCGGCAGGCCGACAATCAACGCTATCGATGTCCAGAGCACCGGGAATGGCTGACCCGTCGCCATCTGCCGCTGCCGCGCCTTGCGGGCGACGAACCAGGCCATGGCAATGCCGAGGAGCAGGGCGACCAGGATCAGCCAGGAGCCCTCGCCCCAGACAGCGCGCGGAAAATAGAAGCCGCGCTGGTTGAGAAAGGAGCCGAACGGCAAATTAATGCTCTCGCGCGGCGGCGGCAGCACGGCTAGCACGCCGGAATACCAGAAGAAGATGACCAGCAGCGGCGGGATATTGCGGAAGACCTCGACATAGACCGTGCAGATCTTCCTGATCAGCCAGTTGCGCGACAGTCGGCCAATGCCGACGATGAAACCGATGATGCTGGCAGTAATAATGCCGACGACAGCCACGATCACGGTGTTGATGAAGCCGACCAGGATGGCTCGGAAATAAGTCGAATCCGACGAATAAGCTATGGCGCTTTCGCTAATGTCGAAGCCGGCGCGGCCCTTGAGAAAGCCGAAACCGGAAGCGATGTGCAAGCGCGTCAGATTGACGATGACATTGTGGGTAACCCACCAGACCCCCGCTACCAGCAGGACGAGGACCAGCGCTTGAAAGAATATACCGCGGACACGAGGATCATTAATGAGAGAACCGCGGCTTGGCCCCTCGCGAAGAACTTCCTGCGATGCCATTCGACAGTCCCCTGGAAAGAGAGACCGGAAGGCAGACGATCTGCCTTCCGAATCCATTTTCGATCAGCGGATCGGCGGAGCGTATTGCAGACCACCCTTGGTCCACAGCGCGTTGATGCCGCGCGCGATCTTCAGCGGGCTGCCCGAGCCGACATTGCGCTCGAACATCTCGCCGTAATTGCCGACGGCCTTGACGATGTTGACGACCCAGTCATTAGAGACGCCGAGATCGGTGCCGATCTTGGTGTCGGCTTCCTGGCCGAGCACGCGCTTGATCTCGGGACTGTCCGAGTTCTTCATCTCGTCGACATTGGCCTTGGTGATGCCGAGTTCCTCGGCGTCGAGCAACGCGAAATAGGTCCACTTGACGATGTGGTACCATTGGTCGTCGCCCTGGCGTACGGCCGGCCCAAGCGGTTCCTTGGAGATGATCTCGGGCAACACGACGTGGTCGGCCGGCGCACCGAGTGTCAGGCGGATGCCATAAAGACCCGACTGGTCGGTGGTGTATACGTCGCAGCGGCCGGCGTCATAGGCGGCGTTAACCTCTTCCAGCTTTTCGAAGACGACAGGATTGTACTCCATCTTGTTCGACTTGAAATAGTCGGCAAGGTTGAGCTCGGTCGTGGTACCGCTCTGCACGCAGACCGCCGCGCCCGAAAGCTGCAGCGCCGAGTTCACGCCCGGAAGCTTCTTGGCGTTGATCATGAAGCCCTGGCCGTCATAATAAGTCGTGCCGATGAAGTTCAGGCCGAGTGAGGTGTCGCGATTGATGGTCCAGGTGGTATTGCGCGACAGGATGTCGATCTCGCCCGACTGCAGAGCGGTAAACCGCTCCTTGGCACTGAGCGGCGTAAACTTCACCTTGGTGCCATCGCCGAACACGGCGGCCGCCACAGCGCGACAGAAGTCCGCGTCGATGCCTTGCCACTCACCCTTGTCGTCCGGCGCCGAGAAGCCGGCCAGACCGGTCGAGACGCCGCATTGGATGAAGCCTTTCGCTTTGACATCGTCGAGCGTGGCCGCCGAAGCCGCCGAAGCCGCGAATCCAAACGCGGCGGCGCCCAAAACGCCGATTGCAATGTGTTTCATGACCCACAGACCCTTTTCTGTTTTTTCCAGGCGAACCTGACTTTTTCCCGTGTGAACGCAGCTATGTATCCCGGCCCATTACCGGAATCGCGCATCGTAACCGACGCGCTGCCTCCCATTCACGAACAACATCGAAGGCGATTATTCCTGTGAGGTCAAGGGAAATGACCAAATCCGAAAGACTTTGAAAACCAACCGCCTGAAATGCCTGAAATTGCAGACAAACGCGCTCGCAAATTGGTCAGCGCGCCAATTAAGCCGGCAAAGTCCGACCGTGACTTGCCAAGCGCACCTGGCAGCCGTTCAGAGGATCTACGGCGCATTGCTGAATTGGCATATTCAAGACCTTGGCCTGGCGAGTGCGGTGCGGTTGCGCGGCCAATGCCGCCGCACTATGGCTAACGACCAATCCATGGGACGAAAAGCAATGGCAAAAGACGACAGCGAGATGGGCGTCAACACGCGGCTCGCCCATTCCGGCAACAACCCGCATGACTATTTCGGCTTCGTCAATCCGCCGGTGGTGCATGCCTCGACCGTGCTCTATCCCAATGCGGCGGCGATGGCTTCACGCAGCCAGAGATACACCTACGGCACGCGCGGCACGCCGACCACCGATGCGCTGAACAGCGCGATCGATGCGCTGGAAGGTTCGGCAGGCACGGTCGCGGTACCGTCCGGCCTGGCGGCGGTGACGCTGCCGCTGCTCGCCTTCCTGTCGGCCGGCGATCATCTGCTGATCGTCGATTCCGTTTATCATCCGACCCGCAACTTCGCCGACACGATGCTGAAGCGGCTGGGCATCGAGGTCGAGTATTACGAACCGCGCATCGGCGCCGGCATCGCGGCGCTGATCAAGCCCAACACCAAGGTGGTGTTCACCGAATCGCCGGCCTCCAACACTTTCGAGGTGCAGGACATACCGGCCATCGCCAAGGCAGCACATGCCGCCGGCGCCATCGTCATGATGGACAACACCTGGGCGACGCCGCTCTACTTCCGCCCGCTCGACCACGGCGTCGACATCTCCATCCACGCGGCGACGAAATACCCGGCCGGCCATTCCGACGTGCTGCTCGGCACGGTGTCGGCCAATGCAGCTTGCTGGAATCAGCTTTGCGAGACGTTCAACACGATGGGCTGCTGCGCCGGACCGGACGACGTCTACCAGGTGCTGCGCGGCCTGCGCACGATGGGCGTGCGGCTGGAGCATCATCAAAAGAGCGCGCTTTCCCTCGCCGGCTGGCTGGAGGGTCAGCCGGGCGTAGCGCAGGTGCTGCATCCGGGGCTGCCCAGTCATCCCGACCACGCTATGTGGAAGCGCGATTTTTGCGGATCGAGCGGCATCTTCTCGATCGTTCTCGCGGGCGGCGGACAGAAGCAGCAGCACGCCTTCCTCGACGCGTTGAGGTTTTTCGGCCTCGGCTATTCCTGGGGCGGCTATGAGAGCCTTGCCGTGCCGGTATTCCTTGGCGACCGCACAATCGCCAAGGGCCCGTATGACGGGCCGCTGGTGCGCCTGCAGATCGGGCTCGAGGATGTCGAGGATTTGAAGGCCGACCTGGCGCGCGGGCTGGCGGCGGCCGCTGAGGCCTGAGCCAGCACCATTCCAGACTGAGTCAGAAAATCGGCGTAACAGCCTGGAAAAATTGCGATCCTGAGCGATATCACGGCGACCGATCGGTCGACTCTACAAAACAGGGGCGGCAGTGTGGTGAAGGCGATAGAATAGTCTCTGCCAGTCCTTGAAACGGATCGAGGTTGGCCGGCGGGATCGGTCGGGAACCTTTTGTCGGCCGATGCATCCAATGTCGCGATGAGAAGCCTATCAGGAGATCGGCCATGCCTGCTGCGTTGACGGCAACGCCCGCCGCTTCCGGCGATATGCAGCTTGTCGGCCGCGCGCTGGCACGTGATGGCGATGCATTTCGCACCATCATCAAGACGCACAACCAAAGGCTCTACCGCATCGCCCGCGGTGTTGTGCGGAACGACAGCGAGGCCGAGGACATCGTCCAGGAGGCATACGTCAGCGCCTTTGCCCATCTCGAGTCCTTTCGCGGCGATGCCTCGCTCGCCACATGGCTGTCGCGTATCGTCATCAACGAAGCCCTCGGCCGCTTGCGCAACAGGCGGCGAATGGTAGCGATGCCTGAAAACCCGCAAGCCGAAATCATCCGGTTTCCCCTCAACCCGAGCGACGATCCGGAGCGGACGATGGCGCAACGGCAGATCCTTGAGCTTGTCGAACGGGCAACCGACAGTCTGCCCGATGTCTACCGGATCGTGTTCGTGGCGCGCGTCATCGAGGGATTGAGCATCGAGGAGACCGCCGAACTGCTTGGCGTGCGACCAGAAACCATCAAGACGCGGCTGCACCGCGCCCGCGCGCTGGTGCGCAAGGCGCTGGACGACCAGATCGGCCCGGTGCTGCTCGACGCCTTTCCGTTCGCGGGCCGGCGCTGCGAACGGCTGACCAATGCCGTGATGCAGCGGCTTGGTCTTTCCGGATAGGCCGCACCGATTTTCGCGGGAACGTTTTCCCGTGTCCTGCATCCAATGAGCATCACCGAAAACGAAGCCCGATGCAGTTCCGCGTCGGGGCGAAGGAGAGCATCATGTTTATTCGATCGACCACGGCACTGGCCGCAATTTTCCTGCTTGGCGCAGCGCCCTCGTCGCAAGCTGCCGACAAACCGACCGATACGCAGATCGCACATATCGCCTACACAGCGGGCGTGCTTGACGTCGAGGCGGCCAAGCAGGCGCTGAAGAAATCCAAGAACAAGGAAGTCGTGGATTTCGCCAAGGACATGGTGCGAGATCACGAGGCGGTCAACAAACAGGCTCTCGACCTAGTCAAGAAGCTCAAGGTCACGCCTGAGGACAATCCGACGAGCAAGGCGCTGACCAAGGCGGCGGCCGAGGAACGTGCCAAGCTTGCCAAGCTCAAGGGTGCGGCTTTCGACAAGGCCTATGTCGCCAGCGAGGTGGCCTACCACAAGCAGGTCAATGGCGCGCTCGAAACTCTGCTGATCCCGTCCGCCAGCAACGCCGAGCTGAAAAGCCTGCTGGAAACCGGCCTGAAAATATTCCAGGGCCACGAACAGCACGCCGAACACGTCGCCGGCATGCTGAAGTGAGGATCGAGCCAATGATGTCGCGGCGGCATCTGTGGGTTGCTCTGGCATTGGCCATGGGTGCCGCGCCGGCCAAGGCCGAAACCATCGAGGTGACGATCGAGAAGCTTGTGTTTTCGCCGGCGAAAATCGAGGCGAAGGTCGGCGACACGATCAGGTGGGTAAACAAGGACGTGTTCGCCCACACGGCAACCGTCAACGGCGCCTGGGAAGTGATGATCCCGCCGAAGAAGGCGGCGAGCCTGACGGTGAAGAAGGCGGAATCGGTCGATTATTTCTGCCGTTTCCATCCCAACATGAAAGGCCATCTGACGGTGACATCGCCCTGACCGGCTAATGCATGCCGCGCAAAGGTGTGCAGCGGTTTTGCGATAACGACATGATGAAAAAGAGCCTAATGCGCGCCGCATGAGGTCGGTCGAATGCGACGCGCTTCTAGGCCGCCAGCCATGCCGTCCCGGCAAGAAGGGTGACCAGCGTCAACGGCAGGCCGACCTTGAAGAAGGCGATGAAGCCCAGCGGTTTGCCGGAGACCCGCGCGTGCTCGGCAACGATCAGATTGGCGACCGAGCCGAGCAACGTGAAATTGCCGGCCAGCGTCGAGCTCATGGCGACGACCAGCCAGGCCCGCTCGGGGTTTTCCAGTCCGGGCACGAACGGCTTCAGCGCCAGCACGGCCGGGACATTGCTCATGATGTTGGACAGCACCGCGGTGAAGCCGGACAGCCGCCACACATCATTCAGCCCAAGGTCTTTTGCCGAAGCGACGATGTCGGGCGTAAGCAGCGTCTTCTCGGCTCCGGCGACGACGATGAATAGCCCGGCGAACATGAACAGCAGCGGCCCATCGATCTCGCGATAGATGCGCTCAGGTTTGATGGCGCGGGTCAGCAACAGAATCGCACCGCCGATCAGCGCCGCCTTGGCAACCGGAACGCCGGCAAAGAAGGCGATGGCCAAACCGATACAGACGACCACCGCCTTCAGCACCTGCCCCGGCAGCATGCGGCCTCGGTAGACTTCGGGGCTGAGCTCGGCCTTGCGCGAAAATTCGGCATGGTAGACGATGCGAATGATGACGATGACGGCGACGAGGCCGGACAGGGCCACCGGCGCAAGCGCCGCCGAGAAGGCCGGATAGGAAATCCCCGACAGGGCGCCGATGACCATGTTCTGCGGATTGCCGGTGATGGTCGCGACACTGCCGCAATTGGATGCGGTCGCCGTGGCGATCAGGTAGGGAACCGGGTTGCGGTTGATGACGCGGGTGACATGGACGACGATCGGCGCCATGACCAGGCAGATAGCGTCGTTGACGAGGAATGCCGACAGGACGCCGGTCAACAGCGTCACCATCACCAGCAGCATGAACGGCGCATGCGCATGCTCGATGGCGAACCCGCCGAGCGCGCGGAAGGCGCCGGACACTTTCAGATGCGCCACGACGATCATCATGCCGAGCAGAAGCGTGATGGTGTCGAAGCTGATGGCGCGGTAGGCGTCTTCCATGTCGAGCGCGCCGATGGCGATCATCGCCGCGCCGCCGAGCAGTGCTATCCCTGCCCGGTCGAGGCGCAGCCCGGGTACCCTGCCGACAGCAACGCCGGCATAGGTCAGGACAAGGATCAGCAGCGCCGCCGCGCCCATCGCTGTCATGTGTTGGAAATCCTGTGCGACTGGCGAGTGAACCTGTCCGGAATGGACCTGAAGATATTGGCGATCCCGACAGGATTCGAACCTGTGACCATCGGCTTAGAAGGCCGGTGCTCTATCCAGCTGAGCTACGGGACCACTGGCCGGCCGCATGACCGGCGGATTGTGCCGGCAGGGCCGGTATGGGATCAATGCGTCCAGGGCGTCCTGCGGTCATAGCGGAAATTCTCCGCATAGGAAATCTGGCGGCGCTTGATTTCCTTCGGCTCCTCGACGCGGAAAGCCAGGCCTTCCTTCTCGGCATAGGCGACCGCCTCTTCTCTTGTGTCGAAGGTCAGTCTGATCTGGCTTCGCATGTCGCCGGACGTGGTGTAGCCCATCAGCGGATCGATCTTCTTGCGCTGCTCCGGATCGAATTCCAGCACCCAATGGCCGGTCTTGGCCTTGCCGGACTGCATCGCGGTTTTGGCTGGGCTGAAAATGCGGGCTGACATGACCACCTCATTGCTGGTTGCAAGCGCACGACCGCGACACCAGATTACTGTTCTCTGGCCATGCACTAGCCCGTCATTACTGCGCAATGCCGCCGGCAGCAAGGCCGATGGCTTTTTACGCTTGCTTTGGTGGGCTGAAATCACTAGGCAACAGACCGTTCGGAGTGTAGCGCAGCCTGGTAGCGCATCTGGTTTGGGACCAGAGGGTCGGGAGTTCGAATCTCTCCACTCCGACCATTCATCAAGCGAACCTCGTCGGCAGCGCAAGCGGATCACGCTCGAGCGTGATCCGCCGTCGCCGGTGATGCGTAAGCGACGGACGGACAGCACGAGCCTGCGCTGCCCGTCCGATACCCAAGCCGTCAGCCCTGGATGAAGGCCAGCAGATCCGGATTGATGATCTCCGGATGGGTGGTGCACATGCCGTGCGGCAGGCCCTTGTAGACCTTGAGCGTGCCATGCTTCACCAGCTTGATCGCAAGCAGCGCGGAATCGGCGATCGGCACGATCTGGTCGTCGTCGCCGTGCATGATCAGGACGGGCACGTCGAGCTTCCTTAGATCGTCGGTGAAGTCGGTCTCGGAAAAGGCCTTGATGCAGTCGTAATGGGCCTTGGCCCCACCCATCATGCCCTGGCGCCACCAATTGTCGACGGCGCCTTGCGAGACCTTGGCGCCCTCGCGGTTGAAGCCATAAAACGGGCCGGCCGGCACATCCCTGTAGAACTGGGCACGGTTAGCGGCCAGAGCCGCGCGAAAGCCGTCGAAGACTTCGATCGGCAAGCCACCGGGGTTGCTGTCGGTCTTGACCATAATCGGCGGCACGGCGCCGATCAGCACCGCCTTGGCAACACGGCCGCCGCCGCCATAAAGCGCGACGTAACGCGCCACCTCGCCGCCACCGGTCGAGTGGCCGATGTGGATCGCATCCCTGAGATCGAGATGCGCCGCCAGCGCCGCAACATCGGCGGCGTAGGTGTCCATCTCATTGCCGGTCGCGGTCTGCGACGAGCGGCCGTGGCCGCGGCGGTCATGTGCGATGACGCGGTAGCCCTTTTCGAGGAAGAACAGCATCTGGTTGTCCCAGTCGTCTGAGCTCAGCGGCCAGCCGTGATGGAACACGATCGGCTGGCCCTTGCCCCAATCCTTGTAGAAAATCTCGGTGCCGTCATGGGTGGTGAATGTGCTCATCGTCCTACTCCTTGATGGAAAAGTTGGGGGTAACAGGGAAGCTTTTAGCCCCCTCAGCTGGAAAAATTATAACAGTGCGGTCAGGGTGAGCATTGGCAAAACGGACATTCAACGTGGCAAAACTGACAAATGACGGCTGCGCGTGATCTGATCGAAATCGGCCTCGTCTTGTATCCCGGCGTGCAGGAAGCAGCCGTGCTCGGCCTGACCGATCTTTTCATGCTGGCAAACCGGCTGGCTGTCGAGCGGTTGCCGGACGCGTTGAGGCTTCGCGTCAGTCATTGGCAATTGGAGGACGCGGGCCACACCGTAGTCCGCAGCTTCGACAGCGACCCCGGCGCCGGCAATGAACCAGCCATGGTTATCCTCCCGCCGACCTTGGGAGATCCGATCGCTCGGGAAGCAGCCGCGCCCTATGCCGGCTGGCTCAGGGATCGTCATGCGGCAGGCGCGACGCTCGGTTCGGTCTGCGCCGGCGCCTTCGTGCTTGCCGAGACCGGCCTGTTGTCCGGTCGCGCCGCGACGACGCACTGGGCTTATCGCGACGCGCTGGCGCTACGCTTCCCAGACATCCTGCTCGACGCCGACAGGCTGGTCATCGACGATGGCGATATCATTACCGCCGGCGGCTACATGGCCTGGACCGATCTCGGCCTGAAGCTGGTGGACAGGGTGCTCGGGTCAGCCGTCATGATGGACACGGCGCGTTTCATGCTTGTCGATCCACCGGGCCGCGAGCAACGTTTTTACAGCCCGTTTGCGCCGCGATTGACCCATGACGACGAAGCGATCCTCAAGGTGCAGCACTGGCTGCAGGCGAACGGCGCGCGCGACGTGACGCTTGGCGCCATGGCCGAGCGTGCGGGGCTGGAGGAGCGGACCTTTCTGCGACGCTTCCGCAACGCCACTGGCCTCAGGCCGACCGAATATTGTCAGCACCTGCGGGTCGGCAAGGCGCGCGAGATGCTGGAAACCACGATGCGATCGATCGACCAGATCGCCTGGGAGGTCGGCTATGACGATCCCGGCTCCTTCCGCAAGGTATTCGCCAGGATAACCGGCCTGGTGCCCGGCGATTATCGCCGGCGCTTTGGCGTGGAACGAGCCGCGATTGCAGGAGGTGAAAGTTGAGACCTGCCGCCGCAATGGCGCTACCAGATGCATCTGACGGCAAGCTCGCCGGGCGAGAACCCCAACCACTCCATCCCGGCGAGCCTACTACCTGATTTGATACGCAATCAGGACCGGGATTAGCCGGCAAGCTCTTTCTTGCAAGACAGATGCCAGCCTTTTTTCCCAAAATGGGACGGCGGCTGAACTGGAATCCTCTAAATCTCGAACTCGCCCTGCCCTTCATCCATGGCGCTGACGGTCTCGGCTGCCAGGGCGCGGGTGATCGGCGTCTTGCGCTCGAGCGCGGTGCGGTCGAGCCGTTCGACCACCCGCATTGCGGTGGCCAGCGAGCGTTCGATGCGGCGCACCAGATATTGCACGACATGCGGCTCGACCTCGACCTGTCGATCGGCGAACAGCTTTGTGATGACGCCGGCCAGCAAGAGGTCGTCGGGCTCGTGGATCTCGACGGTAGCCGCCGCCTTCAGCCGCGATGCCAGGTCGGGCAGCCGGACGCCCCAGGCAGAGGGAAAGCGGCGCGCCGTCAACAGTAAGGTCGAGCCGGCGCCGCGCACCGCATTGATCAGGTGGAACAGACCGTGCTCGTCGACCGGGCCGGCATCGACATCGTCGATCAGGGCCGGATGCGCGCCGAGATTTTCGATGCAGTCGCCGATGCGGCCGGCCTCCACTTTCACCGCGTCGGCGCGGGTCCGCCAGATCGAGGCCAGATGGGTTTTTCCGGAGCCGGCCGGCCCGGCCAACACGACAACCGGCGACGGCCAGTCCGGCCAGCGGTCGACAAGCGCCGCCGCCTGGCTGTTGGTGCTGGAAACGACAAGCTCGTCGCGCGAATAGCCGGTGCCGTGGCCTAGATCGAGCGGCAATTGGCGCGGCGGATCGATCTTGTCCGGCATCTGGCTCAACCGCGCGCGCCCCCGCGGCGGCGCACCTGCAGCGGCGGCACCGGCTCGTCGGCGTGGCCCTTGTAGAGCGGCGATTCGAGATAGCGCGCAATGGCGAAGCGCACCAGAACGGCAACGGCGGCGGAAGCCGGAACGGCGATCAGCAGGCCGACGAAGCCGAACAGCGCGCCGAAGGCAAACAGCGCGAACATCAGCCACACCGGATGCAGACCGACGCTTTTGCCGACCAACCGCGGCTGCAGGATATTGCCCTCGATGAACTGGCCGACGAAGAACACGCCGGCCACCGCCGCAATCATGGTCCAGTCCGGCCAGAACTGGACGAAGGCGACGCCGACGGCCAGCACCAGGCCGGTCAGCGAGCCGACATAGGGGATGAACGAGATCAGCCCGGCAAACAGGCCGATGAGGATGCCGAAATTCAGGCCCGTCAACGTCAGGCCGGTGGCATACATGGCGCCCAGCACCAGGCACAGCGTGCCCTGTCCGCGCACGAAGCCGGCGGTTGCCGTGTTGATATCCCTGGCGATCGCCCTGACGGTCTTGACATAGTCGCGTGGCACCCAGCTGTCGACGATTGCCACCATGCGGTCCCAGTCGAGCAGCATGTAGAAGGCGACGACCGGCGTCACCACGAACAGGCTGACGACCGAGACCAGCGCAACGCCGGAGCTCCAGATCGAGGTGAAGACGGTGGTCAGGAGGCCGAAGCCGGAGGTCAGCAGCGAGTTCAAGCCTTCACGCAGGCCATTGGCGTCGACGCCGAATTTCTCTTCCAGCCATTTCGGGTCGAAGCTGGTGATCAGGCTCTGCAACCGGGTCAGATAGTCCGGCAGCTTGCTGGCGAAATCAGCCATCTGCGAGGCGAGCACCGGAACCAGGATGACGACGGCCAGCACCAGGACGACGATAAAGGCGACGAGGATGACCACCGTCGCCATCAGCCTGGACAGGCCGAGACGCTCCAGCCGGTCGGCGACAGGGTCGAGGAAATAGGCGAGCACCATGCCGGCAACGAAGGGCAGAAGGATGCCGCTGAAGACGTAAAGGAAGACGGCGAGGATGATGGCGCTGACCAGCCAGAAGCGGATCTGCCGGCGAAACGACGCCGATGCCGCAGCCTCCGCTGCCGCGGCTTCGGCCTCGGCGTCGATGGACCGTTCGTCAGGTGCCCGATGTTCAGGTGCCCCGCGTTCAGGTGCCGGGTGTGGAGCCTTCGCCATAGCCGCTCATATGCCTCAGCCAAGCCACGAGATAGGCCGCGGCCGAAGCCACGGTCAAGACCCCGGACAGCAATATGAGGGCCGGCCTCAGCGGATCGAGACGGATGTCGAAGGCCAGTTCACCCAGCACCACTGCCGCCAGTACGATCTGAATCGCGGTGTTGGCCTTCGACACCAGGAGCGGCTTCATCTCAACCGGATGCGCCATGACGGTGGATAGAAGCACGGCGCAGACGATCAGTGCGTCGCGCGACACCATGGTAACGACCAGCCACAGCGGCAGTTCGCCACTGAAGCCCAGGACCACGAAAACCGAGACCAGCAGCAGCTTGTCGGCCATGGGATCGAGATAGGCGCCGAGCCTGGAAAACTGATTGAAATGGCGGGCGATGAAGCCGTCGACGCCGTCGGAAATGCCGGCAATGAGGAAGCCGGCAAACGCCCAGTCCCAGCGTTCCTGCAGCATGGCCAGCACCACGGCCGGCACCAGCACGAAGCGCATGATCGTGATCATGTTGGGGATGGTCAAACGCATATCCCGTCGCTCTTGTTTGTCGATACATGATGGAGATGGAGGGCGACGGCAAGTGAGAAGCGACACAGAAGCTGCCAATCACCCCTCGAGGGCGCCAGCAATGAAATAGGTCAAGACAAATGAAATAGGTCAAGACAGATGTCGATTTCGGGGAGGCTCATTCGTCTCACGATGGGAAGCCGAAGAATTCGCCCAGACCTTCCTGGACCGCGAGCAAGGAAACGGACGCGATGACAATCACTATCACAGCTTTTGAACGATCGCCCGATGGCGGCAAGGGACTGGCGCGCGATACGCGCGTTCGCTGGGCGCTCGAAGAAGTGGGGCAGCCGTATGAGGTTCGTCTTGTTTCCTTCGCAGAAATGAAGGCGCCTGGCCATCTGGCCATCCATCCCTTCGGCCAGATCCCCACCTATGAGGAAGGTTCTCTCTCGCTGTTCGAAACCGGCTCGATCGTCTTTCATCTTGCTGCGCAGCATACGGGATTGCTGCCGAAGGATCGCAGTGCCCGCGCGCGTGCGATCACGTGGATGTTTGCCGCACTTAACACCGTCGAGCCGCCGATCCTCGAATTAACGACGGCAAGAATATTCGAACGTGACAAGCCTTGGAGCGAGGAGCGCTTGCCGTTGGTAAAGGACCGTGTTCGGGCTCGGCTGGACAAACTCTCGGCCCACTTAGGCGTCGCCGACTGGCTCGATGATACGTTCAGCGCGGGCGATTTATTGATGGTGTCAGTGCTGCTGCGACTAAGAATGTCCGGCATTTTGGACGAATATCAAAACTTGGCTGCCTATGTAGCGCGCGGGGAAGCACGGCCGGCTTATATCCGGGCTTTCACCGCGCAATTTGCGATCAACGCCCCATCAACCAGCATTACCTCATAAAGCTGAGCCGACAGCAGGGCTTTCTCATTGATCTGGAACCCGGTTGGGGGTTTGACCTGGATGCGCAATGGTGCCGATCGGCAGGTCGGCGGGACAGCGCCCCCTCTCGCCTGCCGGCCATCTCCCCCCTCAAGTGGGTGTTTGGACCGGGGACATCGCGAACAGCTGTGCGAGGACATCGCGAACAGTTTGCCATCCTATCGTTGGCTTGCATTGAGGTCGATGGTCTGGATTTTCT
>NZ_JAMYNZ010000021.1:0-45780 GCF_040319465.1 Mesorhizobium sp. M0910
TCGGCCTGTTGCTGCTCGGCGGCGGGCTGCTTCTTGGTCTTCTGCTTCTCAGGCTTGGCCGCCTGTTCCGGCTCGCCCTGCTGCTGCTCGGCGGCGGGCTGCTTCTTGGTCTTCGGCTTCTCAGGCTTGGCCGTCTGTTCCGGCTCGGCCTGTTGCTGCTCGGCGGCGGGCTGCTTCTTGGTCTTCTGCTTCTCAGGCTTGGCCGCCTGTTCCGGCTCGCCCTGCTGCTGCTCGGCGGCGGGCTGCTCGCCGACCTTCGGCTTCTCAGGCTTGGCGGTTTCTTCGGGCTTGGCCTGCTCGGTCGATGCAGCACCTTCGGTCGGCTTCGATTTGCGGCCAGCCTGAACCTGCTTCACCTCCTCGATGTCTTTGAGCTTAGCTGGTTTGGCCTTAGGGTCGGCTTTCACCTCGCCCTCAAAGACAGCGACCGTATCGTTTTCCAGTTTGCCGGACTGCTCGGGCGCGTCGGTCTTGCTGACCTTGACGGCAGTCACCTTCTGGTTCGTCTCCTTTTCGATCACATCGACATCAATGACTTTGTTGATCACCACGTTGTTCCGGATCGTCACGTCGCCGGCCGGCTCGGCCGCCTCGACGATGCGCACAAACTCCGGCTCATCACGGATAACGACGGTAGAAATGTCCGCAGCAAGGAATTCGCGGGTGGGGACCACAACCCAGTAATAATCCGGCGTCGTGTCGAAGGTCACCTCGATTGAAATCAAATCCGGATCGCGGCGCGGCGGCAGCGGAGCCCAAATCATGTGCTCCCTGTCACGACGCCAACTCACCCATGCCGGCGCCCAACGAGTGCCCGGAACCCAGTACCAGCCGATATCGTCGGCATAGCCCCACCGGCCGTAATGGTACGTCGCCCAGCCGAATGGCTCGTCCGATACCCACAGCCAGCCATACTGCTCGGTATAGGCCCAGTGTCCAACGGTATACGGACGCCAATCGTCAGGCACATCAACCGGCACGAAAACGGTCGCTCCGTGATACGAGACCCAATCACCATAGGAAGACAGCTCTTCGTAGAATGTGCTGATCGAAACGGTGGTGGCAGCCCTTGCCTCGGACACAAGCGACAACGGCGCAATTGGGTTGGGAATCTCGACAACTGTGAGCAGGCAGGCGGCGCCGAGCATCAGTCGCACCGCATGTTGGGCAAGGACGCGTTTCATCGTAATCTTCCTCCGAAACAGATCGCCCTTCATCCTACAAACCCGCCGGCTGCCGGATTGTTCCATTTCGCCGATGTTACCCGCATCCGCTCACGCAACGGCTTGGCATCGCACGATGATAATAGACATCAGAGTTGCGTCATGGAGGCGGTGAACCGTCACCAATGCGCGCCGAAGACGCGGCGATAGGTCGTTGGTCAGCGGGCCCGACGGTAAGGGAGCCGCCGCGACAGGCTCTGCGCCAGGCTGTTGGGGCGAAAGCCAAGCCGCTGCGCCGTCTCGCGAATGCGGGTCCGCGTCTCGGCCGTCATCCGCCCCTGCCCGTTCAGCGCTTTTGAGGCCGTGGCAACGCTGACGCCGGCGAGTGCCGCCACCTCGCGGAGAGTGACGGGGGTCTTGGTGGGCGCTGGCTGGGCGTCGGACGCCCTGATTTGGATATCGATCCTCCCAGGTGAGAAAAGCTTTTCTCTTATAGCCCTGCAAAACGCTGGATGGTGAGGTCAGCGGATGCGACGCGATTTGGGAAAAGGTTTTCTCAGAGGAAGATTAGGGGAAGGTGGAGGGGTTTGGCAAGGGGTAATGGCCTAGTTATGGGCGTCCGAGATTTCTTGCCAGGTGCCGTCGTGTACGACCGCGTTGCGCACGAAGCGGACATTAGGTCGCTCGGTCTTCCCTACCATCTAGGTGCCAGCGCCCTAGCAGCTTCACGAGAATCATAGTGCGGTGCGCGTTGTTTCGGTGTGCGCTTTCCCACAAGTAAACATTACTAGTCGAGGATTGCACTGAAACATTTTTGGGAATTAGATTCGAGATTGCGATTCTGTTTTATTGATTGACCCGCCTCCCCTTCGGCGCTGGCGTCAACTAGCAAGCTCGTCAACCGAAGGTATGGAGACCTATGGCAAACATTGCCGTCGATAAGGTACGTGCCTCACGCGACGGGCACCAATACCACGAAGCATGGTTGGCGAGGCGCGCGCTTGGCTTGCTGCTTCCGCACGACCAACTTTGCGGAATCGCCGTGGAGGGATTGGCAGTTGAAGATCAAAAAGGCGCCAGCCAGGACACTATCGAGATTGCGGATGCCACGTTCTATTTTGGTGCCGTTCCCAACTTTCAGGATGCTACGCGCATAGAAATAGCGCAGTTCAAGTATTCTATTGCCAGAGAAACCACGAAATTTCTGGCCTCCGATGTAGCTAAGACGCTTGGGAAATTTGCTAAGTCGGAGGCCGGCTTTCTGTCGAAACCCGACCAAGCAAATGTGGCGGGCAAGATTGCTTATGCGATCTATACTAATCGACCCGTGGGTTCCGATCTGGCCGATGCAATATCTGCGTTGGCCGAAGGAACCGTGCCCTCCAAGAAAAACGTTCGCGCCCAATACAATCAAATCTTAGCTGTCATTCCCTTGGATGGCGACCATCGCAAGGCGTTTGCGGCAAAGGTGTCACTCATTGGCGGAGGAGGCGACCTAAACGCCGTCGAAAAGGGCAATGCCCGAATCGTCGCCGATTGGTCTGCTTCCAACGATGTGTTGGCACGTGCCAGATTGGGAGAGCTTCAGCAGCTTGTGCGCAACAAGGCAGGTCACTCAGGTCACAACAACAACGTCATCATCAATATTGACGTATTGGCAGCGCTAAGAATCGCACACGAAAGCGATCTGCTTCCAACGCCACAGGCGTTTGCCGAGCCTGGCCCGATCGTTGAACGTGAACAGCTGCAATGCTTCATCGACGGCATGGCGAGCTCCGGCTTATGGTTTGTCCACGCCACCGGCGGCGTCGGAAAGACCGTGTTTGTGCAGAGTGCGGCAGCCCGGCTCGGCACGGTTGATGAAGTCGTGGTCTTTGATTGTTTCGGAGGCGGCGCCTATCGCTCGCCCCTAGATGTTCGACATCGCCCCGAACGGGGATTGATGCATATCGTCAACGAACTTGCCTGTCGCGGCCTATGCGATCCGATTCTACCGGGCGCCTCCGATCCGACCGAAGTAGTACGACGAAGCATCGAACGGTTTGGACAGGCGATTGAGGTTGTACGCCGCGCTCGACCGAAGGCGCGTTTGGTTATTATCATCGACGCTGCCGACAATGCCGGAATGGAAGCGAGGGATAGAGGACAAGCTTCGTTCCCTCAGATGTTGCTGGAAGGTCTTTCGCACCTGTCTTCGCCCGTCGACGGCCTGGTTTGCGTTGCCACGGGTCGGCCCGAACGGCGCGCAATGGCAATCGGCCGAAGTCAGTGCAGTGACTTCGCACTTAATGCGTTCTCTTCTGCCGAGAGCCGTTCCTTCATCGAAAAGCGTCGCCCGGAAGCCACCCTAGCCCAGGTCGAGGCTATCCACCGTCGGTCAAATGGCAATCCACGAGTAATGGCCAATTTGATCGAACCCGATCGGTCACTCGCCGAGGTCGACACCATTACCACCGATATCGACCTGAACGATCTCATCCGCCAGCGGATTGAAAAAGCGATATCCCTGGCTGACGACAAGGGCAGTACTCGCCAAGAGATTGCGGCTTTCCTCTGCGCCTTGTCCGTACTGCCCCCACCAGTTCCTACCGATGAGATCGCAACGGCATTTGGAATCACTGTGTCCGAGGTGGAGAGCTTTGCTGCGGATCTCTCGCCACTACTGGAGCGCACAAGGCACGGCCTTATCTTTCGCGATGAGCCGACCGAAACGCTGGTCCGTCAGACCTATGGGCAGCAGCTCTCCCTTCTCGACGGAGTTGTGGCTCGTTTAAGAGACGCGCAGGTCTCTTCGGTTTACGCCGCTCGGTCGCTTCCCGGCTTGCTCTTCGCTATGGGCAAAACCGACCTGTTGCGGAGCCTTGCCTTCGACACACGGTTTCCTCCCGAACTCGATAGCGATCTTGCGAAGCGGGCAATTCGGCTCAACAGATTGCGGACGGCGGTAGGGGCAGCGGCAAAGGACCGAGACTTTAGCGCCACCGTTGACCTCCTGGTGGAGCTCGCTTCGCTGGTCATCGTTGATGAACGCGGCGAGGACTATCTGCTTGAAGAGCCCGACCTTGTAGTCGGTCTGGGTGACCCCGAAGCGCTTCGGCGTCTGTTCGAGGCACGAACAGGCTGGCCGGGCACGCGCCATGCTCGATTGGCGGTAGCCTATTTGGCCGATGGCGATGCCGCCGAAGCTTATGGTCATGCCGTGAGGGCGGATAATTGGCACCGGTGGCATAGCAACCAGGACAAGGAGTCAAATGGAGGAGGTGGACCAGATCACGACGACTACGCGTCGATCGCGTTCTATCTCTTAGCAAGGAGTCGACCGGCCAACGCCGCTCGATACATTGGTCATTGGAAGCCCTTCTATGGGTTTCTGATAGCGAGCCGCCTATTCGAACATTGCGTGGCCACAGAAGTACTCGGCAACCTCCCGAAGCTTATAGAAACCGTGAACAAAGTGGTCTCGTTGGCAAAAGCGCCACCCGCTTTGATTGCAGCGGCATTCACAGCCTTCCCTGGCTTCGTATCTCCCTCTCGCGCAAAAACTCTACTGAAGAAGCTCGCCGCAAGGCTGAAGCCCAGCGAGCACTTTCCCGAGGAATATGCCGGCAATGCGCACCGAGATACCTACCGAAAAGCTATGCTACGCTGTGCCGTCCGCATGGCAAGCCTTGGCATGGTGGAGGAAGCAGATCGTACCATTCAGGTCGTCGCACCACAACGATATGGCATGTGGTTGCTACGCGAGGCGTGGCACATCGATCTACTCATCCCTTTTGCATTGAGTGTCGCCGCACGCTGCGCGAACGAATCTCGGACAGCCGAATTCTTCGATTGCCTGCCCAAAGAACTTTGGATGTTGGTCGAGGACGCACCACGGCCTACGACCGATGAGGCCCAGCAAAAGCTCCTCAGCGAACGCTTGAAGGAGCTGGAGAAGTCAAAAGCAGAGGCATCGGTAGAAATCGAGGAACGGCGCAAGAAAAGCACCCTGTCGTCATCTGACAGGTATCATGCATCCGAAAAAATTTCCGATGGTGTCATTCCCCTCCTCGCCTTGGTGAGGCTGCTCACGTCCATAATTGCGGCGCCTAAGAAAACCGAAGCTCATAGTACAACACTGGCCTTTCTCGATGCGTGGGAGGCGGCTCAAACCAATGCAAGTAGGCGAGGTGCCTATGTGCAGAGAGAACAGCTTCGATTCACAGACGCTCTCTTCAAAGGGTGTGCAATCGAGATGTTTGCGGCACTCGAGTTGGCCATTCCCGATTCGGCCAGACGGTTGTCCTCATGCCTGGAGCGTTGCGAGGTACTAGCACCGGAAAGCGTCATTCGCGTTGTAAAGCGGTTCGCAGCAACACGCAGCTGTCACAACGAAGCCGGAAAGTTGGCGGTGCTGGCAATTCGGCTTGTCGAACGTGAGGACGACGTACAGCGTCGCAGCCAACTGTTCGCCAGCTTGTCGCGTGCGTTGCTGCAAGCAAATCTCGCCGAGTCTGCGCTAATCTTCAAGCGGGGGCTGAGGGAACTCGATGCCATAGGCTCGGGCGACTATGAGTTTGCCAATGAACTTCTGAACTTTACGGCCACCTTGCGCGATGGTCGGTTGAAGCCGGAGCTGGCGCTTCGCCTGGCTAAGATATGCGAGATCAACGTGTATGACTCGCACAAATGGCACTGGCCTCTCACCGCGCGGGCACTTACGCGCGCGTCAGGCGCCACTTACCTGGCGCAGATTGCCCGGTGGCATGACCGCGACAAAGTCGATCTAAGCCTAACCTTGCCATCTGCGCTGACATACCTTGTGAAGAACAGCGCTCTAAGCCCGGCGATTGGTGTATCGCTACTCTGGTTGGTTGATCCCGAGGTCTTGATGAATTGGGGATGGCATGACCTGGTGAAGGCCATGATCGGGCGGGATGCTACTGAGCCAATGCTGCAAGAAGTCCTCGATCAATACGAGCATTCCTTTCCGGGCAGATCGTCCAGCCATTACCTCAATGAGCTCGGTCAGGCATTTGGCTCCAATCCAAAACTCGCTGCGAAATTCGCTGAGCGCATCAGGCTGTTAACGCAGCGAGGCGTAGCGCCGCGAAAGGTCGAGACGGAAAATCGTTCGTCAGCATCTGGGCTTAGTGATCGCAATATCACCCGTAAAGATGCTGAGCGGCAGACCGCGTTAAAAGAGGCATTGGCAGATGTAAACCCAACCGATCCTGCGTCATTTGAGAGCTTTGTCGAAAAGCTAGACGCATTATCCGGCTGGCCCTACAAAAAATCTGACGCCTACAAGGCACTACGCGATCGGGTTCTCTACGGAGACCGTGCAAAGCACATCGACGTCATTGTCGCTGCGCGAAACCTGGGATTGTTCCAAAAGAACGATCTTTTACAAGCAATCAAGGACGAATGGACGCAAGACTCCCCGAGCCAACTAGTGGCACTTTCTGGAATTGGCCTGCGGCTGGTGCGGGAACACACCGAAGAATTGCTAAACAGGAAATGGGGCTTTGGTTCTGACCTCTTCAAATTGTCAGAGTTGACGAGCGTCCCGATTGATGAACTCGCCATTGCGCTGGTCGAGGCAGCGACGACCCGTGAACTAAATGCTGCGGCAATGACGTGGCTGAGCATTGCAACCATTCTTTCAAAGCGGGCCGATGCTGCCGTTCCCCGGATTGCGCTTGAGCGTCTACTTGATAGCGGCGCCGCAAGGCTGGCCGATCCGATTGGTGATGGGCCGTGGCGAGATGAGCTGGACGCTGGAACGGACGCCGACAGCATCGCCGCTGGCCTGCTGTGGTTTCGTCTCGGCTCGCCGATCGCAAGAGAGCGATGGCGTGCAGCGCATGCTCTGCGTTCGATTGCGCGTTATCAACGGTGGGGCATCATTGAACGCATGTTTATCTTGTTCGACGCGCCAGATGCGGGGGCATTTCAGGATCGCTCACTTCCCTTCTTTAGCTATCACGCCCAGTTATGGTTTCTACTAGCCGTTGCCCGTGTCGCTTTAGATTCTCCCGATGTGATCATTCGCTTTCGTCCGAGGCTGGAAGCGATCGCTTTTGACGACATGTTTCCACATGCGGGCCTACGCGAGGCCGCGTGCAAGGCGTTGCGACACTGCTTTGCAGGAAAACGCGATATGGACGCCAAGAAACTAATTTCCAGGATCGCCAAGATAAACGTATCCAAGTTTCCAGTTGCCAAAACTCGCAACAAGGGGGCGGATGATTTTCCTTGGGAACGGCCCAAGGATATTCCTGAGCCGGAACCGCGCTTTTATTTCGACTACGATTTTGAGAAGCAAAATATTGACAATCTTGCCAGAGTCTTCGGCCTTCCGAAATGGAAGATAAACGACCTCTGCCACGAGTTGGTACGCAAGTGGGGGCCCGGCGTGACCTCAATGAATGATTTCTCCGGCAGGGAACGTCCGTCTAGCCAGCGCGGATATTATCGGCCTACCGATGACGCCCATCAATCGCACGGCACCTATCTTGCGTGGCACGCACTGGCTGTGGTCGGAGGGCAGCTGCTTTTAGAGCGGCCGATTACTGACGAAAGCTACTATGACGATCCCTGGCAAAACTGGTTATCGGAGTATCGCGTCACGCGCGAGGATGGATATTGGATCTCCGACGGAACTAGTAGGTATCCGTTGGTGGCGCTCAACGATCTTAGAACCGGCACCGGGCCAGAGGCCGAACGCGATCTACCAATAGATGACAAGCGATTTTTGGCGACCCTTGCAGGCCTCGGCGAGCCATTGTCAAAAAATACAATCGTGCAGGCATCATGGTCGTCACCAGACAGTGTGACTTGCAGTGTCATGTCCGCCCTCGTTGCTCCAGCGAATGCTGAGTTGGCGGCTCTTGCCGTGGCAACGTCACCATCGTTCCATATGTGGCTGCCGTTCTATGAAACGTACGATGAAGAAGAACCAGGCTTCCGCCGCGACGGCATGCAGCCCTGCGATCCGTGGATCACACACGCGCAGAAGTCGGAGAATCTGGACAGATACGATCCGTTTGGGGCGCCAACGGCGCTATCAACTTACCGCCCTTCGGCATCCGTCATTACCAACTTCCAGCTCTCGGTGACGAAGCCTTGGTCTCATGCATGGATCGATAAAAGTCGTTCGGTCGCGTTCCGGTACGAAGGGTGGGGCGGCTGGCAAGGTGAGGGTGAAAGTGAGAACCGGCAGGATGGACATGCACTCTATTGTGATCGTTCGTTCCTTGCGCGGATGCTAAAAGAGCTCGATCGAAATCTGATCCTATTGGTCAAGCTCCAACGCTACCACGAGCGGAAGCGGTATGGGGATGAAGCCAGCGAAGAGGGCAAGTTCACATACTCATTCATGATTGCGGTCCTGGATAAGCAGCTCAATGTAAAGGTTATCGAACCGACGTCAGCGCAAATCGATGCCGTGGCAAAACTCGGTCAGTACGACGCCCACGACTTTGCCATACGGCTTCGAACCATTGCGGCATTGGGGTCGGTCAAGCAGTCGAAACGCTGGCAGAAGCCACGCCAGGAGGCCAAAGAATAGCTCATTCAGTTAGGCCGACCGACACCGCACGTTGCGCTCTTTTTCGGAGTCTGTCGCACCAGGCCGTGCCGTCCGTCCTCTGCCAGAAAGGAGCCCGCCCTGCCAAAACTCATCGTCACCGAATTCATCAGCGTCGACGGCATTGCCGAGGTCGAGACGCTGCCGGGCGTGACCTGGAACGATGAGATGCAAAAAAAATTCAAGGAGGACGAGCTTGCCGACAGCGGCGCCATGCTTTTGGGGCGCTATGAGATCTTTGTCGGCTCGTGGCCCCCACGGAACCGGAGACTTTGCCGACCGGTTCAACGCGCCGCCGAAATATGTCGCCTCGACGAGCTCGGCGCCGCGCCTCCCGCCATTGATACGATCGAGTTGGCAGCCACCAGGCGGAAGGTTCTGATCCGCCCTTTCCTGCTGCTGCGGTAGGAAGACTTGATTCAGCCACAAGCCCAAATTGCTGGATTTGGCGGCCCAGGAAGCGTAGGCTTGGTTTTTGGTTCAGCGATGGAACAGAGACTAGCCGCAATTCTGGCTGCCGATATGGCGGGCTACAGCCGGCTAATGGAAGCCGACGAATCCGGCACGCTCGCACGCCTTCGGACCCATCGCATAGAACTGGTCGATCCCGCTATCGCTAAGAACAAGGGCCGGATCATCAAGACCACCGGAGACGGCATGCTCGTTGAGTTCCAGAGCGTGACCGATGCCGTGAAATGCGCCGTGGAAATCCAACAGCGCATGAAACGGCGCAATTCGGATGTGCCCCAAGAACGGCGTATCGAATTCAGGATCGGCATAAATCTCGGCGACATCATTTTCGACGATGAGGACATTTTCGGCGACGGCGTCAATATTGCCTCGCGCATCGAGCAACTCGCCGACGTCGGCGGTATCTGCGTGACCGCAGCGGTGGCGACCCAAATTGCCGACCGTCTCGAAATTGCCATGGAGGACCTGGGCGAGAAGACGTTGAAGAACATCAGCCGCCCGGTTCGCCTCTATCGCATCGGGCTTGACAGTCCTGTCCTGCCGGAAGTCGAGGCAAAGCGATCCATCTCGAAACCTTCAATAGTGGTGCTGCCATTCACCAACATGAGCGGCGACCCCGAGCAGGAATTTTTCGCGGACGGACTGACCGAGGACATCATCACCGAACTGTCCCGCCACCATGAGTTGTTCGTCATCTCGCGCAATTCCAGCTTCGTCTACAAGAACCGCGCCGTGAATGTGCGCGAGGTGGCCGAGAAACTCGAGGTCCAATATCTGGTGGAGGGAAGCGTCCGCAAGATCGGCGAGAGGGTGCGCGTGACGGTTCAGCTCATCGACACGGCGAATGACGCTCATATCTGGGCAGACAAGTATGACCGGAAGCTGGTCGACATATTCGCGATTCAGGATGAGGTGACGGCGGCGATCGCAGCCACGCTGCCCGGTCGTGTCGAGGCGGCTCAGCGGGACCAGCTCGCGCGGGCGAAACCTGCAAACATGGCCGCGTATGAATGTGTGCTCGCTGCCAAGGTGCTGCATCACCGAAGCACGATTGCGGATAATGAACGCGCGCGAACCTTGATAGAAAGGGCCGTCGCGCTCGACCCCGATTATGCCCATGCCCATGCCTGGCGGGCCTGCATTCTTGGCCAGGCCTGGGTCCATAACTGGTGCGAAGACAGGGATGCCGTCTGGAACAACATTATGGCAGCGCTCGACAGGGCGCTGGCGCTAGACAACAACGATGCCGATGTCCACCGCATTCTCGCGGCAGTGAACGTGAACAACAATGAGCTGACCACTGCGCGCTACCATCAAGAGCGGGCGCTGGCCCTCAATCCCAATTACGACCTCGTGGTGGTGCAGCAAGGCGAGTTATTGACGTGGCTCGGGAGGCCGGAAGAGGGAATTGAATGGATCCGCAAGGCCATGCAGTTGAACCCACACCACCCGGAGAGGTTCTGGAGCCATCTGGGAAAGGCGCATTTCGCCGCGCGCCAGTATGGCGAGGCGATCGAAGCTTTCATGCATCTGTCGACCATGGACTCGGCTCAGCACGCCTTCGCCGCTGCCTGCTACGGCTGGCTCGGCGACGAAATCGCTGCCGCGGCGCATCTGGGCAAGATCAGAACGCTCGATCCCCAATTCGACCTCGAGTCATTCATCGCCACCCTGCACTATGCCCAGGAGTCCGATGTGCAGCACGTCCGCGAAGGACTGCTGAAAGCCGGTATTGCCAAGCTGTAGGCAGCCCGTGCCTCGCACGATCGGCGATAGGCTGGACCTTAGCCACGGCGAGATAGCTCGGCTCTCTTCTACCTTGCTGGGGTCATAGTACCAGTCGCCGACGCATGCTTCGACGTGGCGCAGATACTGGCCAGGAAACTGGAATTGCTCAGCCGGACGGTCATTGCAGATCGAATCTGAACAGGGAAAGCCCTCCCCCTGAAAAGGCGCCGCGCTAGTTGACGGTGCAGTTCGCACAAGACCCGCACGGCCGTCCCGACAGAAGGAACCCGCCATGAGAAAACTCATCATCACCGAATTCATCAGCGTCGATGGCATTGCCGAGGTCGAGAAGCTGCCGAGCGTGGCCTGGAACGATGAGATGCAAAAGTTCAAGGACGACGAGCTTGCCGACAGTGGCGCCATGCTGTTGGGGCGCACGACCTATGAGATTTTTGCCGGCTCGTGGCCCAAGGAGACCGGAGACTTCGCCGACCGGTTCAACGCGCTGCCGAAATATATCGCCTCGACCAGCTTGCAGGCGCTCGACTGGCAGCCGGCCGAGCTGCTGCAGGGCGCCTTGCCGGAAGCGGTCAGAGGGCTGAAGCAAGGCAGCGGCGGCAACATCTATGTGCATGGCAGCCTCAGCGTCGCGCAGGAATTGCTGCGCAACGGCCTGGTCGACCGCATCAGGCTGCTCAGCTACCCCGGTGCCGTCGGCCAGGGCAAGCTGCTGTTCCCGCCTGGCGCGCAATTGCCGCTCGAGCTGATCTCGGCCACGCAATTCAGCAACGGCGTGGTGGCGCTGGAGTATGCGGCTGGGACGGCATGATCAGCCAATCTCCCCCCTCGAGGGGGAGATGCCCGGCAGGGCAGAGGGGGGTCGGTTCGACCGGGCGCGGTTCCTCTCTTTCGACAGTGGCGCATTACGCGAGACGACCCCCTCTGTCGCCTTCGGCGACATCTCCCCCTCAAGGGGGGAGATTGGCAGCTTCCCTACACCGTCCGCTGCCTGCCCGCGACCGCAGCGTCTTCCCTCGCCTTCAGCGCCTGCTCCACCTCGCGCTTCAGCTCGTCCTTGATCGCCACCGTCTCGGCCATCAGCGCCTCGACTTTCATGAAGTCGAGCACCCGGTATTTCGACACCGCCGGCCGGACCAATATGTCGGGGCGGCTCTGGTTCAGCTTGCTGGCGATGATCGACTGCATCATCAGCTGCGTGGCGCCGAACATCAGGTCGACGGAGGTCGGGAATTTGCGGCCCGCCTCGGTCGGCGCGCCGACCACGTCGACGGCAATGATGATGTCGGCGTCGAGCTCGATCAGGTCGAATGGCACGGGATTGTAGATGCCGCCGTCGATCAGCATCCTGCCGTCGCGCATCACCGGGCGGAACACCGCCGGAATCGCCGCCGAGGCGGCCAGCGCCGAAGGCAGTTCGCCTTCGGCCAACACCGCGAGCTTGTGGCCATAAAAATCCGTTGCCGTCACCTTCAGCGGTATTTTGAGTTCGGCGAAGGTCTCGGGAATGGCATCGGGCAGGAACGCCTTGAGGATGCGCTCGACATTGAACTGGCTGACCCGCAGGCCGCCCTGCATCGCTTCGGCAAAAGTGCCGGGCCGCGCCCGCCACATGCGCGTCGCCACCTCGGCGCGCCGGCCGAGGATCGAGCGCGCATAGTCGTGGATGTCCTTGCCGGTCATGCCAGAGGCCATGCCGGCGCCCATGATGGCGCCGATCGACGAGCCGGCGATTGCCGCCGGCCTGATGCCCAGCTCGTCGAGCGCCTCGATAACATGGATATGCGCCAGCCCGCGCGCGCCGCCGCCGCCAAAGGCGATGCCGAAGCTAGGGCTCATCCCTTGTTGGCCGCGCCCAGCTTCGGCCCGACCACCATGACGGCCGGCTCGGCGGAGAGCAGCTTTTTCGCCACCGCTTTCACCTGGTCCTGCGTCACCGCGTTTATCAGGGCGGCGCGGCGCTGCATGTAGTCGATGCCGAGCTTGCCGAGCTGGATCTCGACCAGCGTTGAGGCGATCGCGCCCGAGGAATTCAGATTGTTGATGGCATAGGCGCCGATCATGTATTTCTTGGTCGCCGCCAGCTCGGCTTCGGTCGGCCCCTCCGCGGCCATGCGCTTGACCACGTCGCGCACCACGGCCAGCGTCTCGGCCGCCCTGTCGGCGCGGGTCGAGGTGGTGATGGACAGCGCCTCGGAATGCTGGTGGTCGACGAGGTCGGAGCTGACGCTGTAAGCCAGGCCGCGCTTTTCGCGCACCTCGTCGAACAGCCGCGAGGTGAAGGCGCCGCCGCCGAGGATCTCGTTCATCAGCACCGCGGCGAAGAAGTCCGGCGCATTCCGCTTCACGCCGGGATAGGCGAGCTGCAGCGAGGCCTGCGGCTGGTCGTAAACGACCTCGAGCTGCTGGCCGAGCTTCAGGTCGATGTCGGGAACGGGCGTCAGCGCCTGCTTTTCCGGCAGGCTGCCGAACACCAGGTCGAGCTTCTGCTTCAGCGTCTCGGCGTCGATGGCGCCGACCACCGCGACATGCAGGCCGTCGCGGGCGAAATTTGCCTTGTGGAAGGCGCTGAGATCGGCCGGCGTGATCGTCGCGATGCTTTGCCTGGTGCCCTGGTCGGGCCGCGCATAGGGATGCCTGCCGTAGATCGCGTCCAGCCATTTGCGTTGGGCGAGCGTATCGGGATCGCGCTCGCTGGCGATGATGCCGGACAGGATTTGCGCGCGGATGCGGTCGATCGGCACCTGGTCGAAGCGCGGCTGGTTGACCGCCACGCGCAGCAGGTCGAAAGCGCCGTCGCGCTGGTCGGCCAGCATGCGCATCGAACCGTAAATGCCATCGCGCTGCGCATCGAAGCTCATCTCGGCGCCGACCTCGTCAAGCTTGATCTGGAAGGCCTCGCTGTCGAGGTTGCCGGCACCTTCGTCGAACAGGCCGCTCATCAGATTGGCAAGCCCTTCCTTACCGGGCGGATCCTGCGTCGCGCCGCCATCGAAAACGAAGCGGATGGCGACGATCGGCACCGAATAATCCTCCACCAGCCAGGCGGTAATGCCCTTCGACGAGGTCACCTCCTGGATGTTCATGGCAGCACGGGCGGAAAGCGCGGGCAGGACGAGGAAGACGAGGGAGAGGATGAGGGTTGCTAGAAGCGGGCCGGCGTGCTGGCGCTTCCCTTCTCGCCCTGTGGGAGAAGGGGAGGAGCCCACGAGGGGAGAAGGCAGAGCGGGACCATGCTGGCTCATCATCAAATCAATTCCCAGCTTGGATTTGCGGCAGAAGATAGCCGGTCGTTGCGTGGTCGAGATTGAGATAGCGGGCAGCGACTTCCTTGACCTGGTCGGCGGTGACCTTGCGGATGCGGTCCGGCCATTGCTGAACGTCCTGGACGTTGCCGCCGGTGGCGAGTGTCGAGCCGTAGATGTTGGCCATGTCCTCCTGCTTGTCGCGGGCGAAGATCATCGAGCGAACGAAACGGTCCTTGGATTTTTCCAGCTCGTCGCTGGTGACGCCGTCTTTGGCGATGCGGGCGATCTCGGCGTCGACCGCGGCCTCGACGTCGGCAAGCTTGGCATCGCCGCGCGGCGCACCGTAGACGGTGAAATTGGTGTCGTCGAGCATGGTGCCCTGGAAGAAGGCGCCGGCCGTCGCGGCGATGCCTTGCCTGACGACAAGCTCCTGGTAGAGCCGGCTGCGGTTGCCGCCGCCGAGGATTTCGGACAGCACGTCGAGCGCTTCGGCTTCGCCCGGCTTTGCCGTGTGATAGGACGGGACCACCCATTGCGTGGTAAGGCTCGGCACGCTGACGCGCCCGTCGGTCAGCGTCACCGTACGCCTGGTGTTCTGTTCCGGCTCGACCGGGCGGATGCGCGGCGGCAGATCCGGGCCGCGCGCGACCTTGCCATAGGTCTTTTCGGCCAGCGCCTTGACCGTTTCCGGCTCGACATCGCCGGCCACCACCAGCACGGCGTTATTGGGTGTATAGTACTTGTTGTAGAAGGCCATCGCGTCGGTGCGGTTCAGCTTCTCCATCTCCTGCATCCAGCCGATGACCGGAATGCGGTAGGGCTGGTTCTGCCACAGCGTGGCGTCGATCTCTTCGTCGAGCACCGCCTGCGGATTGCTATCTATGCGCGAGCGGCGCTCTTCGAGGATGACGTCGCGCTCGGTCTTGATGACATCGTCGGTGAGGATGAGGTTGCGCATGCGGTCAGCCTCGAAGCCCATCATCTCACCGAGCGCCTGCGGCACCACCGTCTCGTGAAAGGCGGTGTAGTCGTAGGAGGTGAAGGCGTTGTCCGAGCCGCCGATGGCGGCGACGGCGCGGTCGAGTTCGCCGGCCGCATGGCTGCTGGTCGCCTTGAACATCAGATGCTCGAAGAAATGGGCGATGCCGGACTTGCCCGGCGGCTCGTCGGCGCTGCCGATCTTGTACCAGACCATATGGGTGACGATCGGGGCGCGGTGATCGGGGATGACCACGACCTCCATGCCGTTGTCGAGCAGGAAATCGGTCACGACGCCGTCGTCGGGATTGTTGCCCGCCAGAGCCGGCGCGGCCATCACCAGAGCCAGCCCCAAGAGCGTTGCGCGCAGCCATTCAGCCTGAAATGTCATAGATGGCTCCGGTTTGGTGGTGGGACGATAGGCGGGGTTGCTGGTCGAGGCAAAGCGAATTGTGCGTCATTTTGAAGGCGCCATCGCGGACACCGAACTCAGGCGGCCTCGATGAACCGGATGACCGTCTCGCCATAGTTGCGCTCGTCGACAACCGAAAAGCCCGGCCCTGTCTCGAACGGCGCCGCCGTCGCTTCCTCGACGATGCAGAGCGCGCCGGGGGCGAGCCAGCCGCCGGCCTTGGCCGAGCGCAAGGCACGTTCGCCAAGGCCTTTGCCATAGGGCGGATCGGCAAAGACCAGGCCGAATGCGGCGATGGTGCCCGCCTCGCCCAAGCCCGTCGCGTCGCGGCGGAATATCTTGGTGCGGCCGGTGAGGCCGAAGGCCTCGACATTGGTGCGGATCACGCCGCGCCCTTCGGCGGATTCCTCGATGAAGACAGCGTAGGAGGCGCCGCGCGACAGCGCTTCGAGGCCGAGCGCACCGGTGCCGGCGAACAGGTCGAGGACCCGCGCGCCGACCAGTCTTTCGGGAAAGCGATGCGCCAGCACGTTGAAGACCGCCTCACGCGTGCGGTCGGTGGTCGGGCGGATGGCAAAGGTGCGGGGCGTCGCCAGCGGACGCCCGCGAAACTCACCGCCGACGATCCGCATTGCTTCCCTTCGGGCCGCCGCGCGGCCGGTCGCCACCGCCATCCTGACGCTCGCCGCGTGGCTTGCCGAACGGCTTTGCGCCGCCGCCTTGCGGCTTGCCGCCGGGCTTGCTGTAAGACGGCTTGAACGAGGCCTTGCGCGCCTTGTTTTCTGCCGCCTTGGCGGCGTCTGCCTCCGCCCTGCCCTTGCCGATCGGCCGTGCGCCCGGCGCCATCCAGACATTGGCCTTGCGCTGGCCCGGCGGCTCGATCGGCCGCTGCTCGCGTTCGGACTTCTTCCCACCGAAGCCGCCACGCGGCTTGTCGCCACGGGGTTTGTCCCCGAAGTCGCTGCGTTCAGGTCTGGGGCCACGCTCGCCAAAGCTCTTTTTCGGCCCAAAGCTCCTGTCGGGGCTTGTCGACAGCTTGCCGAGCGCTTCGTCGCGGCTGCCTTCGCGACGCTTGCGGTTCTTGATCAGGCCGCCCTCGCCGATCGGCCGGCGTTCGCCGTCGCGGGTGAATTTCGGCCGCTCGGGCTCCTCCTCCCGCTCACGCCTGACCGGCTTGTTGGAAAACGGCTTGGCGATATCGGCGTCGAAATTGGCGCCGGACTCTTCGACCAGACGCTCGCCGAGTTGGTCGCGCAGCACGCGGCCCTTGATCTCCAGCACATGGCCTTCCGGCAAATCATCGAGCTGGAACGGCCCGTAGGAAATGCGGATCAGCCGCGTCACGTCGAGACCGAGCGAGCCCAGGATATTCCTGACCTCGCGGTTCTTGCCTTCGCGCAGGCCGAGTGTCAGCCAGGCGTTCGAGCCCTGCTCGCGGTCGAGCGTCGCTTCGATGGCGCCATAAAAGATGCCGTCGACGGCAAGGCCTTCGCGCAGGCCAGCAAGCGCGCTTTCCTCGACTTTGCCGTGGACGCGCACGCGGTAGCGCCTGAGCCAGCCGGTGGCCGGCAGTTCGAGGACGCGCGACAGGCCGCCATCATTGGTGAGCAGCAGGAGGCCTTCGGTGTTGATGTCGAGCCGGCCGATGGTCATCAGCCGCGGCAGCCCGGGGGGCAGCACATCGAAGACGGTCTTGCGGCCTTCGGGATCGCGGTTGGTGGTGACCACGCCGGCCGGTTTGTGGAACAGGAACAGCCTGGTGCGCTCGATCGGCGGGATCTCCATGCCGTCGAGATGGATGATGTCGCCGGGCATCACGTTGAAGGCCGGCGAGGACAACACCTTGCCATTGACCTTGACGCGACCGGCCGCAATCAGTTCCTCGGCGTCGCGGCGCGAGGCCAGGCCGGCACGCGCCAGCCGCTTGGCAATGCGTTCGCCGGCTTCTTCCGTTACCTCGACGCGACGCGGGCGCGGCCTGAAGCCGCCGTCCGACGCCGCCCGTGCCGTTTGTGCACCTTGCGGCCGATCGCCGCCAAAATCACGCTTAGGACGATCGCCGAAGTCACGCTTGGGACGGTCGAAGCGCCTTTCACCGTGCTCGCCTTCGGCAGCGGCCGGCCGGTCGCCGCGCGGTGCGTACGGCTTGCGTGGGCCCTCGCGCTGTTCATAAGGCTTGCCTTCCGGACGCGGCCCTTTGCTGAACGGCCGGTCGCCGCCCTTGAAGTCGCGCTTCGGCGGTTCGCCTTCAGCCGCCGCTGGCCGGTCGCCGCGCGGTGCGTACGGCTTGCGTGGACCCTCGCGCTGTTCATAAGGCTTGCCTTCCGGACGCGGCCCTTTGCTGAATGGCCGGTCGCCTTTGAAGTCGTGCTTCGGCCGTTCGCCTTCGGCCGCCGGCCGATCGCCGCGCGGAGTGTAGGTTCTTTTGGCGCCGAAGGACGGCTTGCCGCCCTTGCCGGGAGCGCTATCGCGACCGCGCGGCCCTGCCGGCTTCGGGCCGGCCTTGCGCGGGAATTTCTTATTTTTGTCGTCCATGTGGCCTTTGCTCGTTTGCGCGGGTAGTAACAGGATCGCGCTCTAGTGGCGAGGAGATAATCGGAATGGAAACCGCGTGAGGCGGCAGGATTTCATGGCGCTGGCGCTGAAAGAAGCCGAAGCCGCCGCCCAGCGTGGCGAGGTGCCGGTTGGCGCGGTCGTCGTCGGCGGCGATACGGTCGTTGCGAGTGCCGGCAACCGCACCCGCGAGTTCGCCGATCCCACCGCTCATGCCGAGATGCTGGCGATCCGCGAAGCCTGCCGCAAGCTTTCCAGCGAGCGGCTCAGCGGCCACGATCTCTATGTGACGCTGGAGCCGTGCGCCATGTGCGCCGGCGCCATCTCCTTCGCCAGGCTGCGCCGGCTCTATTTCGGCGCTGCCGACGAGAAGGGCGGCGCAGTGGTCAACGGCGTTCGCTTCTTCACGTCACCGACCTGCCACCATGTGCCCGACATCTATCCGGGCATGGCCGAGAACGCTGCAGCAGTGCTGCTGAAAGACTTTTTTCGCGAGCGACGCGGACCCTGATTTTCTGGTCCGGCAGACGGTCCAAATCCAAGTCAGCCAATCCAGGCAAGAACGTCTCTGGCGCTGTCAGGCTACCAGGGCAGCCAGTCGAACATGCCGCCGCTCTTGCTCTTGGCGGCCGCCTCCTTCTTGAGGCGGCGTTCCTTCTTGTACTCATCCTCGCCGAGGTCATCCACCGGCGCGGTGGGGGCGGCGGCGCGGTATTGCACCGGCGGCTCGCTCAGATATCTGCGGGTGGTCGGGTCGCCCTGTTTGCCTTCAGCCAGACGGCGCTTGACTTCCGCGGCGCGGCCCTTGTCCGAATCCGCTGGAGTCCAGGCCGGCGGATGGCTCGAAGCCGACTGCGCCATCGCGGCCTTGACGGCCACCGGGTCGGTCTGCACGTCATCGACAATCTGCGCCTGGTAGGCCGGGTCGTCCTGATGCAGGGTGGCATCGGCGCGCAGGCGGGCACGGCGCTGCTCCGGCGATTCGGGCCATTCAGCACTTGCCGTTTCGATGCTTTCCTGGGGCGGCGGCAAGACTTCCTTCTGCCCCGGCCCTGGCTTCACCAGCGTGGGGCGCGGCTTGTAGTCGATGTTGTTCTTGCGCTTGGGTGCGAAGGAAAAAGCCCCCGTGAGGTCGTCGGCAAGCTGCGAGGCAGCAGGCTTGTCGGTCCCATAAGTGGGCGAGCCCATGCAGCCGGACAAGGCAAGGCCCGATACGACAAGCGGCGCCAGCAGCGCAACGCGCGCGTAAGTTCTCTCGGTCATGCCAAAAAGTCCCACTGTAGACAGCCTCTCGATTGCCGCCGGCCAAAGAAAGGTCCGGTCCCCGTCGCCTATGCTCTTCCGACGGAATTCCGGCGACAATTTGTCGTCCGGAGTTTCGCGTGTTTACCTCAACCACTCGTTAAGGGCAACGCGCCGGGGCCGATCGGCCGCCCGCCGTGGCATTTGTGCACCGCCTTAGAGGCGGCTCAAAGCCTTGAGTTCATGCAGGACAGCGGCGTCACGGGCCGAAACATCCGGGAATTCCGGATCTGAGCCGACATCGGCGGTGTAGCGCCAGGAGCGCGCGCACTTCACCAGGCCACGGTCCTCCGCCTTCTCGACGACCACGGCGACGCCCTTGATGTCGTCGAGGGTAAAGCTGCCCGCCGACGCCTTGCCGTGCACGATTACCAGATCGCTGGTGATCGCCATCTCGGCCATATCGACATCGGCGATCGACGCTTCGAGCGCGGGATCGTCGAGGGTGACGACCGGCACCGCTTCCAGCGAAGAGCCGATGACCTTCTGCGCGCGGGCGATTTCCAGCGCGCCGGTGACGACACGGCGGACCTGCCGCACCTTGCGCCACTTCTCCGCCAGCGCCTCGTCCTTCCAGTCCGCCGGGATTTTCGGGAACTGGTCGAGATGCACGGAGACCGCATCCGGATGACGGTCGAGCCAAGCCTCTTCCATAGTGAAGGGCAGCATCGGCGCCAGCCATTTCACCAGGCAGTCGAAGAGATGGCGCACCACCTGCACGGAAGCCTTGCGCTTCACGCTGGAATGCGCTTCGCAGTAAAGCGCGTCCTTGCGGATGTCGAAATAGAAGGCCGATAGCTCGACCACCATGAAGTCGAGCAGCGCGCGGGTGATGCGCTTGAATTCGAACGCGTCGTAGCCCGAGCGTACGACTTCATCGAGTTCGGCGAGCCGGTGCAGCATCAGCCGCTCCAGCTCCGGCATCTTGTCCAGCGGCACCTCCTCGCCGTCGTCATGGGCGAGTGTGCCCAGCATCCAGCGGATGGTGTTGCGCAGCTTGCGGTAGGCGTCGATATTGGTCTGCAGCACGTTCTTGCCGAGCCGCTGGTCTTCCCAATAATCGGTCGTCACCACCCACAGCCGCAAGATGTCGGCGCCGGACTGCTTGATGACGTCCTGCGGCACGACGGTGTTGCCGAGCGACTTCGACATTTTCCGCCCCTCCTCATCCATGGTGAAGCCATGGGTGACGACGGTGTCATAGGGCGCCCTGCCCCTGGTGCCGCAGCTTTCGAGCAGCGAGGAGTGGAACCAGCCACGATGCTGATCGGAGCCTTCGAGATAGAGGTCGGCCGGCCATTTCAGGTCGGGCCGGTCCTCAAGCGTGAAGGCATGCGTCGAGCCTGAATCGAACCAGACATCGAGGATGTCCATGACCTGCTGCCATTTCGAGGCATCGTGATTGCCGAGGAACCGCTCCTTGGCGCCGGCGGCGAACCAGGCGTCGGCGCCTTCTTTCTCGAAGGCGTCCATGATGCGCTGGTTGACTGCCTCGTCGCGCAGCACGTTGCCGTCGGCATCGGCAAAGACGGCGATCGGCACGCCCCAGGCGCGCTGGCGCGACAGCACCCAGTCGGGGCGCTCCTCGATCATCGCGCGGATGCGGTTCTGGCCGGCGGCGGGCACGAAGCGGGTATCGTCGATGGCTTTCAGCGCGCGGCCGCGCAGCGTCGTGCCGTCGCCAAGCTCCTGGTCCATATAGACGAACCATTGGGGCGTGTTGCGGAAGATGATCGGCTTCTTCGAGCGCCAGGAATGCGGATAGGAGTGCTTCAGGCGGCCGCGCGCGAACAGCGCGTTGCGCTTGATCAGCTCGTCGATGACAGCCTGGTTGGCGTTGCCCTTCTTGCCATTGTCGTCGATGACGCGCGCCGCTCCACCCTCGCGGTGCGGGCCGAAGCCCGGCGCGTCCTTGGTGAAGAAGCCGGCATCGTCAACGGTGAAGGGGATCGCAGTGTCGATGCCGCGCTGGCGAAGGTCAGAGGCGGCATCCATCCAGGCGTCAAAGTCTTCGCGGCCGTGTCCCGGCGCGGTGTGGACGAATCCGGTGCCGGCATCGTCGGTGACATGATCGCCGGCGAGCATGGGCACGGGAAAATCGTAGCCGCCACCCAGACTTTTGAGGGGATGCGAAAGCGTAAGATTTTCAAGCTCTTCGGCGCCAACGTTGCGAAGCCGATTCAGGGTGACCTTGGCCTTCGCGGCAGCGTCGTCTGCAAGTTTCTCGGCAAAGATCAGCTTTTCGCCGGGCTGGGGACCAAAGGCGTTCTCGGCCGCCGTAACCTCATAGAGACCATAGTTGATGCGCGGCGAGTAATTGACGGCGCGGTTGCCGGGGATTGTCCACGGCGTCGTCGTCCAGATGACGACGCTGGCATCAAGCAGATCGAGCGACGTCTGCGTCAGCTTGGGATCCAGGGCTGGCTGTCCATCCTCGATGTTGATGACCTGGCGAGCGAGGCTGACGACCGGAAACTTCGCCCAGATCGTGTCCGACTCATAGTCCTGGTATTCGACCTCCGCCTCGGCCAGCGCGGTGCGTTCGACGACGCTCCACATCACCGGCTTGGAGCCGCGATAGAGCTGGCCGGACATGGCGAATTTCAGCAGCTCGCCGGCGATGCGCGCCTCGGCGTGGAAAGCCATCGTCGTATAGGGATTGTCGAAGTCGCCGACGACGCCGAGGCGCTGGAATTCGGAACCCTGCACCTTGATCCAGTGCGCCGCAAACTCACGGCATTCCTGCCGGAACTCGTTAACCGGCACCTCGTCCTTGTTCTTGCCCTTGGCGCGGTACTGCTCCTCGATCTTCCATTCAATCGGCAGGCCGTGGCAATCCCAACCGGGTACATAGTTCGAGTCATAGCCGCGCATCTGAAACGAGCGGGTGATGACGTCCTTGAGGATCTTGTTCAGCGCGTGGCCGATATGGATGTTGCCATTGGCGTAAGGCGGGCCGTCGTGCAGCACGTATTTTTCGCGGCCGGCTGCGTCTTCGCGCAGCTTGCGGTAAAGGTCCATGTCCTGCCAGCGCTTGACCAGCAGCGGTTCCTTTTCCGGCAAACCGGCGCGCATCGGGAAATCCGTCTGCGGCAGGTAGAGCGTTTTGGAATAGTCGATCGTCTCGGCGGTCTCGGTATCAGTCATTCGTCTGCCATATGCGTTGCCGGCGGCAAAAGAGCCGGGCGTTGAAGTTCTTCGCTTTGACGCATATCGTCTTCCCAAAACCGGACCCACTTTTGGGCGATATGCGTTGATGATCTGGAAAAAGCGCGAGAGGCCGCGCGCAAGATTCCCGGCGGCCCCGGCGGCGGTCAAGCCGCCCGGAACACCGGGCCTGTAATTCGTATCGCAGTCGCGAGAAGGCGCGAAAAGCTCGTCATGGCTGGGCTTTTAACCGAGACAGGCGATATTGAAAAGCCCGAACTCTGATGCTTCCTTGCGTTAGGTGCCAATTGCGCATACATTTGTAGGCAAATGGCCTGCAGTGCCAAGGAAACAATTCATGTCGGTCGCAGCAAGGGCAATTCGCGCAACACGCGACTTTTCCGTCCCTACGGACAAGATCGATCATCTGCGCAGTCTGGGTTTCAGTAGCGAAGAACTCTATCGTATCGTTGCCCCCCGCCGCACGCTGGCGCGTCGCAAGGAACATGCCGAGCCGCTTTCGCCAGCTGAATCCGACCGCGCCCTGCGCCTTGAACGCATCGCCGAGCAGGCGGATCGGGTATTCGGTAGCCATGAGAAAGCCCAGCGTTGGCTGAGAAGCGAGATCATAGCATTGGATGGTGCAAGGCCGATCGATCTCCTTGAGACAGAGACCGGCGCCCACGTCGTTTCCGAAGAGCTTATCCGTATCGACTTTGGCATGCTTGCCTGACGATGCGCATCTGGCGCATCTCCAGTTTCGCGGATCTCTCGGGTCGTGGCGGAACGCTCGTTGATGGAAGATGGAACAGGCGCGGAATGCCCATCGTCTATTGCACCGACCACCCTTCGACGGCACTGCTGGAGATACTGGTGCATGCGACGCGCGAAACCGTTCCGGAAACCTACCAGCTTATCGAAATCGACGTTCCGGACGGAATAGAAATGACCGAACCGGTTATCCAGGACGGCTGGGACAAGGACATGGAATCGACCCGGCGACAGGGCACGGACTTTCTCTCGGCCAATCGTTACGCGCTCATGAAAATTCCTTCGATCATAATGCGCAAGGCAAACAACTATCTGCTCAACCCGACCCATGACGATGCGTCACGCATTACGATTGCGGGCCTATACCATTATCCGTTCGACAGCCGTTTGATCAAATGAGCCGACGCCCGCCCGCTCACATCGAGAAATCGAAGCGGTAGGTTGTCGACACGCCGATCGTGAACTGGTTGCGATCGCCGCGCTCCTTGACCAGGCTGGAATCGCCGGCCGGGCCCATCAGGCGGGAATATTCGCCGAACAGACTGGCCGTCATCGGCTCGGTCACCTTCCAGGTCACCGCGCCGCCCAGGCCCGCCGACTTCACCCCGCCACCGGGATGATATTCGCTGAGCCCCGAGGCCAGGGACTCCTCGGCATCAACGCCGTAATAGGCGTCGAAATAGTCCGATGAGGCGAATGAAACGCGCGGCCCGCCCGAAATCCTGACATCGGGCGTCACATCGTAAAAGGCGTCGGCGGCGATGTCGGCGACAAAGCCGTTATGGGCGCGAATGCCATGCCGCAATTCGGCGCGGGCACGCAGCCAATCCAAAGGATAGAATTCGAAGAAGCCGCCAGCCTCGCCGCCCCAGCGCACCGGGCCGAGGCCCTTCAACTCGTCGGCGTCACCACCGTCGCGGGAAAACAGGAACTTGCCTGTCAGGCCGGTTCGGATGCCGCCATCGTCGATCAATGCCAACGAGATATTGTCGTTGCGCGAGGTGAAGCGCGCCGCGGGACCAGCCTTGCCGAGCGAGATGATCGGCGAGGCGCTGAGCAGGTACTTTTTGCCGCCTTCGAAATTCGGGGCAACCATGCCGGTGGCGCCGACCGTCAGGTACCAGTCTCCGGACATCCAGCCGAAGGTGCCCTCGCCTGCCTTGGCAACGCCGCAGGTGCCGAGCATGAATGCGGCCAAGACCGTCGGGACAGACCGCATCATTACTCCATATGTCGAACGCGTTGACCAACACTATCAGCCTTTATCCAAGCCATGGCGCCAGTTCGGTAAAATTTGACTTAATGTCCGTAACGTTGGCGGCATTGGCCGGGCTGTTTTCCGCATTGCAGCGAATTGTACTGGCGCACCAAGATTCCAGATCAAGACGTTTGGAATGCGCCAGCAGCTGCCTCGGCAGGGGTTATAAATATTCGCGGGCAAACATGCCCGCGCTGTGAAGAGCGCGCCGACCGGCACCCAGCCCCGCATTCCAAACCGGCCAAGCGTGAATCATATGCGGCCAAATTTCGAGACGTACTTTGACGTCAGCCGCGCCAGCGGCTTCCGCGAGCCGAGTTGCGTCCGACAACAGCGTCTCGGCCGAACCGACTTGTATAAGCATTGGGGGAAATCCGCTCAGATCGGCGAACAAAGGCGAGATCAGCGGATCGCGCCGATCAACGCCATTGGGAACATAGGCGGTTGCCAGTTCCCCCAAATACGCCCGGTGGATGATAGGGTCGATTGCGTCCTTTGTTGATAGTGTCGCGCCGGACATCGAAAGGTCCGTCCAGGGCGAACACAGCCAAAGACATCGCGGCAACCGCTCGCCTGCCGTGCGCAATATACTGACCAGGCACAGGGTGAGGTTGCCGCCCGCACTGTCTCCCCCAACCACGGTGCGATCCGGCGCAATGCCCTGCCGCCTCAGAAAGCGCCATGCGGTGAGTGCGTCTTCATGTTGCGCAGGGAAAGGATGTTCCGGCGCGCGTCGATAGGCGATCGCGAGGGTGCGCATTCCCATTGCCCGGCCTGCCTCGGTCACCATTCGACGATGACTTTTAAGAGAGCCGGAGCAGTAGCCGCCACCGTGGAAAAAGAGCAGAATCTTATCCTTGTCACTGCCAGGCGCCAGGGACCACTCTCCCTCGAGGCCATCGAAAACCGCATGCTCGCATCGGATGTCCTCCGCGACCGGCCAGACCGAACCGACTTCGTCGAGCCGTGCCCGGCGTTCGTCCCAGCGGACCGTTCGTGGTTTTGACGTCAACAGCCTGCGGACGGCGTTGATCTCCAGCAGATCGCGGTGTTCGTCCATATCGCTCATTTTGCTTCCCCAGCCTCATCAAGCGTAGAAAACGGTATACAGCAGCAGCCGCACGTCATCGATAAAGGGGCCAATGCCAGCGCTGGCAATTTTTCGTTTCACTTGCGCCATGGCGAATACACGGGACGACGGGGGTCGCCCGTAAACCCGCTTGTCATCTTTTAGCGCTGGCCCACCCCTGCACACGATCGAATATTCCATCTGGTATTTGGCCGCTTCGGATAAAAAGCGAAGGTTGGCAAGCGGATCGCTCGGGAGTGTGGCGCTCACACCCTGCTCGCTGGACGGGCAAGGCGATCGGCGCTACCTTTCGGAACAAAGAAGCTAGGCAACCTTGACGGAGAAGGGCAATGACCGTGCACAGCGATGCCATGAAAGACGCCATTGGCCAGACGCGGGCGAAGTGGGGATGGTTCGTCGCGCTCGGGGTGCTGCTGCTCATCTTCGGCGGCATTGCTTTCGGCAATCTGTTCATCGCAACCGTCGCCTCGGTTTATGTCGTCGGCTGGCTGATGCTGATGGCCGGCATTGTCGAGATCATCCATGCCTTCGGCGTGAAGACATGGGGCCGCTTCTTCTATTGGCTGCTCAGCGGGCTTCTCTACGCCGTCGCCGGGTTCTTCGCCTTCTACAATCCACTGCTGGCCTCGGCGGTGCTGACATTCCTCCTGGCGGTCGCGCTGCTTGCCTCAGGCGTGCTCAGGGCCTGGGTCGGCTACAGCCACCGGCCGCAGCCGGGCTGGGGCTGGGTGGTCACGGCCGGCGTCATCAGCGCGCTGGCGGGACTGGTCATCGCCATGGGTTGGCCGTTCAACAGCGTGTGGGTGCTCGGCCTGTTCCTAGCCGTCGACCTGATTTTCCAAGGCTGGACCTTCATTGCCGTCGGCCTGGCGCTGAAGAGATAAATTGTGATCGACATGGCGGATTGCAGGACGCCGACAGGTAATGCTCGTCGTTCATTTCTATCGCATACCTTCGAGATTGGCTGAAATCCCCAGCTTCGTCATCCCAGGGCGAAGCGACGCGGACGACGACGGCGCGGGTTGTCAAAACGCGATCGCGCGGTCCAGCCCGGAAAGCGGCCTGACGCCGGCGAGCAGTGCCTTCGCCTCGGCCTCGTCACGCTTCATCTGGGCGACCAGCGCGTCAAGCCCGTCGAACTTCACCTCCGAGCGCAGGTAGCCGAAGAAGGACACGGCACAAATCTCGCCATAGAGGTCGCCGGAAAAGTCGAAGACGAAGGTCTCCAGCAATGGCGCGCCATTGTCGTCGACCGTCGGCCGGCGGCCGAAGCTGGCGACGCCATCATGAAGGGAACCGTCGGCGCGGCGGAAGCGGACGGCATAAATCCCTTCCTTGAGGGTGGCTTCCGGCGAAAGCCTCATGTTTGCGGTCGGAAAGCCGAGTGTCCGGCCGAGCTGCTGGCCGCCGATCACCTCCGCCTCGACGGTGAAACGGTAGCCGAGCAAGCCGGCGGCCTCGGCCACATTGCCCTCGCACAGCAGCGTGCGTATGCGGCTCGACGACACCACCTCGGCGCTTTCGTCGCGAAACGCATCCACCAGCGTGACGCCGAAGCCGTGGCGCTCGCCGGCAGCCATCAGATAGGCCGGACCGCCCTGGCGGTCCTTGCCGAAATGGAAATCGAAGCCGGTGACGGCGTGGCTTATGCCGAGGTTGCGCTCGAGCACGCCGGTGACGAAAGCCTCCGCCGACAAGGAGGCGAACTCGCGTGTGAACGGCTGCTCGACCAGCGCCGCAAAGCCCAGATGCGACAAAAGCCGCGCCTTCATCGGCGGCGGCGTCAGCACGAACAACGGCATGTCCGGCCTGAAAACCTTTCGCGGATGCGGTACGAAGGTCAGCACCAGGGCGGGTACGCCGCGACGCTCCGCTTCGGCGCGCGCGCGTTCGAGCACCGCCTGGTGGCCGCGGTGGACGCCGTCGAAATTGCCGATAGCCACCACGCCGCCGCGCAGATGGGCCGGCAGCGGTGCGGTTGCGGAAATGCGTTCGAACATTGCCGTCATGGCTTGAACCTATTGCAGTCTGGGAATCACCGCGACCGGCCTGTAGCCGTATTTTTCCAGAAAGGCCGCGAGCCTGGCCGGATCCGGCTGCAGCGTCTCACCGTAATCGCGGCCATGGATGCCGCCCGATACGTAGAGCACGTCGAAGCCATTGTCGGCCGCGCCCTTGATGTCGGTCATCATGCCGTCGCCGATGGCCAGAACTTGCGAACGCTCGACCGGGCGGCCGAGAATGACGGCGACCTCCTTCATGGCGACGTCATAGACCGGCGCGTACGGCTTGCCGGCGATCAGCGTGCGTCCGCCAAGCTGTGCGTATTCGCGGGCCAAAGCGCCTGCGCACCAGATCATCCGTTCGCCGCGCTCGACGACGATGTCGGGATTGGCGCAGATGAAGGGCAGGTTCCTGGCACGCAGCCGCCGCAGAAGATCGGCATAATCTTCCGGCTTCTCCACCTCGTCGTCGAACAGGCCGGTGCAGACCACGCCGGATGCTTCGAACTCCTCGACGAGCTCGACGTCGAGGCCCTCATAGAGCGTGAAATCCCGATCGGCGCCTATATGGAAGATCTTTCGCGGCCCTTCGGCGATCAGATCGCGGGTAACGTCGCCGGACGTTACGACACGGTCGTAGGCAGCGGGAGGAACGCCGATGGCGTTCATCTGCGCCACCACGTCGGCGCTGCGGCGCGGCGAATTGGTGATCAGCACGACAGGTATTCTCGCCGCGCGAGCAGCGATCAGCGCGGCAGCCGCCGCCGGGAAATGCCATTCGCCATTATGCACCACGCCCCAGACGTCGCACAGTATGGCTGAATAGGCTCCCGACAAGTCTGCGAGCGAACCGATGATGTCGGGCGAATCCGCCATGCCGTTGTCCCTGTACCATGATGCTTGCAAGCGCCGCGACCGACGGTCCGTAGCGGCCGGCCCGGATTAACCGAAGCGCTTCGCCCTGTCACCAGCTTTCATTGTGTCCGCAAGATTGTCGTCCGGGAACTAAGGCAGGAGGCCCGGCGCACTGGCGCAAAGGCTCCTGCCCTCATGCCCTTGCGGATGATGGAAGCATGTGGTGAGTGTTCCCATCCGGAGATGCGCTCTTGCCTGAACCCGCCAACCACCTTGCCTTCGCGCTGGTCTGCCTCGGCATGGTGCTGACGCCCGGCCCGAACATGATCTATCTGATCTCGCGCTCGCTGTCGCAGGGGCCGAAGGCCGGGCTGATCTCGCTGGGCGGCGTGGCGCTCGGTTTCTTGTTCTATGTGCTGTCGGCGGCGTTCGGCATCACCGCGCTGCTGCTCGCCGTACCCTTTGCCTATGATGTGCTGCGCCTTGCCGGCGCGCTCTATTTGCTGTGGCTCGCCTGGCAAGCGGTGAAGCCCGGCGGGCGCTCGCCCTTCCATATCCGCGAACTGCCGAAAGACAGGCCGCGCAAGCTGTTCGCGATGGGCCTGATGACCAACCTGCTCAACCCGAAGGTGGCAGTGCTCTATCTGTCGCTGCTGCCGCAATTCATCAGCCCCGGCAAGGGCCACGTGCTGTCGCAGCTTCTAGTGCTCGGTGCCACGCAGGTCGCGATCAGCCTGACCGTCAATGCCATCATCGCGGTGACGGCCGGCTCGATCGCGGTTTTCCTCGCCGGGCGGCCCTTATGGATGGTGATCCAGCGCTGGATGATGGGTACGGTGCTGACCGCGCTGGCCGTCAAGATGGCAACCGACGCGCAACGCTGATCGGTCCTACATTGGCCGCCTGACCTGCTCCGCCCGCTCCGGTTCGACCACCCTGCGATAAAGATGCCAGGTCGCGTGGCCAAGGATGGGCATGACGACGGCAAGCCCGGCAAATAGCGGGATCGAGCCGATGACCAGGAGCACGGCGACCATCAGGCCCCACAGCGCCATCTGCAGCGGGTTTGTCAGGACGGCGCGCGCCGACGTCTCGACTGCCGAGACCGCGCCGACATCGCGGTCCAGCAGCAGCGGAAAGGCGACGACGGTCGTCGCCAGCACGATCGCTGCGAAGGCGAACCCGGCCAGGTTGCCGAGCAGGATCAGCGTCCAGCCCTTGCTGGTCGTCAGCACCTCACGAATAAAGCCGGCAATAGAGGCCGGAGGCTGATTGCCGTACAGGCTGGTGTAGATCGACTGCGCGGTGAACAGCCAGAGCAGGAACAGTACCAGCAGCATGATACCGATGACTGCAATCGCGGGGAGCGCCGGCGAGTGGCGCACGTCGAGCGCATGCCACCAGGATGTATCCATGCCGAATTCGCGCCGGCGGCTGATTTCGTAAAGGCCGATAGCCGCGAACGGACCGACCAAAGCGAAGCCGGACATCAGCGGATAGATGAGCTGGATGGCGTTCGAGCCCGAGGTCCACTGCGTCAGGATCAGGCCGACCACCGGATAGATCAGGCACAGGAACACATAATGCGACGGCTTGGCCCAGAAATCCTCGACGCCGAGACGGAGCGCATCGATCAGATCCTCGGTGCTGATGCGGCGCACCGTGGGCTGCACATGCATTCCACGTGCATCAGCCATGACATGAAAGCCGGCCATAACCTTTCTCCCGTGTGTCGGGGCGGTCACCGCCAGGATGGCCGCCCGCAGCTGCCACTTCAAGAGCGTCGACATGATAGCCGATCTGGGGGTGCTTGTCGCCAGCGCCCGGCGCCAAGGCGCCGGGCGCTGAGCGAACAGTTACGCCGCGAAGCGATCGATCACCTCGGCCAGCGGCAAGTGACCGAAGCAAGCGCCTGACCCGGCGAGCTTTTCGCCAGCCTCGACAGCGAGCGCGTATTGCACGGCCGGATCGGCTTCGATGCGGCGGCGTAGCGCCGCCAACTTTGGGTAAGCGGCGCCGTCGACCGCCTGGTGGAATTCCGCCCAGCGCGCCACGCCGATCAACGTGGTGTCGGCAAGCGTCAGCCGCTCGCCGATCAGGAAATCCGTGTCGAGGATCATCGCCTCAAGCTGGTTATGGCGGTTGGTAACGACCTTGCGGCCGAAATCACGTAAAGTCGCCAGCAGCACCGGTTCGGCCGACTCCATTTCATATGCCGCCCAGAGCGGGGTGAAGGCGGCGGTGAAGCCGGTGTTTATGAAGGCGACCAGCTGGTGCATCCGGTCGGCCTCCGGCGAGCGAGGATCGAAGCTGATACGGCGTTGCGTATCGCGGGCTTCGAGCCAGGCGGCAATCGCCATGGTCTCGGTGAGTACCCTGCCCTCGTCCGTGATCAACACCGGCGTTTCCTGACGGCCGTTGATGCTGGCATAGGCCTCGTTCTTCATCTCAGTGAGCATGTCGACACGACACAGGCGATAGGGTTGTCCGAGGCGTTCAAAAGCAGCGACAAGCCCCATCGAACTTCCCAGCGGGAAGCCGTAAAGGAGAATAGGTTCCATTTCTTTGTCTCTTCCATGTTAGGGGTCACGCTGCGCAGCGAAACTTGACCCTAAACGCTGGTCGCCCCATGTAAATTAGGCACTATTCTGTAACCAGGTCCCCGCCATGAAAGATGTCGTCTCACGCTGCCCGATCGAGGAGACCATGCGTGTGCTCAGCGGTCGATGGCCCACCTTGCTGCTCTATTATCTCAAGGATGGTACCAAGCGCTTCAGCGATTTGAGGCGTGACAACCCGGCAGTGTCGCACCGCATCCTGGCGCTGGAACTGCGCAAGCTGGAGGAAGCCGGGATCGTGCGGCGAACGGCGCATGTCGGCTATCCGCTACACGTGGATTACGACCTCACGGAGCCCGGCCTCAAGCTTGTGCCGCTTATCGACGCCCTGGGCGACTGGTGGGAACATACCGAAGACGATCGGGCCGGCCGGGTTTCATCGACGCCGGAAACCAAACTCGTGGCGGCGGAATAGCCGACCGGCGATCACCGCGCCGCAAAGAACTGCCGGCGAGAGCCCAGCGCGCGCCAAGCCGTTCATACATTAGATCCCGCAAGACCAAGCGACCGGCTTATATGGCGCGCCATTGTGGCCGGCCAAACCGGGCAAGGCGCGGGCCATCCAGCACCAACTCCTGTAGCATGGCTCGCCAATCCCGATTCACCTGACCCGCCGTTCGATCTCATTGCCCGATCAGATCGGCTGACCATGCTGGATGGCTGTCGCTTTCGACTCTGACGTGAATGAAGAGCCTACTTATCCTCTTGAAGTTTCTCCTGAGACTTTGCCATTTGATCGTCTCCAAGTTCCATATTGTGCATCGTTGCAATCAACCATTCATCGTGATCCCGCGTCGCCACTACGCTGATTAATCCGAGCCGACGCGGCCATTCGTTTCCCATCGGATCGAGTGCGCCAGTCATGGACCACCGCAGGTCGAGCGTGGCAACATCAGGGCGAACAAGCCTGTTCCGCACGCTTTCCGCGGATAGGTGGCTGTGCTTGAACATCTTCTCAAAAATTGGGGCATGGAACTGCTCGATCTTGTCACGTCCAGTCGCCTGCATACCGAAGACGTTTGTAAATTCGGCATCTGCCGCGAATACGGCGGCAAAGGCGCGAGCATCGTGACGATTCCAAGCTTCGATCAGCCTGTGCGCGACACTTTCCACCCCTTCAGTTCGGACGTTGCCGGCAGCCATGCTGACCTCCTGTCATATAGTTCGGTTGCCATACTATATGGGCACCATATAAGTTTGGAAAGATGGATAATCCGCCATACACGCAGTCTCTGCTTCTCTATGCTTATCAATCGTCGGCGAGCGCTTTGGTCCAGGTTCTCCGGGAGAGCGGCCATTCGGCAATCAAGCCCAAACACGGCGCTTTATTCGCCAACATCGACGCGGAGGGAACCCGACCCAGCGTCCTCGCAGAGCGTGCGGGCATTGGCAAAGCATCGATGGGTGAGTTGATCGATGAACTGGAGCGCCTCGGTTATGTTCGGCGCTCGCATGATCCGAACGACCGACGGGCCAAATTAATCGTTGCAACTGACGCGGCGCTTGCGGTGATCCGGACCGTCCACGATTTCAATCAGCGTCTCGAAGACCAATACCGGAGGCTGCTTGGTGCTCAGGCGTACGAATCGCTCCGGTCGTCACTGCAAGCGATATCCCCCAGAGAAAATTTGCAACCGAGGATACCTCGCCAGCGCTCGTGAAGCCGCAGAGATGGGGCAAAAGAAACTGTCTGTCCGTGCCTGACTGGTATCGAGCCGGAAACCATCATCACGCATTTTCACCGCCCCGCCCGGCAAAAGCCATGATCGCGCTTATGTCAGGCGGGCATGACCGTTACGAAAATCGAAAATTATGGGGCCCAACCAAGCCTAAGCAGGCGCGTGCTGCTCAGAGCTGCCGGCCTTGGCGCCCTTGCCGGGCTCGTCGCCTGCGCCACCGTGCTGCCCACCGGCGAAGGCGCCGGTGTCTCTGCCTCCGCCGCTGGCACGCTGGCCGGCATCCGCGCTTCGGCGGGTCTCGGGCCGCTTGTCCCCGATTTGCAGCTCGAGCAGGCAGCGCTGCAGCAGGCCGGCTATATGGCGCGCGGCGGCCGAATGAACCACACCACCGGCTGGGGCAAGGACTTTGCCTCGCGCGTCAAAGATAATGGCATTGCCGGCGCTGCCGCCGAAAACATCGCCGAAGGCCGCTTCGACCAGCAGAAGCTGTTCGATATCTGGGTGCATTCGCCAGGCCACCGCCGCAACCTGCTCGACCCGCGCTTCACCCGCTTCGGTCTCGCCTATGTGCGCGACGGCCGCGACAGCACGCTTCGCTACTGGTGCCTTGTGCTCGGCAGATAACTTCCGCCATTTGGTCGGCGGAAGCCTGCTGGCGACCGATCCGTCAGCCTTTGCGGCCGCCGCCGAGCAATTCCTCGATGTCCTGCGCGCAAACCGGCCTGCTGAAATGATAGCCCTGCATTTCGTCGCAATTGTTCCTGCGCAGGAAAGCGACCTGATCATCTGTCTCAACGCCCTCGGCGATGACCCTCAGGTTGAGATTTTGCCCCAATGAAATCACCGCGCTGGCCACAGCCTGATCGTTCTCGTCGGCGGCGAGATCCTTGATGAAGGACTTGTCGATCTTCAGCCGCGCCACGGGAAAGGTCTTGAGAGCGCTGAGGCTGGAATAGCCGGTGCCGAAATCATCGATCGAGATCTGGACACCCAGGCTTTGCAGGGCGTTCATGGTGGCGACCGCCAGCTCGATATCCTGCATGATAAGGCTCTCGGTCACCTCCAGCTCGAGATACCTAGCCTCCAGGCGGCTGTCCTTCAGCGCGCTGACGATGCGATCGATCAGGTTGCGCTCCCTGAATTGCCGCGCCGACACATTCACGCAAACGGTCAAGGGCGGCAGTCCAGCGTCTTGCCAGGCTCTGTTCTGCCGGCACGCCTCATGCAGAACCCAGTCGCCGATCGGTACGATCAGACCTGTCTCCTCGGCGGTCGGGATGAACATCGTCGGCATTACCGTGCCAAGCGTTGGATGGTTCCAGCGTATCAGCGCCTCGACCGCAAAAATCCGACCTGACCGAAGGTCCACCTGCGGCTGGTAGAGCAGCGTGAATTCCGAACGCGCCAAGGCGTTTCGCAACTCTTCCTGAAGCACGAATTTTTCATGCGCCCTGGTGTTGAACTCGGGAGCGTAAAACTGGAAATTGTCGCGGCCGAACTCCTTGGCGCGATACATGGCCGCATCGGCATTTGCCAGCAGCGTATCGGGATCCGTTCCATCCTTGGGATAATTGGCAATGCCGATGCTGGCCGTCGCCCGCACCAGATGTGCTCCGAGCCGAACCGGCTCGGCGAGTGCAGCCCTGAGCTTTTGCAACGTCTCGGAAACGAGATCAACGTTCGCCGGCTGGTCGAACAGCACGATGACAAATTCGTCACCGCCAAGCCGCACGACGGTATCGGTCGCCCTTACGCAGTCGACCATGCGGCTAGCGACGGTCTTCAGAAGCTCGTCGCCGGCATTGTGACCGAGCGTGTCGTTAACGAATTTGAAATTGTCCAGATCGATGAACACCACCGTCACCCAGCGATCGTATCGCTGGGCGTACAAGACCGCCTGTGAGAGCCGGTCCTCCAACAAGGCGCGATTGGGAAGCCCGGTCAGCACGTCATGGTTGGCCATGAAGTGGATCCGGTCTTCGGCCTGTTTGCGTTCGATGGCGATCCCGGCGATGCGCGTGGTGAAATCGATGAGGCGAGTCTCGGCCTCGGTCGGTTCGCGCACCGTCATCGAATACATCGCAAAGACGCCAAGCACGGCGCCCTGATGCGACAGGATCGGGGTCGACCAGCATGAACGCAAACCGTGCGGCCGCGCGAGTTCGCGATAATCCTGCCAAAGCGGATCGTGCATAATGTCAGCGACGATCACCGGCTCGCGCCGATAGACTGCGGTTCCGCAAGACCCTGCTCCGGGGCCGACCGCGGCGCCGTCGACGGCGTCGCTGTAGTCTCTCGCCAGGCTGGGGGCGGCGGCGTGACGCAAGTGGCTGCCATCCTTGTCGAGCAGCAAGACCGAACCGAATATCCCCGCCAGTTGGGATTCGACCAGACGCATGAGCCGCTCGAGCACATCTTCGAGGGGAGCGCTCTTTGCGATCATCTCGAGGATATGCGCCTGCCCGTCGCGCAGGATTTCGGCCTGCTTGCGCGCAGTGATGTCGCGGGCAATGCCGACGAGGCCGAAAATGTTGTTTTGAACGTTGCGCAACGGCAGTTTCGTCGACAGGAACCATTTGCCGGTGCCTGACGCATCGACGACGAACTCCTCCTCGTCGATCATCGGCTGTCCGTCGCGCATCAGTTGCTGCTCGATATGGCGAAACTTCTGCGCAAGTTCCGGCGCATGAAGGTCGAAGTCGCTCAGACCGATCATGTCGCTCGTACTGTCCCGACCGCTATCGGACGCAATGGCTCGGTTCGCGACGACGAAGCGGCTCTCGGTGTCCTTCACCCACATGTAGTCAGGCACCAGGTCGATCAGCATCTGCAAGGAGATACGCTCGTCAACGACCAAGCGATTGGCGCTGAGCTCGCTGATGTCCTCGTGCGTGGCCACCCAGCCGCCGTCAGGCATCGGCTGATGGCAGACCTGAATTGTCCGGCCATCGGCGAGCTCGGCTGTCCAGTTCCCCGAAGCCGTGCCCGAATTGACTGCCCGGGCCAACCCCAGATAGGCGTCCGCATTCATTGCCGAGGTCCCGACAGCGACGCGCCGCTCGACGATTTCGTGCAGCGCCACACCCGGCTGCAATTGCTCCGGTGCAAGACGATAGATTTCCGCGTAGCGTCGGTTGCACAGGATCAGCCGTTCATCGGCGTCAAAGAAACAGATGCCTTGCGAGATGTTCTCTATCGCGGTCTGGAACCGCAATGCCTGGTCCTGAAGTGCCGCAATCGTGGCACGAAGTTCGCGCTCGAGGACTTCGTACGAGGTAGTCGCCAGTTTTGCCAGCGTCGTCAGATTGGCGGACTCGGGCGCTGCGGCGATTTGCCTGGATGATTTCGTGGCCAAACACAATTCCTCCCGCTGATGCTTGAGGCAAGCAGTGGAGGCTCGCCTTCAACCCAAAAGCGAGTGCATATTGGTCCGGATATACTAATGGCAGGTGAACCTGGCTTAACGCCACGCGACCGGGACAGCCAACGGAAGCCTCGTGCCGGTCGCGGTTGCCGTAAGCCCTGAGGCTTAGTCCATATGGGCGGCAGGCGCCCCACCGGCGGGCGGCGCGGCCTTTGGCTTGCGCAGCAGGAAAACAAACGGAATGGCAAGCAGCGTCATCATCATCAGCAGCTTGAAGTCATTGACGTAGGAGATCATCATCGCCTGGACATTGACCATGCGATCCATCAGCGACAGCGCCGTCGGATCGCCGCCCGCCGCTGCCGGCGATGCCGCCCAGAGGTTGGGATTGAACGGATTGATGTAGGCCGAAAGCTCGGCATGGTTGATCTGCGTGTTGCGTACCAGCAGAACCGTCACCACCGACACGCCGATCGACGAGCCAAGGTTGCGCACCAGGCTGAACAACGCCGTGGCATCGGTGCGGAAGCGTGCGTCGAGCGTGGCGAAGGCTACAGTCGACAGCGGCACGAACACCATGCCCATTCCCAGGCCCTGGATGACGCCGGAACTGAGGATCAGCCAGTCGTCCATGTGCGGCGAGAAGCTGGACATCGTGTAGAGCGACTGCGCGGTCAGCAGGAAGCCGATGACGACGAGGATCCTGGCATCGATCCTGTGCATGATCCGCCCGACGAACAGCATCGCGATCATCGTGCCGACACCGCGCGGTCCCAGGACAATGCCGATGGTGAGGGTCGGATAGCCGAAGATGGTCGACAGCATTGGCGGCAGCAGCGACATGCTCGCCAAGATGAGCACGCCCATGACAAAGATGAACGCCAGCCCGGTGACGAAATTGCGATCGAGGAAGATCTTCGGGTCGATAAAGGGGTGCTCGGCCGTCAGTGTATGAATGGTGAACACCCAGAAGCCGGTGATGGAAAGACCGAGCTCGATCCATATCTCGATCGAGGAAAACCAGTCGACCTCGCCGCCGCGATCGAGCATCAGCTGCAGCGCGCCGACACCGAGCGAGAGCATGGTGAAGCCGAAGAAATCGAAGCTGCGCACCCGCCGGGCGACGCTGGGAAGATACGCCGCCATGCCGAGGAAGGCGATGATGCCGACCGGCAGGTTGATGAAGAACACCCAGCGCCAGTTGAAGTTCTCGGTCAGCCAGCCACCCAGCGTCGGGCCAAGGATCGGTCCCAGCATGATGCCGGCGCCCCAGATGGCCATGGCTTGGCCGTGGCGTTCCCTAGGGTTGATGTCGAGCAGGAAGGTTTGCGACAGCGGCACGATGGCGGCGCCGAACACGCCTTGCATGAGCCGGAACAAAACGATGGTCTCCAGGCTCCAGGCGATGCCGCACAGCATGGAGAAGACGGTGAAGCCTACCACGGCCGTCAGGAACAGCTCCTTGCGACCGAAGCGGTCGGCCAGCCAGCCGGTCACCGGCGTCATGATCGCCGCGGCAACGATGTAGGAGGTCAGCACCCAGTTGATGTTGTCGGGGGAGGCGCCGAGATCGCCGGTCATGGTCGGCAGCGCAACGTTGGCGATCGTCGTGTCGAGCGCCTGCATGATCGTCGCAAGCATGAGCGCGACTGTGATCAGGCCGCGGTGCGGTACTTCGCGAAAGGGTTCTGGGCTGCTCATGACGTAAAACTTCCAGCAGGTAACAAAAACGTGTACATTAGGTTTCCGGACGGCGAGGCCCTCGCCGTAGAGAGACCCTCATCGCGGTGGGACGCGAGCATCGATGTGGGGGTTACATCAACTGAGCGTCTCGACAAGCGGGCGCCCGCCGCCCGGAAACCTGAGGACCGAAGATCCTGCGCGGAGTTGTCTGCTCAGGCAGGCTACAGCGCAGTCCGTTTACGCATTCAACTTTTCCTGCGCCTTCTTCGGACCAATCCTGCATCCATCTCACTGTTTGCTATGCGGCCGCTGTTCGGCCTCCTTACTTGGCCTGGCCTGCCGTGGCGCCGCGGAAAATGCTCGGCAGCCCGCGGGAAACGCCGGTGTCCACCGTGACCGTCGCGCTCATGCCGGTGCGCAGCGCCGTCTTGGCGTCGGCATCGGCCAATTCCAGGCGGACCGGAATGCGCTGCGTGACCTTGACCCAGTTGCCGGTGGCGTTCTGCGCAGGCAGCAGCGAGAACTCGGCCCCGGTGCCGGCGCCGATCGCCTTGACGGTGGCTTCGAAGGTCTTGCCCGGATAGGTATCGACTACGATTTCGGCCTTCTGGCCTGGCTTCATGTTGGTGAGCTGGGTTTCCTTGAAATTGGCGTCGACCCAGGTGTCGCCGGTCTCGACCAGCGAAAACAGCGGCGTGCCCGAACCGACATACTGGCCGACCTTGAACGAAGCGGCCTGGCTGATGATGCCGTCGGCAGGCGCCTTGACCTTGGTCTGGACCAGATCGTAGGCCGCCTTGTCGCGTGCGGCGAGCGCCGCCATTACTGTCGGATGCTTGTCGGTTTCGATGTCGGGATTGCCGCCAAGTGCCGCCTTGGCGCTGACGATCCCCTGCTGGGCTACGGCCAGCTGCTGCTTGGCCTTGTCGAGGTCGTTCTTGGCTTCGTCCAGCGACGACTTGGCGTTGATGCCCTTCTGGGCAAGGTCGGCGGCGCGGTCATATTGCGACTGCGCGTACTGGACCTGGCTTTCGTCAGACTTCCCCTGCGCCAGCGCCTGGCTGTAGGCCGCACGCAGCTGCTCGACATTGAGCCGCGCACCGGCCACCGCCGCGTCGGCCTGGGCCAACGCGATCCGATAGGGCTCGGGGTCGATGGCGAACAACACGTCGCCCTGCTTGACAGACTGGTTGTCGAAAATGTCGACCTGAACGATGCGGCCCGCCGTATCGGCGGCTATCGACACCTTGGCCTGCTGCAGATTGGCGTTCTCGGTCTCCTGATAGCGGCCGCCGGTCACCCAGACATAGCTGCCGGCGGCGATCAACGCAGCGGGCAGCACAACCATCAAAAGGAAGCGGCCGACACGGCGCTTCTTCTTCGGCACCACCGGCGCCGGAGCTACCTGCGGAGCGACCGTTACCGGAGCTGCCGCCGGCTTCGCGGGAGCTTCCATCTCCAGCTTGGCCGCATTCTCATCTAGTTTGGCTACCGCGTTCATGTTGCTGCGCCTTCCGTATTCTTCACTTTTTCCGAGGGCGGCGTCTCACCATCTGCAAGATTCTGCACCATTATCTCCAGCGCCTTGACCAGGACGCGGCGATCTTCCGGCGAAACGCCGACGAGCGATTCCTCATAGACCTCGCCGGCAAGGCTCTTGACGTGGGCGTAGGCCGCGTTCGCCTTGGCGGTCGGGAAAATCATGCGCACTCGCCTGTCGGTTGCGTCGGGACGGCGCTCGATCCAGCCGCCCTCCTCCATTCGATCGACAAGACGCGAGACGCTGATCGGCTCGATTTCGAGAAGCTCGGCAAGCCGCGCCTGCGCGACACCCGCCTCCTTGGCGACACGTACCAGAAGCCGCCATTGCGCCGAAGAAAGGCCGAAACCACTGGCGCGCGCCTCGAAGCGCTTGCGCATCAGGCGCTGCACGTCGTGGATCAAAAAGCCCAATCTGTCGATGCCGTCGGAAACCATGAGCGACATATATAATAAGCGTGCTCATAATTCAAGGAGCCCGATTGTGCCAGAGGGTGACAAATGTGCATTGCAGTCAGTGCAGGGCGATAGTGGTTAGCGATTTATTACGCCGGGCGCTTGTGACGAGCATGCGGAAGATCGGCGTTCAGATGCTCAGACTATCGATCTCATCCAGGCGGAAAAGGCTTCGACATGCGCTTGTCGGGGGTGATTGGCTACGCCGGCAAGGTAATAGCCATAGCCTGGCAGAGAGAGATCATGTGCCTTGACCAGCCTGCCAGCCTCGAGTTCGCCACTGACGACCACATCGCTGCAGATAGCGATGCCTTGGCCTGCCGCTACCGCGTCAATCGCGTGCAGCTCTTCGCGGAAACTCAAGTCCCATGCCCGGTTCGCATTGGGGATGCTGGGATCGATCGAGCGTGCGATCGCCAGCCATCGCTGCCAGGTCGGCGCTTCCGGGTCGCGGTTCGTCCAATTGAAATGGATGAGCGGGTATTGCCGCAGATCGGCGGCGCGCTCGATCTGTCGGTCGCCTCCTGCGAACAGATCCGGGCTGCATACCGGAAAGAATGCGTCCCGAAAAATTTCCTGCGCGGGAACGTCCCGCGGCATCCTGCGCGCATAGCGGATCGCAACGTCGGCGTCACCGGCTTGCAGGTCCAGAACGGCGTCTGTCCCGATGATCTCCAATGGAATGTTCGGATGCTGTTCGCGCCACTTCGACAGGCGCGGAACAAGCCATCGGCTGGCAAATGCATTTGGGCTCGTCACGCGCAACGGGCGTTGGCCAACACCGGCCGAGGCTGATGCGATTGCCGCAGCGAAAGCGTCGAAGCCGCTGCAAATTACCGGGAATAGCCGTTCGCCCACGCCTGTGAGCACGAGCGGTCGTGGGCGCCGCCGGAACAGCAGTTGCCCACAGACCTCCTCCAGCAATCGAATCTGGTGGCTGATGGCCGTCGGCGTCACTCCGAGTTCCGTCGCGGCCTTCCTGAAGCTCATCAGCCTGGCAGCGGCTTCGAAGGCGCGAAGCGATCCGAGCGGCGGAAGTTTTCTCATCCACGCAGTTTAGATGAATTTAGCTCATCCAGCGACTGAGATATTCGATTTTGCAGCGAATGGCGCCGCATGAGATCATTGTGGTCCGGCGCATGTCGGTGAACGAAAGCGGCCTGTCCAACCGTGCCGGATCACGAAGGGTCGATGAGCATGTTCAAGCTTATGGACGGTTCCGAGCCGACGTTGCAGGCGCCGGACATCGCTCGGCTCAGGCAGGCGATTCGCGGCGATCTGATCCTTCGGGACGACCCTGGCTATGACCAGGCGCGCAGAGTTTGGAATGGCATGGTCGATAAGAGGCCGGCGGCTGTGTTCTATTGCGCCGAATCCAGCGATGTCGTCACGGCGGTCAACTTCGCCCGATCGCAAGGCTTCCTCGTCGCCGTCCGCGCCGGTGGCCATAACGTCGCCGGCAGTTCGGTATGCGACGGCGGCGTGGTGATCGATGTGTCCCGCATGAAGCGGATCGAAGTCGACCCGATCCGCCGTGTTGCGCGCGCAGAAGCCGGCTTGAACCTGGGCGAGTTCGACGCAGCCACTCAGGTCCATGGTCTTGCGACGACCATGGGTGTCAACGCGGATACCGGCATAGCCGGACTGACACTCGGCGGGGGGTTCGGCAAGCTTGGCCGCAAACATGGACTGAGCTGCGACAACCTTGTCGCTGTCGAAATCGTGACGGCGGACGGCCGGTTGCTCACGGCAAACGCGGCCGAATATGCAGATTTGTTCTGGGGCATCCGGGGCGGCGGTGGCAATTTCGGAATAGTCACGACCTTCGAATACAAGCTCCATCCCGTGGGTCCGCTCCTCATCGCGGGATCGATGCTATACCGCTACGAAGAGGCACGCGATGCGATGCGGTTCTATCATGCATTCTCGAGCGGCGCCCCGGATGAGCTGAGCCTGGATGCAGCACTTGTGACGGCGCCCTCGGGCGAACGCTTCTTCAGCATATCGGCGTGCTGCATCGGCCCACTCGACGAGGGCCAGCAAATCATTCAACCTCTGAGAGAATATGGCACGCCGGTTGAGTGCCAGATTGCTCCTGTCCCCTATGTTCAAATCCAATCGGCCGGGGATAGCCTCTTTCCGCGCGGGCGGCGCTACTACTGGAAGGCGCAGTTCATGCGCGAAATCGCAGATCAGGCGATCGATGCCATGCTTGCGGCTTACATGACCGCACCCCGCGAGTCGCTTCTGGTCCTGCAGCAGGTTGGCGGCGCCATCTCGCGAGTACCGATGGATGAAACGCCCTATGCCAACCGAGATGCTCTTTACGATTGTTTCCCGATATCGATCTGGGACAATCCGTCTGACGACGAAACGCACATCCGATGGGCGCGTGACCTGTGGGATGCAATGAGACCGTTCTCGACCGGCGGCGTCTACGCCAACAATCTCGGCGAAGAGGGCATTGATCGGGTTCTGGCGGCTTACCGCGAGAATTATCCGAGGCTGGCCGCGCTAAAAAACAAGTATGACCCCACCAATCTCTTTCGCTTGAACCAAAACATTAAGCCCGCGACCTGAGCGACCGCCGCAGGCCGATGCTCGAAATTCTGCGGCGCTGCTATAACTCCAAATTCCAGTTCTGGCCGACCAGATCCTTGCCGAAGGAATGGTGGCGCTCCTCGTCGGTCAGCTTGAACCCGGCCGCCTCGTAGATGCGGCGCGCCGAGGTGAGGACGTCGTTGGTCCACAGCGTCAGTGTTCTGTAACCCTTGGTTCGAGCAAAGCCGATGCATTCCTCGACCAACCGCCTGCCGATGCCGAGACCGCGCGCCGAAGGCTCGACATAGAGCAGGCGCAACTTCGCCACCGCGTCCGACTGGCGCACGACGAAGACCGAGCCGACGACCTCCCCTTCCCGCTCGGCGATCCAGCTGCGTTCCCATTTCGGATCAAAGGATTTGACGAAGGCACCGAGAATTTCGGCGACCAGCGCTTCATAGGTTTCGTCCCAGCCATATTCCTGCGCGTAGAGCAGGCCCTGGCGATGGATGATCCAGCCGATGTCGCCGACTTGCAGAGACCGCAGCATATAGGGAACTTTGGGCTCGGCACTTCCGCCCAGCAGACGCTGCACCGTCTGCATGGCCCTGACCAGCCTGTCCTGTTCGGCAGCCGAAAGCCGTTCGAGCAAAGCCGCGACCTGTTCGTGCGAACCCTGGTTCAGCGGCGCGAAGGCCTGCCGCCCGGCCTTGGTCAGCGCGATCGACGAGCGCCGCGCATCCGCCTCGATCGTGGCACGCTCGACCAGATCACGCTCCTCGAACTTCTTCAGCAGCCGGCTGAGATAACCGGCATCGAGGCCGAGATCGCGCGCAAGCTCGGTGGCGGTCAGGCCATCGCGATGCGCCAGCTCATAGAGCACCCGGGCTTCGGTCAGCGAGAAGTCGCTTTTCAGCAGCCCTTCGTCGAGCAGCCCGATCTGGCGGGTGTAGAAGCGGTTGAAGGCCCGCACCGCGTCGATCCGCTCCTTGCCTGGGTGATGATGAATGGTCATGGCATCCTCCTGTCCGGCAAGATCAGCCATTTAGTTGACTTAGTCAAGTATCCGTTTGAAGCAATTGTCCTGAGGATGCTCACCGGATGCCTTGACTCGCGCGAGTTGCCAGCCTATTTCAGCGCCACGTTAGCACTCCCCCAAGATGAGTGCTAACCACATGTCCGGCGCCGCCGGACGGAGGAACTGTTCTCACCATTCTCATCGAGGAATAAAAAATGGCAAAGTCGAAGTTCCGCCCGCTTCATGACCGCGTGGTCGTTCGTCGGGTCGAATCCGAATCCAAGACCGCGGGCGGGATCATCATCCCCGATACGGCTAAGGAAAAGCCGCAGGAAGGCGAGATCATCGCCGTCGGTTCCGGCGCCCGCGACGAGGCCGGCAAGCTCGTCCCGCTGGACGTCAAGGCCGGCGACCGCATCCTGTTCGGCAAGTGGTCGGGCACCGAAGTCAAGCTCAATGGCGAAGACCTTCTGATCATGAAGGAATCCGACATTATGGGCATCATCGGCTGAATATCGGCCTCACCCTCATTTAAATCTTCGGGCTTAATCCAAGCCCCTGCCAGGAGCTAAAAATGGCTGCCAAAGACGTAAAATTCTCCCGCGACGCTCGTGAGCGCATGCTGCGCGGCGTCAACATCCTCGCCGACGCGGTGAAGGTCACGCTCGGTCCCAAGGGCCGCAACGTCGTCATCGACAAGTCGTTCGGCGCACCGCGCATCACCAAGGACGGCGTCACCGTCGCCAAGGAAATCGAGCTTGAAGACAAGTTCGAGAACATGGGCGCGCAGATGGTCCGCGAAGTTGCTTCGAAGACCAACGACATCGCCGGCGACGGCACCACGACCGCGACCGTTCTGGCGCAGTCGATCGTCCAGGAAGGCCACAAGGCGGTTGCCGCCGGCATGAACCCGATGGACCTCAAGCGCGGCATCGACCTCGCCGTCGCCGACGTCGTCGCGACGCTGATCAAGAACGCCAAGAAGATCAAGACCTCGGAAGAGGTTGCCCAGGTCGGCACCATCGCCGGCAATGGCGATGCTTCGGTCGGTTCGATGATCGCTGAAGCGATGCAGAAGGTCGGCAATGAGGGCGTCATTACCGTCGAGGAGGCCAAGACCGCCGAGACCGAGCTCGAAGTCGTCGAAGGCATGCAGTTCGACCGCGGCTATCTCTCGCCCTACTTCGTCACCAATGCCGAAAAGATGGTTGCGGATCTGGAAGACGCCTACATCCTCCTCCACGAGAAGAAGCTCTCCAACCTGCAGGCCATGCTGCCGATCCTCGAGGCTGTCGTGCAGACCTCGAAGCCGCTGGTCATCATCTCCGAAGACGTCGAAGGTGAGGCCCTTGCCACGCTGGTCGTCAACAAGCTGCGTGGCGGCCTGAAGATCGCTGCCGTCAAGGCGCCGGGCTTCGGTGATCGCCGCAAGGCCATGCTGGAAGACATCGCCATTCTCACCGGTGGCCAGGTCATCTCCGAAGACCTCGGCATCAAGCTCGAGAATGTCGGCCTCAACATGCTCGGCCGCGCCAAGAAGGTGTCGATCTCCAAGGAGAACACCACCATCGTCGACGGCGCCGGCAAGAAGGAAGAAATCCAGGGCCGCGTCGCCCAGATCAAGCAGCAGATCGAGGAGACCACCTCGGACTACGACAAGGAGAAGCTGCAGGAACGTCTCGCCAAGCTGGCGGGCGGCGTTGCCGTCATCCGCGTCGGCGGTGCGACCGAAGTGGAAGTCAAGGAAAAGAAGGACCGCGTCGATGACGCCCTCAACGCGACCCGTGCCGCCGTCGAAGAAGGCATCGTTCCCGGCGGCGGCGTCGCACTGCTGCGCGCCTCGCTGACCATCAAGGCAACCGGTGCCAACTCCGACCAGACCGCGGGCATCGCTATCGTGCGTCGCGCGCTGCAGGCTCCGGCCCGCCAGATCGCGTCCAACGCCGGTGCGGAAGCATCGATCGTTGCCGGCAAGATCCTCGAGAACAAGGGCGCGACGTTCGGCTACAACGCCCAGACCGGCGAATATGGCGACATGATCGCCATGGGTATCGTCGATCCGGTCAAGGTTGTGCGCACGGCTCTGCAGGACGCGGCCTCGGTCGCCGGCCTGCTGGTCACCACCGAAGCCATGATCGCGGAGGCTCCGAAGAAGGAGTCGGCTGGCGGCGGCATGCCTGGCGGCATGGGCGGCGGCGGCATGGGCGGCATGGGCGGCATGGACTTCTAAGAAGTCCATAAAGCACGCCCATGAACTCACGTTGCTCAAGCCCGCAAGCGGGCTTGAGTGGCGGCATGGACTTCTAAGAAGTCCA
>NZ_JAMYNZ010000022.1:0-41790 GCF_040319465.1 Mesorhizobium sp. M0910
GCCGGCTCGCAGATTGAGCTTCTTGCCACCAACCCGTCAGGCACATCGGCAATCAACCTCACCGGCAATGAGTTCGCCCAGAGCATCGGGGGCAACGCCGGCGCCAATGTCATTAATGGCGGCGGTGGCGCTGATACGATGGTCGGCTATGGCGGCAACGATACCTACTATGTGGACAATGCCGGCGACAGAGTTTACGAGGCGGTCGGCGGCGGTACCGACAGGGTGTTCGCTGCTGTGAGCCATGCGCTTTCGGCCAGTTCACAGATCGAGCTTCTCGCCACCACCAGCCCATCCGGTACGTCAGCAATCAACCTGACAGGCAACACCTTTGCCCAGACCATCCAAGGCAACGCCGGCGCGAACATCATCAATGGTGGCGGCGGTGCCGACGTCTTGACCGGTAACGGAGGCAATGATGCCTTCATGTTCAACAGCGCTCTTGGAGCCGGCAATGTCGACAGGATCACCGACTTCAACAAGCTTCAGGACAAGATCCAGCTCGACGACGCGGTTTTTGCCGGGCTTAAGCTGGGAGGCCTTTCATCCGATGCTTTCTTTGCGGGTGCGGCCGCACATGATAGCTCCGATCATATCATCTACAACAACTCAACCGGAGCACTCTCTTTCGACAGCGACGGGATCGGTGGCGCAGCTCAAATACAGTTCGCCACGCTCTCTCCAGGTCTGTCGCTTGCAGCAGGTTCGTTTCTTGTGATCTGAACGACCCGGAACGGCGGACCTTCTGCTCGAGCCGGTCCGCCGCTCCGTCTTTGTTCAAGCACCGGATTTTTCCAAAGCGGGTGCCCATTCGGGCTTATACTCAACCTTCGTCACCAGCGGGTTCGCTAGCAGGGTATCATTGAAGGGTGGCTTGAATCTGCCCGCCACCGAGTTTACTCGGCGCGGTTCGCGGCCCGCTTCCGTGTCTTGAACGGACTTAGTGCATCTCAGTGAAAGAGAAGCTCATCGCACCCTGCATGACGACGAAGCAAAACGGCTTCGCGAGTAATCCGGTGTGCACTTTCTCGTTTCTTTACTCTTATTCGATTCTTGTCGGCAACGCACGGTCAGATCCCATCTGAGCCCGGTATCGAGTATCAGATCCCTGGGCCGCTATCAGATCCGCTGCGCAATAGCGGCCATGGCTTCACAAACCGCCCCTTCGCAGATCACGATCGATAAATCGGGACTGCCAATTACTTGAGCGCGAGAGCAGGAACCAGGCACCGCGAACCCGGCAGTCATTCCGCAGTTGTCGCTCGCTTGTAAACGTGGGCCGAACCGCTTTGATGTCGCTTAAGTCTTCGTCATGGGCGAGTGCGGTAGGCGCTCCAACTGGGAACCGCCCCTATTCTCACCTTGAGCGGCTTCCTACATTGACTGATCTCGATCACGGAGATCTGCCGCCCGCTGAGCGCGCAGATGCCTACGAATTGTCCACAACTAATTGCTTGCGGCAGTGAGACCGCGGAGCGGCTTGGCTCTTGTGGTTAACGTCTGTCTGATTTTCATCTCGTAAGGTAAATTGATAAATCAAAAACAAACAAGAATGTAATTTCCCGTAATTTAAACGTCATAAGCTGCAAAGCCACAGCTATTTCAAAATAAAGTCGCGATTCCGCCGGGATTGTGACCTGAGAAAATCGATAAGTTTCTTGTGTACAGCCCGCTTTTATCAAAAAAAGCCACAATTAATGCAGCATTCCTACAAACGCTCAATGATTTTATCAACTAGTGTCTTTATGTGATTTGGCGCTAATATACACCCTCTAGTAGGTAGGCCTCGGGCGCTATCGAACGAGAAAAAGGATTACTGGATGGCAACTCTGCACTACACCTCGGGTGGTTCCGCCACCGAAATCGCAAACGCTGGCTTCAATCTGGCCGATGTTCAATATGCTAGCCAGGTCGACGCATTGCCGGATGGCATGAAGGGCCTAGTGTATCTGAATGAGCACGAGGGCGTAACCTCATCCTTCATCGAGAAAATGACCCCCTTCCTCGGCAATCCGAATGTGTTTGGGTTCTATCTTGTTGACGAGCCCGATCCCACCGGCAGGTGGGGCACCTACGCAACCGCTGAGAACCTGAAGGCGGAATCCGACTGGATCCATGAGCATTTTCCAGGCGCCAAGACCTTCATCACCATGATGAACATGGGGTCCCCGACCAATCCGGATTTTACGAACACCTACAATCCGGCCAACACGCATATCGACTATTTCGGAATAGACCCCTATCCGGTGCGCACGGGAACGGACACGGTCGATTACGACATGATCGATCGAGCCGTGGCTGCAGCGGTGAAGTCGGGCATCCCGGCTAACAACATCGTTCCGGTCTACCAGGCCTTTGGCGGCGGTAACTGGGAGACTTCCGATGGCGGAAGACATGTCATGCCCACCCCCGAACAGATGCAAACCATGATCGATCATTGGGCCGCATTGGTTCCGACGCCCGGCTTCGACTACACCTACAAATGGGGAACGCAGAACGGCGACACCGCGCTTGAAAGCTCCTCCGAATTGCAAGCCGTTTTCCGGGAGCACAACCTCGCTACCACCGGGGCCGAACCTTCCGACACCAGCGACGGCAGCGCTGCCGCGACACCCCCTTCCGATGCCGCCGCCAGCGATAGCAGTTCGACTGTGACTGCCCCATCCCATGACGCCACCGGCGACAACACTTCGACTGCGACTGCCCCTTCCCATGACGCCACCGCCAGCGATAGCAGTTCGACTGCGACTGCCTCTTCCCATGACGCCACCGGCGATAGCAGTTCGACTGTAACTGCCGCTTCCGACGCCGCCACCGGCGATATCAGTTCGACTGCCACGGCCCCTTCCGACGCCACCGCCAGCGATAGCAGTTCGACTGCGACTGCCCCTTCCCATGACGCCACCGGCGATGGCAGTTCGACCGTAACTGCCGCTTCCGACGACGCCGGCAATACCAGTTCGACTGCCGCGGCCTCTTCCGAAGCCGCGACGGGCGATAGCAGTTCCACTGCAACTGTGCCTTCCACTGCCACCGCTGCCGATAATAGCTCTACTGTGGCCGCCTCCGACTCCAAGACCAGCCATGGCACTTCTACTGCGACTGCTACCGCCATCGCCCCTTCCGACGCCAGCACTAGCGATAGTAATTCTGCTGGAGCTGCGACTTCCCACCGCACGGCCAGTCACGGAAAAGCCACCAGTGATGCCTCCCATGCAAGTGCAAGCACCGACAAAATGGCGGGCCATAGCGGCAACGACACCTCCCATGTCGACACTGGCGGCAACAAGATGGAGGATTTGGGCAGCGGCGTTGACCGGGTGCTGGCTGTGTTGAGCCATGCTCTTTCTGCCGGCTCGGAGTTTCTCGCCCCCAACAATCACTCCGACAGAACCGCAACCAACCTGACCGGCCATGGGTTCGCCCAGACCGTCCAGAGCGGTGAAAATGTCGGGGCCCAGGCAAAGAACGGCGCCGCCGCCGAGATCATGTCGGGTCACGGAGGCAACGATGCCTTCGACTTCAGCAAGCTTCAGGACAAGCTCCACCTCGATCAAGCCGCTCTTACCGAGCTTAAGTCGAGCGGGCTTTCATTGCATGCGTCTCCTGCTGGTACGGCCACGGATGATGGTTCCCACCACATCATCTTTGACAGCTCAACCGGGTCGCTCTCTCTCGACAGCGACGCGGTCGGCGGCTCAGCTCAAGCGCAGCTCGCCACCCATCTCCCGTTGCAGCATCACTCTTTGATCTGAAAACCGGAGCGGCGGACCTTCAACTCGAGCGTGTCCGCCGCTCCGTCCTTGTTCAATTGCGCCACGGAAGCTTGATCAAGGAAGATACGATATCGGCTGACATCAGACAGATCGGAGTTGGCCGGCATATCGCCAATGCGAATTTCGGCGCCGCCACACCCTAAGCAGTCTCGGCAATTTTCAGCACGGCGTCGATCTCGGCCATCACCGCTGCCGGCAGCGGCCCTTTTTCCAGCGCACCGAGATTGTCCTCGACCTGCTCGGGCCGCGTGAAGCCGGGAACCGGCAGCGCGATTGCCGACTTGGCGAGGATCCAGCCGAGCGCGCCCTGCGCAAGCGTGCGTCCGCCCGACGTGAGCAGGTCGCGGATTGCCGAGAGCCTTGACAGATAGTGCGGGTTGGCGGCGCCATCCCTGAAAAATACCATCCATTCGGCATTGCCGCCGCGCACATCGTTGGTGGGCAGCCGCATGGCCGGCGTGTATTTGCCGGTGAGCAACCCCATTGCCAGCGGCAGCCGGCTGAACGAGACGAGGTTCTCGCGCGCCGCAACGGCCATCAGCCCGTTCGCCGGGGTAAACACATTGAAGTCGTTCTCTACGGCGACGAAGCCCTCGCGCGGCGCGTAGGCGGCAAGCCGTTCGCGGTGATCGGTGCTCCAGCCGAAGCCGCCGATCTTGCCCTCCTGGCGCAACAGGCCGAGCGTATCGAACACCTCGCCGGCGCGCTCGATCGGATACTCATTGATATGTAGCAGCGCGACGTCGATACAATCGCGCTGCAGGCGCTGCCGCGAATTGTCGATCGATGTCCGGATCGCTGCGGCAGAGGCATCCTCGGGAGCAATCTTGCGCGTTTCGGGATCGCCGAAATAGCCGACCTTGGTGACGATGACGGCTTCGTCCTTACCCTTCAACGCTCGCCCGAGGATCAGTTCGGCATTGCCGGCGCCATAGGCGGCCGCCGTGTCGAACACCCGCGCGCCGATCTCATAGGCCATCGCCAGCGCGGCTTGCGACCTGATGTCATCGACCTCGCCATAGGTTGTCGCCGTGTCACGCCAACGCGCGGGGCCACCCGCCGCCCAGGTGCCGATGCCAATGCCCGGTACCGAGCGGCCATCCCAAAGCTCAATCATCTGCATGCCCGGTTCCTCAACGACGCACGCTGGCGTGACGGGCATGCTCGCGGATCTCTTCGCGAGAAATGCCAGCATCCGCAAGTGTGCTGTCTGGGGCCCGCCTCAAGCTCGCAAGCGTCTGGCGATAGGCAAGCCAGCGGGTGAAACGGTGTCGAAGTTCATCCAACATGATCGTCTCCTTTGGCGTGGAGAATGCCCGCGCGCTTGGGTTGGTCGAAAGCGCAAAGCATCGGCGCGAAGCGCATGCGCGATCGAAAAGATTGCGGTGGCTTCTTAGCCAGCCGAGGCGCTTGTCACTGTCCCGCCAAGCAAGATTGTCCAACGCGCCCAACGCCTGCATACTTGCGCATGATGCCCGCTTCGCGCTACAGCCACGGTCGCAAGGAGTTTTTCATTTCTGCAAAATGGATATCGGCTGGGACGATCTGAGGTTGTTTCTCGACGTTGCGCGGCTGGGTGGCTTGAGCGCAGCGACGGGAACCACGCGCCTCAGCGCAGCCACCCTTGGACGACGCGTCACCGCGCTGGAAAAGCAGATCGGCGAACCTCTGTTCGTGCGCCAGCAGACCGGCTACCGGCTGACCCCGGTCGGCGAAGAACTGCTGCGGCGCGCCGAAGACGTCGAGGCAGCAATGCAGTCGCTGACCCGCTGGCGCGAGGGAAACCTGCCCGACCGCATTGTCCGCGTCTCGGCCGGGCCATGGACCTCGGCTTTCATTTCCGCCCATATCGGCGAGATCTGGACGGTCGACGACGGCATAAGGGTGGAGCTTGTCACCACGACCGAGCGGGTCGACATCGGCCGCCGTGCCGCCGACATCGGCATCCGCAGCGAGCGTCCGACCGAGCAGTGGCTGGCCGGCCGTCAGAGCGGCAAAGTCGCTCACGCCATTTATTCCGGACGTCACCTGATCAACGGCATCGCCGCTGGATTGTTCGTCGGCGTCACCGGCGAAGGCGCAAACGTTGCATCGGCGCGCTGGCTGCAAGCCCATCACGGCGACCGCATCGCCGTACGCGGCAACAACACCCATGCGGTGCGTGAACTGGTGGCCGCCGGCGCCGGCCTTTCGGTCTTTCCGTGCTTCGTCGCTGACAGCGATCCGCGGCTGGTTCGCGTCGCTCAGCCTATCCCCGAGCTCGAAACCGACCAATGGATCGTCACCCATCACGAGGAACGTCACTCGCCGCCGGTACGAAAAGTCGCCGAGCGGATTGCCGCCTTGATGCGGGCGCACCAGCCGCTGTTTCGCGGCGAGACGCCGATCCGGTAAGCCTCAGGCGTCGATCGGCCGCCAGTGGATCAAGAATCAGATATTTTGTGGGCCGGACGATGTGCCGCCGCCGTTGAGGACGGCGGAGTGAGGCGCGCTGCTCGTCGAGATCCTTGCCTTGGGCGAAGAGAGCGGTACCAATCAGTACCGGGCCGCCTATCCGGTCACTCGTCCTCCTGCCGGCTCATAGCCGTATGCTTCGCCCTTACGCACCACGCGACCGATGCCCGGCCAGCCAAGGTGCGCGCCGGCGATCCACGTCCCCGCCTTGGCCGCGTCACTGAAAACATTTAGGCGGGTTGCGCGCGCCGTCGGCTGATCGTCGTCATAGCCCCAACTGAACGCGGGATTGCCGAACTGCAAGGCCGGCACATGAACGACGTCCCCGAAGAATAGGAAACGGTCCTCGTCCGTGTCGAACGCGTAGCCGGTATGACCGGGAGCATGACCCGGCAGGGCGACCGCCCTCAATCGCTCACCCACCAGGTCGCCATTCTGGACAGGCTTCAGCAGGGGCCGGAACTGCGCAAGGTGCGCGTAAGCGAAAAAGCTCCCAACAGCCGCCTCGGGAATTACGATCGCCGTCAAGTTTGGAAAGAGCACTCGGCCGTCGGGGGTCAAAAGTCCGTGCACATGATCCTCAGCAGTTCGCCTTCACGTATTCTTCCTGAAGTTTGAATCGAAGCAGTATATGATTTCGGAAGCAGCTCTGCATTTCCACAAACGACCCAAACCCGAGACGCGATGCAAGTCGGGACACGGTCGCGGGAGATACATGGCATCGGCGCGCGATTGCGGCGGCATTTTCGAAAGCCACGTAATCCGGCTCCGCAAATATCACCCGGGCGACAGCCTCCGACTTCTCCGGAAGTGTCAGTTCCCTTTTGGCAATCAGCGCTTTGAGCTCGTCAAGCGATGGCGCTCGGCGGTTGTCAACTGATACGCGCTGTCGACCGCATGTCCGTGAGGGATAAGATGAGCCCACAGACATAGTTCTCAACCTTTAACTATCTTCATGAAGATATCGAACTCGGCATCCACAATCGGAACCGTGTGCTCGTAACCGGGATATCTGCCTGAATCGACGTCTGCCTTGTAGTCCTTAAAGGCAGCGACGCGCTCGTCCTGAATCTTCTCCAGCTCAGGGCCAAGGTTTCGATAAACTTTTCCGTGTCGCGGCTGATGGTTCTTGCCGTAACCGCAAACGTCTTCTGTGAAGAGGTACTGCGCATCGGCATATTTGCCAGCGCCCATGCCTAGCATGACAAGCGAGGAGTTTTCGGTGAGGAATTTCGCGACGCGATCTGGGACGACTTCCAGCTCCGCGCCGAAGACTCCTATTTGCTCCAGCTTTTGGGTGTGCCGCCAAATGCGCACTGCTTCGTCCGCGGTCTTGCCGACTGCGCGCCAACCCGTCCAGGTGATATAAGACGGCACTAGGCCGATATGGCCAACGACAGGAATGTAGTTGTCGCATAACGTCTTCTGGATGTCGTATGACGCCGCACAATAAAAGGCGTCGCCGCCTGTGCCGGCAAAGTGGAACGCTGCACGCAGATAGTCCTCCGCTGTTGCGAGCGGGCGGCCCGCGAAACTCCCATAGCTGCCATATGGCAAACCGACTTGTACGAAACAATCGCCGGCTGCTTGGCGCATTTCCGGATCGAAATATCGACCTTCGATGGAGAGCATATGGATGCCGGCAGCGGCTGCGGCAGCCGCCTCATCCGGCGTGCTGACGAAGAGCATGGAGATTTTCTGTCCGCTCTTCTTCATCTTGCGGATGTCCTCGACATGAGGACGGTTGTGATACATGCCCATAATCAGCCTCCGCAGGGGATCAGGCCGTCAAACAGCGCCTTGGCGATGAATGGCCAATTCATTTCGGGGCGCCAAGTAATCGGGCGGTCGCGCCAGAGCATCTCGGCGCAGGCTGCAAGCTGGAACGGCTGGTCCATATGGCTCAGATCTCGATCATGACGCGGCCATTTTCGACCTTCGTCTTGTACGTCTTGAGATTCTCGCAAGCGGGCGGGGTCTCTACGTCGCCGGTCGTGAAGTCGAAGACGGATGCGTGTTTAGGGCACTCCACTGTATTCCCCATGACGAGGCCGTCAGCGAGATGAATACTCTCGTGCGTGCAAAGCCCGTCGGTGCAGAAATATTCGTCCCCGTCATTTCGAAAGATCGCAAAGGTGCGACCGCCATGATCGAAGCGCCTGGCTTCCTCGGCTTCGATGTCGGCGGCACAGGCGTCGATCCAAGGCATGGAATCTTCCTTCAGATGGCTTGCGGTTTGTAATCGGCGGGGGCGGACGGCATGACCCCCTGCAGCAGCGCCACGGACTTTTCGAGTCCCTCCAGAGAGTTCAGGAGGACGTCTTCATGCTCGATGGAAAGCCAGCCGTCATAGCCGGCCATCTTGAGGCGATAGCAGAATTGCCGCCACCACTCCTCCCCGTGGCCGAAGCCAAGCGTGATGTAGCTCCATGACCGGGCCGGAAGATCCATCAGGCTGCCATTCTCGAGCAGAGATGTCGTCGCCTGCACCGGTGCGTTGAGCATCGTGTCCTTGGCATGAACGTGATAAACGGCCTCGCCGAGCGCCTGGGCGGCCACAAGCGGATCGGCACCCATCCAGAACAGGTGGGAAGGGTCCAGATTGGTGCCGATGATCGGTCCGACCGCCTGCCGTAGTTTCAAAAGCGAGGGTACGTTGTAGACGCACTGGTTGCCATGGAGCTCCAGCGCAATGCGCTCGACGCCGTTCGCGTTCGCAAGCGCGACGATCTCGGTCCAGAACGGGATCAATTTCTCTTCCCACTGGTATTTCAGGATGGTCTGCGTTTCCGGAGGCCAGGACGAGACGATCCAGTTAGGTATCGTGTCGGTAGCATTGCCGGCCGGGAGCCCGCTCATGGTGCAGACGGTACGGATGCCAAGTTCGCCAGCGACACGGATTGTGTCTCTCAGCCCTTCGCCCTGGGCCGGGTCGGTTGGGTGGAGCGGATTGCCATTTGCGTTGAGGCAGATGATCTCAAGCCCACGCTCCTCGAATGCTCCAACGAAACGTTTCTGGCCTTCTTTGTTGCCCAGCATGGACGAAAGCCGAAAATGCGGTGCCGTGGACCAGCCACAGGTGTTTACCTCGACGCCGGAGACACCCATGCGCTTCGCATGATCCAGCATCGTTTCGAAGGGCAGGTTGCTGAGGCTGTCTGAAACGAAACCCAGCTTCACGCGTAAAACTCCGGCTTTGCGATCATTTGAACAGGTACGCGGCGGCCCTCATGCAGCGCCTTCACGCCCGCCTCGGCAACGATGGCGGCGCAATAACCGTCCCAGCAATTCGCTGCGGTTGCGGGGAACTCACCAGTCATGACGAAGCGTAGGAAGTCGCGGTTCTGCCGACGGTAGGCATCGGCATAGCGGGTCCGCCAGTCGGAGTCGTAGCTCGTGCTCTGTGTAAGCGCAGAATCGATGCGAGTGTAGGCGACGTTGTTCATCGCAACGGTGCCCCGCTCGCCGATCAGCTCGGCACGGACATCGTAACCATAGGCGGCATTGTTGTTGATCTCGATGTTGACGAGTTGGCCATCGACCGTCTCCAGCACCATGAAGACAGGCGCGACCCGGGCATCTGAGCGCTTCGGCTGGAAGGCCGAAATCGACGCATATTCCGTCGAGAGCACATAGCGCACGACATCGAACTCGTGTGGAGCCGAATTGGTGATAGCCATTGCGCCGGTGAAATCTGCAGCCGGCGTTTCGACATTCCGGTGAAAATTGTGCATCATCAGGGGCCGGCCAAGGCGGCCGTCTGCGAGCGCCCGCTTAATCTCTTCGTAGGAGCGATCGTAGCGCCGCATGAAACCAAGCTGGACGAATTTCGCGCCCGACTTCTGTTCTGCCTCCATCACCGCGATACAGTTAGCGGACGCTTGGGAGAGGGGCTTTTCGCACAACACACGCTTGCCGGCGGCAATACAAGCTTTCGACAGCGGCGCATGCGTGGCATCGGGACTCGCCACGATGATTGCGTCCACGTCCTTCCGCGCGGCAACGCCTTCTGGATCGGTGGAGACGTCGAGCGCACCAAAGGTGTCGGCAACAGTGCGGGCACGCGCCTCATCCATGTCGCACACCAGCTGAAGGCTTGCTCCGGGAAGGTCTTCCGCCACTATCCTGGCGTGGTCGGCGCCCATGACACCGGCACCGATCACCGCAATCCGTATTGTCATATTTCTTCTGCTTTGTTCGACGTGAAGAGGCTGGTGGCGCCAAGGGTCATCAGGGCCGGTCGAAGGCAGAGGTTTCCCGAGGAAAACGATCGGGCCGCCCGCCCATCCAGCTCGAGAGGCGGCGCATTTTCATTGTGATCATGCATGCAATTCATGTTCGATTTCCGCCTCGAGGTCAGCCATGGTTTCACCGCCGGCCATCAGATCGGTGATCTCCTCGCGGGTTTTCTCGCGCTTCCGGAAATCGGCGGCGATCGCACCGCGAATGAGGACGGCGAAATGGTCTCCCACCGCCATCGCGTGCATCACCTGGTGGGTGATGAAGACGACCGCGAGACCGCGCCGCTTGGCTTCATTGACGATGCGCAGCACGTGAGCTGCCTGCTTGACGCCGAGCGCTGCTGTCGGCTCATCGAGGATCAGAACGCGAGCGCCGAAATGCACGGCGCGGGCAATGGCCAAAGACTGGCGTTCCCCGCCTGACAGGCCACCAACAAGCCGGTCACCGTCGTCGATACGCGTGATGCCGAAATCCCGCACCGCTTTCACCGCGATCTCGTTGGCGCGCTTGCGGTCGTAGATCTTGAACGGACCCCAACCCTTTGTCGGCTCCAACCCAACGAAGAAGGAGCGGCCGATGCTCATTAAGGGGAACGTTCCGCCGAACTGGTGCACGGTGGCAATGCCCCGCTCCTGCGCAGCGCTCGGACGGTCGAAGCTGACCGCCTTTCCGTCCATCAGTATCTCGCCGCTGGTCGGCTTGTGGACGCCTGCCAACACCTTGATGAGAGTGGACTTTCCTGCGCCGTTGTCGCCGAGGAGACACAAGACCTCACCCCGGCGAATTTGCAGCGAGATGTTATGCAACACGTCGATCGGGCCGAAAGACTTGTTGACATTTTTCAGTTCGAGAATGGCAGGTTTTTCGCTCATAATTATCGCATCTTTCGTTCTTCCAAGCAGTCGCTGATCGCAACTGCAGCCGCATCGCTCAGTGCTGTATGGGTGCCCTCGGCACGCTTTGTTTTGAACCTCGCCGGTAAGACAGAGCCAGTTCCCGGAATGCCTGATTCATCAGCACCGCCGTCAAAAGCATCACGCCGATGATCAGGTTCGACCAGTTCCGGTCGATCTGGGTGAAGTAGATGCCCTGGCTGACAATGGCGAACGTGATGGTACCGACGAAGATGCCGATGACCGAGCCGAACCCTCCCGTGAGCAGCACGCCGCCGACCACCACGGACACGATCGCGTTGAAGATGAAGTTCATTCCGCCGGAAACCTGGGCCGAGTTGAACAGGATCGCCTGGCACATGCCAACGAATGTGGCGCTGACGGCGGACAGCACGAACAGTGCGATGGTCATGCGGCTTGTCGGAATGCCTGCATTGCGGGCGCTGACGCGATCGCCGCCCATTGCAAACAGCCAGTTGCCAAAGCGGGTCTTGTGCAGCACGAAGCCAATGATGACAGCGAACACCACCCACCAGACGATGATGACCTGGTGGCTTCCACCGATAAGCTGTCCGAACAGGAATTTGGCCCATTCGGGCGCGGTGACGGCAACGCTAGCGTTGCCAGTTAGCAACACGGACCCACTGAGCACCAAGCCCTGCATCGCAACCAGGGTGGCGAGCGTAATGATCAACGAAGGCACCGAGGTGCGGATCGTCAGCAAACCATTGACAAGGCCGACCGCCACACCGACCGCCAGGGCGCCGGCCATGCCCACCGCGATGGGCAGGTCATAGTAGCCGCTAAGGATGGCGGTGGTCATAGAGCCCGCGGGAATCAATGCGCCGATGGAGATGTCGAGTTCACCCGAGATCATCAGCAGACCGACCGGAATGGCGACAATGCCGAGATTGGCGGCGAAGTTCACCCAACTCGCCGCCCCAAGGAGTGTGCCCAGGTCCACGCCACCGAAAAATACGAAGAACAGCACCACCCCGATCAGGCTGAGGATCGAGCCTGCTTCCGGGCGGCGCAACAAGGATTTGATTGCCTCAGTCATGGCGGTCCCTCAAGCCTTCTTCGATGAGTAGCTGAGCGCCAGCTGCCGAAAGGTGTCGTTGGTGAGTACGGCGATCAGGAGAAGCGCGCCGATGATGACGCTTCCCATGTTGGGATCGATACTCGTGAAGTAGATGCCCTGGTTTACGATAGAGAAGGTGATCGTGCCGAACACGATACCTACGACAGAGCCAAATCCGCCGGTAAGCAGAACGCCTCCGATGACTACGCACATGATCGAATTGAAGATGAAGGACTGCCCAGCCAGAACCTGAGCGCTCTGGTAGACCATCACCTGGCTGACTCCGACGAACGCGGCGGAAAACCCCGAAAGCATGAATAGACCGATGGTAAGCCGCTTGGTGGGGATGCCCGCGTTGCGCGCGCTCTCCTTGTCGCCCCCGAGTGCATAGATCCAGTTGCCCACGGGCGAGATGTGGAGGAGCCAGAGAAGGGCGGCGATGTAGACGAGCCACCAGATAATCGTCACTTGGAACATGCCCCCGAGATATTGGCCGAGAAGCATCTTCGTGAGTTCGTCGGGTACCAGCGAGACACCGGTGCTGCCGGCGATCATCACAGTAAGGCCCAGCGTCAGGCCCATTGTGCCGAACATCGTTCCTATTGTGATTATCAGGGACGGGATCGCGGTTCGCGTGACGAACACGCCGTTGATTAAGCCGATGGCGAGACCGAGCCCAAGGGCGGCCGTGATGCCGAGCCAATCAGGCAGGCCATAGTAGCCGGATATGATCGCGGCCGTTAGAGAGGCCGCGGGAATCACGGCGCCGACCGAAATGTCCAGCTCACCAGCGATCATCAGCAGCCCTATCGGCAGAGCGATGATGCCGATCTCGGAGGCGATGCTCAGCCAACTGGCCGTACCGGCTGCTGACAAAAAGCCACTGCCTCCGAATATGGCGAAGAACAAAAAGACTGCGACCATGCCCAGGAACGAGCCCGTCTCGGGCCGCCGTGCCAGACGACCTGGGGCCAGTCCAGAACGGCCGCGATTTGCCATCGGCGTTGGGGTGGATGTCACGGGATGTGCCGTCATGGGTAATCCGCGAGTTATCGAGCGCCAAAAATTGCGGTCGCTATGGAAGTAGAATGCACTGGCCGCCCGCCTCACACGGCGGGCGGCCGTAAGGACACCTAGCGCGCGCCGGCCTTCACGCCCGCAATGGTCAGCTCGACAGTGTTCTTGTCGATGATACCAGGACCGGTGAGGATCTCGCGCGTCGGCACAGTCAGCCCGTAGTTTACCTTGCCATTCAAGATTGAGACGGCGAGATAGCCTTGCCAGTAGCCCTGCTGGTCGATCGCGCAGGCCTGTTTTCCATCCTTGATGTTGTTCAGGATGGTCTCGTCAAAGTTGATGCCGCAGAGTTGAACCTGCCCGGCCTTGCCGGCCTGGGTAATACCGTTCATGGCCGAATTGGCGTCGACATTGCCGATGGTGAACACCGCGGTCACGGCTTGATGCTGCAGCAGATAGGCCTTCACCGCCTGCGCCACTGCTGTTGCCGAGCCGAAGGAGGTAGCTGGCAACGGCAACACATCGGCCTCGCCGCCGCCATTCTTCATCCCTTCCCTAAAGCCACCACAGTAGGCCTCGATATTGGCCGCACCCGGCAGTGTGTTGATGCAGACGCCTTTCTTGTTGCCGGCCTTAGCGAGATACTCGCCGCCGGCGACGCCACCTTTGTAATCGTCCGAGCCGACATAGTTCATAGCGCCGAGGCGATCAGCCGCCTGCAAACCGCCGGCATTGTAGATAACAAGCGGAATGCCAGCGTCCACAACCGCCTTGAACGCCGGATCCATGGCTTCCGGCACCCAGTCCGGACCGACAATGGCGTCGGCCTTCTGGTCGATGGCTTGGCGGATCAGTTCGGCCGCGTCCACACCCAGATTGTCGTAGTTCTGCGGCCCGAGCCAGGTGACTTTACCACCTTGAGCTTCGACCACCTTACCGGCGTCTTCGGCACCACGCTTGACGATTGACCAGAATGGATCGTCCGGCTTGCCGCCGATAACGAAGATGTCGGCGGCGAGCGTGCTGCTGGTGCTGTACGCAGCCAGCACTGCTGTGGACACAAGTATCTTGAAAAGCTTCATAGTCTTCCTCCCGGTTTACCCGCCCCGCGGGTTTGAAAAAAACATGGCTGATCCGCCCCCTCCTCTGGGCACACGAAACAGCGGCGGTTGATTACTCTGCCGGCATGTCAGAGGCCCTGCCGTCGGAGGCTTCCTGCTTGGCGCGGAGCTTTTCCTTCTTCTTGCGGAAGCGCGCCTTCATAGCCTGGTCAGCTTCTTTGCTACCGTCGTGCCAAGTGCCGAAAAGCTTATCGAGAGGGACCAGACCGTCACCGCCGTAGTTCACCTCGAAATACTTGTGGTGCAGGTAGTGGACGTAGGAATGGCTATCGAGCTTGACCTTGTCGGTGAGTTCGAAGGTTTCAAACCCAAGATGGCCATTCACCGCGCCGAAGCCGGCCCCATGCAGCGTGAAGTACGCGCAGACCGGGTTGGATGGGATCAGCAGGTGCAGCCAGGCCTCGGCATGGTAGAGGAACCCCTCGACCGGATGCATGGACAGCGACGACCACGGACTGGGGTTGATCGAGTTGTGGTGAACCGAATGAACCCATTTGTAGAGGGGCGGCCAGTGGATCGCGCGGTGCAGGAAGAAGAAGTACACTTCGTGCACAGCCGGAGCGATGATGACGAGGAACGACAGGTACAGCCAATGCGTCGTCCACGGCAGCCAGACGGCCCAGCTGTTCGCGTATGCCCATAGCATCACGATTTCGACCACGGTCCACAGCGGTATGGTGATGAAAAACGACCGGCTGAAATTGTCGATATTCTGGCTCTGAAACCAGAAGACGTCGGACGGCGCGTCGGAGGGGAATTTCGGATTATACTTGAAGCGCGTCTCTTGCTTGCGCTGGATGTAATAGCGCAGCTCAAAGAATCCGTAGAAGAGAAAAATGCCCCCCGCGTTCAGCCCGTAAAGCCAAAGGTAGTTGAGCAGCGAAAAGCTTGCCAGGCTGTCCCAGCTCGGGATGAGCAAGTTGACCCAGATGATTGCCGTGGCCATGTGGAACGCGTTCCAAGGCCAAAGAAACTCGGGAATCCAGGCTAGTACCTTTTTGGCGTTGAACGGGCGATGCCAGATCGGCACCGGCTCGGCGCGGCGGTGCGGGACCCAGTTTCCGCGTTTGTCGCGCATTCCATACTGAAGGTCATCCATCTTAACAGCCTCCCGACCGACCATCCAATCGGCCTTGAACCAGTTCGGGCTCTAGTGCGGAGGCGATTCATATCGGAGGCTTGATATCATCGGAATACAAAAATAGTATGGAGATCGCATTCGTATCATTTAGTGGCAATCATGATGATACAGCATTGGGAGGATTAATGAGGCGGCCTACGATTCGCGACCTCGCTCAAGCCGCCGGCGTATCCGTAGCGACCGTGAACAGAATCCTCAGCGGCACTGTCTCGGTTCGCCCAAAGACTGTTCAACGCGTACAAAGAGCAGCCGAAGAAATCGGCTTCTATGGGATCGGAGCGATCGACGACCGTGCCAAGAAAATATCGCCGCATCATCGATTGGGTTTCCTGTTGCAGCAATCGACCCGTGAACTCTACCAACTGTTCGGGAAGAAAATCATCGCAGCCTGTCGCGATCGTCGCGATGAGGTGGTCGAGGCCATCGTCGAGTTTGTGGATCTACTGACGCCGGAGACTATCTCTAGCCGCCTTATCGCGCTCGGCAACACCTGCGACGCAGTCGCGGTGATCGCACCAGATCACCCTATCATAGGACAGGCCATCCGTTCACTGAAGGAAATTGGGAAGCCCGTTGTTGCTTACATTACCGACCAATCCGCGCCGGAAAGAGCGGCCTACGTGGGCACAGACAACTGGAAGCTGGGGCGTACGGCGGCATTCTTGATTGCGCAAACCACCCAAGGTCCGGGTCGCATTGCGGTTTTCATAGGAAATCACCGATATCAATGCCAAGACGTTTCAGATGCCAGCTTCCGTTCGTATTTGCGCGAACACGCTCCGCGGCTCACAGTGGAAGAAAGTCGCCCTACTCATGAGGAATCGAGCGAGGCTTACCGTATGGTGGCCGAACTCCTGAAGACGACTGATGATCTCGTAGGAATTCTGATCGTGGGCGGCGGAATAACTGGAGTGCTCCGTGCGCTTCGAGAGATCCCTGCCGAAAGGCGGGCGGGCATCAAGCTGGTTTGCCGTGACATTGGCCCCGATACGCGAAAAGGCTTGTCCGAGGGAATGATCACTGCAGCTCTTTGTCATCCACTCGAGGCGACCTCGGCTCTCCTTGTGCAGACGATGATTGACGTGATTGGACCGCAAGCACCGGTCGCGACCCTTCAGCGGTCTATACCTTTTGAAATAGTCACGCCGGAAAACATCTGACGCTTTTATCTCGGCGATGATTCAAGCGGTGCTTTGCGGATCGGGCTAGTCCGGCCAAGGCTGCCGATCGCTGGTTCCGAACCTCGTCGAGACTGCATGAACAATTTAAAGGCACCATTCATTATTGGTAGGACGGTCACTGTCGCGCACTGTTGGAGGACGTCCTCGAACTATTGATTTTATTGGCTTTTTCGTGGGCCTAAATCAGAGAGTTTCCCGTATTGTCTCGTATCGTTCCGCCCCCACCGGACGCTTTGAAATTGGCCACACCAAATGCCTGCTTCGCATCATCCACGAAGAGCTGCGCGCCATCTCCGGCGCCGAGCAATCCCGGCTGCAGCGCTTTGAACAACCAACGCTGTGGCCATCGATACAGCCCTTTGCGTGAGCCCTTCAGGAGTTGGCCAACCGCCAGCCGTCGGTGGTTCCTGGCCGACCTCAATGAATTGTACTCCTTTCGTATAAATCAGAAATCTTCGCGCATCGTTCCGTATGGTTCCGCGACCCCGGCGCCACTATTCCGCAGGTGCCGTCTGGCTTGGTTTCCCGAAAATACGCTTTTAGGAAAGTCCTGGAGCCGGATGACCGATCTTGCGACGCAGTTCCGAACCGATCCCTCGATGACGGGCTACCGGACATGGCCCGTCAAAGGTCTGTCGCTTACCAAGGAGCATCGGGACGGCAGCGACCGGTCTTGACCGGTCGGCGAGGATGACGAGCGTCCTTGTCGGCGAAAGATCCGCCCGCCTTTTCACGCCCTTAGCCACGTGATTGGATACGACGTATCTGTATATCAATTTCGTTGCTAGGGTCCTTCATGAACGAGCAAGATCGACGTTTTACGCGCGAGCGCATGACAATCCTCGGCGATGTCAAAGCGGCATCCTTTCTTCCATGGATCGAGCGTCATGCCGCCAAGCTCGGCCTCGCGCCGGCAATATTCGTTGCCGGTGCCGACCGGATCGAACTCGACGTTGCCGGTCCCGCGGAACTGGTCGATATGATGGAGATGGGGTGCTCTCTTGGACCAATCGATGTCTGGGTCGAGGCCATTCGTCGGACGCCGATAGAGAACGAATCAGGCTAGGTTGGGACCAGGGCCTCTGCCTCTTTTTTGGGCATTGTTGCCAGTGCGAAAATATTGTGCAAACGTGATCGGGCTGATCGTCATGTCTTGACCGCGAATCTGCATTTGGGAAGATGGGTCGATGTCTTTCGAAGGTTGATGCATGCTGCCCTATCCGTCCGGCCCATGGATGCCAGTTGCCCTCTCCGCGGACTTGCCAGCGGGAACCGTAATGCCGGCGCAAACCCCGGTCGGACCGATTGCCCTTTGGCGAAGCCGGTCCGGCCGCGCGGCGGCCTTCGCGGACAGATGCCCTCATCGCGGCATGCGCCTTTCCCGTGGTTTCGTGCGCGGTGAGGCCCTGTCCTGCATCTATCACGGTTGGAGCTATGCCCAAGCCGGAAACTGCTTGCGCATTCCGGCCCATCCGGGCCTGACGCCGCCGGAAACGATTGGTGTCGCAACACAGCCCGTCGAGGACAGCGGCGGAATCATATGGATTTCCGTAGGCGAACCCACCGCTCGGCCGCCGCGGTTCGACGGCCTGGCCCCTCTTCGCTCCATGATAGTAGAGGCGGGCATTGCCGCGCTGGAGGCGGCCGCCGGTACGAAGGCCGACGGAGGCCTGCTCGACTACGCGCAAAATGCCCAGACCCTACGGCTGCTGCTCACCCCCCAGGGGAAAGCGCGGACGCTGATGCATGTTCTGGTCGACGAAGGCACTGGTCCGGCCAAGCGTATCGCTGCGTCGAGGGCAGCCGAGACGCTACGGCGGACGGCCGAGGATATTCTGCGCAGTGGCGTCGCCCAATGACCCGCAACGCGATGATCGACCAATGGTATCCGGTCGGCCTTGCCGGCCGGCTTGACACGCATGAGCGCCAGACGGCGCTCATGGGCGAGCCGATCGGGGTGAGGCTCGGCGCAGACGGAAACGCGAAGGTTACGGGCAGCAACGGACGTGCCCTGCCGGTCTGCATCCGCTACGGCCATGTCTGGTCGTCGCTCGGCGACCCGCAAAAGGCGCTCTTTGCCATCCCCGAGGCTGATCAGCCCGGCCGCCGGCTCGTCGATGTCGGGGTTGTGCGCGTGCGCTGCTCGCCGCTGCGCGCGGTGGAGAACTTCCTGGACATTGCGCATTTCCCCTTCGTGCATACGGACATATTGGGGGCCGAACCGCACACGGAAGTCCCGAACTACAAGGTCGAGATACGGGAGGACGAAGACGAGGTTTGGGCGACCCAGGTGAAGTTCTACCAGCCGCAGGCCGCCAAGTCGGCGGAAGGCGGCATAACCACCGAATACATGTATCGCGTGCCTGCGCCGACCTGCTCGATCCTCTACAAGACCTGCCCGCCGCGCCCGGGTGAATGGGACGTCATCACGCTTTTCGTGCAGCCGCTTGCCGAAGACCTGTGCGACGTCTGGCCGTGGATGGCGTTGTTCGACGACGAAACATCGATGGCAGACCTGATCCATTTCCAGCAGACGATCTTCCTTCAGGACCGGTCGATTCTCGAAAACCAGATCCCGAGGCTGCTGCCGCTCGATCCGGGCATGGAGATCCCCACAAGGGCGGACCTGACATCGGTTGCCTACCGGCGCTGGCTGAAACGCCACGGCTACACCTACGGCGCGCAACTGGTGGCGCAATGAAGCTCTACGACTACGTGCTGTCCCCGAGTTGCTACAAGGCGCGCCTGATGGCGGCGCTGACCGGGGTGAAGCTTGACATCCGCCCCGTCGATTTCCATCCCGGCGCCGAGCATCGCGGTCCCGAACTCATGGCGCTCAATCCGGCGGGTTCGATCCCGATCCTGGAGGATGGCGACCTCGTCCTGACCGAATCCTCGGCCATGCTGGTCTATCTTGCCGCGAAGGCCGCACCGCAATGGCTGGGCAACGATACTGCTCTGCAGGCGGCACGCGTCCAGCAATGGCTTTCCTTCTCGCATCGGCTGACCGGCAGCCTGGGGGCGGCGCGCTTGCACGAGATGCTGCTGCGTCCGGGCGATATCGCCACCCTTCATGGGCAGGGGATAGCGGCCCTGCGGGAGCTGGAAGCCGGCCTCGTCGAACAGCATATCCGCGGCCAGCGCTTCCTCGCGTCGGACAGGCCGACGATCGCGGACGTCGCCTGCTTTCCTTATGTGGCGCTGGCGCCGGACGGCGGCGTTTCGCTCGACCCCTATCCCGCGATCCGGCTCTGGTCGCGGGCGATCCGCAGTCTCGAGGGCTTCATCGAGATGCCCGGTATCCACCGGCTGCACGAACTGAAGCCCGAGCCCGTCCTCGAAGCCGGCGAGGCGTGACTTGGCGGGCCACTTGCTGAAGAACTGCGCAGCGGTCATCGTGGACGAGGGCAACGGTCCGGACATCCGGCGCAATGTCGATGTCTTGACCGACGGCCCGGCGATACGGGCCATCGGCGAAGGCCTCGACAAGGGAGAGTTGCCCGTCGGGACCGTCACGCAGGACGCCGCCGGCTGGTTCGTCTATCCCGGCCTCGTCAACACCCATCATCACTTCTTTCAATGCTTCGTGCGCAACCGCGCCGATCTGGACTGGACGAAGTTGTCGGTCATCGAATGGCTCGACCGCATCTATCCCATTTTCTCGCGGCTGACCGAGGAATGCTTCTACCACGCTTCGGTCACGGCGATGGCCGAGCTGATAAAGCACGGTTGCACGACCGCATTCGACCATCAGTATTGCTTTCCGTGGAAGGCCGGCAAGCGGCTGGTCGACCGGCAGTTCGAAGCAGCCGAACTCCTCGGTATGCGCTTCCATGCCGGACGCGGCGGCAACACGCTACCGAAATCGAAAGGCTCGACCATCCCCGATGCCATGCTGGAGACGACGGACGAGTTCATCGCCGATTGCGCCCGGCTGATCGACGCCTATCATGATGCCGGTCCTTTCAGCATGCGCCAGGTGGCCGTCGCGCCCTGCCAGCCAGTCAACTGCTATCGCGAGACCTTCGTGGAATCGGTGGCGCTAGCGCGTGATCGCGGGGTGCGTATGCATACCCATGTCGGCGAGGGCGAAAGCCCGGTCATCGAGGACCGTCACGGCATGCGGACGGTGGATTACTGCGCGGAGATCGGCTTCTGCGGGCCGGATGCCTTCTATGCCCATTGCTGGGAGCTAACCCACGACGAGCTGCGCAAGATGGCCTCAAGCGGCACCGGCGTTTCGCATTGCCCTGAGCCGGTCTATCTCGTCGGCGCCGAAATCACCGATATCCCGGCGATGTCGGCCTTCGGCCTCAGCATAGGACTAGGTTGCGACGGTGCAGCCTCGAACGACAATTCCAACCTGATGCACTGCATCCATTCCGCCTACATGCTGCAATGTCTGTCGGCATCGACACGCGACCATCCCGTTCCGCCGCCGGCCGATTTTCTCGGTTATGCGACGACCGGGGGCGCGGCGCTGCTCGGGCGCGGCGACATCGGCAGGCTGACGCCTGGCATGGCTGCCGACCTTTTCGCCATCGACACGCGGCGCATGGACTATGTCGGCACGCGGCACGATCCGCTGAGCCTGCTTGCCAAGGTGGGCATCGGGATGCCGACCGACATGACCATGATCAACGGCCGCATCGTCTGGGCCAAGGGCGAGTTCCCGGGGCTCGACGAGGCGCAGCTGTTCGCTGAAGCCGAGGCGGCGCTCGCGACCGTGGAATTCTAGAAACCGAAAACAAGGGGAACCTACATGCTGACAAATCTTACCCGCAGAACATTGATGAAGGGCGCGGCCGCCTCCGGCCTCGTCGCAGCGGTGGGTGGCCGCGCGCTTGCTGCCGACGAACCTCTGGGCATCGTGCTCGTGGTCCCGTCGCCGGTCGGCGATGTCGGCTGGGGCCGTGCGCTCGCCGACGGGCTCGAGCCGGTGAAGGCAGCCTACGGCGACAAGGTGAAGGTCACCATCATCGAGAATATACAGGAAGGACCGGATGCCGACCGCATCATGAACAAGGTGGTCGCCGACGGGAACAAGTTCCTGATCGCCGGCTCCTTCGGCTACCAGAACGGTGCCCTGCAGATCGCGCGCCGTAACCCCGACGTCACCGTGCTGCATGCTTCCGGTTTCCAGGTAGCGCCGAACTTCTCGCCCTTCGCGGCCCAATATTTCCAGGGTACCTACCTGATGGGCATGGCGGCCGCCGCGCTGTCAAAGACCGGCAAGCTCGGCTCGGTCTCCGCCTTCGCCATTCCCGAACTGATCACCTCCATCAATGCCTTCACGCTGGGCGCGCAAGCAGTGAAACCCGATGTCGAGGTTTCGGTCGTATGGGTGAACTCCTGGTTCGATCCGGCCAAGGAGCAGGAAGCCGCCAAGGCGCTGCTGGCGCAGAAATGCGACGTAATCTTCTCCAACGCGCAGGACACGCCCTCCGTCGTGTCGGCCTGCGAGGAGGCCGGCGTCCCTGCCTTCAACCTCAATTCGTCGATGAAGAAATATGCGCCTAAAGCCTATCTAGGCTGCGTGGCGACCGATTGGTCACCCTTCTTCAAAGCCTCGGTCGACGCCCACCTCGCCGGTAAGTTCAAGGGCGTCAACGCTTTCCTAGGTGTCGGCGACAAGGTTGTAGAGGTCGTTGACTGGAACCCGGGTATCCCGGCCGACATGATGAACAGGATCAAAGAGGTTGAAGCCAAGATCGCCGGCGGCAGCTTCTCGCCCTTTGCCGGTCCGTTCGCCAAGGCCGACGGCAGCGAGGGAGTCCCCGCCGGCAAAACGATGACCGATGCCGAGATCGTCGCAATGGACTGGCACGTCAAGGGTGTCACCACGCCGCTGCCCAAGTAACCATGACCACCCCGCTCCTGTCGCTGCGCGGCATCTCCAAGAGCTACGGCCAAATCCATGCCAATAGAGACATCGATCTGGATGTGGCTCCGTGCTCGATCCATGCGATCCTCGGGGAAAACGGAGCGGGCAAGTCGACGCTGATGAAGCTGATCTATGGCGTCGAGCAGCCGGACGCCGGAATGGCGACCTGGAAAGGGGAACCCCTGGCCCTCGCTTCCCCGGCGGATGCGAGGCGCAAGGGGATCGGCATGGTCTTCCAGCATTTCTCCTTGTTCGAGACGCTGACGGTGGTGGAGAACATCCGGCTGGTCGTGCCCAGGGGCAAATCGGATCTTGCGGATCGCATCCGCATGCTCGGCCGCGAGTTCGGACTCGAAGTCGATCCGCTCGCTCATGTGCACGCGCTCTCTGTCGGAGAGCGGCAGCGGGTGGAAATCATCCGCTGCCTGATGACCGAACCCCAACTCCTGATCCTCGATGAACCGACCTCCGTCCTGCCCCCGCAATCGGTGGACAAGCTATTCGAGACATTACGGCGGCTGCGCGACCGCGGCGTCTCCATCCTGTTCATCTCGCACAAGCTGGAGGAGATCCGCGCGGTCTGCGACCGCGCGACCATCCTGCGCGGCGGGCGCATCACCGGCCGCGTGGACCCGCGCGACCACGACGCGCACGACCTTGCCCGGATGATGATCGGCCGCGACATGCCGCAGCCCATGCCGGCGCTTGCGCATTCCGGCGGCGAAAAGCGCCTCGAAATCGTCGGCCTCGACCATCGGCCGGACGATCCCTTCGCGGTGGCGCTTTCCGACGTCAGCCTGACGGTCCGGGCCGGCGAGATCCTCGGGATCGCGGGCATATCGGGCAACGGGCAGAGTGAACTCGCAGCGTTGATTTCAGGCGAAACGGTGCTGCCGCGCGAACAGTCCGACCGTATCTATATGATGGGAAAGGATGTCGGCGCGCTCGACGCGGCCGCCCGCCGCCGACTGGGCTTCGCCTTCGTTCCCGAGGAACGGCTTGGCCGCGGCGCGGTGCCGGAAATGTCGCTCGTCCTCAACAGCCTTCTGACCGCCCATCCGTTCGGCCTGTTGAAACGCGGCCTCGTCGACACGAACCAGGTGAAGGCTTTCACCGAGGACTGCATCCGGCAATACGACGTGCGCACGCCCGGTTCGGAAGCGGAGGCCGGCGCGCTTTCGGGCGGCAATCTGCAAAAGTTCATCGTCGGTCGAGAGATCATGCTGTCCCCGCAATTGCTGTTCGTGGCGCAACCCACCTGGGGCGTCGACATCGGCGCCGCGTCCGCCATCCGCCGGCGCCTCATTGCCCTGCGCAACGAAGGCATGGGTATCCTCGTCATCTCAGAGGAACTGGAGGAGCTGTTCGAACTCTGCGATTCGATCCAGGTGATCCATCAAGGCCGGCTGAGCCCGCCGCTGGTGACGCGCGACACGAGACCCGAGGAGATCGGCCGCTACATGATCGGCGCGCATTCGACGGCTAAAAAGGTCCCTGCATGAGCGCTCTGTCCGCGCCGCTCCTTCCCGTTCTGGTTCGCCGGGAGCATGCCTCGCTTCCCGTCAAACTGATCGCCCCGCCCGTCGCGCTCGCCTTGGCGACGCTTCTCAATCTCGGGCTCTACCTCCTTATGGGCCGCGATCCGGTAGCCGTTTTCCACGCGATGCTTCTGGAGCCCTTCCTGTCTTGGACCTCTTTCTCGGAAGTCCTGCTTAAGACCGCGCCGCTACTGCTGATCGCGCAGGGGCTCGCGATCGGCTTTCGCGCAAAGGTCTTCAACATCGGCGCCGAGGGCCAGTTCATCCTCGGCGCGATTTTCGCATCGGCCATTCCCATCTGGTTCCCAGAGGCAACGGGCCAATGGATCTGGCCCTCCATGCTTGTCATCGGTGCGCTGGGCGGCGCTCTGTGGGCGTCGCTCACGGCCTTCTGGCGCGTGAAGCTCAATGCAAACGAGATTCTGGTATCGCTCATGCTGGCGCTCGTTGCCGCGCAACTGCTCAACTACCTGCTTCTCGGCCCCTGGAAGGACCCAAACGGCTTCAACTTCCCGCAGTCGGTGATGTTCCAGTCCGACGCGATGGTGCCGATCCTGATCCCCGGCACCCGCGTCAACGTCTCGCTGCTTATCGCCTGCGCGTTCTCCCTTGCGGCCTGGATCTTCATGCAGAGGAGTTTCGCCGGCTTCAAGCTGCAGGTCGGCGGCCTCGCGCCACGCGCGGCCGGATACGCCGGCTTCAACGAAGGACGGGCGATCTGGCTTTCCCTGCTCATCGGCGGTTTCGCGGCAGGCCTCGCCGGAGCGGCCGAGGTGGCCGGGCCGCTCGGCCAGCTGCAGCGCTCCATCTCGACCGGCTACGGCTATGCCGCCATCATCGTGGCCTATCTCGGTGGCCTTCACCCGGTCGGCATCACCTTTTCCGCGTTGCTCATGGCGGCCCTCTATATCGGCGGCGATAACGCCATGGTCTCGGCAAATCTGCCGGTCGCTGCGGTCAGGGTTTTCCAGGGCAGCCTGCTGCTCGCATATCTCGTCGCCATTGCCTTCGTCCGCTACCGGCTCGAATGGCGCCATGCCGCCCACGGAAGCACGTCATGAACGCCGTCGAGTTCATCATCGCCGAGATGTTGGCGGCGGCTACGCCGTTTCTCCTGGCGGCGCTCGGCGAACTGGTGGCCGAGCGGGCCGGCGTCCTCAATCTCGGGGTGGAGGGACTGATGGCCCTCGGCGCCGTCATCGCCTTCATTATCGTCTATCAAGGCGGCGGGCATCTCCTCGGTTTCCTCGCCGCGGGCCTCGCCAGCGCGGCTCTTTCCCTGGTCTTTGCCGTCATCGCGCTGGGATTTCGCGCAAACCAGGTTGCGGTAGGCCTTGCCATAGGCATCCTCGGCCAAGGCCTCTCGGCGCTGTTCGGCAAGAGCTATGAGAGCCTCACGGTTAAGGGGCTTCCGAAGCTTTCATTGCCCGGGCTTTCGGATATCCCGGTGATCGGCGGCTTGTTCGCCCAAGACGTTGTCGTGTGGCTTTCGCTTGCCGCGACCGTCGCCATCTGGGCGATGTTCGCCTACACCAAAACAGGCCTCGTCGTCCGCGCCGTCGGCGAGAACCCCAAGGCGGCCCGTGCGCTCGGCTATCCGGTGATCGCCGTGCGGTTCGCCGCGGTCGCCTTCGGCGGCGCGTTGGCAGGTTTCGCCGGTGCCTACGCATCCGTGGTCTACACTCCGCTCTGGGCCGATGGCATGATCGCAGGGCGCGGCTGGATTGCGATTGCGCTCGTCGTCTTCGGCACTTGGCTTGCCAGCCGTATCTTCCTCGGTGCGTGCCTCTTCGGCGCCGTGTCCCTCGCAAGCCTCGCGGCCCAGGCGACAGGGCTGGACGTTTCCTCGCAACTTCTATCGAGCTTGCCTTATCTCGTGACCGTGATCGTGCTCGGCATCATCTCTTCGAACCGCCGTCTGCTCAAGCTCAACGGCGTGGCTTCGCTGGGAGAACCTTTCGAACGATAGTGTCGCTTGGTACGGCCCATCAAGGATCCCGTGAAGAATGGTGGATTGCGCCCGCGCTCTCAAGCCATCCAGCGCGCCTACTCGGCCGCTCTCGTGGCGTGCGGCCGGCAACCAGCGCACCCTCACAGAATGTCAGCCCCGACTCGAAGCATTCAGGCGTGAGCTAAAAGCGATAACGCACTCCGACAGTATTCGCGTTGGAACCCTCTCCCATGTTTCCAAACGTGCCTCCGGCGCCGGATCTGTGATGGAGTTGATAGACAAGCTCGACGTTGGGAGCTTGCCTTAGTCTGAAAGAAAGCTCCGCGCCGATAAAACCAAGGAAGGATGCATCGCCATCGTAATGGATTTCGCGGGCGTGCTCGATCTCGGTGACGCCTGTAACGGCACTGACACCGGCCGTCAGCGCTGGCGCAATCGCCAGATCGCCGATGACAAGGCCCTGGTGGCGAAGCCGCATCCCGGCCCAAAGCTCTCCGGATGTATCGTCGTCCTCGCCAAACCTTATGGCAGCCCCAGTCACACCGCCAAGGACAAAACCGGCGCCAACATCGGCGAAATCACGGCCGTAAGCAGCTCCAATCATGTAATTGTTCGTATAGTCGGCTCCGAAGACGTTGATAGTATCCCCGAAGGACCCGGTCACAAAGACGCCCCCAAAAACATAGACGTCGTTCTTCGTCGGTTGACCGGCAGCGAAAGGATCTTCGGTTGCAAAATAGATGAAGGGAGAACTGTTGTCGGCGAGGGCGGAAGTGAAGGAACCGGTCAGAATCAGCGCAGCCAAAGCCGCTTGCACCCCGCGCATGCACAAGCTCCGAATCAATTCTCAGTTGATCATCATTCCTCCGGTGTTTCCCGTGAAGAAGCAAGTTCCCTGCTCCAGAAATTGGAGGGCTCTACCCCATTGCTTGACCAAGGTTTTTTCGGGACGCTGACCTTCGGCTATATGGAGCAGCCCAACATCCCCCGCGCGCTGGCGATCCGCCGCAAGAAGGCTGGAAGTTCGACATCACGAGATCCTTCTTCCTGTCGCGGCGCTCGCTCAAGACATCGCCCAATTCCGGCATGCCGGTCTGGCACGACAAGCTGTTCACCGGGCTGGCGCGCACGGCGGCTGATGCGACTGAATATTGCAAGATTCCGACCGGACGTGTGGTCGAGATCGGAACTCAGGTGGCTGTCTAAGCTTCTGCATATACAGTAGGCGCTGGTCCGACTTGGCACCTGCCCATCCGTCAACCCACGTGAGCCCACAGGCGCATTGGCTCGCGTCGACATCATATGGATTTGTCCAACCCATGCGAGCATACTGCCTGAACGCGTTCCTTTAGCGAGGAACAAGCTGATGCGCGTCGGTACGAGAGGCGTTCCGATCGAATACTACACGCTAAGGATTGCCGAGCCGGCAGGCTCGCAATCTGGTGCTGGAGGCGACCCCAAAGCAGAACACCGCAACGAGGTAGCCGACGAGACTGAAGCGCAGATCACGAACGGCCAGGCCGGCAATGATGGCCAGTTGCGCAACACCAATGTACCGTAGGATGAGCGTGAGCGAGTCCGTGAGTGCCATCGAATATCAGGCCGACCCCCGGTCGACTATCTGCGGGAAGGTTGGCGCGAACCTTTGGCGGCCTCCTGCATCGCGATGGCAACAATTGCGCCAGAGACAAACGTCAATGCGGCAATCGATGTTACCGCCCACGAGAGCCCGAAGCGATCGGCGATGAGACCTGCTGAGAGCGCGCCGATCGCGTAGCCGAGATCGCGCCAGAACCGATAGACGCTGAGCGAGCGGGCGCGCCAGCTGGGATGCGAGGCGTCGGAAACGGCAGCGATCAGACTTGGATAGACCATTGCCGTTCCAAGGCCGAGCAGAAGACTGCCGATGAGCCACCATTCGAACCGGCCCGTGGCGGCGGTAAGAAACAGACCGCCGGCCTGGGTCCACATCCCTGCGACGATCAGGCCCTTGCGGCCCCAGCGATCGCTCAAGGGGCCGGTGACGACCTGCAGGATTCCCCATGTTGCGGGATAGACCGCCTTCAGGATGCCGATGCGCTCGATGCCAAGTCCGAAGGACACGAAGAACAATGGGAAAATACCCCAGCTCATGCCGTCGTTGAGGTTGTTGACTAGGCCGGCTTGCGAAGCCGCGAACAGATTGCGATTCCGGAACGAGGTCAGCGCAAACACCTCCCGGAAACTGATCGGCGCGGATTGCATTGCGTGAGCGGATGTTTCCAACCGGAGGTGGTCGCGCGTGTCACGGATTAGCAGCACCGACAGTACGGTGCCGACGATGGCGTAGCCGATCCCGAGATAGATGGGCACCGGGCGCAGGCCGTATCGCGAAGCGAGATAGCCCGTGAGGAATGCCGTTACGCCGACGGCGAGATAGCCGGCAAATTCATTGAGGCCGACTGCAAGGCCACGTGATTTCGGACCGACGAGATCGACCTTCATGACCACAGTCATCGACCAGGCCAGTCCCTGATTGATGCCGAGCAGTGCATTGGCCGCAATCACCCATCCCCAGCTCGGAGCCCAGATGATCATGAACGGAACCGGCAAGCCGACAAGCCAGCCGAGGACGAGAACGCGCTTGCGCCCCCAGCTATCGGCGAGTTGGCCGGAGACGAGATTGGCAAGCGCCTTGACCACGCCGAAGCTCACGATGAAGGAGACGACAAGTGTCGTTGACGTGATGCCGAACTCTTCCGATCCGATGAGGGGCACGACCGTTCGCTCGATCCCGACCATGCCGCCGACAAAAGCATTCACCAGCATCAGGAGAGCAAACTGCCGCCAGTTTTCCCTAAGCCCAAGTCTGACAGTCGAGCCTGCTGACCGCGAAACGCCCATCGGTCAGGCCGCGGCGGCCAACCCGGCATTGGTGGCTCGGTTGCGCGCCGCATCCGGCGGCGGAGGTGGTATGTCGGCGACCATCGTGGCGACGAAGGTGCCCTCGTCCTCAATGCGGAATGCTTTGTTGAAGCGCTTCTCGAAGCCAATCGTCGATGTCGGCTTGCCGCTGAGCGAGCGCCCGCAGACCGAGCCGGAATATGCGCCGGGCAGCACCTCGACGTGATCCGGCAGTTGCTTGAGACGGCGCACGCTGGAAAACAGCGTCCGCGCGCCGGCCTCGGCGTCGGTTGCCAGTTCGGTTCGCCCGAGATCGCCAACCATCAGCGTGTGGCCTGTCAGCACGAACCACGGCTCGCTCGCGCGTGTCCGATCGGTGACCAAAAGCGAAATGTGCTCCGGCGTATGCCCGGGCGTGTGCATGGCGCGCAGAAACGGGAACCCGGCCTCCGCGCCTTCGAAGAGCAGGTATTCCGCGCCGGACGCTGCAGCGAGCGCCCGCCCGACGGAAATGTGGTCGGCATGGATGTGCGTGTCGACCACATAGAGGATGCGCATGCCCGTCGCCTCGGCGACCCTAAGGTAAGGCGCAATGTCACCGACCGGATCGACCACCGCAGCGGCCGATTTTCCACCACATCCGAACAGGTAGGATGCGGCGACGGGATCGGAATGGAGGAATTGACGGAGGATCATGGCTTGCGCTCCCTACCTCGCCTGCGGTAATATTCAATTATTCTGCTGAATGTTTCACCGAGGAACAGTCGTGTCAAGCATTGGACCAAAACAGGCGATTTTCGCCAGCCTTGCAGAGGTGGCTCAGGCGCTCGGGCATGCGCATCGGCTGGAATTGCTGGAGCACCTCGCACAGGGTGAACGCAGCGTCGAAGGACTAGCGGCTCGGGCCGGCCTCAACTTTGCCAACGCCTCGCGCCACCTTCAAATCCTTCGACGCGCGCGACTTGTCGAGGCCGAGCGGCATGGCAAGCATATGCTCTATCGCCTTTCAGGAGATGTTCTGGTGGTTGAATTAATGAAGGCTCTGGGGCGCGTGGGCGAGCGGAACGTCGCCGAGGTCAACCGCGTCATGACCGACTATTTCCAGGCTCGCGACGCCTTGGAGGCTGTGTCGCCTGAAGAGCTTGTCTCAAGGTTGCGTGATGGCCTTGTCACGGTTCTCGATGTCCGGTCGGAGGACGAATTCGCGCTCGGACATCTACCGGGGGCGCTCAACATCCCGTTCGCTGAACTTGAAAACCGGCTGGCGGAACTTCCCGCGAACCGCGAGGTCATTGCCTATTGCCGCGGCCGTTATTGCGTTCTCTCGTTCGAGGCTGTCGCGGCACTGCGGGCGCGAGGGTATGTCGCTCACCGGCTCGAGGACGGGTATCCCGATTGGAAGGCCGCAGGCCTTCCAATTGAGGCAGCGGCCTGAGTGGTCCCGCAGCCAAAAGTTTTCGATCGAACAACATGACGCCACCAGTTCCGCGATCACCGCTGCTTGAGCTGAAGGACTATTCGGCCGAGTCCGTGTTTCAGGTTGAAACATGCTTCGCGAGGCGCGGCGGCAAAAAGGCCTGTCGCCGGAACGTATGCCTTCTGTGTGTGTCCTTGATCCGGACGGCGACATAGTGCGCCGGTTGCGCAAAGAAGGCCGCGCCCGCCCATCGTCGGGCTGGGCCTGCTATCATACCGTCCTTCACGAGTTCGAACTGGATGGCCAGACGCTTGGCATCATTTGGCTGTGCGGTCGGCTCCTCGTTCGCCGTGCCGGTCGCCGAGCAGCTTTTCGCGTCGGGGTGCCGCCTGCTGATCAGCATCACCTCGGCCGGCCAGATCACGGTGCTTGGACCACCGCCCTATTTCGTGCTGATCGACCGGGCCCTTCGCGATGAAGGAACTAGCCATCATTCGTTCCGCACGCTGAATTCACCGAAGCCAATCCGGAGCTTATCGCGTAAGTCTTGATGTCGCAGCATCGGGGACTTGCAAAAGCTGCATTTTGCGGCCAGCGTAGGCGGATGATGGCCCGGCTGTCGCCAAAGCATCTCCTCGTCATGCTAATAGCGGTCTTCCTGACCGCCGGGTTCAGCCTGTCTGCCGCTCAGGCCAGCGTCATGTCGGCCAAGATGGCGGACGCTATGGCGATGTCCACCGGTGCCAGCACAGGCACTTTGGCCGGTGCTTCCATGAACGGCGACTGCAGGGCGTGCCTCAAAGACATCGGCGACAGTGGCAACCCGATGCATTGTCCGCCGACCTGCATCGCACCGGTGCTGGCGGTGCTGCCGCAAGACCTCGCGGTGACGGCAGTTCTCCACGTGCAGCAGCCATCGACGCAAGCTGCCCCGTTCCTGCAGGGACGAAGTTCCCTACCCGACCCATACCCTCCCCGACTCAGCGCTTGACGCCGTTTCAGCCGTGACGCGGCTGATTCCCGGCGCCTGATCGCCTGTGTTGCGCATCGTTGCGCGCGCGGGCGCATACAGCATTCCAGTTCGATGCCGAGTGGCTCGCCATCGATCGAGATCGCAAAGGGCTAGCAGGGTGAAATACGATTTCAGTCATTCGATATCGCGCCGCGGGTTTTTTGCGGCGGCGGCGGGCGCTGCCGTGTCCTGCTCGCTGCGTCCTGCACGCGCCTCGACCGAGGACGAGCGCCGGATCAAGGTCGGCCCGGGCCAGGCGCTGCTCAATGGCGCCGAAGGTCCGTCTACCGCAGTCTGGACCTATAGCGGCACCACCCCCGGCCCAACATTGCGCCTGCGGCAGGGCCAGCCGGTCCGCATCACTGTCGAGAACGGACTAGACGAAGACACGACCGTCCATTGGCATGGCATCCGTTTGCCGAACGCCATGGACGGCGTGCCGGACCTGACCCAGAGGCCGATCGGACCGGGCGAGAACTTCGTCTATGAGTTCACGCCGCCAGATGCCGGCACCTTCTGGTACCATTCGCATGCCGACAGCCTGGTACAGATCGGCCGTGGACTCGCCGGCCCGCTGATCGTTGAGGAACGGGAGCCCGTCGCCGCCGACCGCGATCTCCTCTGGCTGCTGCAGGACTGGCGGCTCACCAGTGACGGCCAGATCGCCGGCGGCTTCGGCAGCATGATGGATGCGTCGATGTCGGGCCGCGTCGGCAATGCCGTCACCATCAACGGCGCGGCGCCGGCCGACCTGAGCGTGACGGCAGGTGAGCGCGTCAGACTGCGGCTCGCCAATGCCTGCCTTGCCCGCATGGTGGCGCTGCGCTTCGAGGGTCACCGTCCGGTGATCGTCGCGGTCGACGGCCAGCCCTGCGACCCGCATGAACCGGAAGACGGCCGCCTGGTGCTGGCACCGGCCATGCGCATCGACATTATGCTCGACATGCAGGGCGGTCCCGGCAGCAGGCACGCCGTGGTCGACGACTTCTATGACGGCCTCATCTACACGCTGACAACGCTTGCCTATGACAAGGCGCCGCCGCTGCGCCACCATCTTCTCGATGCGCCGCGTCGCCTGCCCGCCAATCCGCTGCCGGCCCCCGATCTGGCCAAGGCCGAACGGCATGAGATCGTCCTGCAAGGCGGCATGATGGGCGGCGGCAAGCTGGCCGGCGTCGGCGGTATGATGGGCATGGCGATGCCCGGCATGAACGGCGCCGCCGCCTGGGCAATCAACGGCATGTCGATGACCGGCGATGGCGATGCCGGCATGGCGCCGCAGTTTACGCTCAAACGCGGCGTGACTTGCCACCTCACTGTGCGCAACGAAACCGCCTGGTGGCACCCCATGCACGTTCACGGCTTCAGCCTGTCGGTGCTTTCGCGCAACGGCTTGCCGGTACCGCACCGGCAATGGCAGGACACGGTGCTGCTCGCCCCCAAGGACACGATCGAATGCGCCTTCGTTGCCGACAATCCCGGTGACTGGATGCTGCACTGCCATGTCGCCGATCACCAGATGGCCGGCCTGATGACAGTGTTCCACGTGACCTGAAAGTTTTATCCAACCAAGGAGAACTGCAATGAAACTGACCTACCGCCTTGCCGCACTGTCCCTGCTGATCGCAACGCCGCTGCCCGCCTTCGCCGCGACTATCAACGCCGTCATGTACAAGAACCCGCAATGCAGCTGCTGTGAATCCTACGCCAACTACCTTGAGCACAATGGCTTCAAGGTCGATATCAAGCCGGTCAACAATCTCTCTCAAATCAGCAGCGATGCCGGCGTGCCGGCGGACCTTGAGGGCTGCCATACACTGATGGTCGACGGCTATGTCGTCGACGGCCTTGTGCCAGTCGAAATCGTCAAGAAGCTGTTGACCGAGCGGCCAGCTATCAGCGGCATCACGCTGGCCGGCATGCCGGCAGGCGCGCCCGGCATGGGCGGCGAGAAGTCCGAGACCTGGACGATCTACGCCTTCACCAAGGACGGCAAGGCGCCGACCGTCTATGCGACCGAGTGAGCGCACCGTGATCAAGTGCAAATGGGCTATCTTCCTTGTCTGCTCGCTGCTGGCGTTTCCGCCGCCCTCCGTGGCAGCGGGGGCATCTGAGAACTTCACACTGCTCGATACGCCCGCCGCCGTGCCGGAAATCAGCTTCGAGGACGGCACCGGCAAGCCGAAAACGCTCGCCGATTTCTCCGGTAAGGTGGTTCTGCTCAACATCTGGGCGACATGGTGCGCGCCCTGCCGCAAGGAAATGCCTACGCTTGATCGGCTGCAGGCCAAGCTCGGCGGACCGGATTTCGAGGTCGTCGCGCTGTCGATGGACCGGAAGGGTCCCGACGCCGTGAAGAAATTCTTCGCCGAGACCGGCGTGACACACCTTGCGCTGAACATCGATACCTCGGCCAAAGTCATGTTCACGCTCGGCGCGGTGGGCCTGCCGATGACCGTGCTTATCAACCGCGACGGCAAGGAGATTGGCCGGCTGATCGGGCCGGCTGAATGGGATTCTCCCGACATGGTCGATTTCATCCGCAGCCGTATTGCCGCTAGCCCGAAAGGAAAAGGCTGATGCTTGCCAGAAACCGGGACGAGCCGACGGTTCGGGACGTTTCATCCGCTTGGAACGAATGGATGCGTCTGTTGTGCGCCCTGATCGTCTTCACCGCGCTGATCGCCGGCTTCACGCATGGAGCGCGGGCGCATTCAATGGACGAAGTCGACGCCATGCTGCAGAACGACGAGAAATATTTCCAGCAGATCGACAGGCCAACGCCCGATTTCACGCTGCGCACCGCCGACGGTCGCATCGTGCGGCCGGCCGACCTCATCGGCAAGGTCGTCGTCCTCCATTTCATCTACACATCGTGCCCGGACGTCTGCCCGCTGCATGCCGAGAAGATCGCCGAGATCCAGAAGATGGTGAATAGCACGCCGATGAAGGATCAGGTCACCTTCGTGACGATCACCACCGACCCCACAAAGGACAAGCCGATGTGCTCAATGCCTATGGACCGGCGCATGGGCTCGACCCTGTCAACTGGCTGTTCCTGGCCACTGCCCCGGGCCAGCCGGAGGATATGACCCGCAATCTGGCGGAAGCCTTCGGTCACAAATTCAGCCTGACCAATGATGGCTACCAGATGCACGGGATCGTCACGCATGTGATCGACAAGGAGGGCCGCTGGCGGGCGAATTTCCACGGCCTGAACTTCGCGCCCGTCAATCTCGTCACCTTCGTCAACGCGCTCACTAACAATGTCGAGCGCACGCACCACGAACGGGACGAAGGCTGGCTGGCAAAATTGAAGAGCCTCTTTTGACGGAGAGGCACCGACATTCTCGACGACAAGAAAGGGAGACGCGCATGTTCACCAAGCCAAGAGATGCAGCCAGGTATTGCAGCGGCATCGCCCGCGCCCTGCTCTTTGCCGGCCTGACAGGATGGTTCCTGCTCGATCCGGGCTTTCAAGCCATACAGGCGAATGCTGCAGGCGAAATGTCCCAGGATCAGTTCGACCAGCGGATACACGACTATATCCTGGCGCATCCGGAGGTTCTCGTGCAGGCGCTGAAAAGCCTGGACCAGCGCCAGCGTGAAGCAGATGCAGCCCAGGCCAGGCAGGTGCTCAAGGCGCGCGCGGACGACATCTTCCGTGACAAGCAAAGTCCAGTCGGCGGCAACGCCGAGGGCAACGTTACCCTGGTCGAGTTCTTCGACTATAATTGCCCCTATTGCAGGCAGATGGCGCCGGTCATGGAACAGGCTGCGGCCGACGATCCGCAACTCAGGATCGTCTACAAGGAATTCCCCATCCTCGGCCCAGATTCGGTGTTCGCGGCCAAGGCGGCGCTCGCCGCCGACAAGCAGGGCAAATACACAGCGTTTCACAAGGCGCTCTATGGGTCCAAGACAAGGGTGACCGAGGCGGCCGTCCTCAAGATCGCCGCCGAGGCCGGGCTGGACGTCGAGCGCATGAAGGGCGATATGCGGCAGCCGGACATCCAGGCGCTGATCGACCGCAACATGGAACTGGCCCAGGCGCTGAGAATAACGGGAACGCCGGGATTTATCGCCGGCGACCAGATTTTTCCCGGCGCCACCGATCTTGCGACGCTGAAGAAGCTCATCGAGCAGGCGAGGAGCGGCAAATGACAAGGACCCCAAACCGACGCACCGTCATTCTCGGCGTCTTCGGCGCCGCCGCGGCTGCAGGCTTTCTCGCACCGGATTTGGCAATCGCTGCCGACGATCCCGAATTGACCAAACGGTTCAAAGATCTTAGCGAGAGCGGCAACAGCACCTGCTCGGCCAAGTTTACCGAGTCGATCGCGACCATGCCCGCGATGGCGCGCATCAAGGGCTCGTGCTGCAGCCCGATGGAATTGAAACGCTATCGCGAGCAGGTAAATGGGCTTACCCAATATCGCGCCATCCCGATGATCCCCAGCGACCCGTACGACATACCGGCGGCGACCGCGCAGCAGATGCTGCCTTACTACGATCTGAAGCTCACCGGGGACGAGCAGAAGGCATACGATTACGCGATGGCCAATTCCGAGGAGAAGGGCCCCTGCTGCTGCCCGTGCTGGCGCTGGAGAGTGTATGGCGGACTGGCGAAATACCTGATCCACGAACACGGCTTTGACGGCAGGCAAATTGTGAACGTATGGGACCTGTCCGACGGCTGCGGCGGGGGAATGTAGAATTGCCGGAGTATGCATCTTTCCCCGTTCTGTAACCGGAATCACCGTTGTCTTGACGGAGGTTGCCGGCGACTTAACTTAGCTTGCACTCGCCAATCGTGGGCGGCGAACTCAGCCTTCGCGCCAGAGGATCATTTCCATGATGGATGGGTCAGGGGGCATGTGGTTGATGGGCGGGATGGGCCTCATCTGGATCCTGGTGTTGGTCGCCCTCGTGCTCGCGATTGCGGCGCTCGTCAAATATCTACAACACTGACCGATTGAAGCGCCGAGGCGTTGGCCGCCGAGGCGGGCTTCGGCCGAGATCAGCAACGATGCGGATCAGGGGCTTGCCGTCACGCCCCACGTCGACGACCCTGCCACGAGTCGGCAAGGCTGGCGCTCAGTTCGCACGACCCGCCAGACTGCTACCCTTCGAGGCTCGGGCTCCATGTCGCGTGACTTTTCGGGGCGACGCTTAAGTCTGGCGGCTGTCGCATGCCTCGGTCACGCTGATCGGACCTTGTCCGTCGTCGCGCGAACATAGTTCAGGTTCTTGGTTCCGACGGCGCCGATGTCGCCGACCTTGAATCCGCTCTCGGTCAACAACGAGGCGATCCCATTCATGTCCACGTGACCATGTCGATGAAGTCTCGGCAATCTGGACTTGCGTACCGGCCTGCCGAAATCGATAAGCAACAGCCGGCCAGTGGGCTTCAAGACGCGTGCTGCCTCGCGGACGAAGGCCGATCGAACGGGCTTCGACAGATGATGCAGCATCAGCGTACCGATCACAATGTCGAACTGCGCGTCCTTGAAGGGAAGCTTCTGCGCCGTCCCGTTGACGAAGGTCAGATCGAGGCCAGACCTTTTGGCCTTGGCGCGCGCCCTCTCGATCATTTCAGCCGAAGCATCGACGCCCGTGACGCCTCCATCAGAACCCACTAGCCGCTTCGCGGCAATCGCAAGGGTTCCCGTCCCGCAGGCGACATCAAGCACCGCTTCGCCGGGCCGGAGCTTCGCCAAGCGAAGCATGTGCTCGCGAAACCGCCCCTCGCGGCCGAGGGTCAGAACGCGCGCAAGCCAGTCATAGCCCGCCGCCCGGTGCAGGACGATGCCGATCCCCCTGTCGCTCGCGCCGTGCGTGCCTTTTCCGCCGAGGCCTATGCGAGAAAGGAAGCCCCAGAGCAATACGATCGCGATTGCCGCTAGGATAAGGCCGTGGAACGCCGCCACCCAGGCGCCGGCGCCGATGTAGCCCATGCCAAAATTGCCCAGAAAGAGGAAGCCGGCGACGAGCGACAGTTTGGCAAGCAGGGCCATCGCGATCACGCCCTTGCGCGAATGCCGTCCGTTGCCGGCGCGGTGACCAGATAAGTGCATGTCGGCGACCTTCCGTTGCGGCCTGTCCAATATACGATTTGAGCTTCTGGACTTGGCGTATCATACTGGACACAATGTCCAGCATGAGATTCCGGACACCAGAGCTTTGAATGTCCAGAAGCAGGCGCCGAACGTGGCGATGACCATAAAAATCGACCGAACGAGCGACTCAAACACCATCGATCGCCGCGTCGCGCGGACGCGCGCGCTGCTGCAGGATGCGCTTATTGCCCTGATCCCGGAGCACGCATATGCGGCCAAAACGGTCGACGACATTTGTCAGAGAGCAAATGTCGGCAGGTCTACCTTCTATACCCACTACGCAGACAAGGATGCTCTACGCAGCGCGACCATCGAGGCGCATCTGGGGTCGCTAAGCCGTGGGCGCATGTCGGCAAGTCAGGAGATTGGTGCTCGCCTGTTTGCGTTTAGCCTTCCCATGTTCGAACACGCACTTGCGTTCCGGTCGCTTCACCACGCGCTGCTTGCGAGCAGCGGCGACACGATCCATGACGAATTGCGCGAGCGTATCCGGCGCGCCGTCCGAGCAGAACTTGTCGGAAAGCGGGTCGGTGGAGGTGGAGTGCCCGTCGAATTCGCCGTCCAGTTCATCGCCGGCGCATTTCTTGCGGTCCTCACCTGGTGGGTCGCCACCGACACGAACCTTTCACCGGCGCAAGCGGATGATCTGTTCCAGGGAATGGCGGGAAACGGTGTCGGCGCCTGGGATATATCAGGCTCCGATTCGTAAAACGGGATTGGCCTTGGCGGCGGCAGACGTGGCGCCTGATAGCGGTCGCCAGGAGGACTTATCGGGCTGGACTTGCCGAAGTGCCGATGGCGAGAAAGCTCCACTCCAGCGGCTCGCGCCAGAGACGATCCGCGTGAAGGTCGGCGAGACCCTGAAAGTGCGTTTCATCGGCACCAACAACGGCTTCATCCACCCCATGCACATCCATGGCGGACCCTTCGAGGTGGTCGCCCGCGACGGAGAGACGATTTTCCCTTCGGCCCGCTTCCTTGCCGACGCCGTTAATGTCGGGCCGAGCCGCCGTCGGCGCTACCCTGCCATCCATGGCATCGCCACCGCGCCGCTCGCCACCGCGATGCCGAGTGCGAGCAACGCGATCCCCACCGTCGCCTCGAAGCGGCGGCCGCGCGGCAACAGCTTCTCGACGAAGACGACCAGCGTCAAAAGCAGCATCCAGGCGAGGCTCATGACACCGGCCGCGACCAGAACGGCAAACAGCGCCCAGCAGCAGCCGAGGCAGTACAGGCCGTGCCGCAGCCCCATGCGAAGGGCGCCGATCCGCCCGTCGCGCCAGTGCTCGGCAATGAAGGCCAGTGGCGAGCGGCAGTGCCCGAGGCAGATGTGCTTGGCCGCCGTGAACTGGTAGAGCCCAGCCGCTGCGAGCGTGGCGCCGAGCGCGAGCGGCGCCCAACGCGAACGCTGAGGCGGATCGAAGCTCATCGCGATATCGCTGCCGAGCTGGACCAGCGCATACACTAGAAAGCCGGCTCCAGCCCAGACGAGGATATAGCCGGCGACGAAGATCCAGGTCGGAACTGCAACGCGGCGTTCGCGCCTTGACTGTGCCGACGCGAACATGAAGATCATCGGCGCAGCAGCAGGCAGCATCATCGCCGCCATCATCACGGTCCATACCGCGAGAAACACGGCGGCGTTGCCGATCGACCAAGGCTCGGCGGCGATGCCGCCCATCGCCATGCCGGCCATACCCTCCACGCCTCCCATCCGGCCGCGCACGGCAATGCCCATCGGCATGTTCATGCTGAGGGTTTGGTAGAGCGTCACCGCCCAGGCTGCCGCCGTCAGCAGCGCGATGGAAGCAAGCAGGCCGAGTGGCACGCCGCCCAGCCTTGTGACAAGCGGCGGCAAGGAGAACCGGCCGATGGCGCGTGGGTCTGCCACCGCCTTAGCTCGGGCCGGTCCACTCGAACGGTATGTGCTTGCTCGAGCGGGCAGTGCCCGTCCAGTCGAGGCCGAAGCCCTTGGTGCTGACCTCGACGGAACGGCCCCAGGTGGCAACCTGGCCGGGACCGACCTCGGAGCCCGGTGGGTTGATCGTCTGCACGCGTTTGCCGGGTGGGGTAGTCGGCCCCGAAAGCGCTTCCGCACGCCCGACGACGCGGCCAGGGATCTCGACCCGCCAGGTGGCGAGGTCGCCCGCCACCTCGAAGGCGATCGGCACAAACTCCATGCCGCGCAGTTCGCCAATGTTGGCGGCAAAGCCCGCCGGCCAGCCGCCGGCCTGCCCGCCGAAGATGGTCTGCAGCGCCTCGCGCTGCTTCTCGTTGGCCTTCTCATCAAGGTACATGCCCATGACGGCCTTTGCCTCGCCGGCCCAGAGATTGCCTTCGAACTCTCCGAGCGCCACCAGCGTCAGGCCGTCGAGCTTCACGTCGCCGTATTGGCCCTCACGCACGTGCCAGGCGAGCACGCCCTGGCAGTGATTGCCGGTCGGCCGCTGTGCAAATTCGCAAGGACAAGGGATGTCGCAGCTGCAGATGTCGAACCAGTCGCCTGCGAGCCGCCATCGAGGAACTGCGTTCATGGCTCTTACTCCCGAGAACTGATGGGGCAAGATTACTCCATCGGCGCTCGCGGCGCCACGTCTTACCTAGGCGGGTAATGGGCCGCTAAGCGGGCGGCTCACTTTGCTACGGCGCTTGGGTGGCGCGCTCCGCTCGCGGCTTTTTGGCGGTCCGTTACCCCATCTAGTCAGCGAAACAGGCGCAACGTCTGACAGCTTGTGACCTTAACCTTGCTCACCGCCCAACCCAGTGGAGTGCGGTGCACATAGAAACCGCCAGCAAACTCTGCCGGCGCATCGACGCGCGCGTTTTCGCACGGCGCACCTTTTGGGCGGCGGCCCGATGGCCACCGCCTCTGAAACCGCCCGCGGATCAAGCTTGCAGAACCTGCCCGGTAGTGGTGACCGGCGGCATCATTCCGTCTTCGACCAGGATGTCTTTCTTCCTGGCGAACTGCACGAGAACGCCGCGCGCCGTCTCCGCGTCGATCTCGCCGGCCAAAGCGGCTTTACAGGCGCGGATCGCAGCCCTTTGTTCAGGGCTGTTCCCGCACCAGTCGGTGACGAACTGGTAGGCATCCACGACCGAATTCAGCTGCCTCGGGAACCCGAGTCCGACCCAGACGCGAACGGGCTTTTCGAAGGGCTGAGAAAGCATGATTTCCTCCCTCCGAAACGGTCAGGCGGCAACGCCGCCCGTCTCGCCCGACTTTGCGGCCGCCACCCAAGGCATCGCCGTTGCGACGTCCTCGAGGATCTTCACGGAGCGGGCAAAGCCGGCGAACGCATCCCGCGCGACTTTTAACGGTATGAGACCGTCGTAGGCGCGGTGACACGCGCGCGTTGCCGTTTCGTAGATCACGCCTCGCCGATGCTTCGGCCATTCGTCGAGAAAATCGAAAGCATCCTCAAGACAGGCGATCTCTTGAATGAGACCTTCCGCGGCTCTCACGAACACGGGACTCTCAAATGTTCTCTCGCTCATCGAAACCTCCAATCTTTGAACGATTTCAGGTGGTTGAGGATGGTCGCCCCAGCAATCGGCAGCGACCTGCGGGAAATATGTGAAGGCCGATTTTCGACGTCAAGACCGCATGAAGCCAGTGCGCTATCCGACAAAAGTCCTCGGTTACGACGGACACGGTGAGTGCTACTCAGGCGACGGCCCGCTCGGTCCAGCCGGTGGGTTGAACGAACGTCACTCGCTTGGTCTATGGCACACGTTCACCATCTGCGTAGAACGCGGACGAGATCGGCCTCTTCTCCTGTCCTATTGTCACGCCGCAGCCGCCCTTTTGCCGACTGGGCAGTCCGACCCGTGGAGAAGTGGATCCGGATCAAGCCGTGCAAGACAGACACGAGACAGACAAAAGCAAGGTGCGCAGCCAGCCGGTGGTCGTCGAATTGCCGTTGCTGCCGGAGCTCGCGGCCGAGCTTTCCTGCGCACCGGCGGGCAATGGCAGCAGTGAGCGGCCCGAGACATAGGTGACGATTTGTACCGGACACATAGGTAACACTTTTCGGTTTTTGCCGGGAGGTGTTGATGCCGTGGAGAGAGTGTTCGGTG
>NZ_JAMYNZ010000023.1:0-35338 GCF_040319465.1 Mesorhizobium sp. M0910
ACATTCTTCTCCACGAGAAGAAGCTCTCCAACCTGCAGGCCATGCTGCCGATCCTCGAGGCCGTCGTGCAGACCTCGAAGCCGCTGGTCATCATCTCGGAAGACGTCGAAGGCGAGGCCCTGGCCACGCTGGTCGTCAACAAGCTGCGTGGCGGCCTGAAGATCGCCGCCGTCAAGGCACCGGGCTTCGGTGATCGCCGCAAGGCCATGCTGGAAGACATCGCCATCCTCACCGGTGGCCAGGTCATTTCCGAAGACCTCGGCATCAAGCTCGAGAATGTCGGCCTGAACATGCTCGGCCGCGCCAAGAAGGTGTCGATCTCCAAGGAGAACACCACCATCGTCGACGGCGCCGGCAAGAAGGCCGAGATCCAGGGCCGCGTCGCCCAGATCAAGCAGCAGATCGAGGAGACCACCTCGGACTACGACAAGGAGAAGCTGCAGGAGCGTCTCGCCAAGCTGGCGGGCGGCGTTGCCGTCATCCGCGTCGGCGGTGCGACCGAGATCGAAGTCAAGGAAAAGAAGGACCGCGTCGATGACGCCCTCAACGCGACCCGTGCGGCCGTCGAAGAAGGCATCGTGCCCGGCGGCGGCGTCGCCCTGCTGCGCGCTTCGCTGGCCATCACCGTCACCGGCGCCAACTCCGACCAGACCGCCGGCATCGCCATCGTGCGTCGCGCGCTGCAGGCTCCGGCTCGCCAGATCGCCGCCAACGCCGGTGCGGAAGCATCGATCGTTGCCGGCAAGATCCTTGAGAACAAGGGCCCGACCTTCGGCTTCAACGCCCAGACCGGCGAATATGGCGACATGATCGCCATGGGTATCGTCGATCCGGTCAAGGTTGTGCGCACGGCTCTGCAGGACGCGGCCTCGGTCGCCGGCCTGCTGGTCACCACCGAAGCCATGATCGCGGAGGCTCCGAAGAAGGAGTCGGCTGGCGGCGGCATGCCGGCCGGTATGCCCGGCGGTGGCATGGGCGGCATGGGCGGTATGGATTTCTAATCCAGCCCCCTATCAATTTACAGCGGAAAGGGCGGTAGCAATGCCGCCCTTTTCTTGTGTGCCGAGCATGATCGACAGCTTGGAGGTGCAAGTCCTCTACCCAGCCTGATGGCGGCGAAGGTTAGCGAAGCGCAACGGCGTCGTGAGGCGGGTTCCGGCCGTGTCCTTTCGTTCAGCCGCTGGTCGAAACTCACGATGATCGTGCTGCCTTCCGCCGTGCCGTCGATCTTTACAGGGCTGCGAGAAGGCCTTGCCAACGGCTGGCAGACCCTGGTTGCGGTAGAACTCATCGCATCGTTCGAAGGGCTCGGATACCTGATGGCCTATGGCCGTCAGCTCTTTCAATTGAAACTCGTTCTTTCGGGCCATGATCGTGGTCGGCCTGACCGGATTGGTGATCCACGGCCTGCTCACGCTTGCCGAAACCATCTGCAACGCTGGCGTCCGGAGATCCCACGATGAGCCTGATCACGATTGCAGGTCGGGATAGGCTGTCGCACGGCGCTTCCATCGCACCGCCGCCCTTCCGCTCCATCGGCCGACATCTGCGGCCGCTTGCGGTGCCGATGGCGATGCTCGCGATTTGGGAGTTGCTCGCCCATGCCGGCGCTGCTGACCCACGTTTTCTACCGCGGCTGGGAGAGGTGGCGGCCCGCGGCATGGCAGAGTTCAGCCGAGGTGGCCTCGGCTCCAATCTTCTGGCGAGCCTGGAACGTGACCTGATCGGTTTCGTGTATGGCAGTGTGGCGGAATCGCGCTTGGTCCGGCGATCGATTTTCCCGCCTCATCGAACGCCTGAGAGGCTCGTGGTCGCGGTTGTATTACCGCTATTACGTGACCTGATCACGTTGACGATGCCAGCACCTTCATTGGCCACTTTCTGGACCATGTACGTCACATCCGGCTCCCCCGCCCGATCGACACGAGCCGGCTCTGTAACCAAGCCGCCGTCATATAGCGGTTCCACGACGGCACTGGCGGCAGTCGTCTTCTCAGCGGCTACAGGTGGACGTTTCAGCATGACGCCAACGAATCCGATGGTGGCAAGGACAGGCAGACCAAGCACCGCTAGAAGCTGTACTCCGCTGGAGTTCGCCTCGGAAGTGGAGCGACAAGGGCCTGATTTGTCTTGCCATGCCACATTGTCAGCACGCTTTTCGAAGCCTCTGAATTCCTTAGTGTCCATCCCAGCTCGACCTCCGACCATCCCCATTTCCGGCTGCCCGCGGCACGGCAGCCCTTGGCCTCTAGCTGCGCTCGAGCGGATCAGCGTGCCGTCTGCCTTCTCTAGCCGATCAAAATGTCTGCACCCATTTGGCAATGGCCGTTTCGCGCAAAAGTATTCCCCCGTGAGCCGACTTTCCGAATTGGCTTAACTTCCAAATCTGTGGCTTTGCCTGCATTGCGGAGCGCGGAGTTCCGACCACTCGCCCAAGGGTATGCCATGGCGTTTCGTCTCTTTGTTCCGATCCTTGCCGGTGCAACGCTGCGCGAGCGGCTGCTCGCCTGCATCGGGGCCATGATCGGCATCGCATTGACTCGCGTGATCAGTGCGCTGGCGAACGGGTCTGGCCCACATGTCGCACTGCTAGTTGCTCCAATGGGAGCATCGGCCGTGCTGCTCTTTGCCGTGCCTTCAAGCCCGCTGGCGCAACCTTGGTCGATTATCGGTGGCAATACGATTTCGGCGCTGGTCGGGGTGATCGTGGCGCATTTCGTGCGTGAACCCGTTCTTGCTACCGGCATTGCGGTGGCGCTGGCCATCGCCGCCATGTCGTTTACGCGCTGCCTGCATCCGCCGGGTGGCGCCGCCGCCTTAACTGCGGTGTTCGGCGGACCGGCCGTCTTCAGTTCCGGCTTGCTGTTTCCCTTCGTTCCGGTAGCGCTGAACTCGATCGTGCTGGTCGCACTCGGCTACGGCATCCATAAACTGTCGCGGCGCAACTATCCACATGTGGCGGCCCCCGCCCTTAAAAGCGCGCATGGAACCATCGATCCGCCGGCGCGGGAGCGGGTCGGCTTCCAGCCCGAGGATATCGATGCCGCGCTCGGCGCGCTGGAGGAAACCTTCGATATCGACCGCAACGATCTTGAGCGGCTGCTGCGGCAGGTCGAGTTGCAGGCGATGGTGCGCTCCCACCGCACCCTGCTGTGCGAGGACATCATGTCGCGCGATGTGATTTCGGTCGATGAACATGCGCCTGCCGACCAGGCGCGTCATTTGCTGCTCGATCACAACATCCGGACGCTGCCGGTGACCGACGCCGACGGCGGGCTGGTCGGTGTAGTTGGCCTGCGCGAGCTGACGAAGGCGACCGACGCGGTGAGGGCTGTGATGTCGAAGGCTGGCACCGCCTCTCCCGATACGCCGGCGATGAGCCTGCTGCCGGTCCTCACCGACGGCCGCAGCCATGCCGTGGTCATCGTCGATGCCGAGCGACGCATTATTGGGCTGATCACCCAGACCGACCTGCTGGCAGCGGCAGCGCGCGTGCACATGGCGGACACAACGCTGGCAGCGGCATAAAATAGTGATCCGGACTTGCTCAATCCGGGAACCCGATGGGGCGCCAATAGGATAGTGGTATTAAGTGCGGCCTTCCGCCTAAGACAATTCCTTTTTACGAGTAGATCAACCCTGAAACGCGACCGCGTGCTCAGGCATCTGGTTCACGTAGGCCAAGTACGACTGCAACAACGGAACACTCTTCAACCTTGCCGGTGGCCAGAGCCAGTCCGCTATGTCGACTAAAGGCGTGCGGACTACAAATGGAACCATCTGGTGGACGGCTCCTCTGCAACGATGGTAGCGCGGTTCGCATGTCCAAGGCTGGCTTGAAGCTCTACGTCGCGGGTTGAATGATCCTTGGCAAGGGTCGCGGCTCAGACGCCGAGGACGCGGTTCGCAATTCCATGCAGGTGGTCCTTTCCTTTGGTTCCTGCATTTCGCCTATGGTGAGGCGCGGCCGACTCCCCTCATGCATCACGCCGACGACCGCCGCTTCCTCGCCGCGCCAAGGGTTTGACTAGGCCGACGATAGACCATGCGATAAGCAATTCCGAAACGATGTGGCTTCCTTGCGCCAAGTCGGCTCTGTCGAACAGCGATGTCAACATGATCCTGAGTTCCGAGGGTTCGCCGCGCATCAATCCTATAACCTTGATGACGTTCCTGACTAGGAGGATGAGGCTGCTCCAACACGTCCACGGTGTTAGGAATTGCCATTGCACGAGTTGATCTCGGACTTCTTCGTCGCGCATCGCCAATTTCCAGCCCAATACCGCGCCTACGCTTGGTACCCCAACCACGCGGCCTATCGCCCTCATGCCCGCTTCGAGGACCCTCCAGGATCGGGCCTGTTCGGATAGGTGTGGGAGGCCGAGGCATCAGAGGGAACGGCCAGACGCTACCATGAGGATGCGCCATTTGCCGAAGAGCCGTGCCGTTACCTTCGCCACTGTGCGGAACGCGGGGCGACCGTCGCTTCAGCCATCAGGCTTTGGGTGTCATTTCTCCCCTGGCGGAGTCCACCGCCCCCGACAAAAAGTCTGACCTTTGCCAGTCTTCTACGGGCAAGCGTTCGCGCCAAAAGTTCAAAGCTGCGTCCATAACATTCAACAATGAAAGTCAGCCTCATCAGATCGAGCAGAAAGTCGTCGATGGCATGTGTGAGCGCGTGAGACTTTTGTTCAAGCTGAAGCAGCAAGGCGCGCGCCTCTTCGATCGCGGCCCGGCAACCGTCTGCGTCTATCAGGAATCAATCCTGTCTAAGATCTGCAAGCCCTCACCTCGCCCCAAGCCAGACTCAGCGCATCGAACGCCGTTGGAGAGAGTTTCCGACGAAAGAACATCGTCGCGTTTCGCGAAAAGGCATCGCTCGGCAAAGTGCGCGTTGATGAAGCATGCTGCGTCAAACTACAAGCAAGAATCCGGGCTCCACCCAGGTGATGTCTTCGAAGGCGGGGTGAGCCGGCTCGGGCATGCGTCTCGGCCGCAACCCTTAATCACGAGGAACTGTGCCGCAAGGCAAACAGTTTCTCTCTATTCTTCTAGCCGCCACGGTTCAGCCTAGATTACATGGGAAACGGCAATAACGGAAAGCAAAGGTTGGCAAAATGAGTAGGGTGGCTGGATCAAATGAAGATTTGGCTGCACCAACGACCTTTGCGCCACTTTTGCAGCCCACCTTTCGGTCGATCTGGCTCGCCACGCAAGTCTCGAGCCTCGGCTGGTTGATGCAGACTGTTGCCATCAGTTGGCTGATGGCTACCATCTCGACTTCCGATCTGATGGTTGCGCTGGTGCAGGCTTCATCGAACCTGCCGGCTTTCATTTTGTCCGTGTTCGCCGGGGTTCTCGCTGACAATTTCAGCCGTCGCAGGGTTATGTTCGCCGGCCGCTGCCTTATGGTGATAGCATCTGCGATGCTGACCGCTGTTGTAGCGCTGGGCTTTGTCGACCCATGGATGATTCTCGGCTTCAGCTTTTTAATCGCATGCGGCGGCGCTCTCAACGATCCCGCCTGGCAGGCGTCGGTTGGCGATATGGTGGACCGGCGCGATGTTCCCGCTGCCGTTACCCTGCTTTCCGTTGGCTTCAACACCGTACGGACCGTGGGCCCGGCGCTCGGCGGCATCGTGGTTGCCTCCTTCGGGCTTTTGGCCGCTTTTACCGTGACCACCCTCACCTATTTGGTACCCTTGGCCACCATATGGCGCTGCAAGTGGAAGGTCCGCTCGTCGCCTCTTCCGCGCGAGTCGATGAGGAGGGCCATCTATGACGGGCTGCGCTTCACGGCGATGTCATCGGAAATCAAAGCGGCGATCGCACGCGGAACCCTCTTTGGCCTGGCGAGCATCGCCATACTCGCGCTGCTGCCGCTGATTGTCCGCGACCAGTTGGGAGGAGGCCCGCTCGCCTATGGCACGCTCATGGCAGGTTTCGGAACAGGCGCGGTCTTCGCCGGCCTCTCCAACAGCCTGTTCAGACGGAGCTTGTCGCAAGAACAGCTGATGAGGCTCTCCTGCGTCGCCTGCGCGGCGTGCTCCCTCTCCCTGGCGCTGACCTCTTCGATCGTCGTGGCGGCAATTGCACTTGCTTTGGGCGGCGCAGGCTGGGTCACTGCCTGGTCCGGGGTTGGCGTGAGCGTGCAGCTGGCAAGCCCGCGCTGGGTCGTGGGGCGCACAATCTCCATCTACTATGCATTGATAGACGGCGGCATAGCGGCCGGCAGCTGGGTGTGGGGCACCGTTTCCCAGAACCATTCGCTGACCTGGGCGCTAGAGGGTTCCGCTGCGGCCCTGCTGCTCGTTGCTGCAGCCGGCGTTCTGTTTCCTCTTCGCGAGCGCCGCGAGTCCGAGCCCGATCCTTTGGAGGAATTCGACGCCCCAGCTGTCGCTCTCAGTTTGAAGCCGAGAAGCGGCCCGATCGTGGTCAAGATCGAATATCTGATAGCCGAGAGAAATGTCGAGGCCTTCCTCGACCTCATGCGGCAGCGGCGTCATGTACACAGCCGCGTCGGTGCTCGGAACTGGACGCTCCAGCGCAACCTTCAGAAGCCTATGCAGTGGACAGAAACGTTCCGAACGCCGACCTGGACCGACTACCTTCGCCTCAATCATCGTCTCACGGAAGTAGACAAGGAACTGGACGAGCGTGTCTTCCAGTTACACGCGGGAGAGAAAGCGCCTCAAATGACGCTTTCGATTGAGCGGCCGACAAGCTCGGCCCGGAAACCCGACCAGTCAATCCTTCACCTTCCCCGTCATTGAAGCCTGACCTTCCCATATCTGGGCATCAGCGATCGTTAAAGATCCGGGTGATGGATGAGAATCTCGGCGGCATCCGTGTCGTGCGTGCCTTCGCCGCGCAGCCGCACGAGCTGGAAAAGTTCGACCGCGCCAAGCAGGACGCGCCTTGATCTCGCCAATGAGCGCGTTGACATCCGTGTCGGCAACACCAGCGCCATGAATTTCTCGTTCCTGACCGCCATGGGCCTGGTGCTCTGGTTCGGTGGCCAGAAACTGATCGCAGGTCAAATCAGCGTCGGCACGCTGGCCCTGTTGCTCACCTTCATGACCATTCTACAGATGCCGTGCGCTAGCTCGGATTGATGGTCAACTCGTTCGCGCGCGCCTCGACCTGCGGCACGCGGCTGTTCGAGTTGCTCGACGCCGAACTTGACATCGAGGACGCGGCGGGCGCCAGGGATCTCGTCGTCACCGACGGCGTGCTGCGCTTCGACAATGTCGGTTTCTGCTACGCGGGCTCGAGCGGCCGCCCGACGCTCTCCGGCATCCTTCGAGGCGAGCAATGCATCGCCGTCTAGGCAAGGCGAATGCTCCGGACTTCCCAGCCTTTCTTGCCTTGCCCGCATTCGACAAACACCTTCTGTCCCGCCACCAGCACGCTGAGCCCTGAGCGCGTCAGGGCGCTGGCATGAACGAAGGCGTCCTTCTCACCGTTCTCAGGAGCAATGAAGCCGAAGCCCTTTTCGGGTTTGTACCACTTGACCGTGCCCCCGCTCTCCAGCTGCGCACCGGTTTCAACGAAGGTCCCTCCAGCGACGCGCGTATGTGACGGAGTTTTCGCGCGGAGATCGCCGATCTCCAGCACCTGCGCGACTTGATGACCTTTTGGACTTTTTTCGACCGTGATCTTGAGAGGCGTTCCCGCGGCAACATCCCGGGTTCCGGCCGCCTCTAACACTCGCACGTGCAGATAGGCCTCCGTGCCGTCCGACAGTTTGACGAAGCCAAAACCCTTGCTGACTGTGAACCACAATACCTCCGCATCGACAGGATCTGCCGTCACGGTCGGCGGGCGCTGAAAATAGCTTGGCTCGGAAGTCCGTTCCGAAAAGGAAACGGGGTCATCGTCATAGCGATGCCGGCGTGGCTCGCGATGGTCTCGATATTTGCCCATGATCATCTCGACTGGCATGGATGGCGCACTGCGCTACCGTCAAGATAATCTCAATCGGGCGACGCGTTTATGTCAAAAAGGCCGTGAAGACCGCAGCTGTGCCCGGCCTATCGGCCGAACCCTTTGAAACTAGATTCATTTCCCCTGAAACAATAGTGCCGCCGAGTCGATTTACTGACTCGCATAGGTTGTGTTGGAGTGAGAGTGCGATGATGCTGGCGCGGGCGCACTGGAAGGGCTTTATCAGGCATTCCGGAAAGCCTGCTCCGGGTTTCTTCAAAAGGAACCGAACGGCGGGTCGACGACCATTTGCGCTACGGCGCAGGTCTGACCGTGCATGATCATCATCTCCAGCGTCACGCCCAGCGTCGACGCCAAGCCGTGGAGAACTATGCCGCGCTGTCGCCGACGAGAACAACGTCGCAATGTCGATCGACGAGCTTTGAATCGGCGCACTCAATGGGCCTCCTTCCCCAAGCACGGATGTCGCGTTGGCACTTTTTATGCAGCTGCGAAGAGCTAAAATCGCCACGACGGGTGGTGTTGACGCGCCGACAATTATCAGACAAAAACGGAATTCAATCGGTTCAGCGGCCTACGCGGCAGGGCTCTGCTCAACAACCTCGGGGACCATGGACGAACGCGCAAAAGGGATTAGGAAAGGCGGAGCTGGAGGCAAGGCCAACGACGTCAATGCGGACTTAATCGCCGTTGTGGTCGCCATGGACAGCAGCGCCCCCTGCGTTCTGACCATCCCGCAGGCAAACGCCCTGCCCTCGGGCCCGTTCGAGCTTGCTCACCGTTCGCTGCAGTCGGGCCTCAGGGGATGGGTGGAACAACAGACCGGCCAGCCGCTCGGCTATATCGAACAGCTCTACACCTTCGCCGATCGCGACAGGGTTGGCGCTGACGACCGCGTGGTCTCTATCAGCTATCTGGCGCTCACCCACCAAGACGAAGCTGGCGACCCGGCCGGGCGACACTGGGGAAGCTGGTACGACTATTTCCCGTGGGAGGATCACCGCTCCGGCACACCGGCGGTCGTGTTGGACGAATTGCGGCCGCGCCTGATGGAATGGGCGGATGGCACTGACGACAGTACGACACGCCTCGACCGACGACGGCGGGCGGCGATCGCCTTCGGCTTTGACGACCGCCATTGGAACGAGGAACTCGCGCTTCAACGTTATGAGCTGCTCTACGAAGCCGCCCTGGTGGAGGAAGCAATACGCGCCGGACATTCCGCTGCGCCCACCTGGGTCTCGGGCAGATCGATGATCGCCGATCATCGTCGCATCCTGGCGACCGGCATTGCGCGGCTGCGCTCCAAGATCAAATATCGGCCGGTCGTATTCGAACTGATGCCGCCGGTCTTCACGCTTTTGCAGCTGCAGCGCACCGTGGAGGCGCTTGCCGGCAGGCTCGTGCGTAAGCCGAACTTTCGCCGGCTGATCGAGCAGCAGGAGCTGGTCGAGGAGACCGGTGAGACAACCGCGGAAACCGGCGGCCGGCCGGCGCAACTTTATCGCTTCCGTCACGCCGTTCTCGACGAGAGGGTGATAGCCGGAACAAAATTGCCGCTCTCGCGGGCTTGACCCGCCTTGCGCCAGCAGCCCTGACGATGTCGCGGACGGCTTGGCCCTTGTGAGAACCGGGATTGTCGAGAATGACGATGTCGCCCGGCTTCAGTGTTTTGTTGAGTTCGGTTTCGACATAGACGCGAAAGGCCTGCGTATTGATGGGTCCGTCAATGACCCAAGGCGCCTCCACCCGATCATGCCGCAGCGCGGTGATGAAGGTCATCGTCTTCCAATGGCCATATGGTGCGTGGGCCATCAGCCGCTTGCCGCGCACACCCCAGCCGCGCAACGGCGCCATGTTGGTCTTGACCCATGTTTCATCCAGGGAGACCAGGCGCGTAGGGTCAATGCGGGTCTGATAGCGCATCCATTGCGCACACCCGCGCATCAGCTTTGGCTTGAGCTGCTCGGCCGGCAGAACGGTTTTTTTGAAGCTCTTGCCCTCGCGGTGCAGGAAGCGACCGACGCTCGCAGGAGACCACGTTCAGCCAGTGCCGCCGTCAATTGATGAAGCGTCATGTTGGCATCTCGCTCAACCTCGCCCAGGACGAAAGCACGGTGCTCCCCGTCGATCAGATAGGGCCGATGACCACCCATCTTGCCGGGTGCCGCACTGCCACGGCGACGCTTGCGGCCTCGGGCGTTTCCTGGGCGAAGGCGGTGGCGATGAAAGCCGAGACGACGCCACAGACTGGGCTGGCGGATAGTAGTTCGCGAGTCAGCCACGGTAGCGGTCGCTACGAAGCGCGCAGCACTTTGTCATCGGTACATTCCGTCCCATGCCTGAAATGAGCAGTGCAGCCATGTCGCCTCCTCCGCAGTCACCGTGGCGAAAGCAATCCTTCCGCTGCCACACGGACCTAATGTCGCCTGGCACTAGCTTGCTTCAGCAAACCACTTAGCGCAATTCTCAGGAGCTACCGTGCCCGCACCGCAGGCGAGGTCCGGGGAGGCTTGCTCACTCAGTTTGCCATTCTGGAAAGTCGCGTTCTTGCCAACGCGCATATTCGAGATATTCTCTCGCAATCGCCTCTACAAGATCTTGTTGGAGCTCTTTGCGAAGGCACGGCATTTCGCTGATTGCCAAGCTGTGCTCTCTCGCAAAACGAATGGCGCAACGATATCCGTCAACGTCTTCCAAAGTGGGACGGACTGCATCTTCCTTCCACTGATCCGCAAGTTCCTGCAGCAACGAAGGTTGTCCTTCTCTTGTGACAAACATGTCTGTGACCCGACGCTTGGCTCTCTCCAGAAAGGCGTCCGAGTTGCCGAGCCGCAACCGCCTTACATGCCACCGAAAAGCGCCATCCCAATGCTGACTTCGCGCCATTAAATTGAGAAGGGAGATCGAACCGCCTTCGAGGATGAGCCCCGGCTGGGAACTACGCTCATCCACTTGCATTATCAGCTTACGATGGGCGGTCTCGGCGTCGATTATGCCCGCGGTTAGCGGGCGCGAATCCAAGTAGATCCGCTGGGTAGATTGCAGTTCGGAATCCGAGGGACGCCCGCTGCCGGTGGCGATTTGAGGACAGCATTGTACACGATCCAGCGCAATGACCGGCCATCCGGTCTCTCGTGCAATTTGGATTGCCGCGTCTGTTTTGCCGCTGCAGGTCGGCCCGTAAATCAAATAGATTAGCATGTGTATGCCGCTTAGTTTATCGGAACTAACCGCCCCCCAAGCACAAGATACTCGGTAGGCTTTCACCGGACTTGTCGCAAACATTTTGACAAGCGGCGATTATGCCCTGAAACGACGCCATTTTCGAACTTTGTGAAGTCCGAAAGGGCGCAAGCAGCCCGTTCTGGTCGTTCAGTCCAGTCACCAACGCCTCTGTTTGACGTTTGACGACGGTCCACTTTGCACATCTCATGCCGACTGTGACGCAACGCGGCACCGCAGGATGGTGACCTCGTTGTCTCCGGCAAAAGATCCTTGCGCGTCTTGGGTTAATCGAGGCGGCGGCGCACGGGCGCCTTATTGTCTCGGAACATGGCCAGGAAGGCGGCTGATCAACAAAAGTGGAAGACGGTGTCCCGACGACCTCACCGATTTGTGAGGCGACCGAGGATCTGCCCGACATCGTCGATCTCGTCCTCGAGGTGGGCCGTGTGCCGGCCGCGCCGCCAAAGCCTCCTCCCCTGCCGGTCCGGCTGGAAGCCTCGTCGAAACGGCACAGGAGTACACCAAAGCCGCCAGCGCGCAAACACACAGACCGCCGGCGGAAGGATTTGGCGCTTTTTGCGTGGCGTCCGCTCCGATTCCCCGGAAGGGCAGCTGGCTGCTGTTTTCTGGGCACTCGCTGCGCATCGCCGCTGCGCAACGCCGAACTGGACATCGAGCGGCTACGCGATGAACCGCATGGTCTGCCATTGTGAGGCTCTTGCTCGACACTAATGGCCTCTCCGAGGTGACGAGGCCGAGCCCTGACGCGCGCGTGCTGGAATGGATGACGGGCTCGATGAAGACCGCTCATTTATCAGGTTGTGTCGATCGCCGAGATCCGGCGCGGCGCTGCCCTCATAGACAAAGGTCGGAAACGTGACGCACTGGCCGGATGGCTCGCCCGGGACCTGCCGCAGCGCTTCGAGCCGAGAGTCCTGCCCGTGGACGAACTGGTTGCCCTGGCCTGGGGCGACCTGACGGGCCTCGCGAAGCGGCGTGGCCGCGGTCTGTCATCGATGGACGGGCTGATTGCAGCCACCGCGATTTCCTGACCCACCACATGGCGGGGATATTCATGCGCTGACGGCGAAACACCCAGATGTCCCGCACCTACCACGATCAATATGGAAACGCCTCGGTGGCAGCCACGAGGTCGATGTCATTGAAGATGAGATGAAATAGGCGGATCAGCTCTGCTTTTCGCATCCTTGACGCGCGCTTCATGACAGGCCTCGGCCAAGGGCGTCGAGTTTAGCTTCCGGTTGGATGCTTGCCCTCACCTGTGGCTATGCTTACGGCCATCCCGATCGAGAAAAGCATCGAACGCGGCAGCGACAGCGCGAATTACAAAGCGATGCTCCCGCCGTACGCGGACAAAACCGTTTTCGAAGTCCACTATCCCGTCCTCGGCCAGCATCGCCAAGCGTTCAGCTGAATCGAGAAGACGGATCGGATCAGATCCGTGGGCGGCACAGATTGCCTGCACATCGGCCTCGAGATCGCACATTAGTCGCTCGATAATTGCGGCTCGCACGCGGTCGTCGTCGGTGAGGCGATAGCCCTTTGACGTCGCCAGACGGCCAGCTGCGATGTGCTGGATGTAGGAATCCCGTGTAACTTCGTTTTGGACGTACCCCTCGCCGACGCGGCCGATAGCCGACGCGCCGAAACCGATCAGGGTTCTGCAGGTGGTGGCCGAGTAGCCCAGCGAGTTACGCCGCAGGCGACCCGTTTTCTGTGCCAGCGCGAGCTCGTCGTCCGGCAAGGCGAAGTGGTCGAGCCCGATCTCACGGTAGCCGGCGGCAATCAGCGTCGCGGCCACGGCCGCATACTGTTCGGCGCGGGCAGCGCTGCCCGGAAGAACTGCCTCCTCGATGAGGCGCTGATTCTTTATAAGCGACGGGATGTGCGCATAGCCGAACACCGCAAGCCGGTCGGGGCGCATTGCGACCGCCGCCCTCGCGGTCTCGACGCAGGACTGCACCGTTTGATGCGGGAGACCGAAGATGAGGTCGAAGTTGATGCGGCTTACTCCATGCCGGCGCAGCATTTCCACGGCAGCTGACGTCTGCGCCTCACTCTGAACCCGGTTGATTGCTTTTTGAACAATGGGATCGAAGCTCTGCACGCCGAGACTCACACGGTTCACGCCGGCTGCTCCTAAGGCCTCGGCCATCTCGGCCGTGAACGTGCGCGGATCAATCTCGACGGCAACCGTAGCTGTTTTCGTGAGAGCGAAGCGGCGTCGCAGGAACTCCATCAGAGCCAGGAACTCGGCTGGTCCTATGAGAGACGGCGTTCCGCCGCCGAAATGCATGTCGCTCACGGGCAGCGTCTGCGGCGCTCGCTCCGAGACCAAACGGATCTCGTCACGCAGGGCCGCCAGATAGTTGAGGATCGGCGCATCATGGCGGGTGATGGTGGTGGGGAAGCCACAATACCAGCAAGCTGATCGGCAGAACGGAACGTGGAAATAGAGCGACACCGGATCGTCAGCCGGCAGGTTCCTGAGCCATTCCTCATAAGCCTCGGCGCCGACCGCCCCAGAGAACTCTGACACAGTCGGATAGATAGTGTACCAAGGCAGGCCGGCCTCGCGATATTTTGTGGTCTGCAACAGTTACCGTCCCATGCTGATAACCGCCAACCTTACCGCTGCGCTCGCCTGTGTCTTTGCGCTATGTCAGTCCGTTCCGCTTTGGGCTCGAAACTTGTATTTCTCAGCAATAGCGGCCGTTCAGTCTTGGCTGGACGGTCAGCGACTGGCCATGGCTGTTCCCGCCGCGACCCTCACGCGCACCGTTTGGTTCCACCATCCCTTCCCTTCAGCCTGCGCCTGGTCGAGTAGATTCTGCTGAGCGCGGCTGCCGCATCCAACGAGATAACACGGCGTTGGGACCAGACTTTGCTCGCCAGCTAGCGCAGCCCCATAGTGATCTCTGGCATCTCGATGAGCTCGTTGTGTGAATTGCTGGCAAGAAGCATTAGCTGTGGCGCGCCGTCTATCAGGACGAGAGGCTGCTCGACGCGACCGTCAGGTCGGCCGCAATGCCAAGGCCGGCGCGCCTACTGACTCCGTGGTGGAGGCAAGGCTGCGCGTCAGCGCGTGATTACCGATGATCGCGCTCGCCAAAATGACGGCGTCGTACCGAGCGGTGCCGCCGCATGATGTCTCAACGTCGGGGCTCACAGCAGACAAAGCTGTCGCCATTGAACGAAACTGTCGCGAAGCGAACAGACGAACCGTAGCCGAAACGTTTGCCGTTCGTGCTTGGGTTGATCCGCAAGGCAAAAAGGAAGGAAGAGCGAACCAAGGTCCGCCGGCACACTTGAGCTTCAAGCCGCAGCTGCGTCGTCAGGATGGCACGTCATTTGCAGTAGAAGCCTTTGTGACAGCCCGCCCACAACTAGCGGAGATGACGGGGATGATTTGTACAGAAATGTTGGATGGAGTCGTTTCGGCGATTATTATATTTGTAATAACAATCGCATATTTGTAACAATAACACCCAATCATATTCTCAATTTCTGATGAATATCTGGCGTGACGAGCGCATCAAAACTACTCAAATTCAACTCAATGTGCATCGTTACCGACTGTTTCCTTAGCAAGACTTCATCACTGACGTCCATTCCTTTTACTCTTTAAACGGAGATCAACAATGAACATTAGGAGCCTCCTCCTCGGCTCAACTGCGGCACTGATTGCCGTTTCCGACGCTCGCGCCGTGACCGCCGTTGCCGAGCCTGACCCGACTGAGTACGTTAAAATCTGCGACGTCTACGGCTCGGGCTACGTCTACATTTCAGGCACTGAGACCTGCGTGCGCATCGGCGGCTATGTCCGTTACGACGTCGGCTTGGGCCATGTCGGATTGGTTGATCACGCAAGAACCTCGGATGTGAGGACTGGTGAGGATCAGGGCACATGGCAAAACAACACGCGCTTCACATTGAAAACTTGGACCGGCCAGGAGACCGAACTCGGCACGTTGAAGACCTACACCGAAACCCGCATGAACTTCGGCAACCGCGGCGCTTCGGTTTCGGACAGTTCTCGGCCCTATGCCTTCAACGGAGACAGCACTTTGACTTTCGCCTGGATTCAGCTTGGTGGCCTCCGAGTTGGTAAGGACTGGTCGGCCTTCGACATGTTTATTGGCGGCGCAGGTGACGTACTCAACCAGACGCCGGTTCCGTACGGCCCTTTCGATACCAATGTGGTTCAGTACTACTTCGACGTCGGGAACGGCTTTTCGGCCGTGGTTTCGCTCGAAGAAGGCTCGGGCGTGGTCGGCACAATCGACAGCTACGCTCCGCACGTAGTCGGCGGCTTGAAATACACACATGGCTGGGGCGCGATCACCGGCGTTGCCGCTTATGATAGCAACTACGAATCGGTGGCCGCCAAGGTCCGTGTCGACATCAATGTCACCAACGAACTGTTGCTGTTCGGAATGCTCGGCTACGGTTCCAACGGCAAGCTCAACGACGACTCCAAGAACGCCATCGACGCTCATGGTCGCGGCTTCTATAAGAGTTGGGGCGGGAACTGGGCTTTCTGGGCTGGCGCCACTTACAAGCTCAACGAGACAACTTCGTTCAACCTTCAGCTCTCCGGTGATCAGCTCAAGAACCATGGTGTCGCTGCAAACGTCGCCTATGCGTTTCTTCCAGATTTCACAGTTACGGCGGAACTCGACTATGGCCGATACGGTAACTTCGCCGTCGGCAAGGTGGACGGCGCTTCCAACATGAATTGGACCAACGCCAACAAGAAGAGCAGTGTCGGCGGAATCCTGCGTTTCGAACGCTCATTCTAACGGATGAAAGGGCGCTGAGGCAGGCATCGCATGTACTTGTCGTCGGCGGATCGGACTCCAGTGGGGGTGCCGGAATCGCGCGCGATATCGAGACGCTCTCCTCCATGGGCGTGCGCAGCTGCCTTGCCGTCACTGCGGTGACGGTGCAAACACACGACAGCGTCACGGACATCCTTCATCTGCAACCCGGTCTGGTGGCCGATCAGATGCGTGCAGCGATCTCGCGGGCGTCGCGGCGTAGTGAGCGCGGGCGCGGCCGTGATGATCGTGGCGGGAGGGAGAGGTAAGGAGCGTCTTTCCTTTGAGAATTCGCGTTTACGGGTACCCACGATGCACAACGGGCGAGTTTTTCAAAGAGGCGCGTCCTCCTTCGAAGCGCTTCGGAGGGCCAGGCTCTAGGCTCGCCCCGAGCCCCTGCGTAGCCTGCGGGGGAGCTGGGTCTCGGCCCATCCGGGTAACGATCCTTCGCGCGGCTATGGAAACGATCGCAATTTGCCGATTATCGCATAAAAACTTGTTATCGCACGACTAAAAAAACTTGCAACTCCACAGCATCATTGACTTGTCGCCTATCAGCACTATATACTTGTAATCGCACAGCTCTAAAAACTTGCAAAGGCACGGCCATGGCCAAGCCCCATGAAAAACTCGCTGTATCACTGGCCGTCCTCAAAGAGCTGCAGGAGGGTGGGCGGCGCATATTCAAATCAGATGAGCTGACCCGCGTCCACCGGGAGCGGCTGCTGCAGAACGGGTTCCTGCGCGATGTTATCAAAGGCTGGCTCATGTCGACCGGCCCGCAGGCACGGCAGCAAGACACCACCCCTTGGTACGCGAGCTTCTGGGAGTTCTGCTCCCTTTACTGCAATGACCGGTTCGGCAAGGACTGGTTCCTCTCACCGGAGCAGTCGCTGCTTCTGCACGCGGAAGCGCCCACTATTCCGCCTCAGGTGGTGGTGAACACCCCCAAAGGCACGAATAACAAAATCGACCTGCTGTTCGGCACTTCGCTCTATGACCTCAAGGTCAAGGAGATGCCGGCCGAACTGACAGAGAAAAACGGCCAGCGCGTGTTCACTGTCGAGGCCGCCCTTACCCGGGTGCCGGAAGCGTTCTTCCAGCGCGCCCCTATCGAGATGCAGATCGCCATGGCGTCGGTGCGCGACGTATCAACCGTTCTGGCCCTGCTGCTTGATGGCGGCCATTCCGCCGTGGCGGGACGGCTTGCGGGGGCCTTCCGTCGCGTAGGACGCGACTCCTTTGCCGATGAAATCGTGGCCGCCTTCAAAGCCGCCGGCTATGACGTGCGCGAATCCGATCCGTTCGCGGGACAAATTGGAGTGACAACTATTGCGGCGGGCGTACCGCCGTTGGTCGCCCGCCTGCGCGCGATCTGGCAATCGCAGCGCGAAGCCATCATCGAGATATTCCCGAAGGCACCCGGACTGCCGTCCGACAAAGACGCCTATATGAAGTTCGTCGAGGATATCTACGAAAGCGACGCCTACCATTCGCTGTCGATAGAAGGGTACAGCGTCACCCCGGAACTCATCGACCGGGTGCGCGAGGGGAGCTGGAATCCGGAGATTGATGAAGAGGACCGCAAGAACCGAGATGCGCTTGCCGCGCGTGGCTACTACCTCGCATTCCAGAAGGTCAAAGACTCTGTTGCCGCGATCATCAACGGCAAGCCAGCCGGCGCGTTGACGCGGGACACTCACCGGGAGTGGTACCGGGAGCTGTTCGCGCCGTCAGTGACCGCCGGCATCCTCAAAGCCAGCGCGCTTGCGGGATATCGCAATCACCCTGTGTACCTGCGCGGCTCGCAGCACGTGCCGCCGCGTACCGAAGCGGTGGCCGATGGTATGAATGAGCTGTTCGACCTGCTGGAGGCGGAGAAGGAGGCCTCCGTGCGTGCCGTGCTGGGGCATTGGCTTGTGGGCTATGTGCACCCCTATCCGGACGGCAACGGACGAATGGCGCGGTTCCTCATGAACGCGATGCTGGCTTCAGGCGGTTACCCCTGGACAGTCGTCAGAGTCGATGACCGGAAGGCCTACCTCGCAGGGCTGGAGGAGGCGAGCGGCAATATGAATGTGAAAACGTTCGCCGCCTTTCTCGGCGAACGGGTGAAGTGGTCTATGGAGAAGGCGGCGTGAGGTCGGTGGTGTGCCATGTTTAACTTGCTTGTCTCGGGCCACGGCGAGTGGTGGGAAACGCCGCCGTTCACGTCAACCATTGCCCGGTTCAAGGAATCTAGCGGCGCCGAGGCCGAGGCTATCGACCTCGCGAACATTGCGCCGGCTGGAGGAAATCCCGGCGCTTTTGATGTACGAAGTCGGGGCGGGAGGCCCGCACGCGCGCGTGGTCTGGCACAGCCGCATACGCAATATCGTTCGGCGCGGACACGAACTGGCCTTCACCTTCGAGCCCGATCCGAAACATGCCTTTCTCGACCGGTCAGCGGTGTTGAGAATTGCGGACCGGCTGGGCATTCAACAGTTCGAACAGCACCGTACGCACTGGGCGATCAAGGATGGTGACATTCCGGCCGAGCTGATTGCCACCAGCACCGCTGAACGGGCGCAGCGCACCATTGCCGTGGTTGCGGCAGAATATGTAGAAGCGCGCCGCGAGGGACGAAGGAGAGAAGCTGCCGAACTGGCCGAAGAACTGGAGGATTTTCCTCCCTCGCTGGAGAAAGCACTGTCGCTCGTGCCGGCGCGTATCCTTCAGCAGCCGACACCCGAATTATACCCGATCTTTGGGATAGAGCCCCGCACGCCCGAAGGCCGCAACGCCGTCGTGGCCGTCGTCGCAAGGGATCACAATGGGCAGGACTTGCCTGCCGACTGGTCTTATTCGCTGGCGTGGTTCCTGGACCTTTACGGCAGCGCGACGGAAGCGGGGCGCCTTGACGGCGCGCTGGCCGAATGCGCAACGCATATGATCGCGCTCGACACTGGCGAGGGAGAAGCCGCCGCCCCGGTTGAAGATATCGGCTACGCACTCTGGCGCTGTTCGCGAAGCCCGAAACTTATCGGCGATCTGCGCCGGGAATCGCTGAGATAGCGCAGGAGGTTTTGTCGCTTACCAAAATCAACTGGAACTCGACCCAGATCAATTAGAAGCTTCCCATTCCCATTCTAGCAGCCAGAAGAGTGGGTGAGCTCTTTAAATGTCTATCCGAAGAATCGATAAGCTCAGACTATCTCGCAAGTATACATATTTTTTTTGTTATGCTCGGCTCCAGGCAAAGAGCCAGGATAAACTTCAGCACGAAAGCAGAATTGAATGAAGGTGGGCTACATGGAGTTCTCATTTGGGTATGCCTTCACCGAAAACCTTATCCGGTCATCGTCAGCCGCACCTGTAGGCGCGCCGGTCTTTCCAAACCTCATACAGGAGGGGCATTCTGGCTTTGACATCCGCATCAATTTCCCAGGGGTTCCGCTGTTTTTCCAGTACAAGCTTCCGAAGCTGATGAAGCGAGGAACTGCCTTTGAGGTTGCGAGCGGACATTGTCCCGGTTTGTCGATACCATTTTTTCGGATTGCGATGATGCGCAGGGATGTGTCGCGTCAGCATGAACTGCTTCTTCGGTTTGAGGCGCGCTATCCGTCAAACGTCTTCTATGCGGCTCCTTGTATCGCAAACATCAGCGATTTCGACCGCTCTTATTTGGAGCAACCGTAGCACGGCAGTCCATTTTCGTCTCACCAGGGGATATTGGGCCCTTGCCAGACGACAAAGCGCACAGCCTTGCCTATAAACCTGGACTGGCAACTGGATATTTTTGCTCGAAACCCAAGCCCACCAAAGTTCAAACATTTGATGATCTCGCTGCGCTCTTCAGGGAGCAGTTCGCCGAGAAGCGTTTTGCGGAAGTCGGCGAGGCGGCGCGTGAGATGCGCGAAAACGTACTTGAGCTTGCTTCGCCGTCAATGCGGCAAGCCGAACAGCTCATTGCTGAACGGGTCGGCGCGAGATGCATTCAGATTCTAGACGGCGCAGCCAGACCGCCCGAGGAAGAGCGCGCAGTCACTGACATTCTCGTAGCGCGGGAAATTGCGCGTGTCGATCTTGGCGTCGACCTGCTGGTGGCCCAACCACGCTAACGACATCATACCGCTGATTAGCCCAGCTTTTGTCTAGGCCACAGCTATGAGACTACGAACCACTTGGCCAGGAAGAAGATCGGATTGAAAGCGAACCTTCCTTGTCATCTTTGCATCACGGTCAGTCTGCACGAGATTGACCGCTGCAAGCCGGGAGCAAGACCGGGCTGCGCAAACGTTGCAACAGATGCTTCAAGGAAATTCATAGACTCTTAGCAACTCCGGTTCGCTGTGAATGGTAGGCTTATTGCAACGTTTGAGTCAGTGGAGTCCGAACCGTGGCTTATTCTCCGACCCGCCGAACTGCGTGCAATTTCGGCTAAAGGCAATGGCAAGAACAGCGCCCATCTTGTTTGTTCGACACAGCCATATTGGCTCAAAACAGTATCTTCACGGCCACCGAGAGTGTGCGGTCGGTGGACAAGCAATCATATTATTTCGTTCGAAAGCTGCAACATCTGTGGAGAACGCGAAATGACAAATTCAGTAGGACGAGTGGCTTTCCAAGTGGCTTGGTCCTGCCCAATGCTGACACTGGTCAGTCGCCTTCGGACGGCAGCGCATCTAGATCGCCTTCGAATCCTAGGCCTTTGCGCGCATGCGGACCTAACTGTCTGCCAGCTAGCGGAGATTCTGGGTCTGCGTCGTGAGCACGTTGTACGACACGTCCGGCTGCTGGCCAGAGCCGACTTTCTTTACTGCAACGAACAACGTCCGTGGTGCTCGTACCATCTCAAAGCAGGAGGTAAGGACGGCGGGCTGGTTCAACTGTTGGTTGATCTCCTGCCCCACGGCGATGGCTATCACAAACGAGACCTTCAACGGCTCGAAGCCACACAAGACGCGCCGTCGAAGGGGATCGCATGCTTGACCGTGAAATAGATCAGTCCAATTGGAGCGCGAAACCACCATGTACAACTCCGCCGACGGCGCCATCGCGCCGCGCGACACTTACGGACGGTCTCGATTGGCCGCGGTTGATTGCCGCGTTCACGAACTGCTTCTGAGACAGGAGCGGCAGGAGCGGACGACCCTTAAGCTCATCGCCTCAGAGAACTTTGCGTCCTCGGCCGTGCTGGAAGCGAACGGCTCGATTTTCACGAACAAGTACGCCGAGGGGTACCCCGGTGCGCGCTACTACGCTGGAAATGAGATCGTTGATGAGCTTGAGAATCTAGCCATTGAGCGCTTGAAAACACTATTTGGCAGCGAGCATGCCAACGTCCAGCCTTATTCCGGCTCGCCGGCCAACCAGGCTGTCTATCGTGCGCTTTTGAGCCCCGGTGACAAAGTCATGGGCTTGCCCCTCCCGGAAGGGGGCCATCTGACTCATGGTTGGGCCATCAACTTTTCCGGAACTGACTATCAACGCGTCCCCTATGGACTAGATGAAAAGACACAGCAGATTGACTATGACCGCTTGCGCGAGACAGCCAAGCGGGAACGGCCGCGGCTCATTTGGGTCGGCGGAACTGCTTACCCGCGTGTCTTTGACTACGCGGCAATGGCAGAAATCGCCCTGGAAGCGAACTCCTATCTCGTAGCCGACATTGCGCACATCAGCGGACTGATTGCCGCGGGAGCGCACCCGAATCCCGTGCGCCATTGCGACGTGGTCAGCAGCACCTCCCACAAATCGATCCGCGGTCCCCGCGGTGGTTTCATTTTGTCCAGGAACGAAGATCGCTATCAGGCCCTGTATCATACAAAGAGCAAATACAATCTCGCCAGACGAATAGACCGGGCGGTCTTTCCTCACCTGCAAGGCGGGCCTCATATGAATGCCATCGCTGCGCTAGCAGTTGCCTTGCACGAAGCCGCGAACCCGTCCTTCCGAAGCTACGGCCAACAGACCGTCAAGAATGCCAAGGCTCTTGCACAGGCACTGATCGAGCAAGGGTATGACCTGGTTACCGGGGGGACGGACAATCACATGCTGATCCTTGATCTGCGCGATCGACCACTATCGGGCAAGGCCTATGCCGAGCGGCTAGCAAAGGCAGGCATCATCACAAACTTTAATATGGTGCCTGGCGACCCGCGGGATCCGGCGGTCACAAGCGGAATTCGCCTGGGGTCGCCAGCAGTGACGTCAATGGGCATGCGCGATGTGGAAATGGTGCAAATTGCTGGCTTCATTGACTGCGTCCTCCGGCGGCCTGATGACGAAGATCTCCATGCCTGCGTGCGAAGAGACGTTGCCGATTTGTGCGCTGCGTTCGAGGTCCCGGGCATCACCAACAGGTAAGGTGGGCTAAGCAAAATGCACCATACAACTCCAACACCCGAAACGAGGCATTTCATGGCTAGGCAGTTCGTGTTCTCTTCCGAATCGGTTGGCGCGGGACACCCGGATAAGTTGGCCGACAACATCTCGGATGCCATCCTCGACGCCATCCTCCGCACCGATCCCAAGGCACGCGTCGCCTGTGAAGCGTTGGTAAAATCAGGGATAGTCGTTGTGGCTGGCGAGATTACTAGCGATGCGCGGGTGGATTATAGCCAAGTTGCGCGCGATACGATTCTCGATATTGGATACGACGATGAGGCTGTCGGCTTTGACGGCCGGCGTTGCTCCGTCGTTCATGCACTCACCGAGCAATCGCCCGACATTAGCCAGGGCGTTGACGAGGGACGAGGGCAGGACCTCCAGCAGGGAGCGGGAGATCAGGGCCTCATGTTCGGCTACGCATGCCGCGAAACCGATACCCTGATGCCTTTGCCGATCCAGCTCGCACATCGCTTGACGAAACGACAGGCAGATGTCCGGAAAGCACGACAGCTTGGCTGGTTGCGTCCTGATATGAAATCCCAAGTCTCAGTGCGCTATGAGGGGTTGCGCCCGGTCGCCCTTGATACCATCGTCGTATCGACCCAACATGACGAGCAGGTCTCGCAAGAGACGGTCCGCGAGGGCGTCATTGAGGAAATCATAAAGCCTGTCCTGCCGACCCACCTGGAGACGGAAGGCATCAGAATTCTGGTCAACCCGACGGGGAGGTTCGTAGTCGGCGGGCCGCGCGGCGACTGCGGTCTCACTGGACGCAAGATCATCGTCGATTCCTATGGTGGGATGGGTCGTCACGGCGGCGGCGCCTTTTCGGGCAAGGACCCGTCCAAGGTTGACCGCTCAGCTGCCTATGCGGCCCGGTATGTCGCAAAGAATATCGTCGCTAGCGGACTTGCGGACGTCTGCGAGGTGCAGCTTGCTTACGCAATCGGCGTGGCCAGTCCGGTTTCTGTCATGGTCAACACGTTCGGAACAGCGAGGGTTGAGGAAAGAAGGATCGAGCGCCTCATTCTTGAGTTGTTCGATCTCAGACCGAAGGGCATTATCAAGATGCTTGATCTCTTACGCCCTATATACCGCAAGACCGCGACCTATGGCCATTTCGGCCGTGAAGAGCCTGATTTCACCTGGGAGAAGACAGACAGGGCCGACGAATTGCGTCGCGAGGCAGGACTTGCCGCCCCGTGAGGGCTGGCGCCGAACGGATTGGCAAGCGCAAAGCCCATTCCCACTGGCCAGACCCGCCCGCGCCCGGCGTGGCAGAAAGCCGGTGGGTTTTTGGCGGAGACATGAATTGATGCCGGACTATGACGTGCTTTGTATCGGAAATGCCATCGTCGACATCATCGCCCAGTGTGACGAGGCGTTCCTGGAGACCAACGGCATCATCAAAGGCGCGATGAATTTGATCGACACGAGGCGCGCCGAACTGCTCTACAGCCGCATGGGCCCGGCCATCGAAGCCTCGGGCGGCAGCGCCGGCAACACGGCGGCGGGCGTGGCCAGCTTCGGCGGCCGCGCCGCCTTCTTCGGCAAGGTCTCGAACGACGCGCTCGGCAAAATCTACGCGCATGACATCCATGCCCAGGGCGTCGCCTTCGACACCAGGCCGCTCGATGGCGAACCGCCGACGGCGCGCTCGATGATCTTCGTCACGCCGGACGGCGAGCGCTCGATGAACACCTATCTCGGCGCCTGCGTCGAGCTCGGCCCGGAGGATGTTGAGGCCGACAAGGCGTCGGGCGCCGCCGTCACCTATTTCGAGGGCTATCTGTGGGACCCGCCGCGCGCCAAGGAAGCGTTCCGGCAGACGGCTAAGCTCGCCCACGCCGCCGGGCGCGAAGTATCGATGACATTGTCGGACTCGTTCTGCGTCGACCGTTACCGCGACGAATTCCTCGACCTGATGCGCTCCGGCACCGTCGACATCGTCTTTGCCAACAGCCACGAGATCAAGTCGCTCTACCAGACCGCGTCCTTCGACGAGGCGCTGGCGCAGATCCGCAGGGACTGCAAGATCGCCATTGTCACCCGTTCGGAAAAGGGCTCGGTCATCGTGCGCGGCGACGAGACCGTGACCATCAATGCCACCAGGATCCGCGAGCTGGTCGACACCACCGGCGCCGGCGACCTCTACGCCGCCGGCTTCCTCTACGGCTACACGCAAGGCCGCAGCCTCAAGGATTGCGGCGATCTCGGCTCGCTGGCAGCCGGGCTGGTCATCCAGCAAATCGGCCCAAGGCCACGGCAAAATCTGCGCCCAGAGGCGGAGCAGGTGGGATTGCTGTAGGTGGCGAGCCAAGAACCAGCTGCCCAGCCTCCTTAATCCAGCCCGAGCCTTTTCTTCAGTTCCGCATTCTCCTTGCGGAGACGATCGGCAAGCAGGCTCTTTAGCCGCTTGTTTTCTTCCTCGAGCGCGACGAGATCCTTCAGCCCGTCACTGTCCGCCGCCGGCGCCGCCGCCTTCTTCCAAAGATAATATGTCTGTTCCGAGATGCCGGCTTGCTTCACCGCGCTCTTGAGAGTAGCGCCGCCGCCGATCGAGGTCTCGATCTGCGCCAGCTTCTGGGCACGATCCTTCGCGGAGTAGCTCTTTCGGCCTGTTCGCGCTGACGGCGGTGCTTCAGTGGTCGCGGATATCGGCTTGGCGCCCTCCTTGCGGGCAGGCGCGCTCGCCTCAGCTTCTGGCTTCCTCGACCGCCGCGCTCTCGTCTTCGGTTTTGGCGTTTCCGCTTTGTCTGCCGGTTCGCTATGAACTACTGCTGACTCGGTTTCCAGGGGATTGGCCATGAAATGCTCCACTCGAGGTTTGTGCAAAGGTTCAGCATCAAGGGCCACTACAGTAGAGTCAACAAGCTGACGATTTAACGGCTCGACTTCGTTTGTTGTTTCGGCCATCGCCGCGGCGATGTCGAAATTGCCCCAGATGGAACGTGCGGATTTTTCATAATTGCGCTTTTGTTTGACTTCCACGGTGAATGGTCGCGTCTGCCGCCTCATAGTTCCTTCCTGAATAGGAGAATGAAGTCGCCGCTCGAATTTTTGGCGCTTCCTGCTTAGCGCGGAGCATTATCGTATAGCCGCTCAACGGGCAAGTGATGCCGGTCTTCGATGGCTGACCCATCTGGGGAGATTTGAGCGGCTTCGCGCGTCCTGCGCATGCCTGTAAGGCCGCCAAGTTTTCTGGGTTAGCAGGCGCGCACTGTGGCAGCTTGGCTTGTACGGCGAGGCCATGGTTGAGTGAGGCGAAACAAATCCAGCCCCGCGGTCAATCCCGAGGCTTCCCACAATGGCGAAGAGAACATCTTCACTCGTTCCTTTTGAGCACAAGACCTTCCGTTCGCTATGGTCGGCTGCACTCATTTCGAACCTTGGCACCCTAATGGAAGGTGCGGCGGCAGCTTGGCTGATGACGAGCATCGCAGCAGTAATTTTTGATCGCCCATTCGTGCTGTGTACCAGCCCTGTGTCTTGCGCAAGTGGTCACGAACGGCTGCCGGAGCCTCGAAGACCCCCTAAAAACACATGCTGCGATTTTTGAACACGCTTGACGTGTTAGATTAATTCATCCACAATGCGTGTGTTGAACACGCGAGGTGAGTTATGAACATGAAAGAGCTTAGGGTTCGACTGGGCATGACTCAAAAAGATTTGGCAGAGCAGATGGCAACGACGCAACAGACTGTGGCCCGTTGGGAAACAGGCAAAACGCAGTTGAACGTCGAGCAGATCAAGGACCTTTGTCTCACGTTGAAATGCACGGTTGAGGAGCTGCTGGGCTGGAAGATTGATGTCGAGGAGTGGCGCACGAGCCCGTTTGCAATTGCCGATGCCGAAACGCGATACGGCACGCTCAGAATCAAGACGACTCTTGGCAGCCGCCAATATCCTATCGATGAAAAGGCGCGTGAATCGATTTTACGTCAGTTGAAGGAACTTCATAATCTGCGTAGAAATAACACAAGCAGGCCATGGCTGTATTGTTGGAGCCTTGACAACAAAATACTCTTGATAAATCCGCAATATGTCCGCACCATTGAGCTTATCGGTGACGATGTAGAGGAGATGCCAGAGTATTATCATCCAGAAATCTATCGGGCTTTGGATGACTGGGATAAGGGTGAGGTTTCAGGAAAGCTGAAGAAAGAATGCGATGCCATCATCGCAGAGATGGGTGATCAGGAAGCCGTGCGCATGGCCTCCTATGTTCGCGTCACATATGACGACGGAGAAGATGAGTGGAACTTCTTGGATGAAGAAACCGCTACGACTTTCTTCGGATTGGAAGCTGCGACCTTTGACGTTCCCCAGTGTAGTTTCGCCGAAGTGGAGGAAGAAGGTTACTACCGAGCGCGATACGCCAACCTTGATCGCGTCGCGGTGATGGAGGTTCCAAGCGACCGTTATCACAGATTGACCGCGCCCGAGGAAGCTTAGAACCATCCACGAAGGGCGCATGTTACATCTCGACCTTGCGTGGTGCGTTTTCAGTACGAGATGACGTTAAGCGTAGGTAGTGGCAGGTAAGAGTGCTCGACCAGAAGCTCAACTGCCTCCTCAATATCGCTGCCGATGTGCCGCAGGACACGTCCACGGGAGCGTGGATAGGCGTGAAGTTCCTGCACTCCACGGTCCGCTCTCCCATCGCCGGTGTGTGCCCGACGCCATCTTGTGGACGAGGTTGGCCGCCTGCACCCGGTTGTATTCCGGCTTGCGGTCCGCCTGGGCGGTCCGCCGCGATGGCTATCTCCATGTCAATCGGCGCCGAATTTTGACTGCCCGCTGCTTTTGATGAATTTGGCGAGGTCCCGCGCATAATCACTCTTGGTCTTCTCCTTGAGGCCCTGTGTCGCGAACTTGTGGTCCAGCAGGGCAAACAGGTCCAAGTCCCCTTCCGCCTGTGGCGCTGGCTTGCCCTCACCGCCCTCGGTTTCCCAATTGGGGACCGCTTCTGCGCGCTGCACCGTGGCGATTGTCCGCCCAAGACGCATCACAAGATCGAACGCCAAACCGTGCGCGTGCACGACGATTTGCCGCTCAGGCCTCATTTGGACAGGACTTGAGCTGGCCCGGTGGTTTGAGCCGGGTTACCTTGAGCCGGTGGGCTGCGAACAAGCAGTTCGAGACATTGGCCTCGATCACTTCGCAACACGCCGCTGCGCCTGGCCTCGGTGTGCTCCCCCCGAAATCGTTGTGTCATATCACCGAGGGCATCACGGCCAACAGCTTCCACATGGGCAACAGCCTCGCCATTGAGCCGAATATGGTCGCGAGCAGATCACCAACGAAGCGGTCGGAACCTCGGAGCCGAAGTTCGACGCCGAGGTGGTTCGCATGATGCGCTAAGCAGCACCACGGCGCTTGCCGGTATGTTTGCTGCCGGCAGCCGACGAACTCCTATCCTCCTGGACAAGGGCGCCGTGCGTCATTGCTTTGATTTACCGGCCGCTCAAGGCTTCCACAGTTTTCGCTTTCGAGGCGACCTTTGGAACATGCCAACGGAAATGTAACATAACGACATAAACATTTCTTTATGCGGCGTTGACAAAGAAGCGAACTGCTGTAATTGTCTCCCGCGTCGTGGTTCTCCGTACGGCGCTGCCGCAGCGGAGCTAAGAGGGAAGCCGGTGCGATGCCGGCGCTGCCCCCGCAACTGTTAGCGGCGAGCCAACCCCACTCATGTCACTGAGGCGAATAGCCTTGGGAAGACGGGTAGAGGCTATGACCCCGCGAGCCAGGAGACCTGCCACGGCGAATTACGTCCACGGGCGGGGTGTCTCGGTGGCCGCTGCAGCCTGGCGTTCGTGCCGGCCTGCTAGCGCCTTCCTTGTCACCGACGCCCCAACCATCGGGGTCTGGCATGACTGTCTCTCAGCAAATTCCTGTAGCAACGCTCGGCGTGCCCCGTTTCGGTCGTCGGCGAGAACTGAAATTCGCGCTTGAAAGCTACTGGTCCGGAAAATCGTCCGCTGCCGACCTTCTCACGACCGCGAAGGCGCTCCGTGCCGCTAGCTGGGAGGAGCAGCACGATCGCGGCGTGTCGAAAATCCCGTCGAACGACTTCTCGCTCTACGACCATGTGCTCGACACCGCAGCCATGGTCGGCGCCGTTCCATCCCGTTACGGCTGGAATAGCGGCGAGGTTCCACTTGACATCTACTTCGCAATGGCGCGGGGCAACCAAGGTCAGACGGAGGATTGTCGACACGCTGGTCACCAGCAGGCGGCTCATCGGTCTGATGTAACCGCGATGGAAATGACCAAGTGGTTTGACACCAACTATCACTACATTGTGCCGGAACTCAACGATGATCAGACGTTCGCCCTCTCGTCGACGAAACCGGTCGATTACTTCATCGAGGCTAAAGCTCTCGGCGTTCACACACGCCCAGTCATCCTTGGACCGATCACCTTCCTCAAGCTGGCGAAATCGCCTGCCGAAGGATTCGATCCCATCGCGCTCCTGCCGCGGCTGCTGCCCGTCTACGAGCAACTCCTGCAGAGGCTGAAGCTGTCTGGAGCCGACTGGGTGCAGATCGATGAGCCAGCGCTTGTCCTCGATCTGAACCCGAACGAACGAGCTGCGTTCGAATTCGCCTATGGCCAGCTGTCGAAAGCCGCGCCCGAGCTGAAGATCATGCTGGCTACCTATTTCGGGCCGCTGGGAGACAATCTCGAAACCGCGGTTTCTCTGCCCCTGGCCGGGCTGCATATTGATCTCGTGCGCGCTCCCGAGCAGCTGGAAACGGTGGGTCGGCTCGCACCGAAGGATCTGGTGCTCTCGCTTGGCTTGATCGATGGCCGCAACGTCTGGCGTGCGAACCTGCCCGCCATTCTCGACCGCATCAAACCGATCGTCGCCGGCTGGCCCTTGGACCGCGTCGAGATCGCGCCTTCTTGCTCGATGCTGCATGTGCCGATCGACCTGCGCATGGAGACGGAACTCGACGCGGACATCAGGTCGTGGCTCGCCTTCGCGGCCCAGAAGACCGACGAGTTGGTGTTGCTTGCCCGGGCCCTGTCCCAAGGCAGGGATGCGGTGGCAGGCGCGTTGAAAGCGTCTGCCGAGGCTGCCGCCACTCGCGTGACATCCACGAAGATCCATGACCCGCTGGTTGAGGGGCGGATCGCCAGCATTGACGACAGCATGAAGCGACGAGAGAGCGCTTTTGCCGAGCGCTCCAGAGTCCAGGCCGGCACGCTCGGGCTGCCGCCGTTCCCGACGACGACCATCGGGTCCTTCCCGCAGACGCCGCAGGTACGCAGGGCGCGGGCCGCTCATGCGAAGGACCAGCTGAGCTATGTCGACTACGAGACCTTCCTGAAGAAGGAGATCGAGGCTGCAATTCGCTGGCAGGAAGAGATCGGGCTGGACGTGCTGGTGCACGGTGAGTTCGAACGAAACGACATGGTACAGCATTTCGGCGAGCAGCTGTCCGGCTTCGCCTTCACCCAGCATGCCTGGGTGCAGAGCTATGGGTCGCGTTACGTGCGCCCCCCCATCATCTTCGGCGACGTATCGAGGCCCAATCCGATGACGCTGCGCTGGTGGCAGTTCGCCCAGTCGCTTACGGAAAACCCTGTGAAGGGAATGCTCACAGGCCCAGTGACCATTCTCAACTGGTCATTTGTTCGCGACGACGTACCCCGCTCCGAAGCATGCCGCCAGATCGCGCTCGCCATCCGCGACGAAGTGACGGATCTCGAATGGTCCGGCGCAAGGATGATCCAGATCGATGAGGCCGCGTTTCGCGAAGGATTGCCACTGCGCCAGTCTGATTGGAACGACTATCTCGACTGGGCTGTCGAATGCTTCCGGATCGCTTCAACGGGTGTAAAGGACGCGACTCAAATCCATACCCACATGTGCTATTCGGAGTTCAACGAGATCATCGACGCGATCGCTGAAATGGATGCGGATGTCATTTCGATTGAGACGTCGCGCTCGAAAATGGAACTGCTGGACGCCTTCACGAGCTCCAAATATCCGAATGAAATCGGGCCCGGAGTCTACGACATTCACTCACCACGGGTCCCGGAAGTCGGCGAGATTTCGGATCTCGTCATGCTTGCCCGCGAGCGACTGTCCGATGCCCAACTGTGGGTAAACCCGGACTGTGGCCTCAAAACCCGCAAGTGGGAGGAGGTCCGCCCTGCCCTCATGAACATGGTTGCTGCAGCACGCGCGCTCCGGGAGAAAGTGTAGGCCGGAAGGTTTCCTGGTTGCTCACCATGTGGTGAGTTAGCGGCTGCCGCATGTGGGCCGTGAATGTGCCAAAACGCGATCACATCCTTTGAAATAAGTCACTCGAGCGAGAAAGTGCACTTTCCTTCGGCACGTGTACTAATCGCGCAGGAATAAAGGGAACCGTTTTCTCCCTGTGACGTGTCGAGTTCGAAGGGGATGTGATTGGCGTCGAGACCGCTCCGGCCATGGGTTATCAGCATGCCAAGTGCGCTGTTCTCGATCAGTTCGTAAAGGACTTCTCGGCTCGGTTCATCGAAATGCGCGGGTACATACATGACAGGTTCCTTCACTGGCCGCCGGGTTCGCTGTTCACCGGTTGACATCCGATGGCAAGCCTTCCAACGCGGCGGCGATCTGGCGCTTCGCTGCTGAGGGCAGAGGCAGGATGGGACGCGGGGGGTCGGCACGGCAAATGTCGAGCAATTCGGCAAGTGCATAGACGACGCGAAGGCTCGAGAACTCCTTGAAGAGGCTCCAGAGCGGCGCAAGCGCGGCATCGATCCGTCGCGCTTCGGCCGCATCGCCCTGCTGCGCCGCTGTGACGATCTTTGTGCAGACCTCGGGCAGGATGCCCGCGAGGACGCTGTACCATGTGTCAGCGCCAGCGATCATGGCCTCTGCAGCGTTCCAGTCGCCGCTGTAGCCGATCGAGAACCCTTCCGGCACAGTGCGCCTCTGGTCGGCCAGATGGCTCTTGATCGCATCGCCCTTGTCTGTCGGATTCTTGATAGCGACGATCCCCCGCACGTTTGCCAGGCGGCTGACGAGTGCTGGGGTGAAACGGAAATGCGTCGTTCCTGGATTGTCGTAGATGACGATCGGAAGGCCACTTTCGCGCGCCACCGTGGAGAAATGTTCGAACACCTCGTCATCAGTGAGCGGGGTGTAAGAGGCGGCGGCAAGCAACCCCGCGGCAGCCCCAAGGGCCTTAGCGTCCTGCGCGAGCCTCACTGCTTCGTCGGTGCGCAGCGCGCCCACACCCACCACGACCGGCATTTGTCCCCCGGTTTCGTCCAAGGTCTCGGCGAGCGCCCGTCGCCGTTCCTCGCGCGTCAGATACATGTATGTGCCGGTGCTGCCGAGAAGACCGATGGAATCGACCTGAGCGGCGCAAAGCCTGGCAATCAGCTTGCGCAGAGCAACGGTATCGACGCGGCCGTCCCGATCGGTCGGCGTGATGGGAAACGCGGAAAGGCCGCTCAGGAATGCCATGGCAAGGCTCCGGGTTTGTACGCGAGCGCAGGACTGGCCGGACCACAGGTCATCACAGGGCGTCCAGAGCCCGCCGCAGGTCGGCGATTAGGTCATCGGCGTCTTCAAGACCCACCGAGAGACGCATGAGGTCCTCGCCGACTCCATCGGCCAGATGCGCATCCTTGCGGATCGGCTGACGAGCACGGGTCAGGCTTGCCGGATGATAGATGAGGCTGTCGGCATCACCGAGGCTGACAGCCCGGGTGATCAGGTTGAGCCGGTCCATCATCCGCCGCGCGCCCTCGAACCCAGCGTGGAGGCCAAAGGCCAACATGCCCGACCCTTGGGACATCTGCTTTCGCGCCGTCACCTGATCAGGGTGCGAGTCGAGGAAGGGATAACTCACCCATGCCACCGCCGGGTGCGCCTCGAGCGCCTGAGCCACCGCAAGGGCCGTGGCGCTGTGGCGTTCCATGCGCAGCGTGAGCGTCTTCAGACCGCGCAGGATCAGGAAGGCTGACATGGGCGAGAGCGCTGCGCCGGTGATGTAGCGCAGGCCCGTTTCGTGCAGCGTGCGGAGCGTTTGCGCGTCGCCGAGAATCGCCCCGCCAAGGGCATCGCCGTGCCCATTGATGTATTTGGTCAGGGAGTGGAGCACGAGGTCGGCCCCATGTTCGAGCGGCCGCTGGAGCGCGGGCGAGGCGAAGGTGCTGTCGACTGCAACCTTTACACCGCGCGCGTGGGCGCGCTCGGCAATGGCAGCGATGTCGAGGATGCGGCTCAGCGGATTCACCGGCGTCTCGAAGAAAACAAGCCGGGTCCGCTCGGTGATCGCGGCATCGAGATTGTGAGGATCGGACAGGTCGACCGCGACGACCTTGATGCCGAAGCGGGGGACCGCCTGTTCGACCATGGCAAGCGTGTTCGCATAAAGCGTCTTGTGGACGATGAGTTCATCGCCTTGGGACAGGAGCGACAAGATCAGTGTGCCGAAAGCCGCCATCCCCGAGGCAACGATCAAACCTGCCTCGGCTCCTTCCAGATTGGCGAGCCGTTGCTCGAGGATCTCCGTCGTCGGATTGTATTCGCGCGCATAGAGCCTTCCGCCAAGGGTGGCGGCGGCCTCGTTCGCTGCCACGCTTTCGAATCCATAGGTCGAGGTCAAGAAGACTGGCGGCTGAACGGCATTGGAAAAGCGGGCCGGATCGTAGCCATGATGGATCGCCCGAGTGGCGAATCCGGGACCGGTGTCGTTGGGCGACCGCGTGAGAGCATCGGTTTCGGATTGATAGGAACGGGTCATTCGGCCTCTAGATCTTTCTTGGGTTTCCGAAAGATTGACGGCAAACTGGCCAATGTGAAATATCCAGTTAGCAATGAATGAAATGGTCCAGTCTTCAAGTGCCGGTTCTGCAGGTCGCTCGCACGCGATGGGTGCACGCCAGATCTACGAGGCTCTTCGCGAGCAAATCCTCGGCGGCGTCTATGAAACCGGCAGTCAGTTGCCATCCTCCCGGGCCCTGGCAAATGACCTCGGCGTTTCGCGAACCACGGTAACGGTCGCCTATGAGCAACTGGCTGCGGAAGGTTTCATCGAAGCCCGTCAAGGCGCGCGACCTCGCGTTGCGTCTTCGTTGATTGGCCATGAGACGGGCCGCACTCACGCGAAACGGGTCGGCCCGATCCACCTGTCCGCATATGGCGAGCGGCTGCGCGCGACGTCACCCTGGCCAGATTATCTGCCGACTGGGCTGAAGGTCGAGTTCCGCTATGGGGACCTGGCACCGTCGGATTTCCCATCATTGGTCTGGAAACGCGCGATGAACGAGGCGATGGGGCAGCGCCCGCTGCGTCTTGCCTATGACGATCCTCGCGGCTCGCGCCGGCTCCGCCAGGCGCTTCAGGGATATCTCTGGCGCGCCCGGACCCTGAGCTGCGACCTCGACCAGATCATCATCGTCAGCGGTTCGCAGCAGGGCCTTGATCTGTGCGCGCGCCTGCTTCTCGATCCCGCCGACCGCTTCGTCATCGAGGATCCGTGCTACAGGATGGCGCGTCAGGTCTTTGCCAGTACGGGTGCCTCACCCATCCCGGTCATCGTCGACGAAGACGGGATGAAGACCGAGTTGCTGGCGGGGATCGGGGCACGACTGGCTTATGTCACGCCATCGCATCAGTTTCCGCTGGGTGGCGTCATGCCGATCGCGCGCCGCCATCAGCTTCTGGAATGGGCGCGGCACAACAACGCCTATGTGATCGAGGACGACTACGACAGCGAATATCGCTACGACATCAATCCGGTTCCACCGCTGCACAGTCTCGAGGACCACGGGGCTGTCATCTATCTCGGCACGATATCCAAGACGCTCTCGCCAATGCTGCGCATCGGCTACCTCGTCGTCCCACCCGAATTGCAGGAGGTCTTCGCAACCGCCAAACAATTCGCAGACCGGCATTCGCCGGTCGCTGAACAGGAAGCGCTGGCATCGTTGATCGAGAGCGGCGGCTACGAAAGCCATGTGCGCCGTGTGCGCAGGCTGAACGGCGAGCGTCGGGAAACGTTGTTGGGTGCCTTGCAGCACAGCTTCGGGGATCGCATCACTGTCCAGGGAGCAGATGCGGGACTGCACGTCGCGGTTTGGTTCAATGGCCTGCCACGATCGCGGGAAACGGCCTTGGTCGAATCCGCCCGCGACGCTGGCCTGGGGCTACACCTGATCTCGCCGCTCTACGAACGGCCATCGGACCAAGGCCGCACCGATCGCATCGGACTTGTCATGGGCTATGCCGCCTTGAGCATTCGGCAGATCGGGAAGGGCGTTGAGGTCCTGCGAGAGGTTGTCAAGCAGGTGCAAGACGCGATGCCGGTGCGGAACAACTGAGACGGGACGACCCCCGAAAGCTGGCGCTGAAAACGGTCCGAGGGCCCCCCGTATTCTTTCCAAACAGCCAACTGGACCGGGAAAATGCCATGCAACTGGCGCTGTTGATCAGGCCAGTTTTGCAGCAGGTTTTCACGAGACGAATTTCCGAGAGCGATGATGACCTGGCGAGGAAAGCTGCTTCACGTCCATATCGCGCCCGCTGCCTTTTATGAAATGGAGGATCTGGCGGAGGCGTAGCTTGTTGCCGGCCGAGGCGGGCTCGAGCACCCGCAAGAGATAATCGACGATCTCTACCAGGCCTTGTCCACGGCCGAATGATGGAATTATCCAGCGCATGGTGCGGCATGCACCATGCCGATGCCAGAAGATCTGGACGCTCGACAAGCACCTTTCTTCAAACATTTCCCGAACGACCCGCAGCGCAAAGCCTCCCCATGAGAAAAGAGCATCCCATGTCTTTCACGCCATTGATTGCCCCCGAGATCAAGGCCCGCTACCCGGATTTCATCTGATCAGCATTGTGGTGCGGAACGCTGGAATCGACGTGCCGGATGCACAGGCGTTGAACGACACGATTGCGGCGGCGGAACAGGCGGCGCTTCGCG
>NZ_JAMYNZ010000024.1:0-35284 GCF_040319465.1 Mesorhizobium sp. M0910
AAAGCCTTGCCAGCGACAATCAGCATGATAATTTGCCCGTGACCGCGCTCTGAGAGTCTCATCCAGATTGTCGCGCAGGTCTCTCCCAGATCGCCGCGCTATAGGCGCCCTTCTACAAGTGGCGGCAGGCCGAGATCGTGGCGACGGCCGAGCCGCTGATGCCTGGCCCCCAGGCCTTTATGCGCATCATCAGCCGGCGCGATCAGGCCAGACCTTTGATACGCCTGTTCGTGGCCTCCACGCTCATATCGGCGCAGCGGGCGCTCGACATCACTAGAGCTCATTGGCAAGCAGCCCGCCGATATACACTGGCCGTGTCCAGGCGTGGGCGTGGCCTTTCCGCTTGGGTATAGGGTGCGGCCTGCCCGGTCGGCCGTCCCTCGATCGACCCTGAGTTGCTGATCCGCATGCGGATCGTCGGCAGCTCGTCCTCGACTCGATGCGCGAAGTCGTCGACGCCGTGCGCACCGGGAAGACAAGCCTGGAGCTGTAGCGGCCCCGCCTGTCCCGCCCCGGTGTCGTCGCTTCGCTGGCGCTAACGGTGAGACCGCATAGATCTGGTCCAGTATTTTCAGCATCAGAACGTTGAGCTGGCGGGAACTTGCTCGCCAGCCGAGTTGAGTTCAGGCGGTGGTCGGGGGAGATCAGCCAGCCACACGCTGGTGATTCCCAACCTGAGCCGATGTGCCAATCAGCAACCTTCGTCGGTCTTTTTCACCTGGCCCGGCGCGGCGGTGTTGGCTGTCGTGTCCTGCTGACCAGGCGCCGCCTGCTGAGCGCTGCCAGTCTGCTGGCCGGGCGCGCAGTCTCTGGCCGAGTTCGGATTTGTGGTGCCGCTGGTGGTGGTCGTGTCGGTGCCCTGATCGCCGGACATGTTGGTCCCGCTGCTCGTCGTGCCGGTGCCCTGATCCGTCGTGCTGGGCATGGTTGTGGTGGTCGAGGTTCCGCTCGAAGTTCCGCTCGTCGTCTGGGCAAAGGAAAGCCCGGCCGACACCGCCAGCACGGCCGAAGCCAAAAGGATGCGTTTCATCTTCTTTCTCCTGTCTGAATGCGCGGGATGCGCCTGGCAAATTGAACAGGCAGACAGAAGGAGTGTTCCCCGGTGAAGTTCAACTTTTGTAACTCTGGTCGTAGGTCAGCCTTAGGATGGCCGGCGTATATTAGAGGCCTCTTGAAGAAGACACTGCCCGCACCAGAATCCATGGCATGGCTCGGAGAATAGGCATTGGTGACCAGGTGGCGATTACGGCCAGGGTTCTGACGCGGGTAACAGAGGACCGCGTAAGGGTCTCGATCCCAGGTTACGACTTCCCACATTCCATCATCGACCACACCAAGGTGAACCGAGGCCAGCAAATCGACCTGAAAGGCGAGGTCACGCGCATCGACGAGGACACCGTGACTATCGGCCTCGGGCCGCTGGTCACGGTCGACCGTGACAAGGTCCGGCTAATGGAGAAATATCGGCCGCCAAAACGACGAAAGGCACTTGTCGTTGCCCCGGATTAGAACCGACAACATCGCGACAGGCTATGAGGGCAGGCCGCATGACGGGCCGGTAGAGGACGAGTCGAAGCACTTGGTCTACTGCCCAGTCTGCGGCCAAACGTTCGACGCGCGCGATCTTGGACAGGTGTTCCACCACGCTGAGCCGCAGCACGAGCCGCTTCCGGTCGAGCAATAGTCCAGCTAGTTGAGCTCCGGCGGCAGACCGACGTTGAGACCCTTCAGCGCGCCACCGACGTACGTTGGATGAGAAAAGGGTGCTGCGTGCACCGCGCCTTCCCCGCGCGCCGATGTTCCACCTGGACCGCAAAAAAGTCCCGCCGCACTGCCAGAACGGCGGGACCGATCAAACGCTTTGCACCAGGCGGGGGGATGCGGGGTGGGCTTGCCAAGTGAGCGCGGACCGTAACCAACCCTAAGCGCAACGGCGGCAACGCGTCCACCAACCGCCGGTTGGAGCGACAGGACGATTGAGCCGCCGGCAGGTCAGGTCATCCCGGGTCGCTATCGCTCGCAACCAGACGGTAGCGGAAATTGTTGCGGATGTGGTCGTTGAAATAGCGGCCCTTGGCGAACGCGGCCCGGAACGCGGCAAAGGTTTCCGGCGGTACCCCCTCAAACTCGTACCGCTTGCCGCTGGCGACGAACCACACCGAGAGGGTCCTTCTATCCAGATCATATTCCATCTTGCGGATCGAAGTAGATGGCATGAGCACCACAGGCCGAGGCCCGCGCCCTTGCGGGGAGCGCGGGCCGATCGGGATACCGATCTGCAGCAATACCTGGAGGGGAGGAATGGCTGCGTGCACCGAACTTGCGCGGCGGTCCCGTGTTCCAACCAGGATACACAAAAAGCTAGCCGCACCTTTCGGCATCATGCGGACGTTGGATTTCTGAGAAAGCGGGAGCGTCAATACCAACTTCTGGCGATGGAATTTTCCCGTGAGATAGGCACGCTCCACGGCGAAAGGAGTGCCCCGCCGTGGCCGTCCTCGCCTATAACCTTGCCAATGACATCAAAGGATCGTGGAGGGTCGTCTTCGTGCCGGACGAACTGCATCTGTATGTGGAATTCAGCCAGCCAGACGCCGACACAAACCCGGCTGATTGGATGAGCGTTGATGATTTCCTTGCATGGCGGCCGAAAGGCGCACTCCACGAGCGAGCGCGCGACAGCTTGGTTTCGCTCATTTGCAAGGCGCTGACAGGGCGATGAGACACGGCAAACCCGCACCGAGATCGAGTGCGAGCGCCGCGAGTGGGCCTAGGGCCCCACCCGGCAAACCGCGGCGGGCGAGTGCCTCGGGGACACGATGGTAGATTGCCAATGCGTCCGCGTGTGGCCTTAAGTCGCAAACTATTGGCTTCAGAAGCAGGGCGTAGGGCTTCATTGATGGTGCTACCAACACCATATGGTGACCCATAGCCCTCCAAAACGAGAGAAGCTCGTCCCGACGGGTCGCACTGCGGCCGTCAGCTGGTTGCTACGAACTAGGAAACCATCATGCCTGAAAATCCTGAAAATATCAGACCAACTTCGAGAGACGTCCCCCTCATTCAGCTAGGCCTCTATCAGTGCCGCTTCCCGGTGAGCGAAGACGCTTCTGTACCTGGCGGTTATCGTTTTTGTGCTGGGCCAACTTCGCCGGATCGCGTCTACTGCGATCACCACCACAACATTGTGACCGCCGTGGACCCTCGTCGAGCCCGTTCGGGTCTTCACCTCGCTCAACGACGCGCCGCGTAAGCCTGACTGGCGGCGGCCTCCCGGCCAGGCGCTATGCGCTCCAAGGCCTTGGCTACGACCTTGCCGTCGGCTCGGTCTGGCCCATCCTGCCTTATGCCGTCTTCGCCGATGTATCCCCGTCGCCCGATTGAGAACGACGACTTCTCGCCGAGCCCTTCAGCTCGCTAATCGCACAAACGCGTCGGCTCCAAAGGTTTGTCTGTCAGCACATCTTCAATGTGCCCGCGCCTGAAGCCCCAACATCTTCTGCGACCAAACCGCGTACCTGGCACCGCCGATCGGTTGCTGCGGCGGATTTTTGCTGTTCGCAGCTGAACAATGCCTATCAACCTTGTCATCGCACCTAGTCGCACGTAGCGGCCGTTCGAATTCTCATCGCTCGGCGCGATGTTTGGTCCGTCTGCCCAGAAGAGCGGAGCAAGCCATTGACACCCACGAAGTTGCTGATTGGGCAGATCGCTGTCGTATTCGCAATTGTCATTCTTGGCGTGTGGACTGCAACCCAATGGTGCGCCCACATGCTCTCCTATCAGCCGCCACTGGGCGCGCCATGGTTTGTGACAGTCGGCTGGCCGATCTACCAGCCGTGGAAACTGTTCGAATGGTGGTTCCAATTTGACGCCTATGCGCCTGAAGTCTTCGACAAGGCTGGCATACTTGCCGGAGCCAGCGGGTTCCTGGGCTGTGCCGCCGCGATAGCTGGGTCCCTCTGGCGCGCACGGCAGCGGGGGTTGGTCACCACCTATGGGTCCTCACGATGGGCCATGAAGCTGGAAATCGAGAAGGCGGGGCTGTTTCAGCCGGCCGGCGTTTTCCTTGGCGGACTGAATTATCGCTATCTGCGCCATGACGGACCAGAACACGTCATGGCCTTTGCGCCGACACGTTCGGGCAAGGGCGTCGGACTCGTTGTTCCAACCCTTCTTTCCTGGACCGGCTCGGCCGTCATTCACGACATCAAAGGCGAGAACTGGCAGCTGACCTCTGGCTGGAGGTCGAAGTTCTCGCACTGTCTCTTGTTCAATCCGACCGATCCGAGATCGGCGCGGTACAACCCGCTGCTGGAAGTGCGCAAAGGTCCAGATGAGGTCCGCGACGTTCAGAATATCGCCGACATTCTCGTCGATCCGGAAGGCGCGCTGGAGCGGCGGAACCATTGGGAGAAGACCAGTCATTCACTCCTAGTTGGCGCCATCTTGCACGTGCTCTACGCCGAAGAGGAAAAGACACTCGCCCGTGTCGCCACCTTCCTGTCGGACCCGCAACGCTCATTCGCTGCGACACTGCAGCGGATGATGACCACAAACCACCTCGGCACGGTGGACAAGCCCCAGGTCCATCCGGTCGTGGCCTCGGCGGCTCGTGAGGTGCTGAACAAGTCAGAGAACGAGCGCTCAGGCGTTCTCTCGACCGCCATGTCGTTTCTCGGGCTCTATCGTGATCCAACGGTGGCCGCGGCAACATCGGCCTGCGACTGGCGCATTGCCGACCTTGTGGATGCCGAGCGACCGATGTCGCTGTATCTGGTCGTGCCGCCGTCGGATATCTCGCGCACTAAGCCCCTGGTGCGATTGGTGCTCAATCAAATCGGCCGGCGGCTGACCGAGCGCCTGGAGGGCGATCCAAAGAAGAGCCGCAAGCATCAGCTCCTGATGATGCTGGATGAATTTCCGGCGCTCGGTCGGCTCGACTTCTTCGAGACTGCGCTCGCCTTCATGGCTACGGCATCCGCGCTTATCTGATAGCGCAATCGTTGAACCAAATCTCCAAGGCCTATGGCGAGAACAACGCCATTCTCGACAATTGCCATGTGCGGATTGCCTTTTCCTCAAATGACGAGCGCACGGCCAAACGCATCTCGGACGCGCTCGGTACCGCGACGGAACTCAGATCGATGCGCAACTATGCCGGCCATCGGTTGGCGCCCTGGTTGTCCCACGTCATGGTAAGCCGCCAAGAGACCGCTCGCCCCCTGCTGACGCCGGGTGAGGTGATGCAGTTGCCGCAGGCTGACGAACTAATCCTGGTTTCGGGATTGCCGCCGATTCGCGCCAAGAAGTTGCGTTATTACCAGGATCCGAATTTCACGGAGCGAGTGCTGCCTTCGCCGGTGCTGCGCGACGGTGCCTACGCGGATCGGCCCACGTCGCGCCCGGACGATTGGAGCGGACAGGTGCGCGGCGTGGATCGGCGTCTTGCTGGCGATGACGACAGTGCCGGCGCGGCAATCGAAGACGGAGGTGTCCAGCAGCAGCGCCATCCGGGCCTGCGCGAAGAACGGACCCTCGTCGTCCAGGAGCCTGATCAGGGCGATCTGTTCACGCCCGCAGACGATGACTGCGAGACGCTCGCCGACAAGCGCGTCATGGATCGGATTTCCACCGCCGCACGTGCGTACGGCCTCAACGAGGGAATGGGCGACGACAAGGACATCGTGCCCGGCTTCTGAACGGCGCGCCATACGCGGGCGCATCTCAGCGTAGATAACGGCCGTAAGCGATTTCGAGGATCTCGACGATGCTCGTTCCCGTCGCCGGTGCATCAGCGCCGGTCAGAGGGAACGAGCAGCATGAAGCCCCACCGCATTCGTCACCAGTTTTTGCTTGAACCCGAGTTGAGCGAGAAGCTGGAGAACCTCAGCCGCAATCCATCGACCACCAAATCGGCCATTGTGGCGCACGCGGTCGAGATCTTTATCGAGCGGCGTGGGGAGAATGAACTCGACCAGCGCTACGGCAAGAGGCTCGACCGTCTTTCCCGCGACCTCGGACATGTCAGGCGCGATGTCGAGATGATCCTGGAGAGCCTGGCGCTCTTCATCCGCTTTTCGATCACGCTTCATGCTCACACGCCGGTGCCGGACAGGGCCACGCAAGCAATTGCCCAGGAGCGCTTCGACAAATTCGTCGAACAGGTCGGCCGCCAAATCGCTTCCGGGAAACGGTCACTTGGCACCGACGATCGCAGGGGAGGGGAAGGATGAGTTCTCATCCGGAAGCCGACCATCGCCGCCGCGTCATGCTGCGCACCGCCATGGGTCCGGCGATCACCGAAGCCCTTGCCGATCCGACCGTCATTGAGGTGATGGTCAATCCCGACGGTGCGCTGCGGCTCGACCGGTTGGGTGAAGGCCGGGTCGACACCGGCGTGCACATGCATCCTTCTGAGGCCGAACGCATCATCCGCCTGGTCGCCTCCCACGTGCGCGCCGAGGCGCATGCTGACAATCCGATTGTCAGCGCCGAATTGCCATCGGGCGAGCGCTTCGAGGGTCTGCTGCCGCCTGTCGTGCTGGGGCCATGCTTCGCCATCCGAAAGCCTGCGGCGAAACTCTACACGTTGGCCGACTATGTCGCCGACCGCGTCATGCTGCCGCTGCAGGCCGATGCGCTGAAGAAGGCGGTCCGCGAGCGGCGCAACATCCTGGTCGCCGGCGGCACGTCGTCGGGCAAGACAACACTTGCCAATGCGCTGCTGGCACAAGCCGCCGATTGCGACGAGCGGGTGATCCTGATCGAGGACACGCGCGAACTGCAATGCGCGGCGAAGGATTGCGTTGCCTTGAGGACGAGGCGGGGGTCGGTCACGCTCGCCGATCTCGTGCGCTCGACCCTGCGGCTCAGACCCGACCGCATCATCGTGGGCGAAGTCAGGGGCGCGGAAGCCCTGGACATGCTGAAGGCATGGAACACCGGGCATCCCGGCGGCATCGCGACGGTTCACGCCAATTCGGCGCGCTCCGCTCTCTACCGTATCGAGCAGCTCGCTCAGGAAGCCGTCGTCACCGTTCCCCGCCGCCTCATCGCTGATGCGGTAGATCTGATCGTCTTCATCGCTGGGCGCGGATCCTCGCGCCGCATTGACGCGATCGCTGAGGTCACCGGTCTCGACAGCAGCGGTGATTACGCCGTCACCCCGCTCACGCTTCCGCAACTCCAGCAGTTTTGAAAGGTCACCTCATGCTCAAGAAGCTTCGCTTCCTTTCGTCCACCGCGCTCGCGTTTCTTCTCACCGTCCCGGCCCACGCAGCGGGCTCCGGCATGCCTTGGGAACAGCCGCTGCAGCAGATCCTTGAGTCGGTGCAGGGACCGGTCGCCAAGATCGTCGCGGTGATCATCATCATCACCACCGGCCTGACCCTTGCTTTCGGTGACACGGCAGGCGGTTTTCGCCGGCTGATCCAGATTGTCTTCGGCCTGTCGATCGCCTTCGCGGCATCGAGCTTCTTTCTCTCCTTCTTCTCCTTCGGCGGCGGGGCACTCGTCTGATGGCCACCGGAGAGCAGCATGTCGAGGGTTTCGAAGTCCCCGTTCACAGGGCATTGACCGAGCCGATCCTGCTGGGCGGCGCGCCGCGAGCGGTGGCGATCCTCAACGGCACGGTGGCCGCGGCAATAGGCCTTGGCCTGCAGCAGTGGATCGCCGGACTGGCGCTCTGGATCGCCGGCCACACCCTCGCGGTCTTTGCCGCTCGCCGCGATCCGGACTTCGCCAGCGTGCTTGTCCGTCATCTTCGCCTGAAGGGGTGGCTTGCATGCTGAACCTTTCGGAGTATCGCGGCAAAGCCGATCGGCTTGCCGACCATCTGCCCTGGGCCGCTTTGGTCGCGCCCGGCATCGTGCTCAATAAAGACAGTAGCTTCCAGCGAACCTTCCGGTTCCGTGGCCCCGACCTTGAAAGCGCGACCGAAGCCGAGTTGGTCGGCATCTGCGCACGAGCCAACAATGCGCTACGAAGGTTGGGCTCCGGATGGGGGTTGTTTTTCGAGGCCGAGCGCGCTGAAGCGCTGGGCTATCCGAGCTCGGCTTTTCCCGATGCTGCCTCATGGCTGGTCGATGAGGAACGGCGCGCGGCCTTCGAGGGCAAGGTCGCGCACTTCGAGAGTCGCTATCATCTGACCTTGGTCTTCATGCCGGCGCCAGATGGCCAGGCGCGGGCGGAAAGCGCACTGGTCGACTCGCATCACTCGGGACGAGACTGGCGCCAGGAGGTGGCGTGGTTTCGCGACGAGACCGACCGCGTCCTGGATTTGCTGTCCGGCTTCATGCCGGAAGTGCGCGCCCTCGATGATGCCGAGACGCTAACCTATCTGCACGGCACAATCTCGACCTACCGCCATCCGGTCGCCATGCCGGAAACGCCAATGTATCTCGACGGTGTTCTGGTTGACGCGCCGCTTACCGGCGGCCTGGAGCCGATGCTGGGTGAGCAGCATCTGTGCACCCTCACCATCCTTGGTTTCCCGAACGTCACCCGGCCAGGGATCCTCGACGCGCTCAACCATCAGGATTTCGCCTATCGCTGGATGACGCGCTTCATCCCGCTCGACAAGACGGAAGCCACAAAGACACTGACCCGGTTGCGGCGGCAGTGGTTTGCCAAGCGCAAATCGATCGTCGCGATCCTCCGCGAGGTTGTGACCAACGAACCGGTCCCGCTCGTCGACAGCGATGCCGACAACAAGGCGCTTGATGCCGACGAAGCACTTCAGGCGTTGGGCGGCGATCATGTCGGCTTCGGCTATCTCACCACTACCGTGACGGTGTGGGACGAGGATCGCCAAGCCGCCGCGGAGAAACTTCGCGCGGTCGAGCGCATCGTCAACGGACTCGGCTTCACCACAATCCGTGAAAGCGTCAATGCGGTCGAGGCGTGGCTCGGCTCGTTGCCCGGCCATGTCTATGCCAACGTTCGCCAGCCGCTCATTCATACATTGAACCTTGCCCATCTCATGCCGCTATCGTCGGTTTGGGCCGGTCCGGCGACAAACGAGCATCTCGCGAAAGTCACCCGGATCGAAGCACCGTCGCTTCTTGTTGCCGAGACCAGCGGGTCGACCCCGTTTCGGCTTTCCACCCATGTCGACGATGTCGGTCACATGCTGATCGTTGGTCCAACTGGTGCCGGCAAGTCGGTTCTGCTTGCCCTCGTCGCTCTGCAGTTCCGCCGCTATGCCGGCGCACAGGTCTATGTCTTCGACAAGGGCAGCTCGGCTCGCGCGGCGACACTCGCCATGGGTGGAGAGCACCATGGGCTTGGTGCGGACGGTGCGCTTGCCTTCCAACCGCTGCGCAATGTCAACGACCGGGCTGTCCGCAGCTGGGCAGCCGAATGGATCGCCGGCCTCATCGCCCATGAGAATGTCACCGTCACGCCGGAGGTGAAGGAGGCAATCTGGTCGGCACTCACCAGCCTTGCCACCGCGCCGGCGCAGGAACGCACGCTGACGGGCCTGTCGGTTCTGCTTCAGTCCAATGGGCTCAAGGCCGCGTTGATGCCCTACACGCTCGACGGTCCCTTCGGCAAGCTGCTCGATGCCGATGAAGATCGGCTGGCTTTGTCGGATGTGCAGTGTTTCGAGACCGAAGAGCTGATGCACAGCCAAGGCGCTGTGCTGCCGGTGCTTACCTATCTCTTCCATCGCCTCGAGGAGCGGTTCGACGGCCGGCCAACATTGCTCATGCTCGACGAGGCCTGGGTCTATCTCGACAACCCGCTCTTTGCCGCCCGCATCCGCGAATGGCTGAAGGTGCTGCGAAAGAAGAACGTCTCCGTCATTTTCGCCACGCAGTCACTTGCAGACATCGCTGGCTCGTCGATCGCGCCGGCAATCATCGAGAGCTGCCCTCAGCGCATTTTTCTTCCCAATGACCGTGCCGTGGAACCGCAGGCGCGGGCAGCCTATGAGCGCTTCGGCCTGAACGAGCGGCAGATCGAATTGGTCGCCCGTGCCACACCGAAGCGCCAGTATTATCTGCAGTCGCGCCGCGGCAACCGCCTCTTCGAGCTCGGGCTCGGCCCGATCGCTCTTGCGCTCTGCGGCGCCTCTGATCCGGCCACGCAAGCTTTGATCGACACCGTCCTGTCAGAGCACGGGCAGGAGGGCTTTGCCTCCCGGTTCCTGAGTGCGCGCGGCCTCGATTGGGCTGCCGAGCTTCTCCAGCAATTCCCTCAACCAGACAAGGAGCAATCGTCATGATGCGGCGCCGCCTTCTCACAAGCCTGATCACCGTTTCCCTAATCGCAAAACCGATGGCCGACTACGTCCAGCCGGCCCACGCCCTAATCGTGTTCGATCCGTCGAATTATGCGCAGAACGTGCTGACAGCGGCACGTTCCCTGGAGCAGATAAACAACCAGATCCAGTCGCTTCAGAACCAGGCGACCATGCTGCAGAACATGGCGCGGAACCTTCAGCGCCTGGATTTTTCTTCCGTGGGCCAGCTCACAGGTTCGCTCCAACGGATCGACGGCCTGATGACCCAGGCCAGCGGCTTGAGCTTCGATCTCGACAAGCTTCAGAACCAGTGGCGTGTGCAATATCCGGAAAGCTACGACGCCACAATCGAGGTCAGCGATGTGGCGAGCGCCGCGCGCGAGCGCTGGCAAAACGCCATGCAGGCGTTCCGCCAAACCATGAGCGCGCAGTCACAGATCGTGGAGAACGTGCGGGCCGACGGCGACCTGCTTACCGATCTCGTCAACCGCAGTCAGGGCGCGGCAGGTGCCCTTGAGGCAAGCCAGGCCACCAATCAGCTGATCGCGCTTTCGACCAAGCAGCAGATGCAGATCCAGACGCTGCTCGCGACCCAGTTCCGGGCTGAAGCCGAAGATGCTGCCCGCAAGGCGCAGTCCGAGGAAGCCGCCCGCGAGAAGCCTTGCCGACATCATCTACCGCTCCTTTGCCGGGCTCGGCATCAACGCTTCGTCCGGCAATTTGTCCGCCGACAGTCTCCTGCGGCCAGGCCGCATTGCCGCGGCCGGCTTCGAGGGCGCCTGGCCGCTGCTCAATCAAGCGAGCCAGCTAGTCGGCTTCCCCGAGATCTTTGGCAACGCGCTGACCATCTTCGTGCTGCTTCTCGCCTGGTTCCTGGTCCTCATCGCCTTCTTCATCCTTTCCATCCAGCTTTTCATCACCATCCTGGAGTTCAAACTCACCACATTGGCCGGCTTTGTTCTGGTGCCCTTCGCGCTCTGGAACCGCTCGGCGTTTCTGGCCGAGCGCGTGCTCGGCAATGTGATCTCGTCGGGCATTAAGGTGATGGTGCTTGCCGTCATCGTCGGCATCGGCTCCACGCTCTTCGGCGAGTTCGCTTCCGCCCTGCAAGGCAAGGAGCCGGACTTGGCCGCGGCCATGTCACAGGTACTGGGCGCGTTGGCGCTGCTTGGGCTCGGCATTTTCGGGCCGGGAATTGCCTCAGGTCTTGTTTCCGGCGCGCCGCAGCTTGGCGCGGGAGCCGCACTCGGAACCACCGCGGCGGCCGCCGGATCAACGCTCGTTGCCGGAGGTGCGGCGCTTGCCGGCGCGCGCATGGCAACCGGCGGCGGTCTCGCCGCCGTTCGAGCCGGCACGGCCATGGGATCGGCTGCTTCCACAGCTTGGCAGATGGGGCGTGCAACATCGCCCGAGTCCGGCCTCTCCGGCGTAGCTGCTGGACTGCAGGGCGTTGCCGGCGCAGCTGGCGGCGCCGCGATGCGGGGAATGCGATCTGCAACAGAACCATTCCGGCGCAGCGCCGATGCCGGCCGCGATGCCGCCTGGACCGCGACGGGCGGCACCCCGACCGCATCAATGACCGGAAACCCTGCCGCGTCAGGTGCCAATGCCGCGCCGGCATGGGCGAGGCGCTTGCGTTCCGAACAGACCGCGCGCGCCCATCGCCACGCCGCCACGCAGGCCGTCCGCGATGGGGATCGGGGTGGAAGCGGGGCCAACCCCTCTCTCAACGATAAGGAAGACTAGATGCTCTTCAAGCGACCTGTTCAGCGTTACGGGAAGACGCCCCACCCCGTCACACCATACCAGAAGGCCGCCCAACTTTGGGACGAGCGCATCGGCACTGCGCGCGTGCAGGCAAGGAACTGGCGCCTGATGGCCTTTGGCTGCCTCGCTCTGGCCATCGGGCTCTCTGGTGGACTCTTGTGGCAGTCGATGCAGGGCCGCGTCGTGCCTTACGTTGTCGAGGTCGACCGCTTCGGTGAAACACGGGCTGTCGCGCCGGCAATCCAAACCTACGAGCCCGACGATGCCCAGATTGCCTGGCATCTCGGCCATTTCATCCAGAATGTCCGCTCCGTCTCCACCGATCCGGTGCTGGTGCGGCAGAATTGGCTCTCGGCCTACGACTTTGCCACCGACCGTGCAGCCCTCTTTCTCAACGAGTACGCTAAGGCCAATGATCCGTTCGGCAAGATCGGCACGCGCAGCGTCTCGGTGCAGGTGACGAGCGTGGTTCGAGCGTCCGACAGCTCCTTTCAAGTCAAATGGACCGAGCAGGTCTTTGAGCGCGGCAGCCTCGCCAGCACAACGCGTTGGACCGGGATCCTCACCATTGTGATCCGGCCGCCGAACAATACCGATCAGCTGCGCAAAAACCCGCTCGGCGTCTTCATCAATGCCATCGACTGGTCGCGCGAGCTCGACAGTGCCGCGCAGACTTCCGTTCCCCCAAAGGAGTCCGCCAATGATAAATAGACTCTCGTCGCTTCGCACTGCGCTGGTCCTGTCGACGTCGGCTGCGGTCATCTCCGCCTGTGCCTCGAAGCCGGTGCCGCCACCTCAGATTTCCTATGATGCTGCCAAATTCCAACCGGCGGCAATCGAGAAGGCGCCGGAGAAGCCCGTCAAGGTCGTGGAAGTGCCGAAACCGCTGCCGCTGCCCGGCCAGTTGCAGCCCGAGCCGGGCAAGGCTGCTGAAGACAAGCGCTCGCCTGAAGAACGTGTCGCCGATGCCAACAAGGCGGCGACGCAGCAACCCACCAAATATGGCTATGTGAATGCGGTGCAGGTTTACCCTTTTGCCGAAGGCGCGCTCTACCAGCTCTATGCCGCACCGGAGCGCGTCAGCGATATCGCTCTGCAGTCAGGCGAGAACCTCCAATCCGTGTCGGCCGGCGATACAGTGCGCTGGGTAATTGGCGACACCGTCAGTGGCTCCGGCGATAACCAGCGCACCCATGTGCTGGTGAAGCCCTTCGCGCCAGGACTTGCCACCAAATCTGGTGATCACCACGGACCGGCGAAGCTATCACCTGCAGCTTCAAAGCACGAATAAGACCGCCATGGCGGCCATCTCCTGGACCTACAGCGAGGACCAGATCATCGCGCTACGCCGGCGCAATGCGCAGGCCGACGCCGCTATGCCAGTGGCGTCGAATGTGGCTCTCGAAAATATTCGCTTCCGCTATTCGATTACCGGCGACATGCCGCCCTGGAGGCCCACGCGCGCGTTCGATGATGGCAGCAAGGTCTACATCGAGTTCCCGCGCCGCATCGATCAGGGCGAGGCCCCGCCGCTCTTCATCGTCGGTGCTGACGGGCACAACCAGCTCGTCAACTACCGCATACGGGGCAACTATTACATCGTCGATCGCCTCTTCGCCGCGGCCGAACTGCGCCTCGGCGCCAAGCAGCAGCAGGTGGTGCGCATCACGAGGACCGACGGCAGGCAAGCGCCGCGGCGGATATTGCTCTTTTCGCGTTCCAGCAGGTGAGGGACGGCCCATGACGGATACTTCCCGCTCCGATGCTCCACCGAAACTCGATCCAGAACAGCTGCAGCTGCGGGCCTCGCCTCGCCGCGCTGTGCGCTTCAAGCGCGGCATTATTGTCGCCATTGCTGCTGTTGGTTCCGGCAGCGTTCTAGGCGTCACCATGATGGCGCTGCAGGGACCGGCGCTGCGCATCAAAGAGCAGGCTGAAGAGCTTTACAACACTGAGCGGAAGCCAACCGCGGAGGCAATTGAAAGGCTGCCTAAGGACTATTCCGGGATCAAGCCCAAGCCTCCGGTGCTTGGACCACCGCTGCCCGGCGACCTCGGCCGCCCCATCCTTGAGCACCAACGCCAGCTGGGCATCGCGCCGGGCCAGGAGGTTTCGGCGGAGGAGCAGCGCCTTGCACAGCAGGCGATCGAGGCGCGCGAATCGCAAGTCTTCTTCCGGATCGAAAATCGACCCCGGCAAGCGGATGCCGCCGGCAACGGGCAGGGCGGGCGTCCACCCTTTGATGGAACGGCTCCACAATCCGATGCCGCACGCGATTCAGCTTCCGTTGCACCGGCCGAGGGCGACCAAAACAATCAACAGCGCAAGCTCGATTTTGTCAGCCAGCGGAACACAAGTGGAATCTACAATCTGCATGCACTGCAGACGCCGGCTTCGCCGTATCAGCTGATGGCCGGCAGCGTCATCGCAGCGAGCCTGATCACTGGCATCAATTCCGACTTGCCCGGCCTCGTCGTCGCACAGGTCACCGAGAATGTGCACGACACAGTCACCGGCAGCACCTTGCTCATTCCGCAAGGCTCTCGCCTGATTGGCACCTATGACAGCGTTGTTGCCTTTGGACAAAGGCGCGCGCTGCTGGTCTGGCAACGGATACTGCTGCCCGACGGCTCTTCGATCGAAATCGACAATCTGCCGGCGACGGACACCGCCGGCTATGCCGGGCTTGAGGACAAGGTGGATTTCCACACCTGGCAGCTGATGAAAGGCGTTGCGCTGGCCACGTTGCTAGGGGTCGGCACCGAGCTGAGCCTCGGGGAAGACGAAAGCGACCTGGTCAAAGCAATCCGCGAATCCGCTCAGCAGAACGTCAGTCAAGCTGGCCAGCGCATCACCGAGAAGAACCTCAATATTCAGCCCACGATCACCGTCCGCCCTGGTTGGCCACTGCGCGTCATCGTGCACAAGGATCTTGTGCTACGGCCGTACCCGAATTGACTGGAGTCATCATGACCAATCTGAAACTCGGCAAACTTCCGGATCGGACACCTTCGAAGATCACCATAAGCGTAAGTGCAGACCTGAACCAAGCACTGAACGACTATGCGGCGCTTTATCGTCAGACCTATGGCGAGTCCGAATCGGTAGCGGAACTGATCCCGTTCATGCTGGCGGAGTTCCTGGAGAGCGATCGAGCGTTTGCCAAGGCCAGAAAGGAAGGGCTCCCTGTCGTCGACAAGTCAGAGAAATCGCGGCGGAAGGCAATTTCAGGGTCCGAATAAGTCACAGCGACCAGTGAGTCCGAGGGGGCACCTTTCTAGGCGGGCGAATGCATTCAAGCAACTTGCCGGCGGCAAGCCGAAACATAGGGCACAAAAGACGAGCTGATCTGCCCCGAACCAATGCCGGCTCTGCGCCTTTGACGGCCGTAAAGGTCCACTTCACAGCTTCTTAAAAGCAGACATCGCTGGCGATGCCCTCGAAGTCGACCATGCCCACTTCCGGACGTTGGCTTCTTGTTGGAAGCGGGCATTGGTTGGCAGGGCCAGAACTGCCGCTTGCGGCCCGTCGCGCTTGCTTTCATCAACCACAGATCGAGGCATTTGCGCCTCATGGCGCGCTCGCTTTGTCTGTCGCCTACTGACACCAACAAAACAGGCAGGCCGGGATCAGCCTGCCTGTTACGAGGGCTACTGCGGCGGCCCAAAGGAAGTGAACCGGGTCCAGACACGGCCCAGCGCAGACAGCACACGCTTCAGGAAGGACAGACGCGCGGGGTCGCCGTGCGCGTGGCGTTCGATCTGCTTGCGCATCACCGCTTGCGACGTGGCTGGATCGAAGGCGCGCAGCCACTCAACCTCGCCGACCGTAATGAAGTAATGCGAATTGCAGGGTGCATCGCAGACGGCAATCGAAGGGCGCACCGTCGCCATACCGCCTTGTTCAGTGACCTGGTGGCTGTCGGGCACCAGCAACGAAACACGATGACCACAGCCGCAAGCGCACAGCAGGGCCCCGATCTCGAACTCCTCGCTGTGATAGACGACGCCCGGCACCAAAGGCTTGGGCATGCGCTCGACCGCTTCATAGCGAAATCTCATCTAGACTCCCCCCGCCCGGTCCATTTCGAAGGTTACGGTATCGAAGATTATCGAGGTCGCATCACTCTCCCGGTCCAGCAACCCGAAATGCTGCTTGAACCGGATCACGGCCATGTTGGCATTCAGCGCATTGAGCTCGGGAATCTGCGCCTGCTTGCGATATTCGTCAGCCTTCGCGTTTTCGACCGGCAGACGCACCGTACCCCGATTGTTGTCGAAGGCGGCACGGTCGGTGCCCGTAATGCGCACGAAGCCGCTGAGCCCGACGGCCGAGCGGTTCAGGCCCATGCCGCAATCGACAAAGGGAATGTTGTTCGCACTCAGCCAGTCCACGATCAACAGGCGCGCCGGCCCCTCATCAACCGAGACGAAGACGAAATCGAACTCGCGGAGGCGAATAACATTGTCGGCCGTGATGCGTTCGGCGACCGGCACAATGCCCGCATGCCATTGATCATAGTGCATGGCAAGCGCCTCGACTTTCAGCTTGCCGATGGCGCCGGGGATAAAGCCCGGCCATCTGAAGATCGTGTGGAGATGGACCTTGTCATCATCGAACAGCGCAATCTGCTCAAGATGCGTACGAGCCACTGAATCGAGAATGAAGGAGCCAGTTCCGCCAAGGCCGACGATGGCGACCTTCTTGCCGCGCATGAGCGCTGAGAGATCATTGAGGTGATAGCGCGCGGACATGGTGTCGGGAAAGCGCAGCGGCGAACCCTGCGCGGCCGCCTTGACGGCGATCCCACGTAGGGGTGTAGCCTGAGGATAAGCATTGACCGCCGGCGTCGTGATCGTATCGATGTATGTCTGTACCTTTTCCTCGAACGACTGGTACGCGCGCAGCGCGCCCTGCTCATCCATCAACTTGTAAGAGAAGGAGCAGCTCATGACGAGATCAGGCGTCACCTCAACGGGATTGGGACCGCCGCCAAGCCTGAGCTCGCGTCCCTGCTGGTCGTGGGGTCGGCTGCCGCGCCACCAGGCTTGGTGATCGGCGGGGGGGCCGATGACCGGGCCGGTCAGACCAAGTGGGCAGGCCCAATCGCCGTGCTGCAAGCCGGCCTCGCTGTCGAGGTAGGGCAGACCGTATATAACGAAATAACCGCCCACGAAGTCGATCAGGTATCCCGTCTCGTCCAGATCACGAAGGAAGGGGTTATGATTCACCAGTTCCGGCAACTCGAAAGCGCATTCCATCCTTCACCTTCACCTTCTGACCCGGTGCGAGCGTGCCGCTCGGGTTCTCGACCGGACCGTGGGAGTATTTGACGAGATATTCGTTCGAGGGCTTTCCGCCCTGCCCGAGATAGAGATCGACCACGCGGGCGTAAGTGATCTGTTTGGTGTCGATCTCGTGGTCATCGCCATTAACCAGAATGTCGAAGACCTTCTGGCTGTAGAAATGCTGATCCTGCGTCAGATGGATCGGCGTGTCATCGCGCGGAATGCGCTCATCTTCCTCGTCGCCCGCGACCTCGCGGTAGAGCCTCTCGTGCTGCTTAATGTCGGCCAGCGCATAGAGCGCTTCACCGGTCGTTGGGTTGGGCGAATTGATCGCCACTCGATTGATGTGGATGCGCACGATGTGCGACGCAGCAATGTCCAGCATGACTTATATCCTTTCCCGCCTCTGGCGGCGCTTGCGTTTCGCCCCGACCGGTGGCATTTTGGTGTCCGGCCAGACAACAGAAGGGGTTCGAAAAAAGCCCTGGTCTAATTCACATCAGATCAGAGCCTGTTGTCCACACAGACAACAAATAGCGATTGAAAAAAATTTGTCAAGGAGGGCGAATGCCGGAAACAGCACTGGGTGTGTGGTTGAAAGGCCTAAGGGAAGAAAGAAAGCTGAGCCTAAGGGATCTCGGCCAGCGCAGCGAGGTCGATCACGCCTACATTCACCGGCTTGAAACGGGCGTAAAGGAAGCCCCATCCGAAGACGTTTTGGACAAGCTAGCGACTGCGCTGTCAGCCTCAAAGCGCGATCGCGAAGTTCTGCGCCACCTCGCGCGCCAGGAGAACGTTAATCCGAATATCTTGGAATTTGTCCGTCAGGATCAGAGTATCAGCGCCGAGGAGCTGCAGATGCTTTCCACCGTTGTGAATCGCGGCACGCGCGCGGATTACGCGACCTCGCTCGCGCGCATCAGGCGCATGATGATGGAAGACGATGATGGATGAGTTGTCAGTCGTTTCATCTGCACGGGCGTTTATCAGCAAATGCGGGCCGCTTGCGCAGCCGGTCTCAGTCGATATCTATGCGGCAGCAATCGACGGCACGATCAAAAAGGAAGCCTTGAACGACGGCGAAGATGGCTGGTCGTTCAAGACGCCCAAGGGCAAATACAAGATCTGCGTGAACTGCAATCAGAACAACAGGCGTCAGAGGTTTACCGTCTGCCACGAGGTTGCCCACGCGGTTTTAGACATCGCCCCCGATCATAGCCAGCCAAGCTGGAGTCTCAGCAAGCGGCCCCAAGGCGAGATTTTCTGCGACATTTTCGCCGCCGAGCTACTCCTACCATACAAGCTCTTCAAGCCGCAGGTTGACATGTCGGAAATGGGCATGGCGGCCGTCGGCACGCTGGCCGATGATTTCGATGCCTCGCTTCTTGCCGCCGGCTCGCGTTTCGCAACCTTCTCGAAAAATCTCTGCGCGTTCGTCGTCTCCGAAGGCGGCAAGGTTCGCTACAGCGCCCGCTCGGCAAGTCTACGTCAGGCAAAGGGCTGGGTCAGGCCCGGGGCGCTCCTGCCCGAGGGTTCCTACAGCGCACGAGCACGAGCGGGCGAGAAGCCATCAGGGCCTGAAGAAGCGGAGGCCGATGAGTGGTTCGAAGACTGGGACCGCGATGGCGGCCTATTCGAAGACGTCTTGCATGTTGGTCAATGGGATCAGACCATGACGCTGCTGTGGTACGAAGAGGACGACGCCCCGCCCGCGCGTCTCGAGCGCAAGCAATGGGAGGAACAGACCTACGGCCTGCGTGAGCTTGACGGCAATCTGCCCTGGCCGGGCGGCAGGAAGCGGCGATAGGTGGAGACCTGAGTTTGCTAGGCCAGCGGATCGATCGCCCAATATGCAGACCTTTTCAGCGTCCGGGCAGGATCATTCCCAGACTTTTTGCGCTCCCAATCGAGCGGCCGATATCTTTCTTTCGAGAGAAAAAGCGGTCCGTCGGGTCACGGCCCCATTTTGACATTCAGTCAGACGGTCCCGCAATGCGCCGACGACAATTCTTTCTCTGAGATGCCTCAGTTGGCTCCACTTTGCATTCTGCTGGAGCTTCGTCGAAGAACATTCCTGCCGCTAACCCAAAGGTTATCGTGGAATTTTGCTAGCCACTTTCTTTGACAAGCGGCTTGGTTTCAATCGCTCCTTGAGGATAGGTTCTTCGCTTCAACTTTAGTTGGCGACGCTCTTGATGCCAGATGCGACCGCTGCGTTATCAGCGGATTGGGTTATGCTGTTGAAAAGGACACACGCACTTTCTTTTTTGCGGAAATTGAACCCTAAGCAGGATTTGTCGTTTGCACATTGCAGTATGCAGTCTGGATATCGGAGCGGAGAGGTCCAATAGGCGTTGCCAGAAATTTCCGTTTTTGTGGCGAACACCAAATTCGAGTAGCGCAAATTGCTCTCGACCACTTTTTTTGCGGCCATGATCGACTCTTCGCTTTTGACCAGTAGCGATGCGTCCCCTTTCATGAAACAAGCTCGAAATTTTGTGTTATAAGTAACCGCTAGACACCTGAAGTCGGTGTCGCAGGCGGTTTGACACTGCTCAGAACTCACGTTCCTAATTGGCATATCCGGCAGGTCGTTTCCGATCGCGTCCCACCCGGACACGACAACAAATCCACTATCTGGATCGACCTCTGTCGCAGGAGTTTCTGCGGGGACAGTTGCGGCCTGCTCTCGTGACGAGTCAGGAATGATGTCTGAAGACGCAAATGTGCGACCATCCAGCCACGCGCATCTTGTTGCAAGATCGACGGCGGATGAATCATTAAGGCCGACCAACTGAAGCGTCTGAGCAGCAGCGCCAGGCCCGGCTGGTGGCGCTGTCGGTGCAGAACGAGCTGCCAATGATACATTTACGTCTACGCCGTTCACACTCCGCCGAGAGTAACACCACGCTCGGTCCCAGGTTTGGTCGTTCTCATCCTTGAAGTGGTGACCTGTGATTAACTCCCAAGTGGTGCCTTGGAACTCGACGTTCTTGGTGGCGAACTTGTTGAAGTCGACGGTCACCACGTCAGGCTTGGTAGGGACGTCAGCCTGGGGCGCCTGCTCCTGAGTTGGCTTTGGAGTTGGAACAGGAATAGGCGGCTCATCTTTTGGGGAGGTGAGATCGCTTGGCTGCTCTATGGTCGGCAAAGCCGCCGGTTCCGGCAAGGTTTTGTCCCATAGACCAAGATTGATGCCCAGCCCAATCCCGACCGCCGCCACTGCAATGGCTCCGCCAGTCGCCATTCGGCGAAAGGCGGTCGCTCGGGCTGTCTTCTCTTGGGCCGCGGCTTGAGCCTGCAAGGTTGGAATCGCTGACCTTTTGACGGCGAGATCGACGGCTTGCTCAAGCAGGGTGGTATTATGCCGGACGAGCACTTTTGCGACCCTTCATTGATACCGTCACGAGGTCTGAGACCTCAGGCGGCAAATCCTGGTCGAGGGCCTTGCGAAGGACTTCGGGATCATCGGTGAAGAGCGGAACATAGAGGATCTCTTTGACCACCTTTTCCACAGGCACCTCAACCCGCTTCTCAACCTCTTTCTCGACCATAACTTCGACTGGTACCTTAATCGTTCGAATTCGGCGCCACCGCCAACTCAGAAGCATTCTGCGGAGCAGCCTGGAAGTCTTGCTGTCTGAATTGTCCTCTTCTCGGGCGGCAATGCGCTGGAGCGCTAGAGCGACCATTGCCGTAATTGGTCCCGCGAGCGCGGCGATGAGCGCGAGCGAGCCGAACCAAATCACAGAGATTATTCCGGCCTGTGCCTCAGTCACCAGTTCAGGTTTGCTGCCGTACCACCGTGAGGCAATACGGCGGACCTGATCTGTCCGCGCCATTGGGATCCGCTCCTTGGCCAAGGCGCTGAGGGCTTTGGCAATCTGGTCCTGTCTGACCTGGTTTTGCGCCGAGGTGTTTGCCTTGTTGGCTTCTGCCGCCTGGGCATCTGCGAGCCGTTTGCCCGCTTCATCCAATCGACGCTGCCAAGCCGCGGCATCACTATCGCGCGTTTGCTCCAGAGACGAACGCCTATCGACAAGCTTCTGCCTCTGGTCAGTAGTCATAGGAGGGCTATTTGCCCGCAAACGATCGAAATTTTCGCGCAGCGCAGCAATCTCTTGATCGAGCGGCTCAATCCGAGTGTCGAACTTGGTGATAATTTTCGTGCGGGGGTTGGCAAGTTTAGCCACTTCCGATTCTAGCCTGCGTGCCGAGTCGCTGTCGCCTGAATCGCGCGCCATCTTGATACGTTCAACAAAGCTGTCGCGTTGGCGCTCAAACTGATCGACAGCGTCTTTAACTTCGCGATCACGCTGTTGAATCAGCGCCGATCGAACAGCATTTTTCTCATCCACTTGATCGCGAACACGCGAGGCCTCTGGAGTAAGGGCTGTCGTTCCCTCCAATTCCGCATTGGCCTCGGCAATTTGCGACTGAGAGGTCGCACGCGATTTTTCTGCAAGAGAGGTCAGCTGCTCAATTTCGGAACGGGCTTGATCGACCTGATCGGCTCTTCGACCAAGTTCGTCAGCAGAGGCGAGCTTTGTCGCTTCCTGCTCAAGGGCATCAATCTTGTTTACGAGCTCCTCATAACGCAGCTGACGCAATGCGCCTGCCCTCTCCATCCCCATAAAGACAGTTTCGAAAGTGATGCCTGCAAGAACCAGGAGGAAGACCAAGATTATGGGCTTCCAGAGCCAAGACGCGCTGAAAAGCAGTGTAGCTATCGGTATCTTGGTGAGCTCCGCGATTGCCACCATGAGAAAGGGTGCACTGGCGAGCGTCAAATCCATTGCAGTGACAGACTCGCTTGCAGAAAACGCTTGTACGCCTAATGCTACACCTGTCGTAAGACCAATCGCTGCGGCCGCAATCTCTAGGGCCCAGGCACCACGGTAGGTCCACTGGCCATAGCTTGCCAGCTTTTGACTCATCACAGTCTGCATTTTACTCGCCCCCCCGACAGGGCAACATCACGCCTTGATCGCCTGCCAGCATACATTTAACGGTTTTGAAAGTCTTAGTTAAGGCGTCTCTTCTCTCTATTGTCGCAATAACTTTTTCTGCCCTTCAGATATAGAATACCTCGTCAAAAAAATGGGGTTAGCAGACCGCGTCGCCCATGCATGGTTTTCGTTGGATCGGTGTAAGCGGAAAGCCGAACAGGCCGTAGCGCGCTTACTCCGTTACATTTCAGCTAGCAGAGTGTTTCGCATGCGATCCCATCCTTGTCGCGATCGAGTTTTCCGCCCCATGAGCAGTTTTGCAGGTACCAGTTGGCTTCGTCGCAGGAACCGATCTGCTTGCACGTTCTCCGCGGCTCGCAAGAATAGCCGCTCTGCGCGACCAGCTTACGGCTGATGATGCCCAGCGGGCGACTCGACGGCGCCGCGCCGTCGGCGTGCGCAGCGCGCCATTCCCAGGGTGCCTGAAACGTCCCGGCCCACAGGCCGATCTTTGAGGCTTGGGCTTGCGCCTGCTGCCCCCCATAGGCGCCCTGGCTGTAGTGAGGCCAATCCAGCGCCTGGCCGTGCTTGACCATCCAGGCGGCCACGCCCGCGCCGTCGGCGCGCCGACAATCGCCGACAAAGCGGTGGTAGCGGTCCCACGTCACGAATGTGCATTCGAGCGGCCTCGACGCGGCCAGGAAAGTGTCCAGCGCTTCGGCCGATCGCCGGCCGCAAGGATACTCGGCGCCATTCGCATCGCGGCACAGCTGCCGGCCCTCTGGCGCGTCGATGCCGTTGAAGCGGACGCGCTGGCCGTGGATTTCGATCGTATCGCCGTCAATGACGGAAGCGACACCGGTAAGCGAGGCGGGCGCCGCCCTTTGTGGGCTGGCCTTTGATGCATCGTCGCTACGTTGCGCGCCCGACGGCGCCAGGAAGGCGGCCACCGCCGCCGCTGCCGTAAGACCGAGCATTGCCGGCACGCTCGCAAGTTGGCGCCGCCACAGCTTGGCACCGGTGGGTCTCTGCCACCGATTGGATCGATATTTGCGGTATGGCCTGCTCATCCGCTACGCCGACCAGCCCGGCCATGCGCTGTCGACCATGGGCAGGCCGGCGCAATAGTAATCGTCAACGAACCGCCCGGTGGACCGGTCGCGGCAGCGCCAGATAACGCTGTAGTTCTGGCCATAGAATTGGTCCCACGCGACGCCATAGGTTTGTGGTGGCGGTGGCCGGTAATATGTTCCGCCTCCATAGCCGTTGTTGGCAGCGACACCCACAGCTGCGCCGCCGACAGCCGCGATCGCTATGCCTGTCGCGACAGCATTGTCGGTTTGCACAAGCCTGGTGCACCTCTCTGCTGTTGCGCCCCTGCGCACTAGAAGGGCCGCTACCCTGCTACGATACTGTTCGTCCGTGCTGCTGGCGAGAACGTGACATAGCGCAACGGTATTCATTGCCGTGAGATCGCTGTCCGACACGACAGCGGTCGTAGAGCAGCCGCTGACGCACAGGGCTGCACTTGCGATGAGTGCTCCAATTTTCATGTGAATCCCCCAAACAAATATTGGGGCGAGTCCGACCTCGAAGTCCAGAGTTTTGTTTTTCACTTTGCTACGATTCACAGCATGCTGCGGCTAGCTGGCATCCACTGCAACCAACCCTTCCGCCGGTCGTTGACTGATGCTGGGTTGATCTCAGCCACTCCAGAACTTGCCCGCTGGCTCAAAACCGGCGGGCTTTTTTTCCGCGACGCCGGAAGGCTCTATCTCGCCGTATGTTGTGGTACATCGGCACGCCGTCATCGGGCCGTGCCGTTGACCGAGGTGGTCCCTCCGCCATGGTCGGCCGGCGCAGCCTTGACCGTCCGCGCGGGCCATCCCAATCAAGCCCGCTGGCTTCGGTCGGCGGCTTTTTATTTGATGCCCGGCGCCGTCGGCTTGGATCTAGATCCTCGCCAGTGCCGGATTGAAGGTAAGCTGCGGCGGTATGATCGCACTTCGCGCGGGACGGACCATTGGTGTGCAGCAAGAGCGCCGAGTTCATTCGGCCAAGATTCTGCACTAGGCCGAGGTAGGTGAAGGCAGATAGCTATCCGGTAATCGCTGAGATATTGGAGATAATGTTCCCCCATGGAGGTGTGTACCAGTATTATAAGTTTCCAAACTTCATGTACGAACGCCGTGGACGAGCTGCTGTGTGCGCTTGCCGTAAATCGCTTCCGCGAGTTCACAGTCGGAGGTTGGCTAGGACCCTAACGCGAGAGCTTCAACGGCCCCCTTCGCGATGAACTCCTCAACGAGACGCGGTTCACGTCCCTGGCCCAGGCCCGCGCGAGGCTCAATGTATGGCGCGCCGATTACAACGGCGCGCGTCCGCACTCGCACATCGGATGGCAGACACCCAACGAATGTGCATCGACCTTCAACCCGCGACGGTCGCTCGCGCTGCGCAACGTGAAACGCTCCGCGCCAGCACCCGTCGCGTCCACCGGCCATCAGGGCAAATCCACCCCCGGAAACGAACTCACGACTGGATAGAATTGGGGGAAACGTCAGGGCGGCCATAACTTTGCAGTCTTCAGACGCGAGGCGGCCTACAACAGCGCTGCCCACCATGCTTGTGGCCCGCGACCCACACGGCTTTTCCCTTCAGATCGTATATTATGCTTCCTTCATGATTACCGATGTCTGCATGACCTTGAGGTCTTCCCGCACCATTTCCGCGGCGAGCTCGCGCACGGATGTCTCATGCACCCAGCCGAGCTTCTCCTTCGCCTTGGTGGCATCGCCCAGGAGAAGATCGACTTCCGTGGGGCGGAAGTAGCGTGGGTCTACCTGGACTAGGCATCTGCCGGTCTCGACATCATAGCCCTTTTCGTCGACTCCCTCACCACGCCATTCGAGCGCGACGCCGACATCTTCGAAAACCCATTCGACGAATTGGCGGACAGGGGTCGTCTTGCCCGTCGCCAGCACGTAATCATCCGGTTGATCCTGCTGCATCATCATCCACATACCACGCACGTACTCACGCGCATGGCCCCAATCGCGTTGAGCATCCAGATTGCCGAGATAAAGCTTGTCCTGCTTGCCGAGGTAGATAGCAGCGGCGGCGCGGGTGATCTTGCGCGTCACAAAAGTTTCGCCGCGCAGTGGGCTTTCATGATTGAAGAGAATGCCGTTGGAAGCATGGATACCATAGGCCTCGCGATAGTTGACCACGATCCAGTAGGCGTAGAGCTTGGCGGCGGCGTAAGGGCTGCGCGGATAAAAGGGCGTTGTTTCGTTCTGCGGTACGGATTGCACGAGGCCGTAGAGCTCTGAAGTCGAGGCCTGATAGAAGCGGGTCTTGTCCTTCAGACCGAGGAGGCGGATCGCCTCAAGAAGTCGCAATGTTCCGATACCGTCGGCGTTTGCTGTGTATTCCGGCGTTTCGAACGACACCTGGACATGGCTCTGAGCGGCCAAGTTGTAAATCTCGTCTGGCTGGGATTCCTGAACTACTCGGATGAGATTAGTCGCATCAGTGAGGTCACCGTAATGCAAAATTAGGCGCGGATCGGGATCGTGCGGGTCTTGGTAGATGTCTTCGATGCGACCCGTGTTGAAGGAAGAGGAACGTCGCTTAATCCCATGAACGACGTAGCCTTTTTCCAGCAGAAGACGGGTAAGATAGGCACCATCCTGTCCCGTTATGCCCGTAACCAGAGCAACTTTCCTGTTCTCGCCCATTTTCTTCCTGCTCTATTATAGTTGAAGTTTCGACTCCGGCTCGCCACACCGCCAGCAAACTGCGGCCCGCCCCATACCCTATGGTAGGATTTCGACAGATGCGGCGCGGAGCTCGTCATTGACAGTGTCAGCCAGCGAGCACACCTGCTCCTGCTTGGAGGCATAGCAAAACAGAGTCTCGCCGCTAACCTGCCTAAGTCGCACATGCGGCCTGAGTGCCGAACTCAGCTCACGGGGTGAGCGACATAGATTTCAATCACGTCGCACCCGATTTGCTCATCAATCAGCGAGTGAGGACGCACGTCCGTTCTCAAGCACGCAGGTCGGTTGCATAGCCGCTCCGCTTCTTCCACGAAGTCGGTGGCCAGTAGAATCGTCTTGCCCTGCGCCAACAGGGCACGTAGCCATTCCCAGATAAAATGGCGGGCATGTGGGTCCAAGCCGACAACTCCACCTTACCGCTCTCTTGCGCTAACCAAGTAATCTTAATCATTGCCTGCTTCAGCGTCTTCTAATGGAAATTGTTTTGATCAGTGAAATCGATTGTTTGGATGAGGTGCATCCATAAAATGGATTGTTTGACAGGGCAGCGCGGCACATCGGCGGCACAAAGTCGTGGGCGCGAGGTTTCGCTCCGCGCGAAGACAAAGTTCGTGGCAGTCGGGGGCTTTGGGCGAACCGCACATTTGAGACGGCGGCGAAAAGCCGGGTAGGGCATTACGTATTGACCTCCAAGGAATTTCGGGCGCGCTAGCCCGAAAACGGTAGCTGGGCTTCAACGATGGGGGGACGAGGCGACCATCAAACTGTGTTTCATACTGTAGGCGATCGCAGTGCGGCGAATTTGAACGGCCGCCTTTGCCAGCCCTCGCCATCGCATCCGGCTACAGGTGCCGAAGATCTTCTCGATCCGAGTACAAATTCTGTGGATCGGTTGGTTCCAGGCGTCGAGCTTTCGGCCTCGTCGCGCCCCCACAGCGGTTGCGACGATGCGCGGCCTTCCACCCTTGGCGCGCACCGCGTCGCCGAGATGATTGCCTCGGTAGGCGCTGTCGGCAAACACTTCGCCGGGATTGTCGGGCAGAGCATCAGGAACGGCGTTGCCGTCCTCGGTGTGGGCGCCGTGACGGCGATCTCCTCGACAAGGGCCGTATCGGCGTAGGCACCGAAATGGGCTTTGAAGCAATGAAACGCTGGTCGGCGCTTGTACTTGACCCAATGGCCCTCTTCATCATCTTCGCTGGCCGAGGCGATGATCGCCGCATCGACAGGCGTGCCGATCTTCACCTGGATCGCTGAACTGGCGGGTGATCTCGGCGAACAACAGGGTCATGAACCTCAAGGGCCTGTCGAAAACGGACGAGAGCGGGTTCGCACAGGTGTCGGCTCCGACACCGAGAACCCGCAGAACCGTCGGAACGATCCTCCACATGGCTGCAGACGCCAAAATTCCTCTCTCGGCCGTCGTCGCACAGCATCGCGTGCCAGTCGCTCAGTCCGGCCGGATCGAAAGCTATCCGGTCGACACGAGTTGCGCCATGTTGGCGCACTTGAAAGCGTCAGAGGGCGCTGTGTCGCATCTTTCGATGGGACCGGACGCCATGATGGCCATAAATGACGTGGATGGCCTGCGCCTGACATTCGACGGCTGGCGGGTCCTGCACATCCGTCCTTCAGGAAACGCCCGCAAATGACATGTTACGTTGAGGCAGTTAAGAATTGGACTTGAAAAAGGGACTTTGTGGACTGCCTCGAACGGCTGTTTCGCTTAGCAAAGCGCGGCCTCGCGTCAGCAGAGGCCCATCGTCAAGGAATGCCTTAGTATCCAACACATGGATGGGCCACATCCACGCAATCAATTTTACAGATGTCGCCCGGCGCATTAGAGAACGCTGAATTTAACCGGAAGCGGGAGTACCCGGCGTCAAGATTTGCGAGCGTCACAGAGATAAGGATAGGCAGTGCAGAGGGAGCTCTTCTGCCCCACGCGCAGCCTCTACCAAATCGCCCGGCGTAACGGTCGACTAGTATCGATTAAGAGATCCCAAGCCAGATGCAACCTCGTCTCTGAAACGAAATTTCCGAAAATGCAGGTCAGTGGATTGGTAAAGCGCAGGTTCGTCGTCTCTCAGAGGCGTACGGGGTTCGGTGATTGTCTATGGTCGCTGGCGGCCGCTTGGCGCTACGCTCAGCGGTCGGGACGAACGCTAGCCGTCGACTGGCGCGGGTCCTGCTATCTCGACCAACCCTTCACAAATGCCTTTCCGGTGTTCTTCGAACCGATCAATGACATCGCTGGCGTACCGGCTATTTGCGACGACCGGATCAACGACTTTTCCTTCCCGGGTCCATTCTTCCCGGAGTGGTGGAATAGGCCAGCGATCGACTGCCTTTACCGCCCAGATGAGCAGATTTTCCAAGAGCGCGACGAGTTGGGCGAGCTCTTTCAGGCCGAACACGATGTCGAAGCGAACACAGTAGTGTGTGACGCTTGCTTGATGTGGCGCTGCGATGAGGATGCCGAGCGGCAGGTCTTCCAGAGTGTCAAGCCTCGGTCTGAAATTCAAACACGCATAAATGCCATTTACCAAGAATGTTTTGAGGGGCACAGCATCATCGGGGTTCATGTTCGACATGGTAACGGTGAAGACATCATGGACCATGCGCCCTACTGGGCCGATCCGGAGTTCGCCGTTCGACAAGTGTGCACTGCGGTTGATAAGGCTAAAGCGTTACCGCACCCCAAGCCTGTGCGGCTGTTCTTGTGCACGGACAGCGCGCAAATCCTGGATCACCTGTCGGCCAGGTTTCCCGATCTTCTCACCGTCCCCAAGCATTTCCGATCCGATCAAGACGGCCCCTTACACACTGCAGCACTTGGGATGGACGGCGCAATTTCCGCCCTCGTTGAGATGTATCTTCTCGGGCGCTGCGATACTGTAATTCGGTTTCCTCCGACGAGCGCCTTTACACGATATGCACGCCTTTTCGTACCACGCGTAATTGAGTTCGATCTGAAGGAGCCAAGTCGTTTGATTTTGATAGAAGACAGCCAAAGAATCTCTGGTCTCAGTTAAGACCCGTCACCTGCACAATTCGGCGGATGCAACCAACAGACATAGTTGAATGTCCATTTCTCATCGAGGCCATGGAAGCGTCGTACGATACCGATAGCGTCGTCATCTGAGGCCGTTCGGCAACGCGCCAGAACTTCGCTGTTACTCGGAGGCCGCAGACCAAGCCAGAGCGACGGCGATCGTGACGCTAACGCTCGAAAGGGCGCGGGCAATCACTCCAGAGACGAAATCGAGGTTGTTATATGAAAGTGGTTCCCGTCATCATCAGCGGCGGAGCCGGATCGCGGCTATGGCCCGCCTCAAGGCAATCGCACCCTAAACCTTTCCTCAAAGTGGCAGACGGGCATTCACTGATGCAGCACACTGTGTTGCGCGCCGGTTCGATAAAGGGCGTAGTGGAACTCGTCGCCGTGACATCTGGGGAACACCTCTTCCTTACCAAGGACGACTTCGACGAACTAGAGTCCGTGGTCCTGCCACGCACCTTTCTGCTCGAGCCTGAAGGCCGGGATACGGCCGCAGCCGTTGCGGCAGCCGCCATCCATGCCAAGGCGACGCAAGGCCCTGACGCGATTCTATGCGTCTTCCCAGCCGATCACATGGTTGGCAACCTGCCTGCATTTTTAGACGTCATGTGCCGGGCCATCGAACATGCGAAGCTCGGGCGGATCGCCACATTGGGCATCACCCCAACCAGACCGGACACGGCATTCGGCTATATCGAAGCGGATGGTGAGAAAGTCGTCCGTTTCGTTGAAAAACCGGATCTGGACACAGCCAAAGCCTATGTCGCGTCCAAGCGCTTCTTTTGGAACGCCGGCATTTTCTGCTTTAGCGCACAAACCATGCTCGACGAGATGGCATCGCATTGCCCCGCGGTGATCCAGGCCGTCTCCGACAGCTACGAGAACGGCCGCTTCAGTCAAGGCGAAGGCTTTGCCAAGATCGAACTCGCGCCTGAGCATTTCGGCTCCGCCCCGCGAATCTCGCTCGACTACGCTGTCATGGAGAAGACGAACAAACTTGCCGTGGTTGCCTGCGACATGGATTGGAACGACATCGGATCCTGGAACGCAATGGCCGATTTGATCGCCCCCGACGAAAGCGGGAACAGGATACGCGGCGATGTGCATATGGTCGACACGACCGGCAGCTATGTGAGCTCCGACAAGCGCGTCATCGGCACGGTCGGCGTCAGCGATCTGGTGATCGTCGATTCCCCGGACGCTTTGCTTGTCGCATCCCGCGACCGCGTTCAGGACGTCAAGAAGCTGTTCGAGGGCCTCAAGGCTTCAGGACATGAAGCTCACCTGGTCCATAGCACGGTACACCGGCCGTGGGGTACCTACACGGTTCTTGAGGAAGGCGAGCGCTTCAAGATCAAACGCATCGAGGTGAAGCCCGGTCGGCGGCTGAGCCTGCAGATGCACTATCATCGTTCGGAGCACTGGGTCGTGGTCAGCGGCTCCGCGAAAATCGTCAATGGCGAGCAGGAGTTGTTCCTGGCGACAAACGAATCAGCCTACATCCCCTGCGGCCATAAGCATCGGCTGGAGAACCCAGGCAGAATTGACCTGGTGATCATTGAAGTGCAGAGCGGCGATTATCTCGGCGAGGATGATATCGTTCGCTTCGACGACGTATATGGTCGAACGTAGATTTCACCCGCGTGACGAGAACGGTCAACGTGTCGCTGACTAATTACCACTAGGAAGCCCGTCTGCCCACTCAGGACCGGATGCTTGTGGAATCGGGAATTGACCAAGGCAGCGGCGAATGACCGCAATCGGCATCAGGGGTGGGACAAATCAACCGGAAAAGACCGGAGAGCATAGTAACGCAACACAGTCCCACTGTCGAATAGCCTTTGATATTTCTGACTTTCCAAGCACCCTCAGGGCCCACCAAAATTATATCAATGGCTTATGGCCGACTTCGCTCTGAAGTGGGCCAAATCGACCTCGCTATCCCCGCAGCACTCAGTTCGATTGTTTTCGCATGAAAACGAGCAAGGACAGGGGGAGGGCGATCTTGTGCTGGCTTCTATGTCCAATCTTGCTCCTGTTCGTCATCAGGTTGTGTGCAGCCACATAGCGCGGCTATCGCGAGGCTGGAAGGCCTCCGATCGATAGGTGCGGCGAACGGCGGCAACGAGGTGCGAATAGGATGGCTGAGCGTATGATCGAGAATACCGCAGTTGCGGTCTAGCGCGAAATGCAGCGTCTGTGACTCATCGGTCATTGCAGCGGGAATCATGACCCTAAGCCGCCCTTCATCAGCCCACCAGCGCCCAGAAGAAGGCGAAGATCCGTCACAATGCCTACCTGTACCAAGGCTTCAAGCAGTTCACCGCGAATGGGAAGACCGCCAGCCATTGCTTCTTCATTTTCGGCCATTCGCTCGCTACGAATGACGACCACATCCTTAACCGCATAGCGCGTGGCAAGTTTCTGGCACCTATGGTGAACCAGCATCCGCGGATAACCAGCGGATCATGAACCACGCGAACGAGCTAGCGGTGCAGCGCAACGAAAAATCGCCGCTTGATGTCGTCTTTTATGATGCTGCTACAGTTCATGTCTGGGGTTTAGGCTTAGAAGCGGAATGACTGCCAACCAGGTCATCGAGCCGGAAACTGACCGGCCGGTGGGCCCAAAAATGACATTCAGTTGCCTCCAGCCTTTCGACACGAGCCACTTCACGATCTCGCGATTGCCAGCTAGCGGCTTGTTGCTCGAGCTGCGCGATCCTAGTCTGTGGTCGCTATGCCTCAGCAAGAAGAGTCCGGTTCCTAGCCGGGCGGAGGCGCAACGAGATAGCCAGCTCAGGACAAGGAGAGCAAGCCATGGTCGCTTTTACCCTCAATGGCGAGGCGCGAACACTCGACGTCGATCCAGAGATGCCGCTGCTCTGGGCGATCCGTGACGGCATCGGACTCACAGGAACGAAATTCGGTTGCGGCCTTGCCCAGTGCGGCGCTTGCACGGTTCACGTTAACGGCATGCCGACGCGCTCGTGCCAGACCGCAGTCGGCGACATCGAAGGAGCCTCGATCACCACCATTGAGGGCGTGTCGGGCAAGATCGGCGAAACGGTCCAGGCCGTGTGGGCCGAGTTCGACGTACCTCAATGCGGCTATTGCCAGTCTGGCCAGATCATGTCGGCCGTGGCCCTCCTGACAGAGACGCCGAAGCCGACGGACGATGATATTGATTCGGCGATGAGCGGCAATCTCTGCCGCTGCGCCACCTATCATCGCATCCGCGCGGCCATCCACGAGACCGCCAACCGGCTGGAGACTTGAGGCATGTTGCAGTTTCTCCCGAAGCATAATGCCGTGGGGCCCACGCGGCGCCAGTTCCTCCTCGGCACGGCCGTCACCACCGCGGGCTTCGCCGTGGGCTACCGGCTAATGATGGCCGCGCCCGCCAACGCACAAACGACGCCTGCAGCGGTCCAGGCGAACCCCTTCCAGACCTATGTCGAGATCACACCGGAGAACCGAATCGTCATCCACTCGTCGCAGTTCGAGATGGGACAAGGCTCCTATTTCGGCATCGCCACCCTGGTTATGGAAGAGCTCGACGGCGCCTGGGCGCAGGTCCACGTGGTCGGCGGATATGGCAATACCGCGCTCTACGGCAATCTCGCCTGGGGCGGGGCCGCGCAGGGAACCGGTGGCTCCACGTCGATGAGCTCGTCGTGGGAGCGCTACCGCAAGGCGGGTGCTGCCGCACGGGCCATGCTGGTGGCGGCCGCGGCGCAGCGGTGGGACGTGCCAGCCGGCGAGATCACAGTCGCTTCCGGGGTCGTGTCGCACGCCTCAGGGATGCAGGCGCGCTTCGGTGACCTGGCTAAAGCCGCAGCGGGAATGCCGGTTCCCGACGACGTGCCGCTAAAGCCGCGCGACAAGTGGGCCCAGATCGGATCGGACAGCCTCAAGCGCTACGATTCCGCCGGCAAGACCAATGGCGCGCAGACCTACACGATCGACCTCAAGATAGATGGACTCAATACGGCCGTTATGATCCATCCGCCGAAGTTCGGCGCTGAGATCGAGAGCTTCGACGCCTCCAAGGCCAAGGCACTCGACGGCATTGTCGATGTCGTCCAGACGCCGCGCGGCATTGCCGTGGTCGGCAGGGACATGTGGACGGCGCTCAAGGGCCGCGATCTCGTGGAGGTGACCTGGAACGAAGAGAAGGCCGAAAGGCGCGGCACGGCCGAGATCATGGCCGAATACACTAAGGCAGCAGACGATCCGGGCGCGGCCACCGCGCGCGACGACGGTAACACTCCCGCAGCGTTGGCCAGTGCTGAGAAAGTCATCCAAGGGCACTACGAATTCCCCTATCTTGTCCATGCTTCGATCGAGCCACTCAACGCGGCCGCCCGAATCAACGAAGACGGCACCATCGACGTCTGGGGCGGACACCAGATGCCCGATCTTTATCAGGCGGCTGCCGCTCAAGTAGGCGGCACCACGCCGGACAAGGTGAGGCTGCACGTGATGAAGACCGGCGGCAGCTTCGGCCGCCGAGCGGTCTCGGACGCAGATCTCATTATCGAAGCTGTTTCCACAGCGCGTGCACTGGGACCCGGCAAGCCAGTGAAGGTGCAGTGGACCCGCGAGAACGACATGCGGGGTGGGCGGTACCGGCCGGTCTATGTGCACGCAGTCAAGGCGGGGCTCGACAAGGAAGGCAATGTCGTCGCTCTCCATGACCACATCGTGGGCCAATCGATCGCGGGCGGTTCGCCCTTTGCGGCGATGATCGAGAACGGCATCGATCCGACCTCCGTGGAGGGCGCCACCAACCTGCCCTATGCGATCCCGAACCTGAAGGTCGAGCTGACCACGACGGACGTGAACATCCCAGTGCTGTGGTGGCGTTCGGTAGGCTCCACCCACACCGCTTACGCAATGGAAACCCTGATTGATGAGCTCGCCGCCGCTGCGAACCGTGATCCGGTCGATTTCCGCTTGTCGATGCTCGGTCACCATCCACGGCATGCCGGCGTGCTGAAATTGGCTGCTGAGAAGGCAGGCTGGGACAAGCCTCTGCCGGAAGGCCGTTTCCGCGGCGTGGCCCTGCATGAAAGCCTCTCGACCTATGTCGCCGAGGTGGTGGAGATCACCTTCAACGATGCAAATGATTTCAAAGTCGACCGCGTCGTCTGCGCGGTAGATTGCGGCACCGCGATAAATCCTGACCAGATCCGCGCTCAGATGGAGGGCGGTATCGGCTTCGGGCTAGGCGCGATCCTCCAGGAGGAGCTGACCCTGACGGGCGGTGTCATAGACCAAGAGAACTACGACACCTATACGCCGCTCAGGATCGAGCAGATGCCGCGCGTCGAGGTGCACATTATGCCGTCCGACGAGCCGCCCACGGGCGTTGGCGAGCCCGGTGTGCCGCCGATCGGCCCGGCCGTCGCCAACGCGCTACGGGCGGCGACGGGCAAGACGATCCGCAAGCTGCCGATCATAAAGAACTTGTCAGCATAGCCGGGAATGACACCATGAAAACGGCCGCGATGAAGATCGCGGTCGTAGGTCGTTTTTGAACGCCTCCTGACAGGCGATCACCTCCATTCGATCAATTTCCGGCGGCTGCCCGGTCCAATATCCGGTTTAGAGACGGTAACCCGTGTTCTGAACGACCGCAGACGGTCGTTGGTGCTGGTAGCACTGAAGAACCCCTTTCGAGACGCAAATGCCGCACGCAAATGTCTCGAAAGGGTCACACTAGAGACTTTTGTACCACCTATTGCATGTCTGCTATCGCTTTCTGGGCGCGAGAAGCGGCCGGTCCTCTGACGGCCCCATAACAGGACATTGATGTCTTCGCGCTGAGCGTCAGCAGTTGGCTCTACCGCGACCTTTCTCAGGAAGGCTGCACACCGACGCGATCTTCCTTTCACCTTGCGCAAACCTCCCTTCCGAGTGAGGCGTTCAGTGCGTCGGCTTGGTGGACTGAGGCACTTCTGAGTGGGACAACAACATTGAAAAATATTGGAAAAGATTTGAATGCTCTGAAGTCCCACTGATCTCTTACCAATTGATTTTTATGGCTTTCTGAATACCCTCCGGGCCCACCATTGGCTCCTGGGTACGACCCGGAGACATGGGTAACAGAATGTACCTAAGACATGGGTGACAACCTCGTGCCGAACGGGTTGTCGATGGTCTGCAAGGTTCTCTGTTCCAGGT
>NZ_JAMYNZ010000025.1:0-33240 GCF_040319465.1 Mesorhizobium sp. M0910
AACTCCACTGTAATCTGCCTACCCGGCGTATGCGCGAACCGCCCCCGCCCCGCGCCCCCCCCCCGGCGTTTGCATATCTGTTGGCCTTGGGCGGGCGCGGGGGTATCCCCCGCGGCGCCGGGCTCTCGGAGTTTACTGGTTTTCCTTGCTCTGGCCCATGATTTCCTGCGCCGTGAAATTGATGCCGCAGGTCGGGAAGGAATTGCCGACGAAGAAATTGTCGGACTGGTCGGGGAAGTAGTCCTGGCCTTCCTTGAAGTTCGGATCCTCGACGATCGCCAGCGGCAGCTTGATCGCTTGCGGCACGACCTGCCCTTCAAGTGCTGCAATCGCCGTCTTGATGGCAACCGCCACCTGAGCCGGGCCGGTGCCGGCCGACGAGCATTTCAGGCCATCAGCGGCGAACTTGGCGCAGAATTTGCGGAAGCCGTTCTCCGTCTCGCCGCCGAACGGCACGAACGGATGCTTGGCATCGATCATCGCCTGCACGATGCCGGTATCGCCGCCCTGTCCGGTAATGCCGTCGAAGGGGCCGTTGGTGGCAATGGCATCGGCCGTAGCCTTTTGCGCAACGCCGTCATCCCACTTGCCGACGACCTCGGTGACATCCCATTTCTTGCCGGAGGCGTCGAGAACCTCGTGGATGCCGTTATGGCGGTCGGTATCGACGGATGTGCCGGCTACGCCACGCACTTCCAGCACCTTGCCGCCGTTCGGCACGTGCTTGACCAGCCAATTGCCCCACAATTCGCCAAGGCCCTTCTGGTCCACATTGACGTTGATGGCATCCTTGGTGTCGAGGATGTTGTCGAAAGCGACCAGCACCACGCCGGCTTCCTTGGCCCGCTTGATGACAGGGCCGAATGCGGTCGGGTTCTGGGCGTTGACGACGATCGCATCATAGCCGGAATCGATGAAATTATTGATTGCCGAAATCTGGGCCGGCACGTCTTCGCCGGTCGAGACCACCTTGAATTCCTTGAGCTTGGCCGCGACCTCCGGCTGCGCTGCATAGGCTTTTGCCGTCTGCACCATCTGGATGCGCCACGTGTTGGCGATATAGCCGTTGGCCAGAGCGATGCGGTACGGGCCGTCTTTCTTGGGGAACTTGAAGAACTGCGTATCGGCCGACCAGGGCGCGAAGCAGTCAGGCTCGGCCGATGGCCCCTTGACGATTTCAGGCTCGGCGATCGCCGACGAGCTCAGCATGACAAAAGCAGTGGCGGCAACGATACCGCCAACGAGTGACTTGATCATCGATATTCCTCCCATTTGCAGTTTTGTTTGTTCTTACGTCGATGAAATTGCGCTTTTCCGGTCCGGCACCTCCCGCCGTATCCGCTGTGCGTTCAGGTGGCCGAATGCCGACCCGATCCCCTCCTTTGTTGCCCGGCTAGTCCCGCAAAAACTATCATATTATACATAATAAACAAGCATGAGCTGTCGCTTATGTATAATAAACAGCCCCATCTTCTGAGCGAAGTACCGCCCGGCGATAACTGGTAGCGCTACCATGACGTGGTGTAAAGCGCCATTGCGTTGAAGCGCGCTTCAGCGCGCCGTGCTCTCACGTCGCTTGAGTTCGAAGCCGAGATCGACAACGCGCGACTCCGGCCTGTTGCCCTCGATCGCCGCAAGCGCCATGGCGACAGCCCGCCGGCCGATCTCGTAACGATAGGTCCGAACGCTGGTGACCGACGGAAACGCCACTTCCATCATGTCGAGATCGTTGAAGCCGACGATGCCGATCGTCTTCGGCACGGCGATCGAAGCGCGATGGCATTCGAACAGCACCCCAAGGGCTATGTCGTCATTGTTGCAGAATACGCCGTCGAGGCTCGGCACCTTGGCCAGCGCGTCGCGGAACAATTCGCGGCCGAGGGTGACGCTGGAGGGCACCGGCGTGGTGGTGGTTAGCCGCGCATCGAACAGGCCGGCCGCCTCCATCGCCGCGCGATAGCCGGCCAAGCGCCGCTGCGAACGCGGATCCATGCGCGCACCGATGAAGCCGATCCGGCGATAGCCTGCCTCGATCAGATGTTCCGCAGCCGCCTTGCCGCCCTCGAAATGTGAGAAACCGACCATCATGTCGACCGGATCGGGCCCGGTCTCCATCACCTGCACCACCGGACAGCCTGCCGTTTCCAGCAGTTTTCGCGAGGCCGGCGTCTGGTCGATGCCGGCCACGATCAGCGCCGCCGGGCGTTGCGGGCCAAACACCTGCAGCAGCCGCTCTTCCTCGAGGCCGGAATAGTGGGTGTTGCCGAGCTGAATCCGGAAAGGGCCGTCCGACAGGCTGTCGTAGATGCCGCGCACCACTTCGGCAAAGACGTTGTTGGTAAGCGACGGCACCAGAACGCCAAAGACCTCGGCGCGCGCCGAAGCCAGCGCCCGCGCATTCGGGTCGGGCACATAGCCGAGCTCGTTCACGGCCGACTCGATCTGGCGGCGCAGATCTTCCGAGACACGCCCCGGCTCACGCAGGGCGCGCGATACGGTAATGGCGCCGACGCCGGCCTTGCGGGCGACGTCGGCGATGGTCGGGCGGCCGCCGCCGCGGCGTGAGCGCGGCTTGATCACCGTACTGGTCCCGAAGCCGGGCAACCGCCCAGACGCGATCGTGAGACGATGTTCAGGGTCTTTGCCACTGCTGCCTTGCCAACCTGGCCCGTTGCCACACCTTGTCTGGCGTCGCGCAGCCTTCGGCTGTTGTCAAGCGACGGCCGGAGAAGGCCCGGCGCAGCGCTGCTGTGGCGGCCTGAAGCACAGCGGGGCCGACACCTCGCGCGGTCGCCATGACGGCATTTTCGCACCGATCTCCGAGCGTCCGCGCCTCGCCGACAGGGACTGGCCGTCCTATGGCGAGAAACTGACCGCCCTCGCCGACCGCATGGCCGCATTCGGGGTCGGCATGGCCTTCCACCACCACATGGGCACCATCGTCGAGACGGACGATGAAGTCGACAGGCTGATGGCGGCGACGGGCCGAAGCGTCGGCCTTTTGTTCGATACCGGCCACTGCCTGTTTTCGGGCGGCGACCCGCAATCGCTGCTGCAACGGCATCTCGACCGTATCGTGCATTTCCATTGCAAGGATGTTCGCAGGGCGATGCTGAAACGGGCACGCCGCGAGGACATGAGCTTCATGGCGGCGGTAATGGACGGCATTTTTACCGTGCCCGGCGACGGCTCGGTCGATTTCCTGTCATTGCTGAAGCCCCTCGCCGCGCGCGGCTATGAAGGTTGGCTCGTTGTCGAGGCCGAGCAGGATCCGGCCAAGGCGCATCCGCTGACCTATGCCAGCAAGGGCTATTTCTCGCTGCTCGCCACCGCCCGCGAGGCCGGCTTCGAAGTGGCGACGCGGCAGGCAAACTGACCGGCCCGCATTTGCGAGCCGGGGGACACGATGAGCGCGCGCCGCGATGGGGTTAGCGACGCGAAAGCGCCCGGCGATCCGCGCCGCCTTGCTCCCTGCGCGGCGCGGATCGCAGAATCCCGGCTCTGGATTGCAAACCCCGACTTTCAAGCTTGAGGCCGGCCGGAAGCCGTGCCTTGATGCAACCGAGGAGGAGCGATATGGCTTTCGAAGCTGCGCTTGGCATGGAACGGCTTTGCACCATCCGCGAGATTGCCGAGAAGGCGGAACTTGGCGCCGCCACCGTGCATCGCGCGCTGAAGAACAGCCGCGAGATCCGTCCCGAAACCAGGCGGCTGGTGCTCGACACCGTCTGCCGGCTCAACGAGGAAAAGATCGCCCGCGCCGCCCGGTTCGTCGGGGGATAGTGCCTTGCCCGACCACATGCGCCTTTCCCTCGACATCATGTCGGTCGACCGCGCTTCGGAAGAACCGATGCATCGTCAGATCTACGGCGCCTTGCGACGCTTCATTCTTGACGGCCAGATCCCGCAGAACACGCTGCTGCCGTCGACGCGCTCGCTGGCCGAAGATCTGAAGGTCGGGCGCAACACGGTCATCGCCGCCTATGACCAGCTCCTTGCCGAAGGTTTTATCGAGGCGCGTGCCGGATCGGGCACCTGGGTGGCGCCGATCCAGCAGAACCGCCCCTTGGCATCCCTGCGCGCCGGACTGGCAGCGCCGCAAAAGCTGTCGCGGCGCGGTCAGACCATCGTCAACGGCCCGCAACCGCCGCGCAATGCCGGCGTCATCAATTTCCATCCCGGCGTGCCTGAAACGGCATCGTTTCCGTTCACCATCTGGTCAAGCCTTCTGGTGCGCAATGCACGCAGCCGCGACGATAGTCTGCTTGGTTATCTCTCCTTTGCCGGTCACCCCGGCCTGCGCCAGGCCATTGCCTCGACCATCGGCCTGTCGCGCGGCATCAGTTGCACCGCCGACCAGGTGATCATCGTCACCGGTGCGCAGGCAGCGCTCGATCTGGTCTCGCGCGTGCTGATGGACGAAGGCGACCATGTCTGGATGGAAGAGCCCGGCTATCTCGGCGCCAAAAGCGCCTTTCTCGCCAGCGGCGCCAAGCTGGCACCGTTGAAGGTCGACCGGCGCGGCTGGCATCTTGCCGATCCGGAGCTGCCGCCGCCGCGGCTAATCTATGTGACGCCATCCTGCCAATGGCCGTTCGGCACCATCATGCGCATCGAGGAGCGGCTGCAACTGCTCGACATCGCCGAACGCAACGGCGCCTGGATCGTCGAGGATGACTATGACGGCGAATACCGGTTCCGCGGCCGGCCGGTGCCGGCGCTGCGCGGGCTCGACCATGCCGACCGCGTCGTCTATATCGGCAGCTTCGGCAAGACGCTGATTCCGGCGCTGCGCATCGGTTATCTGATCGTGCCGCGCGAATTGTCGGTTCCGTTCGACCGGGCGGTGAGCATCACCGGCCAGTTCGCGCCGCTGATCCTGCAGGCAACGGTCAACGACTTCATCATGCAGGGCTATTTCGCCACGCACCTCAAGCGCATGCGCCGGCTCTACGCGCGCCGGCAGGCGAACTTCGTCAAGCTGTGCCAGGAGCATCTGGCCGAATGGCTGATCGTCACGGAAAACGATTCCGGCATGCAGCTGCTGGCGAGCTTCGTCAGGCCCTATAAGGACAGCGACGTGGTCGCCGCCGCCCTCAAGGAGGGGCTCGACGTTCAGGGCATCTCCATCAACTATCATTCCACTGAGCCCGAGCACGGCCTGCTGCTCGGCTATGCGGCGATGGACGAACGTCAGATCCTGCGCGCCGTTCTGGCGTTGCGCGCCGCGTTCCTAAGATTGGATAGAAGCTAGAGCCAGGCTCTCCATCTCGTTCACCGCGGGGTTGAGTCGGTCGCCCGCAGTGATTAGGAATATGGGGCGTCGGTCCTTGTTTTCGGCGTTCGCGCAAAGCGCGCTTCCCAAGGCCGAACCTCCCCGAAAACCAGAAGCATGCCCACCGCCGGTATTGGCGGGCAACGCATTCATCTGAACCATGAGGATTGCCATGAGAACCGCATCCTGTGCCTGCGGGCAACTGAGGATCTCCTGTAACGGAGAGCCACAGCTGGTCGCACAGTGCCACTGCCTCGACTGCCAGAAACGGACCGGCAGCACCTACGGCGTCGCCGCCTTCTTTGCGCGCGACAAGGTAGAAGCCGGAGGCGACGCCAGGACCTACAGGCGGTCAGCTGGGAGCGGCCACCACGTCACTTTCCATTTCTGCCCGGGCTGCGGCTCGAGCGTCTTCTGGGAGCCCGAGCGAAAGCCTGAATGGATCGCCGTCGCGGTCGGCTGCTTCGCCGATCCCGCCTTTCCGGCCCCGGCGCATGTTGGGTGGGAAGACCGGCGTCATCCCTGGGTTTCCGGTTAGCGACGCCAACCCGCCAGCGCAGCGCTTTACCTTACTGGTTGATCTCGGGTTCAACGAGCTTCGCCAGATTTCGCAGCGACTCCTGCCAGCCGAGATAGCAGGCCTCAACCGGGATGGCGTCTGGGATACCTGCCTGCGTGATATTCACTTCGGTGCCGACCGACACTTTCTTCAATGTCACGGTCACCTCGATCTCGCCGGCCAGGTTGGGGTCGTCGAACCGGTCGGTGTAACGCAGTCGCTCATTGGGCACGAGCTCGACATATTCGCCGCCGAACGAGTGGCTGTCGCCGGTGGTGAAGTTGCGGAAGGACATTTTGAACGCACCGCCGACTTTCGCCTCGAAGTGATGAACCGTGCAGGTGAAGCCGTTCGGCGGAAGCCATTTCGCAAGTGCATCCGCTTCAAGGAACGCGCGGTAGACTTTCTCCGAGCTGGTTGTCAGAATGCGGTGCAGCCGTACGGTGCCGGGCATATCGTTAATCCTCCGTGTTGGTGATCGATGCCCCCTAGGACGAGCGGAGCCCGGCCTATCCGACACGGGCCCGCGGATTTTTTGGCGGCCGGTTATGCCGGCCGGAATCCTCGGCCGGCCACCGGACAAGGAACTCGACCGCAGGGTAGCAAACCGCGCCGGATCTGGTCTAGTTCACACTGTCGAACTTCTGCAGATCAACCGGTGCCGCCTTGCGCAATTCGATATCATCGAGCGAAGCATTCTCCAGCGCCACCCGCGCCGCCGCGTCGATGTTGTGGATCATGTCCTGAATGTCGGTATCGCTGTGCGCCGGGTTCATGGCGACCATCACGGTGCGGTTGAGGATGTCGAGCGAGCGCTTGCCGAGGTCGTCGGGATAATCCAGCCGCAGGCCCTGGTTCTCGGGCAGTGCGTAAGGATTGAGCGCCGGGTGATGCGCCCCTTCATGCATCAGCACCTGGTCCCACTGGGTGAAATTGTGACGGCCGGTCTTGCCGGCAACGACGCTCGGAATGGTCTTCGAAAAAGTCTGCGCCGCCTGCTCGCTCGGCAGCAGGTACATAACCTGTGCGGCGCAATCGTCGTCTGCGCTGTTCATCGGCGACGGCGTCAGCCCAAGATTGCTAAGGTGGCGGGTACCGGCCAGCACCGTCTTCTTCTCGGCTCGCATCGCCTCGATGATGCCGTCCAGCCGGTCGAGTTGGACGTTGAGCATCGCCCCCATCAGTTCGGAAGCACGCGCGCCGATGCCGGCGAAGGGTTTGATGCTGTCGCTTCTGCCCTGCCAGTAGAAATGGCAAGGGTCGATGGCGCAGCGCGCCCGTTCCGCCACTTTCGGGTCGCTGGTGGCGATACCGCCGCCCTCGCCCGAGGTCATATTCTTGAAATAGTTGAAGGAATAGGCGCCGGCATGGCCGATCGAGCCGAGCTTGCGGCCGTCATAGCCGCCGCCGATGCCTTGGCAGACATCCTCCAGCACCAGCAGACCGCGCTTGGCAGCAATGTCCATGATCGCATTCATGTTGCAGGCCGCGCCCCACATATGCACCGGGATGACCGCCCTGGTGCGCGGCCCGATGGCGTCCCGCAAGGCGATGGGATCGATGGTCAGGCTCTCGTCGATGTCGACGATGACGGGAATGGCCCCGACCGAAAGCACCGCCGTCGCGGTCGCCATATAGGTGTGCGCCGGCACCAGCACTTCGTCCCCCGGGCCGATGCCGAGGCCGATCAGGCCGGCGGCGAGCCCATAGGTGCCGCTGGCGGCCAGCGCGAAATGCTCGACGCCAAGATGCTGCGCATAGCGGGCCTCGAAGCGGTCGCATTCGCTGTCCTTGCCGTAACGAAACAGCGCGCCAGAGCGGATCACCCTGGCAATGGCTTCGATTTCCTCTTCGCCGGCGGTGTACATGACAGGCCTCCAAGTCATTTGGTAATGTGGGTCGCTCGATGGTGTGGACAGCTGTAGGCTTGTCGGCACAGTTTGAAAGAACCACTCCGCCGCTATTCGACCAAGCCATCTGCGCCCGGAAGACGGTTCCTATGAGTGGTTTTGAACCCTGATTGGGGAAATCGGTAGCTAAGTGTCTCAGCCGGCAGGCAAATCGTATCCATCCGAATTCGCCAAAGTGGCCCTGTCGGAAAGCCGGGTTTCGGCGTTCCATTCCGGCCAGTTGGGCAAACGGTTGGTTCCATGAAATACGGGACACACTTTGGAAGACCCTCGAAACCGGTATGCCGGCGGGAAGGCGGCCATTCGTGAACGCCGCCGGCTCCAGCAAACGGATCGTGCTCCACGAGGACGATGTCGGCATGTGCCACGGCGCCAACAGCGCCTTTCTCGAATTGAGCGGGCTGGGTGTCTGCAGTTCCGGCGCGGTGATGGTGCCGTGCCCCTGGTTCCTCGAAATGGCCGAAGGCGCCGCCGCCAACCCCAGCCTTGACCTTGGCGTCCACCTGACGCTGAACAGCGAGAAGCAGCATTACAAATGGCGGCCCTTGACCGCGCCGTCGCGGGCGGCCGGCCTGACCGACGAGTTCGGCTTCTTCTGGCCCGATGTGGCGACCACGCGCCGCAAGGCGGTGCCGCAGGCGGTCGAGGCCGAGCTTCGCGCCCAGATCGACACCGCCTATCGCGCCGGCATCGACGTTACCCATCTCGACGCGCATATGGGCGCGGCATTGTCGCCGGAATTTTGCGACATCTACATCAAGCTCGGGCTGGAATATCAACTGCCCGTGCTGCTGACCAAGACGCTGTCCGCCTATTCCCCCAACGACAATCTGGTCGGCGTCACCGAGGAGGCGTTCCAGCGCGGCGTGGCGCTGGCCCGCGCCGGCGGCTTTGCCATTTTCGACGCCGCGATCCAGACAACCTGGGGCCGGCCGCGTTCCAGGTCGATCGAGCCCGCTTACAAAGCGCTCATCGAGGGTGTGCGCGAGGGCCTGACCTTCTTTTGCCTGCATTGCAACGCGCCCGGTGAACTCGAGCTGATCGAGCCGCGCTCAGCCTATATCCGCACCGAAGAGTACGAGCTGTTCCGCGACCAGGGCTTTCGCGACTGGCTCGCCGCCCAGCCGATCGACATCATCGGCATGAAGCCGCTGCGCGAGGAGCTTCGCGCCACGCTCTCGGCCGGGCGATCATCGACAACGACCCGCGGCAGCAACGCGGGCGAACAGCGATCGGCGTCGGCAAAGGCCCGCAAAGCGGCCACCCGATCCGCAACGTGAGCCGATCGTGGGGGCCGGAAAACGGAGCCAGAGGGATTGGAACTGCAACGACAAATGGGAGAATAAGATGAAAACGCTTCTGAAAGCGGCATTGGGCGCCTTCGTTTCGGCGGGCCTGATGACGGGTATCGCGCATGCCGCGGGCCTCAAGGATCCGAAGGACGTCCGCATCACCTTCGTAGTGCATGGGTCGGCATCCGATCCCTATTGGTCGGTGGTCAAGCGCGGCGTCGATGACGCGGCCGCCCTTACCGGTGCCAAGGTCGAATATTACGCGCCGCAGGTCTTCGACGTGGTCGAGCAGGCCCGGCTTCTCGACGCCGCTATCGCCACCAAGCCGGACGGTATCGCCGTCTCCATCGCCGACGCCAATGCGCTCGGCAAATCGGTCAAATCCGGGCTTGCCGCTGATATTCCCATGGTGGTTCTGGATTCCGGCGAAAAGGAAGGCGCCGAGCTCGGCACGACGCTCTATGTCGGCACCGTTTCCGAATATGATTCCGGCAAGAAGGCCGGCGAGCGGCTGGCCAAGGAAGGCACGCTCAAGGTCGTCTGTATCAACCACGAGGTCGGCAATGTCAGCCTCGACCAGCGCTGCCAGGGCCTCAATGACGGGCTGAAGCCCTCCGGCGGCGGCACCGAGGTTCTGGCCGTGGCGCCCGATCCCGCAGACATCCAGCGCCGCACGGAAGCCTATCTGTCCGCGCATCCCGACACGCAGGCCGTCTTTGCGCTCGGCGCCACCGCCGCCAACCCGCTGATCCCGATGTTTCGCGACAAGGAACTGTTCGGCAAGCTCAAGCTCTACACATTCGACATCAGCCCGGAGGTCCTCGATTCGGTCGTGGCCGGCGAAATGGGCTTCGGCATGGACGCCCAGCAATATCTGATGGGCTATCTGCCGGTGATCTATCTGGTCGAGCAAGCGACGCACGGCTTTTGGCCGCAGAACAACGCCTATACCGGACCGCTGTTCATAGACTCGCCGGAAAAAGCCAAGGCGATCCTGGCGCTCGCCAAAGAAGGCATCCGCTAATGCATGTCGCGCAAAAGTGTGCAGCGGTTTTGCGGTAACGACATGCATCAAAATTTAGGCCAGCGCTCCGACGGAACGGGAGAATGCGCCAAGCGCTCTCCCGTTCCTTCGAAGATTGCGATTTGAGCGATTGGAGAGCCTAATGGCGGTCGTGGAAGACAAGGCTATATCTCCGGGCGAACTGAAGGCGACCGACCGCTTCGGCATGACGTCGAAGCGGGCCGCCGGCGCCGACGAACGGTTGGCCAGCACCGGCAAGCTGACCCAGTGGCTGCGCCGGCCGGAAGCCGGTGCCGCCGGTGGGCTGCTTGCGACGATCATCATCTTTGCGCTGCTGCCGGGCGCGGCGAACCTCTATTCGCTGCAGGGGTCAATGACCTTCCTGACGCTGTCGGCGGAGCTCGGCATCGTCGCCACCGCGGCAGCACTCCTCATCATCGCCGGCGAGTTCGATCTTTCGGTCGGCTCCATGGTCGGCTTCGCCGGTGTTGTCATCGGGCTGACGGTGAAGTACTGGGGACTGCCGCTATGGGGCGGCATCGCCTGCGCCTTCGCCGTTGCCATCCTCACCGGCTATCTCAATGGCCTGATCGTGGTGAAGACGCGGTTGCCCTCCTTCATCGTCACGCTCGCCACGCTCTATATCCTGCGCGGACTGTCGATCGGCATCACCCGCGCCGTCACGGGCCGCACCCAGATCCCTTACATACTCGAAGGCGCACCGGATCCGGCGACGGCCGGCATTTTCAACGGCCATCTGCTCACCGGCCTGTTCCACTGGATGGGCGCGCAAGGCTGGATCGCCACCCGCAGCGACGGCATCCCGTTCGTCGCCGGCATTCCGATGTCGATCGTCTGGTGGCTTGGCCTGACGGCGCTGGCCGGCTACGTGCTGACCCAGACGAAATACGGCAACTGGATCTTCGCCACTGGCGGCGACCTGATCGCAGCCCGCAACGTTGGCGTGCCGGTCGATCGCGTCAAGATCAGCCTGTTCATCTACACCGCCTGCGCGGCGACGCTGCTTGCCACCATCCAGGTGATGGAGGCGGGCTCCGCCGACACCACGCGCGGCCTGCTCAAGGAATTCGAGGCGATCATCGCCGCCGTCATCGGCGGCGTGCTGCTCACCGGCGGCTACGGCACCGTCTATGGCGTGCTGTTCGGCGCGCTGATCTTCGGGCTGGTGCAGATGGGCATCTTCTACACCGGCATCGACACTGACTGGTTCAAGGTCTTCCTCGGCATCGTCATCCTGATGGCCGTGCTGGTCAACAACTACATCAGGCTGAAGGCGCTCGGCCGCGGAGGTGGCAAATGACCGAGCCGGCCCAAATGACCGCGCCAGCAATGGAACTGCGCGGCGTCAGCGTCAATTTCGGTTCGGTGCGCGCCCTCCAGGACATCGACATCAAGGTCTATCCGGGCGAGGTCCACTGCCTGCTTGGCGATAACGGCGCCGGCAAGTCGACACTGATCAAGGTTCTGTCCGGCGTCTACCGGCCGACCAAGGGCGAAATCCTGGTCGACGGCAAGCCGGTCACCTTCCGCAGCCCGCGCGACGCGCAGGAGCTCGGCGTGGCAACGGTGTTCCAGGATCTCGGCATGATCTCGCTGATGTCGATCACCCGTAACTTCTTCCTCGGCCGCGAGCCGACCAAAAGCAGCCTGCCCTTCTCGCGCATCGACAAGGAGCGCGCCAACACCATCGCCAGGCAGGCGATGGCCGATATCGGCATCGACGTGCGCGATCCGACGCAAGCCGTCGGCACGCTGTCGGGCGGCGAGCGCCAGTCAGTGGCGATCGCCCGCGCCGTGCATTTTGGTGCGCGCGTGCTGATCCTCGACGAGCCGACCTCCGCACTCGGCGTCCACCAGGCGGCGATGGTGCTGAAATTCATCATCGAAGCGCGCATGCGGGGCCTGGCCGTCATTTTCATCAGCCACAACATCCACCATGCCTATCCGGTCGGCGACACCTTCACCCTGCTCAACCGCGGCCGCAATCGCGGTACCTACGCCAAGTCGGAGATCTCGCGCGACGAGGTCATCTCGATCATGTCGGGCGGCGAGGATCTGAAGGCGGTCGAGGCGGAGATTGCCGGCCTGCTCGCCCAGATCGGCAACCGGCCGCCTGCGGCGCCTTGAGCTGACATCAGGACATTGCGGGGAATGATCCAATGAGCAGGATACGCGTCGGGGTCGTCGGCGCCGGCATGATCTCGCAGCTCGAGCATATTCCCAATCTGCTGCGCCTCAGTGAATTGTTCGAGCTGGTCGGGGTCGCCGATCCCTCCAGGATCTCGCGGCAGTTCGTCACCGACACGCATGGCATTGCCAATTTCGAAACGATCGACCAGCTCTTCGACCAAAGCCTCGACGCGGTGGTGATCGGCTCGCCGGACCCGCTACATCACGAACAGGTGCTGGCGGCGCTGGCGGTTGGCCTGCATGTGTTTTGCGAAAAGCCGCTCTGCTATTCCCTGGCGGAAATCCTGGAGATCGTTGCCGCGCGCGACGCCGCCAGGAAAATCGTTCAGGTCGGCTATATGAAGCGCTTCGACCCGAATTACCGGCTGGCGCTCGCTTCGCTGCCTGGAACATCGAGCACGCTGCGCGCGGTCTCGGTGGAGGTAAACGATCCCGACGCCTGGCCGTTCATCGCCCATCAGCCCTACAGGCGCGGCACCGATATCCCGAAGGACATGGTCGCCACTGTCGCCGCCAAGCAGAAGCGCCAGGTCGAAGAGGCCGTCGGCGTGCATCTGACCGATCTCGCTTTCCGTGGATTTACCGGCGCTTACAGCTCGGCCTTGATTCACGACGTCAACGCCGTCCATGGCCTGCTCGATGCGCTCGGCGTGCCGGACGGCGAGGTCGTCGGCGCGCAGATCTTTGCCGATGGCGACGGCGGCCAGGGCGCCGTCAAGTTGCTGGACGGGCAGGCGCTGTGGACCATGACCCATCTCACCGTGCCCAAGCTCGCCGACTACAAGGAGCGGATCACGCTGTTCTTCGACGATGCCAGCCTCGAGCTCGAATTCCCCTCGCCCTGGCTCAACCATCATCCGACCCGGCTGACGGTGACGACCTCGGACGGTCACACGCTGTCGAAGAAAGATTTGCGTGCCGGTTACGCCGAAGCCTTCGTCGAGGAGATGCGTGGCTTCTGGGCGGCGATCGTCTTTGGCGATGCCGTCGTCAACCCGCCCGAACACGCCGCCCGCGACCAGGCGCTGCTGATCGGGCTGACCCGGCGGCATCTGGCGACCGCACCCTTCGATTGAGCGCTAAAACCCTGATGCCGAACGGCCGTTACCTGGACTTGATGACGCTGTCGGTATTGGCCAGCAGCTTGCGCACCGCATTGCGCGCCGCGTCCGGCCGCTGCAGGCGGATGCTCTTCTCGATTGCCTCATGCAGCCTCTGCGCATGCTGCAAATCGTCGAGTTCCCGCGTGGTATAAGCAAATAGATGATCGAATGCCGATTCGATCAGCACGCCGAGCGGCACCAGCAGATCGTTGCCCGAGGCCCGCAGGATGGCGAGGTGGAACCGCGTGTCGGCGCGGGTGCGCTCCTGCAGGTTGGTCGCCTCGCCCATCTCGCGGCAGGCCTGGCTGATCTCGGCCATCTGCTCGTCGGTGCGCCGCATGGCGGCAAAGGCGCTTGCCTCCGGCTCGATGATGTGGCGGAATTCCTGCACGGTTCTGAGGAACACCTCGCGGTCCGGCGAGGTCGCGTACCAGGCCAGCACGTCGCGATCGAGCAGGTTCCAGCGTTCCTTCGGCTCGACCCAGCTGCCGATCTTCGGGCGTGACGCCAAAAGGCTCTTGGCCATCAGCATCTTGATCGCCTCGCGCACCGCCGAGCGGCTGACGTCGAAGGTCTCCGACCATTTGGCTTCGTTGGGCAGGATGGTTCCCGGCGGATAGTCGCCGCGCACGATCCTCAGTCCGATTTCGTTGGCGAGCGACGCGTGCACGCTCGACCCCGGCATGCGCGCCGCATCGGCCCGGCGAATACCGCTCGTGCGTTCGGCGAACGCCTCGGCCGCTGTCTTTCCCTTATTCGGCTTCGCGTCCTGCATGGCTCCACAAAGTCCGGATTTGGAGGCGTGTCAAGGAGATGAAATCGCCGGCAATATCTCAGCTTGATTTTCCGCATCCGTCCCCTCGCCGACACCGCGCTTTGCCGAGCGTTCACGCCGGGGACGCACGAACGGCTTCTCTTTGTTCCGACTGAATTCCTCGATCAGGAAATCAAGGAAGACGCGGATTTTCGGGGCAAGGTGCTGCCGTGCCGGATAGACCGCGCAGAGCGTGGTTTCGACCTTGTCCCAGTCATCCAGAGCCGATTGCAGCCGGCCTGCTTTCAGGTCGCTCTCGACATAGGGATAGGGGATCAGGCTGACGCCGAAGCCGGCACGCAACGCATCGCGCACGGCAAGGCTTGAAGAAACCGAGTATCGTCCGTCGATGGCGATCCGCTCGGTGCGGCCGTCCTTGCGGAATTCCCATATGTCCGCATGCCCCGAGAGGCTGAACCGGATGCAATTGGCCGCCTTCAAATCGCCAGGCGCTTTGGGCCGGCCATGCTTCTCGAAATAAGACGGAGCTGCGCAAAGCACGTGCGGCATGACCGCAAGCTTTCGGGCGACCAGGCTGGAATCCTCAAGATTGTCGCTGCCGCGAATGGCCAGGTCAAATCCCTCCCGCACGATATCGACGCGCCTGTCATCAAGGTGCAGATCGAGCTTCAAATCGGGATAGCGCGATAGAAACGCGGGCATGGCAGCCGAAAGCCGCGTCAACGTGACAGTCATCGGCGCGCTGACCCGCAACGTGCCGCTCGGCGCCGTCTTGATCGGGCCGAGCACCTGGTCGGCCCTGGCCAGCGCATCGAGCCCCTGCGTGACATGCTCCAGGTAGATCCTGCCCTCTTCGGTCAGCGCCATGCGCCGCGTCGTCCGGTTGATGAGCCGCACCCCCAGATGCGCCTCCAATTCGGCGATGTTCTTGCTGATCGCGGGAGGCGAGAGACCCAGGCGCCGTCCGGCTTCGGCAAAGCTGTTCAGTTCCGCCACATGGCGGAAAACCTGCAGCGCCGTCAGGCGATCCATCGCACCATTCTCTTCCAGTAAATAATGTCTTGCAATTGTTGCATATTATCGCTCCTTGGTAAATTGTCTATCTGCTTTCCGAACGACTTTCTCAGGTTTGGAATGACATGATGACCAACCCCGCAATCTCCCTTATCGAGCGACGCATGTCGGCCAATCGGTTCGATGCCTCGCACGCATTGACGGATGCCGAGGTCGAGGAACTGGCACGTCTCGCAACACGCGCGCCAACCGCCTACAACCTTCAGAATTGGCGCTTCATCGCCGTGCGGACGCCGGAAGCAAAGGCACGGTTGCGCAGCCTGGCCCACGGCCAGGTGAAGGTACAGGAAGCAGCGGTCACCTTCATAATCTGCGGCGTACTGCCCGACCACGCTGCCCTCGATGCAAGGCTGCGTCCTTTCGTGGAAGCCGGCTTCATGCCGGCGGATATGGCTTCGGGCTGGCAGGAAGGCGCCCGCGCCCAATATGCCGATCCTCGGGCAGCCCGCGACGAAGCGGTGCGCTCGGCAACGCTTGGCGCTGCAACGCTGATTTTCGCGGCCGAAGCGCTGGGCCTCGTCTCCGGTCCGATGGCCGGCTTCGATGCCGAAGGCGTGGCGCGCGAGTTCGGCCTTGGACTGAATGAAGTGCCGGTGATGCTCATCGCGGTCGGCCGCGCCGCGCCCGGAAACTGGCCGCAAAAGCCGCGCCGCCCTCTTGCCGAAGTTTTGGAAATCTTATGAAAACGCACCGTTCCGATCTGTTGCTTACAGCCATCGCACCGGCAATATGGGGCAGCACCTATATCGTCACCACGCAGTTCCTGCCGAACTTTTCGCCGATGACGGTCGCAATGCTGCGTGCCCTGCCCGCCGGATTGCTGCTGCTGGCGATCGTTCGGCAACTGCCAACGGGCATATGGTGGCTGCGCAGTTTCGTCCTCGGAGCCCTCAACATCTCGATCTTCCTGAGCATGTTGTTTGTCGCCGCCTACCGGCTTCCGGGCGGGGTCGCGGCGACCGTGCTGTCGGTCCAGCCGTTGATTGTGATTTTCCTCGCTGCTGCCCTGCTTGCCAGCCCTGTCCGCCGGTTGGCGATCGTCGCCGCCCTTATCGGGATCGCCGGTGTCGCGTTGCTGGTGCTGACCCCGAACGCGACGCTCGATGCGGCCGGCGTCGCCGCCGGCCTAGCCGGGGCGGCCTCAATGGCCTTCGGAAGCGTGTTGAGCCGCAAGTGGCAGCCGCCAGCATCGCTGCTCGCCTTTACGGCATGGCAACTGACTGCCGGTGGTCTCCTTCTCGTTCCGGTGGTCCTGCTTTTCGAACCACCCATCCCGTTCCCGACCGCGGCCAACCTGCTTGGACTGGCGTGGCTCGGCCTGATCGGTGCGGCGCTGACTTATGTCCTCTGGTTCCGGGGCATTGCGCGACTGGAATCCGCAGTGGTGTCATCGCTGCTTTTCCTCAGCCCGGTGACCGCCGTGCTGCTCGGATGGGTATTCCTGGATCAGACACTGACCTTGCCTCAAATCGCCGGCGTCGTTTTCGTCATCGGCAGCATCTGGCTGGCTCAACGCCCCAGTCGGAACGAGGCTTGAGCCTGGTGGTAGTGGGTCAGTTTGAAAATTCGATCAAGACGGATGGCCGAAGACGGTTAAAATAAGCTCGACCGAACCGAAGCTGCAGAAGAACACAACAGCACCATATGCAATCACCCGGCGCGGTATCAGGAAGCGCGCTGACCAAAATCCGGCACGAAGCCTTGCGTCTCGCTTCCCCAGTCGTTCGCCCCATGGAAGGTTCTGCTCATCGATTGCCCCATAGAAATCGGTGCGCAGAATTATGCTTAGGAGTGCGACGAACATGGCTGCGAGACTCAGGGCCAAGACAACGACACATGCTGTTATTGGAATAAACAAGTGAGGATTGTTCGCCCACTCGTACTTCAAATGTCCTCACTCCCTGCTTTTTGGCCGCGAACCATAGGCTTCTCTGCCTCTTTGGCTTGGATCAGCGCGACGATATCACTGATTTCCCAAAGCTTGCCAGTGACGCCAGCGGCCGGTAGTGTCTCAGTTTGAAATTTGACGGAATGCAATATGCATTTCCCATATCGGGCTGAGCTCCTGTATGCTTACCGGAAAGCATGGGAGCAATCGTGAGCGATCACAATCAAGACGCATTGGAAGGTTGGACGTTTACCTCTGGCGAGGTCTCAGCTGGCGTGTACCGATTTAGCGGTCGCCATTATGACGGACGCTCGGTTGAACGGCAGGGCCCGGACTATGAGGCTATAAAGGCCGACTGCATGAATGATGCCCGGACACTTGGGAAGCCAGCCTATACCAACCGGTCCTAGAGGCCAGAAGCGCCCCGCCGATGTGATCGGCAACGCAGTCCATGTCATGCGCATTGCGACAGGCGAGGAAGCCGACGAAGTGATTGACGACGGCAAAGACCCCGCTGCAGCTGCCGGAGGATCTGCCGATGCCACAACGCCCGTATGATGAGCGTCTGCTCCGTCAGGCGTTCGAAGTGGCGCGCAAGGCCCGCGATGCTGGCGAACATCCCTTTGGTTCGCTGCTCGCCGACAAGGACGGCAATGTGTTGCGCGAGCAGCCCAACGCTTACAAAGCCGGCGGCGGCGACCGCACCGCTCATGCCGAAAGGCTGCTGGCCTCGTGGGCGGGGATGAATGTCAGTCTCGAAAAGCTGGCCTCTTGCACACTCTACACTTCGGCCGAACCTTGCGCGATGTGCTCCGGGACAATCTATTGGGCGGGCATCGGACGGGTCGTCTTTGGGCAGAGCGAACATGACCTCAAGCGGTTGACGGGTGCACATGTCGAGAACCCCACACTCGACCTGCCCTGCAGGATCGTCTTCGAAGCTGGGCAGCGTCCGACTGAAGTCGTCGGCCCGTTGCTTGCCGATGAAGCGGCGCAACTCCAGGCCGAATTCTGGGAAGACAAGTAGGGTCAGGACTCGTTGATTCAGAGGCAGGGGTGACTGCTGACGTGGACCACGACCTGAAGCAATTCCAGGAAAAGTGTGAAACGATTTTCCGCCCGGAATTGCCTCAAAACAAAAAAATACAGATCGGTTCGGCGTTTCCGTGAACGACAAAATAGTTCCAATTCAAAGGCCGGTGAGCAATTTCTTAAGTAGAGCGTTAAGCGTTTCCTGCTCCGCCGGCGTCAGCACGGAGATTAATTGCTCTTCCAGCGCCACCATTGGACCAATCAAATCGTCTATCGCGCGCTTGCCGCCGGTCGTCAGCGCAATTTGCTTGCCGCGCCGGTCGTTGGGATCGGGGCGTCGTTCAACCAGCCCAGCGCGCTCCAGCCGGTCCAGGCGGCTCGTCATGCCGCCCGAGGAGATCATTGCCGATTCGTAGAGCTGAGTAGGTGAGAGCATATAGGGTTCACCGGCGCGCCTGAGCGGCGTGAGCACATCGAACTCACCTACATTCAGGCCTGCTTCTTTGAGCAACGGGTTCATGTGATCGCGGATGACCCGTGCGGCGGCATCAAGCAGACGACCTACCGTTTCAACAGGTAACGACGGAAGATCGGGGCGCTCGCGGGCCCATTGCTTAGCTGCGGCCTCGGCGCGATCCATGGCAAATATTCCCTCGACAAAATGTATCTTGCAATCAAGATACATTGCATCTACTTACATTGCAGCAAGACAATAGCGCAGCGCGCAGCCTTGGAGAAAGCGAAATCGATGCCCAAAATGATTTTCGTGAACCTGCCTGTCCGTGACCTGTCGGCCTCGACGGCGTTCTACGTGGCGCTAGGCGGCACTGTGAACCCGCAGTTTTCGGGCGAGAAATCCACCTCGCTCATGTTCTCGGACACGATCGGGGTGATGCTGCTGACCCATGACCACTACCGCGAATTCACTAAACGCCCAATCGGCGACGCACGGCGCGACAGCCACGCAATGATCGTCCTCACTGTCGATAACCGCGACGCCGTCGATGCAACACTGACCAGCGCGGTTGCGGCGGGCGGTCGCGCCGATCCCAACCCGGCACAGGATCTTGGCTTCATGTATAACCGCCACATTGAAGACCCGGATGGCTATGTCTGGGAAATCGTATGGATGAACCCGACGGCGAACGCCTGAACGTAGGGTGTGGGCGCATCGGTAGCAGCGGGTGTGAGCCTCGAGTCATGACGAGCAATTCGGGGCTGGCCCAGTGCCGGTTCCGCGTCAGCTGCCTCCGTCAGGCCGTCTTGACATATTTCCGCCAGCTGTGCTCCGGCCGGAAGCCGAGCATGTCGCGCGCCTTGCGGTTGGAGAGCAGCGTCTCGTATTCGCCAAGTTCGCCCCTGACCGGCACATCGGGATAAAACCGCTTCAGCAGTTCGGCTGTCGGCAGATCGGACGAGGTGTCGTCGTTGGCCGCGTTGAACACCTGATAGCCGAGCCCGTCCTTCTCGATGGCGCGCAGCGTGATCTGGCCGAGGTCGCGCGCGTCGATATAGCTCCAGGCGATGCGCTTGCGGAAACCCGGATCGGCGAACCATTTCGGAAACAGCGAATATTCATGCGGCTCGATGACGTTGCCGATGCGCAAGGCATAGATGTCGAAGCCGCTGCGCAGCGCAAAGGCGCGCGCCGTCTTCTCGTTGACGACCTTGGACAGGGCGTAGCTGTCCATCGGATCGACGTCGTACGCCTCGTCGAGCGGGAAATGCGTCGGGTTGCGCGGCTCGTTGGCGAATACCAGCCCGTAGGTCGTCTCACTGGAAGCGATCACCACCTTGCGGATGCCGAGCTTCACCGCGGCCTCGATGACGTTGTAGGTGCCGAGCGCGTTGATGCGGAACACCTCATTGTCGGGCGTGATCATGATCCGCGGGATCGCCGCGAAATGCACCACGGCATCCACCGGCTGCGAGCGCAGCGACGGGTCGAATTCATGCAGGCCGATATAGCTCGACAGCGCATTGAACACCTGCCCGCTGTCGGTGATGTCGGTGATCAGCGTGCGCACGTTGGGATTGTCGAGCGGCTTGGTGTCGATGTTGAGCACCTGGCAGCCCTGCTCGACCAGATACTGCACGACATGGCGCCCGGCCTTGCCGCTGCCGCCGGTGAACATGATCCGCTTTGTCATTTTGCTCTCCCTGGAATTCATGTGTATTGTCAGACAATATCGAACTCTGCAATCGCCTGCCATGGCATGCGGCAAAAACCCGCTTCAACAATTCGCCGGCAAGCTGCAGCGCCGTCATCCATCATTGCAAAATAGGACGAAACGACATGAACACGACCGCCGCGAGCGAAAAGATCGGCTTCATCGGGCTTGGCCTGATGGGCCACGGGATAGCGAAGAACATCGTCGACAAGGGCTATCCGCTGACGTTTCTCGGCCGCAAGAACCGCAAGCCGGCGGAAGACCTGCTCGGCCGCGGCGCCAGGGAATCGGCGACCTCGCGCGACGTCGCAGCGGCATCGACGGTTGTCTTCATTTGCGTCACCGGCTCGCGCGAGGTCGAAGCCATCATCCGCGGCCCAGGCGGTCTCAAGGAAGGCCTGAAGCCGGGATCGGTTGTCGTTGATTGCTCGACCTCGGATCCCGTTTCGACGGTGGCGCTGGCCGCCGAACTCAAGGCGCTCGGCGTCGATTATGTCGATGCCCCGCTCAGCCGCACGCCGAAGGAAGCCTGGGAAGGCACGCTCGACGCCATGGTCGGCGCGCCCGATGCGGTCTTTGCCCGGCTGAAGCCAGTGCTCGAAACCTGGGCTGGGCGCATCGTCCATATCGGCGATACCGGCGACGGCCATCGCATGAAGCTGCTCAACAATTTCATCTCGCTCGGCTACGCCGCGATCTATTCCGAGGCGCTGGCGCTGGCGCAGAAGGTCGGCATCTCGCCGCCGCGCTTCGACAGCGTCATCCGCAACGGCCGCATGGATTGCGGCTTCTACCAGACCTTCATGCGCTGGACGCTGGAAGGCGACCGCGACGCGCACAAATTCACCATCGCCAACGCCTTCAAGGATCTCACCTATCTCGAATCGATGGCGGGTGCCGCCGGCATCGCCAACCCGCTCGGCAACGCCACCAAGAACGCCTTCGCCGGCGCCTTCGCCACCGGTCCCGCCGATCAGTACGTGCCAATGCTGGCGACGCACATCGGCAAGGTCAACGGCGTCGACCTGATGCCGACCAGGGATGGCAAAAAGCAGACGATCTGAGAACGTTGGGATTAACGCCTGGGAGTGTCGCAACTGCAAACGTTCGCTGCCGACCAGCTACATCCGCCAATCTCCAACGCTGGCGATTAGCATATGACACCACACCTTCGTCATCCCAGGGCGGAGCAGGAGCGAAGCGACGTCGCGCAGACCCTGGGATCCATGCCGTGACATCAGCCGAAGAATGCAGCGGCTCAGAACGGCGCTTGTATCCGCCATTGCGCTCGTCGCCCTTCCACCATGACCGCGAGCCAGAAGCTGCGGAAGCGCTGGCTCCGCCAATGGAAGACCGAATTGATCGAGACGACCAGTCCCAGAGTGCTTCGAGCTTTTTCGCGGGACCGGGTGGCAGCGTTTGGTTCTGGTCTGCTGGAGCACTGCCGCAAGGTAACGGCATGGATCCCAGGGTCTGCGCCGCGTCGCTTCGCTCCTTGCTCCGCCCAGGGATGACGAAGGGAGGGTTTCGGCTAATCTCCTAAATTTGCGATTTGCGACTAACGGGAATGATCGACCTTCGTTGCTGGTTGACCCGACTTACACGCAGTTGGCCGAGAAACGATCGAATCAGCGCCGAAACCGGCCGATAACGCCGGTATTGGCGAGAAGTCTGTGCACCAAAGCACGCGCACTTCCGATCGGAAGAAGCCAAAAACAAAAAACCGCCTCGGTGGGCGGGTCGTTGGAGCCAATTAGCACCATACCAAAATTAGTAGCATAGCTGCCGGCACAAAGCAAGAACAAAATACACCGCGGTCGCACAAAAATGCGATTTCGTTCACCGCCGCGAGCTTGCGCTCAAAGACGATCGCCAAGATCGCGTTCCTTCGCGGCTGGCCCCGCCGATCAGTATGTGTCTATGCTTGCGGCACATATCGGCAAGTCAACGGTGTCGACATCATGCCGGCCAAGGATGGGAAAAAAGCAGACGATCTAAGCGCATGGGCAATACGCACGGCGCACTATTTTCAATCAACGCCAGCGCTGCCCCTCATCGCCCTGCCGGGCACTTCTCCCCGTATAGTGACGGGGAGAAGGACGCTTTCGCTGACGATTTCGCTAACTATTTCCATTGCAAGAGAATGTGCCAAGATCGCGGCCAGCCCCTTCTCCCCGTCACTATACGGGGAGAAGGTGGCGGCAGCCGGATGAGGGGCGGCGCCGGACTTTGCGGTATAAATCACCGCCGCGACCGGCCGATGACATCGTCGGTGTTGGCAAGAAGCCTGTGCACCGCGGCGCGGGCTGCGGCGGGCCGCTGCAGGCGGATGTTCTTCTCGATCGCCTCGTGCAGTGCCTGCGCCCGCCGCTGATCGCTGGTCTCGCGGGTGACGAACTGGAACAAATGGTCGAGCGCCGATTCGATCAGCACGCCGAGCGGCACCAGCAGATCGTTGCCCGAGGCCCGCAGGATGGCGAGATGAAAACGCGTGTCGGCGCGCGTGCGCTCCTGCAGGTTGGTCGCCTCGCCCATCTCGCGGCAAGCCTGGCTGATCTCGGCCATCTGCTCGTCGGTGCGCCGCATGGCGGCAAAAGCGCTGGCCTCCGGCTCGATGATGTGGCGGAATTCCTGCACGGTCCTGAGGAACACCTCGCGGTCCGGCGAGGTCGCATACCAGGCCAGCACGTCGCGATCGAGCAGGTTCCAGCGCTCCTTCGGCTCGACCCAGCTGCCGATCTTCGGGCGCGAGGCAAGCAGGCTCTTGGCCATCAGCATCTTGATGGCTTCGCGCACCGCCGAGCGGCTGACGTCGAACGTCTCGGACCATTTGGCTTCGTTGGGCAGGATGGTTCCTGGCGGATAGTCGCCGCGCACGATCCTCAGCCCGATTTCGTTGGCCAGCGACGCATGCACGCTCGAGCCGGGAAAGTGTGCTGCGTCGGCACGCCGAACGCCGGCCGGCCGCTCAGGCTCTGCCTTGAATTTGGCGGGTCGCTTTTTTGATGTCGCGTCCGGCATTGGTATTCCCCGGCAACTGCTTGTCGAAAGCCTGAACTCAGGGCACGGCAAAGCAGCGGCCTACGCTCCAAAGCAGCGTCGCCTCGTGCGTTTTGTATGGACAGTGCGAACGGGGCGCCCGTCGAAGGGCGCCCCGAAATTGCCGACCTACTTTTGTATGCAGGTGTCGACGGTGTCCTTGGTGCATTCGTCGAGGCCGGTGAACACCGGATCGGCGACCGGCTTGCCGTCGACCAGGTCGATCATCACCGAGGGCGCCTTGTAGCCCATCTCGAACGGCCGCTGGCCAACCAGCGCGGTCACCAGCCCGTCACGGGCAATCGCCACCTCGTCGCCGATCGTGTCGGCGGCGCCGATGACGAAGGCGTTGCTGGCGATCTTGTCGGCCATCGGCTTGAACAGGTCGCGGTAGGGCTGCGGAGCGCCGAACAGCGGCCAGCCGCCCATGATGCCGAAGGCGTCGAGATCGGGATTGGCGGCGAGGATGTCGGTCATCGCCTGCACGCCCTTGGCGCCGTCGTCATTGGTGAACACCGGGCAGCCGGCAACTTCCGTCCAGCCGCCCTCGCCCGCCAGCGCCGCGAGGCCGTCCTTGCCCGACAGCGCGTCACGCATGCCCTGCGCGCGGCGCAGGATGTTGTCGGCGGCCGGATTGCCTTCGATGGTGCAGATCTTGCCGCCATTCGGCTTGGCCTTCTTGATGTATTCGCCGATCTTGTGACCCATCAGGTAATTGTCGGTGCCGAGGTAGGTCTTGCGCAGCGCCGCATCTTCCTTGCTGAGGTCGGCGTCGAGGGTCATGATCGGGATCGACGGATTGGCGCTTTTGATCGTCTGCGCAATCAGCGGCGCGTTCGATGGCGAAATCGCCATTGCCACCGTGTCGGGCTTGCTCAGCATGTCCTGGACGATCTGGGCTTCACCGGCCTCATCCGAGGTCGACGCCGGTCCGGTGTAGAAGCACTCATATTCCGAGCTGGCGTTTTCCTTGTTCCATTTCTCGCAACCCTGGTGGATGGCCTCGAAGAATGGATTGTCCAGACCCTTCACCACGATGACGAGCTGTTTCTTGGCCATAGCCGGCCCGGCACCCAGCGCCATGACGGCGGCGGCAGCGAGCAATAGTGATTTCCTCATGTCAGTCCTCCCTTTTGAAACAAACGGACACCGCGTGCCCGCCACACACAGATCGACCCGGAGCAAAATGACAGAGGACGTAGCACTCGTGTCGCCAAGCCAGGTCGATAAGCATTTTCACATTCAGTCCCAGACCGGCACCGACAGATATCGCTGGTTACCAGATCCCTGACCGACAAACCCTCACCGATTCCTTCCGGCAACCCGGTGGCTCGGCGCAAGCTCCTCCGACACTTAGCTAATATCGCCTTGTCACCGACGTCAATGCTATTTGTCCTACAAAACTGATTTTTCGAAAGAGCCGTGGTTGACGCCAAGGAGGCTTATGCGTAAATGGGCAAAATCGCTGCTTCCGGGAGGAACTGGGGAGAGCGAATGGCCGCGGCAGAACCGCAGGCCGCAAAGCACGGGGAGGCAAGAAGGCTGGTGGCGGTTCTCGAACTCACCAACATCTCGAAGCATTTTGGCGCCATCCAGGCGGTCAACGACGTTTCGCTGTCGATCGAGGCCGGACAGGTTGTCGGCCTGATGGGTGACAACGGCGCCGGCAAGTCGACGCTGGTCAAGATGATCGCCGGCAATTTCCCGCCGAGCCATGGCACGATGCAGATGGACGGCAAGGAGCTGATCCTGCACAAGCCGGTGGAGGCGCGCCAGCACGGCATCGAAATCGTCCATCAGGACCTGGCACTGTGCAACAATCTGACGGCCGCCGCCAACGTCTATCTCGGCCGCGAATTGCGCCGCGGCCTCGGGCCGCTTCGCATCCTCGACTATGCCGCGATGTACAAGCGTGCCGGCCAGATCTTCGCCGAGCTGAAATCCGAAACGCGCCCGCGCGACCTGGTCAAACAAATGTCGGGCGGCCAGCGGCAGGCGGTGGCGATCGCCCGCACCATGCTTTCGCAGGCCAAGATCGTGCTGATGGACGAGCCGACCGCGGCGATCTCGGTGCGCCAGGTCGCCGAGGTGCTGAACCTGATCCGCCATTTGCGCGACCAGGGCATCGCCGTCGTGCTGATCAGCCACCGCATGCCCGACGTCTTTGACGTCGCCGACCGCGTCATCGTCATGCGGCGCGGCCGCAAGGTCGCCGACAAGACGATCGCATCGAGTTCGCCGGAAGAAGTCACCGGGCTCATTACCGGCGCCATCGAACAGGTATGATTGACGCCTCAACCATGAGTAAAAAAGGTCGATAATGGCAGTCACCCTTGATCAGACGATCGCGCACAAGCAGCACACCTTGCTGAGCAAGGTGTTTGCCAGCCAGACCTTCTGGGTGGTGATCGCGGTCATCCTCGCCTGCCTGTTCCTGTCGGTGGCCACGGATTCCTTCGCCACGACCAAGAACCTCTACAACATCACCCGCAACGTCACCTTCGTCGCCATCGTGGCGCTCGGCATGACCTTCGTCATCATCACCGGCGGTATCGACCTGTCGGTCGGCTCGGTGCTTTGCCTGTGCTCGATGGTGCTGGCCGTGACCATGCATGCCGGCTACGGCATCGAGATCGGCATTGCCGCTGCGATTGCCACTGCGCTGATCATCGGCGCCTTCAACGGGGTTCTGATCGCCTATCTCGGCTTTCCGCCTTTCGTGGTGACGCTCGGCATGCTGTCGATTGCGCGCAGTCTAGCCATGGTCGCCTCCAACAACACCGTCGTCTTCCAGTTCGGGCCGGATCACGACAAGCTGCTGGCGCTGGGCGGCGGCGCCTGGGTGTTCGGCATCGCCAATCCGGTGCTTTACATGATCGTGCTGGCGTTGATCACCGGCTTTGTGCTGCGCTGGACGAAATTTGGCCGGCACATCTTCGCCATCGGCGGCAACGAGCATGCGGCAACGCTGACCGGCGTTCCGGTGCGCCAGATCAAGGTCGTCGTCTACATGATCTCGGCAATGGCGGCTGGCCTTGCCGGCATCATCCAGACCGGCTGGCTGGGCGCGGTCACCACCAATCTCGGCAACGGCATGGAGCTTCAGGTGATCGCCGCCACCGTCATCGGAGGCGCCAACCTTGCCGGCGGCATGGGCACAGCCTTCGGTGCGGTCGTCGGCGCGGCGCTGATCGAGGTCATCCGCAACAGCCTCGGCCTGCTCGGCATCAATGCCTTCTGGCAAGGCGTGTTCATCGGCGGCGCCATCCTGCTCGCCGTGCTGTTCGACCGCATCCGCAATTTCAGGCGCAACGACTAAATCTCGGCTGCATCCCGACGCTGAATCATAGATCGTTCGCCGGTTGAATTGCCGGCCTCGAGGCCTCGCCGGCGCTGGTCGCCGGCCGACCGCATCTGTCTTCCCATAGCGGCCTTGAAACGCTCGCCTTCCTCCTATCGCCGGGTCTGATAATCCGCCGGTGCGGCGCATGGCCGGCGCCCGGACGTGCACATCCGTCTTGACGCAAGCCCGAACTGCGCCGCACAATCGCTCGCAGCAGGCGAAGGGAGGCCAGTCGCCTGCGGGAGGATATACCCATGACGGAAGCGATCAGGCTCTACTGGGGCCGGTTCGGACATGTTTCTGTCCTGAACGTCGCCAGCGACTTCGTCACCCATGCCCACGTCGAGGCGCATATCATCATCTGGCTGGAAGGCACCGCCGGCGAGATGACCATCGGCCGCGAGACGGTGCGGCTTGGACCGGGCACCGCCGCCGGCATCAATTCCTTCCAGCCGCACAGCCACGCTCTGTCCCGCGACGGCACGCCCGGCCTGTTCCTCGCCTTTTACATCGATCCGGACTGGGCACGGAAACGCCGCGAGCTGCCTTCCGCCGCGCCGCTGTTCTCCGCCCCGGCGATCACGCTCGAGCCTTGGCTGCACAAGGCAGCGGCCAACCTCCTCGACCATCTCAGCGACAATGAGAGCATCGACGACATCGCCAATTACGAGATCGAGCGCTTCATCGACAGCGTGCTCGATGCCGCCGATGCCTCCGCACCGCAGACCGTGCGCACCCGCGTCAGCACCATGCAGGATTTCCGCGTCCGCAAGGCGATCCAGCTGATGAAAGCCAATGTCTGCGAGCGTATCTGCTTCGACGACGTGGCGCGCAGCGTCGGCCTGTCGCGGCCGCATTTCTTCGCCTTGTTCAAGGAACAGACCAATCTGACGCCCAACGTCTATTGGAACACGCTGCGCATGGAGGAAGCCGTGCGGCAGTTGCAGTGGTCGCAGGAGCCGCTGATCTCGGTCGCCTGCAATCTGGGCTTCACCACGCAAGGCAATTTCTCGCGCTTCTTCCGCGACCATGTCGGCGTCCCGCCGACGCTTTACCGCGAAGCGGCGCGGGCGATCAGCTGAGCGCCCGTTTTTCAGACTATTTGATAGGCGTTCAAGACGCATTGATAAGCGCTGCCGAGCCTGCCGCCCTACCCTCCCAAGCAGCTGATTTGCAAGGGAACGATCATATGGCGAAAGTCACCATCTCCAGCGTCATCGACGCACCGGTCGAAAAGGTCTGGGCGCGCATACGCGACTTCAACGGCCTGCCGACCTGGCACCCGCGCATGATCGAAAGCCATATCGAGGACGGCAAGGATGCCGGCACGATCGGCTGCGTGCGCAATTTCCAGCTCGCCAGCGGCGCCCGCCTGCGCGAAAAGCTGCTCGATTTCTCTGACGAGAACTTCCTCGTCAGCTACGCCATCCTGGAGACGCCGCAGCCGCTCACCAACCACAAGGCGACATTGCAATTGCGGCGGGTTACCGACGGCGACCGCACCTATGCCGAATGGACCGCCAGCTTCGACGCCGCTCCAGAGGAAGCCGACAAGCTGGCCGAAGGCATGGGCGCCAACGTCTTCCAGGGCGGCTTCAACGCCCTGAAGGCCCATTTTGCCGGCCGGAGCCAGGCGTAAAGGGAGCGTTCCATGGCGCTTGCACTGCAGACTTTCGCGACGGTGAAGGACGCCGGCGCGGCGCTGAAAGCCGCCGGCACCCGCTACCTCGGTGGCGGCACACTGGTCGTGCGCGCCGCCAATGAAGGCGACGTGTCGATCTCCGGTTTCGTCAGGTCGACCGAACCGGCGCTGTCGGTCATCCACATTTCCGGCGGCGAGGTCCGCATCGGCGCCTCGGTGACCATGGCGGCGATCGCCCGCCATCCGGATCTCGCCCCGCTGGCCCACGCCGCGCGCGCCGTCGGCGGCCCGGCGATCCGCAACATGGCGAGCGTCGGCGGCAATCTCTTCGCGCCAACGCCTTACGGCGATTTCACCGTTGCGCTGCTGGCTTTAGATGCAACTGTCAGCACCGATGACGGCGAGCTGCCGATTGAGACATTCCTCGCAAAGCGCGAGAGCAATGACGCCATCGTCACCTCGGTCGGCTTCACGCTTCCGAAGGAAGGCGGCTTTCGCTTCCTGAAAGTGTCGAGGGTCAAGCCAAAGGGCATTTCGGTGCTGAGCATCGCGACCGTGCTGGAGCACGCACCGGACGGCACTGTGTCGTCCGCGCGGATCGCGCTCGGCTGCATGGCCGACCGGCCGATCCGTGCCAGGGCGGCGGAGAAGGCCCTGATTGGCCGGGAACTCACGAGCGACGGCATCGCACCGGCACTGGCTGTTGCCCGCGACGGCACTTCGCCGCCAACCGATCCGATCGCCAGCGCCTGGTATCGCAACGAAGTCCTGCCGGTCCATCTCGGCCGGCTGCTGCTCGCCTGAAAGACCGTGGCGCGTATGTCCGCCTGGCTGTGGCGCAAGGAGTAAAAGATGGCAAAGGTCCCGGTTCAGTTCACGCTCAATGGTGCGGAGAAAGCCGAATTCATCGACAGCGGCACAACGCTGCTTCACGCGCTGCGCGACAAGATCGGCGACACCTCGCCAAAAGGCGGCTGCCACCAGGGCACTTGCGGCGCCTGCTCGGTCATCATCGATGGCGAGCTCAGGCTCTCCTGCCTGACGCTGGCCGAGACCTGCAACGGTGCGACCGTCACCACGACGTCGGGGCTTTCGGAAGGCGGCGTGCTGCATCCGCTGCAACGCGCTTTCCTCGATGCTTTCGCGACCCAATGCGGTTTCTGCACGCCGGGCATGATCATGGCCGCCAAGGTGCTGCTCGATCACACGCCGAACCCCGGCCGCGAGGACGTGGTCGAGGCGTTGTCGGGCAATATCTGCCGCTGCACCGGCTACGAACCGATCATCCAGGCGGTGCTGAGCGCCGCGCGCTCCAATTCGCAGAACGCGGCTTGAGGGGAGTCAAAAAGATGGAACTCCGCAAGAGCTACTTTGCCGACCAGCGCAAGGACGATCTGCACGAGATCGGCCAGCCGCGGCCGCGTTCGGATTCGCCCGGCCATGTCACCGGCAAGACCGCCTATTTCGCCGACCGCAATTTTCCCGGCATGCTGCACCTGAAGATGGTGCGCAGCCCGCATCATCACGCCCGCATCCGCAGCATCGATACGTCAGAGGCGGAAAAGCACCCCGGCGTCGTCAAGGTGCTGACCGCCAAGGATGTGCCGCACAATGTCTACACCATCCTGATCCTGATCCAGATCGGGCCGGAGGACGAGACGGTGCTGGCCGACGGCAAGGTGCGCTGGAAGGGCGAGGCCGTGGTGGCGGTGCTGGCCGAGACCGAGCGCGCCGCCCAGGAAGCCGCCGCCAAGGTCAAGGTCGATTACGAGGTGCTGCCGGCCGTCTTCGACATGGACGAAGCGCTGAAGCCCGGCGCGCCGATCGTCAACGAATATCACGGCCGGAATTATTACCTCTACGACAGCGGCGAATGCCGCAAGGTGCGCTTCGGCGATGTCGAGGCAGGCTTTACAGGAGCCGACCACGTGCTCGAACAGACCTACCAGTCTTCACCGATCGAGCATGCGCCGACCGAAACGACCGGCTGCATCGTCGCGCCGGAGGGCAACGACCGCTTCACCTGCTACACCAACACGCAGGCGATGTTCTTCACCCTCGATAACGCCTCGATCATCCTGCAGATGCCCGGCAACAAGCTGCATTTCGTCGGCGGCACTGTCGGCGGCGGCTTTGGCGGCAAGGTCGACGTCATCGTCGAGCCGATCGCCATCCTTGGCGCCAAACTAACAGGACGACCGGTCTGTTTTATCTACAGCCGCGAGGAAGAGATGCAGATTTCCTCGCCGCGCGCCGCCGAGAAAGTCGTCATCAAGGACGGCGTCATGAACGACGGCCGCATCGTCGCGCGCAAAGTGACCGGCTACACCGACGCCGGCGCCTATTCGCGCCATTCGCCCTACGGCGCGCAGAAGGGCGCCGGCCATTATCCCGGCCCCTATACGATCCCGAATGTCTGGATCGACACCTACTGCGTCTACACCAACCGCACCCCGTCCTCTGCGATGCGTGGCTTCGGCGTGACGATTGGCGATTTCGCGCTAGAGGTACAGATGGACAAACTCGCCCGGCTGATCGGCATGGACCCGCTCGAATTCCGTTTCATCAACGCCTATCGCGATGGCGACATGAAAGCACATCGGCAGCCGACCGAGGGTGCGGCGCTGATCGAGTGCATGCAGGAAGCCTCGCGCGCCGCCAACTGGCCGGTAGCGGAAAAATTCATGGCGATGTCGTCTTACGCGAAGGGAGTTTGAGATGGCGATCAGGCGCGGACGCGGCGTCGCCGCGATCAATTATCCGACCGGCATGAATCTCGGTGGCGACCCGACGCAGGCGCTGGTCCATTCGACGCCGACCGGCAATTTCATGGTCACGCTGTCGAGCGTCGACCTCGGCCAGGGCATGAAGCAGATCATGGCGCAGATCTGCGCCGAGACGATCGGCGTGCCGACCGACCGTGTCGTCGTCGACACCGCCGACACCGACACCGGCCCGCATTGCATGGGCACCTTCGCCTCGCGCGGCACGCACCGCGCCGGCAACGCCGTCATCCAGGCGGCCAGGGAAGCCCGCCAGGTGATGCTGGAAGTGGCGGCCGAGGAGCTGGAGGTGAATGCCTCGGACCTCGAGACCGATGGCCAGGGCAACATCCTGGTCAAGGGCGCGCCGCAGAAATCGATCTCGATCTTCGATGTCGCGCTGTCGGCGCATTTCAAGCGCGGCCGTTCGATTTCCGGCCGCGGCATGTTTTTGATCCCGCGCTCCTATCCGGAGAAAGAGACCGGCGCGATGAAGCCCTCGACCTGCTATGCGCACGCCTGCACGGTTGCCGAGGTCGAAGTCGACGACGAGACCGGCGAGGTCACCGTGCTGACGGTGAAGAACATGTTTGAGATCGGCCGTGCGCTGAACCCGAAAATGGTCGAGCAGCAGCTCGTCGGCGGTTCGTGGATGGGCATCAGCCATGCTCTCTACGAAACGACCGAGCCCTATTATCCCAACCGCGACCATGGCGGCACCGACTTCAACCAATATCTGATGCCGGGTCCTGGCGATCTCGCGCAAACCGAGATCATCGTGCTGGAGAGGCCCTCGGCCGACGGGCCGTACGGCGCTAAGGGGCCGGGTGAAATGTGCGCCAACCCGCAAATCCCGGCGGTGGCCAACGCCGTCTTCGACGCCGTCGGTGTGCGCATCGACACGCTGCCGATCACGCCGGAGCGCATCCTGCGGGCGCTGAAGGCGCAAGCATCGAACTGAGTGCTGGAAATGCCCAAGAGAAGCGCCCGGACTTCAAGCGCAGAGACAGTCGCGACCTCGCCGGAGGCGGTGGCGTCCCGCCTCGCCGCCTCGCGCTATCTCGCAGATGAAAGCCTGGCCACCGCAATCTTCCTGGCGATCAGGCTGGGTAAGCCGCTGCTGCTCGAAGGCGCGCCCGGCGTCGGCAAGACCGAAGCGGCGAAGGCGATAGCCGAACTGCTCGGGCGCGATCTGGTGCGGCTGCAATGCTACGAAGGCATCGACGCCGCACATGCACTATACGAGTGGAACTACCAGCGCCAGCTGCTCGCCATCCGCCATGCCGGCGAGCACGAGGTCGACATCTACGACGACCGTTTCCTGATCGCGCGGCCGCTGCTGCAGGTGCTGAAGGCGCCGGAAAAGTGCGTGCTGCTGGTCGACGAAATCGACCGTTCCGACCATGAATTCGAAGCGCTGCTGCTGGAGTTCCTGTCCGATTTCCAGATCAGCATTCCCGAGCGCGGCACCATTCGCGCGACGGCGCAGCCGATCGTCATCCTGACCTCGAACCGCACGCGTGAACTGGCCGAAGCGCTGCGGCGGCGCTGCGTCTATCACTGGATCACCTATCCCGACGCCAATCGCGAGGCCGAGATCATCATGCTGCGCGCCGGCGACGTCGCCGAGGCCACGGCGCGCGCCGTGGCTTCCGCGGTGCGCGACATCCGCGCGCGTCCGCTGGCCAAGCCGCCAGGCATCGCCGAGGCGGTCGAATGGGCCAATGCCGCCACCATCCTCGAAAAGGGCGGCAGCCCCTGGCCGGAAGCCTTCCGCCGCGCCATCGGCGTGCTGATCAAGGACGAGGAGGACTTTTCCTGCATCGCGCCCGAGCTCGGCAAGATTGTCGAGGAGGCGCTAGCGTGACGAGCAACCGAAGCGCGCTAGCGCGATACCCCAGGGCTAGTGCGCGACGCTGGCGGGACAGCGCCCCCCTCTGTCCTGCCGGACATCTCCCCCTCAAGGGGGGAGATTGGCAGCTTGGGCGCTCCGCTCAATTCTGCAACGTTGAAGATTGGCGAAAGCCGGCGAGATGTCTGATCTCCCCCCTGTTTGGACCGGGGACATCGCGAACAGGTGTGCGAGGACATCGCGAACAGTTTGGCGCGCTTTGCGCTGGGGGGTTCGGGATGCCATTCG
>NZ_JAMYNZ010000026.1:0-20000 GCF_040319465.1 Mesorhizobium sp. M0910
CCCCCGGGGGGTGGGTGGCGGCGCCCCCCCCAGGCGCGGGGGGGGCGGGGGGCGGGCGGGCCGGCCGGGGGGGGGGGGGGGGGGGGGGCCCCCCGCGTCCGGCATCCCCGCGCTGATCGCGGAGGTGGAGAGCGCATCGGTGGTGCTGGATACGCCGGCGGCACGCCTTATCGCCCGTGGTGAGGAACGGCCCCTCCTGCTCGATGAAGTCGAAGCGCTTCTGGCGTCGGGGGCGCTCGTGGTGGATGCATGCCGCAATGTGATGCGGGTAGCAGATACGGTCGTCTCGCTGGCGACCCGCCCGGTGCTGTTCGCGCTGGCCCGCGCGCTGGCCGAAGCCTGGCCGGGGGACGTGGCAAGATCGACGCTTATCGCGCGCGCTTTCCGCGGAAAGGACGCGGACGAATCACATCGCGCACGGTTACGGGTCGAAGTCGGGCGGCTTCGCGCGGAGCTTCGTAGCTTGGCCGATGTGAGCGCAACGAAGCGGGGGTTTGCGCTGGCGCCGCGCCGCGCAGGTGAGGTCGTCGTGCTGGCGCCGCCCGTCGAAGAAGAGCATGCCGCCGTGCTCGCCTTCCTCGCTGACGGCGAGTCTTGGTCGAGTTCGGCCTTGGCGATTGCGCTTGGAGCCAGTTCGCGTACCGTGCAGCGGGCGCTCGAGCAGCTCGCCCAGGCCGGCAAGGTGCAGTCGTTCGGCCGCGGACGGGCGCGTCGCTGGATGACCCCGCCGCTGCCGGGTTTCCCGACAATCTTGTTACTCCCCGGTCCACTGCCGGGCTACTAGGATGGAATTATGGAACGATCCTCTGCCGAAATCATCCGTGAATACGGACCCTTTCCGGGTGTCGACCACGTAGACGGCGTTACCTTCGACGGTGAGCATGTCTGGTTTGCCTCAGGCGACAGATTGAACGCCTTCGATCCGGCAAGCGGCAAAGTGGTGCGGTCGATCGAGGTCGCCGCACACGCCGGAACGGCCTTCGACGGCCAGCACCTCTATCAAATCGCCGAGGATCGCATCCAGAAGATCGATCCAAAGAATGGCCAGGTGCTGGCGTCGATCCCGGCGCCTGGCAATGGCGGTGATTCCGGGCTCGCCTGGGCCGAAGGAACGCTCTGGGTCGGGCAGCATCGGGGCCGAAAGATTCATCAGGTCGATCCCGAGACAGGGGCAATCCTTCGCACCATCGTTTCCAACCGCGTCGTCACCGGCGTCAGCTGGGTCGACGGCGAGCTGTGGCATGGGACTTGGGAGGGCGAGGAGAGCGATGTCCGGCGGATCGATCCTGAAACGGGAAAGGTTCTGGAGAAGCTCGATATGCCGCCGGGAACAGGCGTGTCGGGGCTCGAATCCGATGGCGGCGACCAGTTTTTCTGCGGTGGCGGAAACAGCGGCAAGATCAGAGCTGTTCGCCGGCCCAAACGAGGCTCTGCGACCAAGATCTGAGCTTTTTCCATCCCCTCGGCCCGGCCCTTGGCCGGTTCGGTTAGCTCAAGCTCGCGATCAGTTTTTCGAGCAGGCGGGCCAGCATGGTCTGCTCCGGGCGTGCTAACCCAGAAAGTATCTGGTGCTCGTTGGTGACGTGAGCAGTCACCGCCTCATCGATCAAAGCGAGGCCCTTCCCGGTCAGCTGCACAATAATCCCGCGGCGATCGTCGGGGTGCGGCCCGCGCTTGATCAGGCCGGATTTCTCGAGCCGATCGAGGCGGTTGGTCATCGCGCCCGACGTCACCATCGTCGCCTCGTACAGAGCCGTCGGCGTCAGCGCATATGGCGGCCCGCAACGACGCAGCGTCGCCAGCACGTCGAATTCTCCGGATTGCAGCCCGTAACTTGCAAACAGCGGCGCCAGCCGCTCTCGTGCGATCAACGAGGCGGCCTCGTTCAACCGTCCAAGCACGGCCATCGGCGAGACATCGAGATCCGGCCGTTCCTTTTTCCATTGCTCGATCGCTTTTGCCGCGCGATCCATGTCTCTCACCGTTACGTATCTTGACGTGAAGAATCTTTATATTATCTTACCTCAGCTTGTGGTGTAGGCCAAGGGCCGCGAACGGGCGACGGGATGGTGCGATGAAATTTCTCTGGGACTCGGCGCTTGGCCTTCTGGTCGTCACCGGCGGACTGCTCGGCCTGACGCTGCCGTTCGGCAAGATCGCGACGACGGCCGGCGTGCCCGCCATGGTCTGGGCCTTCGTCATCTCGCTTGGCGCCGGCGGCGTGCTTTTGTGCGCATTGCTGCTCAACGGGCAGCGCATGCGGCTTACGCTGCACAGGCTGCGCTATTTCTTCGTGACCGCGGCCGTCTCCTACGCAATCCCCAATCTGCTGATGTTTTCAGCGATTCCGCATCTGGGCGCCGGCTATAGCGGCATCATGTTCACGCTGTCGCCGGTCGTCACGCTGGTGTTCTCGATGCTGCTCGGCGTCAGGCGCCCGACCACGCTGGGCGTCGTCGGCATCGCCGTCGGTTTCGTGGGCGCAGTCATGGTGGCCGTGACGCGCGGCGAAGCGGGCCAGCCGGCCGAATTTTTCTGGGTTGCGATGGGCCTGCTCATCCCCGTCAGCCTCGCCGCCGGCAACATTTACCGTACCGTCGACTGGCCCGAAGGCACCGGCCCGATCGAGCTCGCCGTCGGCAGCCATCTGGCAGCAGCTTTGATGCTGCTTGCCGGCATTCTGGTGCTGCTGGAAGGCAATGCATTCGGCTCGCTCGGCGGCGTGCCGCTGGTCGCTGCGGCACAGGTGGCATCAGCCTCGGCGATGTTCGCCTTCTTCTTCCGCCTGCAAGCGGTCGGCGGCCCGGTCTATCTCAGCCAGATCGGCTACGTCGCGGCGGCGGTCGGGCTGTTTGCCGGGACCCTCTTCCTCGGCGAGCGCTATCAACTGCTGACCTGGGCCGGTGCCGTCATCATCACCGCCGGCGTGTTCATCACCACCAAGGCGCAAAGCCAGAAGACCTAGGGGCGAGGAGGCGTAAGTTCAGACGGATGCCTTCTCCGCCAGCACCATGTAGTTGACGTCCATGTCCTTCGAGCGCTGCCAGCGGTCGGCGAGCGGGTTGTAGGTGACGCCGGTGCGGTCAATGACGGTCAGGCCGGCGCCGGCAAGCGCCTTTTCCAGTTCCTCGGGGCGCACCAGCTTGCCGAACTGGTGGGTGCCGCGGGGCAGCCAGCGCAGCACATATTCGGCGCCGATGATGGCCAGGCCCAGGGCCTTCAGCGTGCGGTTGATGGTGGCCACGAACATGATGCCGCCGGGCTTGACCATCTCGCCGCATTTGGCCAGGAACAGATCGACATCGGCGACATGCTCGACCACTTCCATGTTGAGGATGACGTCGAATTTTTCGCCGGCGTCGGCCAGGTCTTCCGCGGTGGTGGCGCGGTAATCAACGCTCACGCCGACTTCCGCCGCATGCAGCTTGGCCACTTCGATGTTGGTGGCGGAGGCATCGGCGCCGACCACCTCGGCGCCAAGCCGCGCCATCGGTTCGCACAAAAGCCCGCCGCCGCAGCCGATGTCAAGGAAGCGCAGGCCTTCGAACGGCCGTGCCGCACGCGGATCGCGGCCGAAGCGGGCCGCCACCTGGTCGCGGATATAGGCAAGCCGGATCGGGTTGAACTTGTGCAACGGGCGGAACTTGCCGTTCGGGTTCCACCATTCGGCGGCAAGGGCGGAAAAGCGTTCCACCTCTCCGGCATCGATCGTCGATCGTCGGGGCTCAGGCATGGCGTGGTCTCCTCGGACGCTAGGAAGTCGGGCGCGAGGCTGCGAATGTCAAGGCGCGAAATTCACCGCCGGCTGCGCGATGCGCGCGATGCCTGCCGGCGCCGCCTTTTGCCGGCTGCATTTGTGTCAGCACGTGTCAGTTGATGGTGTGCCGGAAGGAAACACCAATGCTTTGGCGAACGAAGCAGAGACATCGGGTTCGGAGGAGTGCACAACGATGCGGACGGTAGCTTCCATTCTTTGGCGCCGGCCTGACCAGGAAGGCCACGACGCTTGTCTTCTGTCGGAAGCGAGTTCCGGGTGGAACCTCAGGGGACACGCGCTTTTCGTCCAGGACGGCAGACCGTGCAGCATCGCGTACGAAGTGAACTGCGACGCCGATTGGCGTACACGCTCGGCGCGTGCCGACGGCTTTCTCGGCACGCAAGAGCTGCATTATGGGATCGAGCGGCTGACCGAGCGCCAATGGACGCTGAACGGCGATCATCAAGCGGAAGTCGACGGTCTCATCGATGTCGATCTCGGCTTCACACCCGCCACAAACCTTTTGGCGCTTCGCCGTTTTGCCCTCGATGTCGGCATGGCGACGCCCGCGCCGGCAGCCTATCTGACATTTCCCGAACTCAGGCTCGTGCGCCTGGAACAGACCTACCAGCGCGTCGATGCGGCACATTACGCCTACGAAGCCCCGATGTTCGGCTACAATGAGATGCTGGAGGTCTCGCCGATCGGTTTCGTCCTCGACTATCCGCGCCTGTGGAGAGCCACGGCACGGCTGGGCTGAAGCGCGCACCATATTGGCAAGACGCAGGGCAGGCACGATGCTGCGCTGGTGTGTCGCCCGGCCGCCAGCGGCGGCACGCCTTGCGAAACGACTGTCATTTGGCTAAGGAGGCCGCGCATTGAGCGCCTCGCCACAGCTTGGCGCATTTTTCCACTTTTCGGCCTTCGGTCCGGCATCCAGTCAAAGGCATTTCGCTTCCATGGCGCGCATCGTGATGAAATTCGGCGGGACCTCCGTCGCCGACATCGCCCGCATCCGCAATGTGGCGCGCCATGTCAAACGCGAGGTCGATGCCGGGCATGAGGTCGCAGTGGTGGTCTCGGCGATGGCCGGCAAGACCAACGAGCTCGTGCAATGGACGCGCGAGGCCTCGCCAATGCACGATGCGCGCGAATACGACGCCGTAGTCGCTTCCGGCGAACAGGTTACGGCCGGCTTGCTGGCGATCGCGCTGCAGAACATCGGCGTGCATGCCCGTTCCTGGCAAGGCTGGCAGATTCCGATCAAGACCGATAACGCGCATGGCGCGGCGCGCATTCTCGATATCGACGGCGGATTCCTGATCAAGCGCTTCGGCGAAGGCCAGGTGGCGGTGGTCGCCGGTTTCCAGGGCATCGGGCCGGACAACCGGATCGCAACACTCGGCCGCGGCGGTTCCGATACCAGCGCAGTCGCCATCGCGGCGGCGGTCAAGGCCGACCGCTGCGATATCTACACCGATGTCGATGGGGTCTACACGACCGATCCGCGCATCGAGCCGAAGGCCCGGCGGCTGGCCAAGATTTCCTTCGAGGAAATGCTCGAAATGGCCTCGCTCGGGGCCAAGGTCCTGCAGGTGCGCTCGGTCGAGCTTGCCATGGTGCACAGGGTGCGTACCTTTGTGCGGTCGTCCTTCGACGATCCCGATGCACCAGGAATGGGGGATTTGCTCAATCCGCCGGGAACGCTTATTTGCGACGAGGAAGAGATCGTGGAACAGCAGGTCGTCACCGGAATTGCCTATGCCAAGGACGAAGCGCAGATTTCGCTGCGCCGCGTCGGCGACCGGCCGGGCGTCGCCGCCGGCATTTTCGGGCCGCTGGCCGAGGCCAACATCAATGTCGATATGATCGTCCAGAACATTTCCGAGGACGGCAAGTTCACTGACATGACCTTCACCGTGCCATCCGGCGACGTCGACAAGGCGCTTGCCGTGCTCGAACGGCTGAAGGCGACGATCGGCTACGACGTGGTGCAGTCGGAAGCCGGCATGTCGAAGGTCTCGGTCATCGGCATCGGCATGCGCAGCCATGCAGGCGTCGCCGCCACCGCCTTCAAGGCGCTGGCCGACCGCGCGATCAACATCCGCGCCATCACAACGTCCGAAATCAAGATTTCGATCCTGATCGACGGTCCCTATACGGAACTAGCAGTTCGCACTTTGCATTCCGTGTACGGTCTGGATAAGCAGTAGCAGACTGCATCGGCCCGAAAATCGGAGTCGATTTTCGGAAGGCGGGATGCGGCGGATCGAAAGGCTTGGAGCGGTCTTTATGCGTCCAATTGGACGATGGCGCTCTAATTGAGTTGTTGCGTTTGTGCCGCTGTGCAGGGCAACCTGCACCGGTTGAAACGCTATTGGAGAAGAAGCCGCGATGCGTGATTCGGCCAGTGGCCCGCGCGTTTTGCTGAAACGGCTCCGCGAGCTCATGCAAGAGCCGCTGGAGCCGCAGGAGCGGCTTGACCGAATCGTGCGCGACATCGCCTCCAACATGGTTGCCGAGGTCTGCTCGCTTTATGTTCTGCGCGCCGATTCGGTGCTCGAACTCTACGCCACCGAAGGCTTGAACCCGAACGCCGTCCACCTGGCGCAGCTCAGGCTGGGCCAAGGCCTGGTCGGCACGATCGCGGCCTCGGCGCGGCCGCTCAACCTCTCCAACGCGCAGGAGCATCCTGCCTTCGCCTACCTGCCGGAGACAGGAGAAGAGATATACAATTCCTTCCTCGGCGTGCCGGTGCTGCGGGCAGGGCGGACGCTCGGCGTCCTGGTCGTGCAGAACAAGACCATGCGCCATTATCGCGACGACGAGGTCGAGGCGCTGGAAACGACGGCGATGGTGATCGCCGAGATGATCGCCACCGGCGATCTGGAGCGGCTGACAAGGCCCGGCCTTGAGCTCGATCTGCGTCGGCCGGTAAGCTTTACCGGCCTGTCCTTCAATGAAGGCGTCGGGCTCGGCCATGTGGTGCTGCACGAGCCGCGTATCGTCGTCACCAACCTGTTCAACGAGGACAGCGAGGAAGAGGTCAGGCGGCTCGACGCCTCGCTCGGCTCGCTCAGGCTCTCCATCGACGACATGCTGGAGCGCCGCGATGTCGCCTTCGAGGGCGAGCATCGCCAGGTGCTCGAAGCCTATCGCATGTTCGCCAACGACCGCGGCTGGGTGCGCCGGCTGGAGGAGGCGATCCGCAATGGCCTGACGGCCGAAGCGGCGGTCGAAAAGGTGCAGAGCGACATGCGTGCCCGCATGCTGCATATGACCGATCCGTATCTGCGGGAACGGATGAGCGATTTCGACGATCTCGCCAATCGGCTGCTGCGGCAGCTGATGGGGCGCGGACCGGAGGACGTCGCGGCCTCGCTGCCCAAGGACGCCATCATCGTCGCCCGCTCGATGGGGGCTGCCGAGCTGCTCGATTATCCCAGGGACAAGCTGCGCGGGCTGGTGCTGGAAGACGGCGCCGCGACCAGCCATGTCGTCATCGTGGCGCGAGCCATGGGCATACCCGTCGCCGGCCAGATGAAGGGCGCCGTTTCCATGGCGGAAAACGGCGATGCCATCATCGTCGACGGCGAGGAAGGCACGATCCATCTGCGCCCGCAGCCCGACCTCGAGGCGGCCTATGCCGAGAAAGTGCGCTTCAGGGCGCGGCGGCAGGAGGTCTACCGCGAGCTGCGCAAGAAGCCGTCGGTGACCAAGGACGGAGTCCAGGTCGATCTTCTGATGAATGCCGGACTGGCGGTGGATTTGCCGCAACTGGCCGAAGCAGGTGCGGCCGGCATCGGCCTGTTCCGCACCGAACTGCAATTCATGGTCGCCTCGACCTTTCCGCGCGCCGAAGCCCAGGAGCGGCTCTATCGTGACGTGCTCGAAGCGGCGCGCGGCAAGCCGGTGACATTCCGCACCATCGATATCGGCGGCGACAAGGTGCTGCCCTATTTCAAGGGCTCGATTCAGGAAGAGAACCCGGCACTCGGCTGGCGCGCCATCCGCCTGACCCTCGACCGGCCCGGATTGCTGCGTACCCAGATCCGCGCGCTGCTCAAGGCGTGCGGCGGACGCGAACTGAAGCTGATGCTGCCGATGGTGACCGAACTCGGCGAGATTGCGCAGGCGCGCGAGATCATCGATCGCGAGGTGCGGCATCTGTCGCGCTTTGCCCATCATTTGCCGACCAGCCTCAAACTCGGGGCGATGCTGGAGGTGCCGTCGCTGCTGTTCCAGCTCGACGAACTGATGAAGGCGGTCGATTTCGTCTCGGTCGGCTCGAACGACCTGTTCCAGTTCGTGATGGCGGTGGATCGCGGCAACACCCAGTTGTCCGACCGCTTCGACCCGCTCTCGACGCCGTTCCTGCGCGTCCTGAAGCAGATTGCCGACGCCGGGGCGCGCAACAATACGCCGGTGACCCTGTGCGGCGAACTTGCCGGCAAGCCGATTTCAGCGATGGCGCTGATCGGCCTTGGTTACCGCTCGATCTCGATGTCGCCGGCATCGATCGGCCCGGTCAAGGCGATGCTGACGGAACTGCCGCTCAGCGAGCTGGAAGCGTTCTTCGACGACAATCTGATGGCGCCGGCGCATGGCCTGCCGATGCGGGCGCTGCTGCAGGCGTTTGCCGACGACCGCTCCATACCGCTGTAGATTCACGTGAGGGCGGCCTGCAAATGTCGATTTTCTGCGCTTCCGGTGCCCATGTACTTAAATGTACATTCCGCTCCGGTTCTCGAAATCCGTCATTTTCGACTCGCCCTGACGTGAATCCCATCGAAGTTCCAGGACCATGATCAACCTGCCCCGCGACCGTATGGATCAAGTCGTCAAGCGTTTCGACATGCTCGAAGCGCAGATGTCGGCCGGGCCGGCGCCGGACGCCTATGTGAGGATGGCCTCCGAATATGCCGACATCCAGCAGATGGTGGCAAAGATCAGGGCACTGCGCGCCGCCGAGCGCGAACAGGCCGATCTGGAGGCGATGCTCGCCGACAAGGGCACCGACGCCGAGATGCGCGCCTTGGCCGAGGCCGACCTGCCGGAGGTCAAGCATCGCATCGAGGTACTGCAAAAGGACATCCAGATCCTGCTGTTGCCCAAGGATGCCGCAGACGACAAGAACGCCATCCTCGAAATCCGCGCCGGCACCGGCGGTGACGAGGCGGCGCTTTTTGCCGGCGACCTGTTTCGCATGTACGAGCGCTATGCAGCGGCGCATGGCTGGCGTTTCGAGACGGTGTCGGCCAGCGAAGGCGAAGTCGGCGGCTACAAGGAAATCATCGCCACCGTTTCGGGCAAGGGCGTCTTTGCCCATCTGAAGTTCGAATCCGGCGTGCACCGGGTGCAGCGCGTGCCGACGACCGAGGCGGGCGGGCGCATCCACACTTCGGCGGCGACGGTCGCGGTGCTGCCGGAAGCCGAAGAGGTCGACATCGACATCCGGGCCGAAGACATCCGCATCGACACGATGCGCGCCTCGGGTTCCGGCGGGCAGCACGTCAACACCACCGATTCGGCCGTGCGCATCACCCATCTGCCGACCGGCATCATGGTAGTGCAGGCGGAAAAATCGCAGCACCAGAACCGGGCGAAGGCCATGCAGATCCTGCGCGCCAGGCTTTACGACCTCGAACGCAGCAAAGCGGACGAGGAACGTTCAGAATCGCGCAAGTCGCAGGTTGGCTCGGGCGACCGCTCGGAACGCATCCGCACCTATAATTTTCCGCAGGGTCGCGTCACCGATCATCGCATCAACCTGACGCTCTACAAGCTCGACCGGGTGATGATGGGTGAACTCGACGAGATCATCGACGCGCTGATAGCCGATCACCAGTCGAAGCTGCTCGCCGATATAGGCATCGATGGCTGACAGCCTGCCCGCCACTCTGGCGCCGCTGCTGCGGGAAGCGCGAAACCGGCTCGCCGCAGCCGGGATTGCGGATCCGGCGCTCGATTCCAGGCTGATCGTCGAGCATTTTTCCGGCACGAACCGCACGCAGGCCATCGCCGATCCTGGGTGCGCGGTCGATGCGGACGTGACGGCGGCAATCGATGCCGCTTTGCGGCGGCGCGTCGCCGGCGAACCGGTGCACCGCATCCTCGGTTACCGCGAATTCTACGGCTTGCGCCTTTCGCTTTCGCCGCAAACGCTGGAGCCGCGACCGGATACCGAAACGCTGGTCGAGGCGGTGCTGCCTTTCGTTAAGGCAACGGCGGCACGCGAAGGCGGTTGCCGCATCCTCGATCTCGGGACCGGCACCGGTGCCATCGCGCTGGCGTTGCTCAGCGCGGTTCCGGCCGCGACCGCCACCGGCGTCGACATTTCGCAAGAGGCGCTGGCCACCGCCACGCGCAATGCCAGGGAATTGGGGCTCGCCGGCCGGTTCACGGCGCTCAAATCCGACTGGTTTGAAAAAGTTTCTGGCCGGTACCATGTAATTGCCGCAAACCCTCCCTATATACCCTCAGACGACATTGGAAATCTGCAGGACGAGGTCCGCGGTTTCGATCCACGCCAGGCCCTGGATGGCGGTGTGGACGGTCTGAGCCCCTACAGGAAGATCGCCGCAGGAGCGGCAGCGTATTTGGAAGTCCAAGGCAGGATTGCGGTCGAGATCGGCCATACGCAGCACCAACAGGTTACGGAGATATTCTCCGCGGCCGGGTACAGTTCTGTCGGGGTGTTTCGTGATCTCGGCGGAAACAACAGAGTTCTTGTGTTCGAACGGTGGAAGCCGTGATGCAGTGCGAAAAAAGCGCTTGGCAATACCGGGGAATGCGGCTAGGGTCGCCTTAACCGGATGAGACGAAGCAGGCAGTGCTCTTAGCGATTCGGTTTTCCTTGGAAATAGCTGCCTTCTTGCGCAAACGACGCCCAAGCTTCGTGCGGGAATCGTCCGGCAAGTGAAGTAACCGGAACAGGATGGCACGTGGCGCCAACGCAATTGATGCGGGCGAACGCCGGTGAAAGAACGAAACGGCTGGCCGCATGAGCGCCTCCGTTCGTGAAGAGTTTTTCGAAAATTTCAAAGTGAAGAGAGTCTAATGAGGCCACAACAGCAAAACAGGCGCATGCGCGGTCGCAACAACAATGGCGGCGGCGGCAATAACAATAACAACCGTAAGGGGCCGAATCCCCTGACGCGCAACTATGAGAGCAACGGCCCGGACGTGAAGATCCGCGGATCGGCTCAGCAGATTGCCGAGAAGTACGCAACCCTTGCCCGTGACGCGCACAGCTCCGGCGACCGGGTGATGGCGGAAAACTATCTCCAGCACGCAGAACACTATAACCGCATCATCGCAGCCGCTCAGGCGCAGATGCCGATCCAGAACGCCCAGCAGATTCGCGATGATTTCGACGATGATGGCGACGAGGATCGCGACGAGTTCGACAATGCCGGCAACAACAATGCCAACGAGACATCGGGCTCGACGGTCAATCAGGGGGCCGGCCCGCAGCCGGTCATCGATGGCACGCCGGCCGAGCTGGCGCTGAACCAGGAAAACAGCCGTGACAATCGCGGCCGCCGCGATAACCGTGACGGCCGCGACAATAATGGCGGACGCCACCGCGACCGTCGCCCCAATGGCGGTTACGGCCAGAACGGCCAGCGTGGCGAGTATAGCTCGCGCGGCGAGCAGCAGGGTGGCCAGCGCGTCGAACAGCCACGGCGCGACGAGGTTCCGGCGCAGGCGGAGCCCGTGCGGGCAGCTGAGCCGATCTTGGTGGGTGAGCCCGCACAGCAATTTGACAACCTTTCGCCGGCGGGTCTCGCCGCCCAGGCCGAGCTCAACGAAGCCGCTGCCGAAAGCAGCCCGGCCCGCCGCCCCAGGCGCCCGCGTCGCCCGCGCCTCGATGTCGAACAGGCAAATGGCGGCAACGACAACGCCGGCCCTGAGAGTGCCGAGACAAGCAATGCCGAGACAAGCAATGCCGGGACTGGCAATGCCGGGACTGGCAATACCGACGCTGGCAATGTCGATGCAGCGCCGGCTGAAAGCCCCGGCGGTCAAGCTGTGATCGCAGACGTCGAGAATTGATCGAAAAAACGTTCGCTGCGCACTTTTGCGCGACATGTATGGACGGCGGAGAGAAATCTCCGCCGTTTTTGTTTTGCGCGCTCGCAATATTATCCATTCGCCAGTGTCGAGGCGTCTTGAGGGTCCGTGGTTTGCGTCCCATATCTTGCGTGAACAGGATCCGGCTCGAACGGGCGGGTCCGTCACCGCAATCTGATCCGGTGCCGCGAAGCGGGCCGGTGACGGAAGGAGACAGGCATGAATCTTGAAAAATATTCCGAGCGCGTGCGCGGCTTTATCCAGTCCGCGCAAACCATGGCGCTTTCCCGCAATCACCAGCAATTCACCCCCGAGCATATCCTCAAGGTCCTCGTCGATGACGACGAGGGCCTGGCTGCGTCGCTGATCGAGCGCGCCGGCGGCAATGTCCGGGACGTCAAGCTCGGCGTCGAAACGGCACTGGAGGCAATGCCCAAGGTCGAGGGCGGCAATGGCCAGCTCTATCTGGCCCAGCCGCTGGCAAAGGTGTTTTCGACCGCCGAGGAACTGGCCAAGAAGGCCGGTGACAGCTTCGTCACCGTCGAACGGCTGTTGCAGGCGCTCGCCATGGAAAAATCGGCCAAGACGGCCGACATCCTGGCCAAGGCCGGTGTCACGCCGCAGAAGCTGAACCAGGTCGTCAACGACGTACGCAAAGGTCGTACCGCCGATTCGGCGAGCGCCGAGCAGGGCTACGACGCGCTGAAGAAATACGCGCGCGACCTGACGGCGGACGCTCGCGCGGGCAAGCTCGATCCGGTCATCGGCCGTGACGACGAGATCCGCCGCACGATCCAGGTGCTGTCGCGCCGCACCAAGAACAACCCGGTGCTGATCGGCGACCCCGGCGTCGGCAAGACGGCGATCGCTGAAGGGCTGGCGCTGCGCATCGTCAATGGCGATGTGCCGGAATCGCTCAAGGACAAGCAGCTGATGGCGCTCGACATGGGCTCGCTGATCGCCGGCGCCAAATACCGCGGCGAGTTCGAGGAGCGGCTGAAGGCGGTACTTTCCGAGGTCACGTCCGCCGCCGGCGGCATCATCCTGTTCATCGACGAGATGCACACGTTGGTCGGCGCCGGCAAGGCGGATGGCGCCATGGACGCGTCGAACCTGCTGAAGCCGGCGCTGGCCCGCGGCGAACTGCACTGCGTCGGCGCCACTACGCTCGACGAATACCGCAAGCATGTCGAGAAGGATGCGGCCCTTGCCCGCCGCTTCCAGCCGGTCTTCGTCAATGAGCCAACGGTCGAAGACACCGTTTCGATCCTGCGCGGCCTGAAAGAGAAATACGAGCAGCACCACAAGGTGCGCATCTCGGATTCGGCGCTGGTCGCGGCCGCAACCCTGTCCAACCGCTACATCGCTGACCGCTTCCTGCCGGACAAGGCGATCGACCTGGTCGACGAGGCCGCGTCGCGGCTCCGCATGCAGGTCGATTCGAAGCCCGAGGCGCTGGACGAGATAGATCGCCGCATCATGCAGCTCAAGATCGAGCGCGAGGCGCTCAAGGTCGAGAAGGACGACGCCTCGAAGGACCGGCTCGCCCGGCTCGAGAAGGAACTCTCGAACCTCGAGGAGGAATCGACCGAGCTGACCTCGAAATGGCAGGCCGAGAAGCAGAAGCTCGGCCTTGCCGCCGACCTCAAGAAACAGCTCGACGAGGCGCGCAACGAACTTGCCATCGCCCAGCGCCAGGGTGAATTCCAGCGCGCCGGCGAACTTGCCTACGGCAAGATCCCGGAACTCGAAAAGCAGCTGAAGCAGGCCGAAGCCAGGGATGGCAAGGCCGGCATGGTCGAAGAAGTGGTCGGCCCCGATCACGTCGCTCATATCGTCTCGCGCTGGACGGGGATCCCGGTCGACAAGATGCTGGAAGGCGAGCGCGACAAGCTGTTGCGCATGGAAGACGAGATCGGCAAGCGCGTCGTCGGCCAGGGCGAGGCCGTGCAGGCAGTGTCGAAGGCGGTACGCCGTGCGCGCGCCGGTCTGCAGGACCCGAACCGGCCGCTCGGCTCGTTCATGTTCCTCGGGCCGACGGGCGTCGGCAAGACCGAACTGACCAAGGCGCTGGCCAGCTTCCTGTTCGATGACGAGAGCGCGATGGTGCGTATCGACATGTCGGAGTTCATGGAGAAGCACTCGGTCGCCCGGCTGATCGGCGCGCCTCCCGGCTATGTCGGCTATGAGGAAGGCGGCGCGCTGACCGAAGCGGTGCGGCGCCGGCCCTATCAGGTCGTGCTGTTCGACGAGATCGAGAAGGCGCATCCGGACGTGTTCAACGTGCTGCTGCAGGTGCTCGACGACGGCCGGCTGACGGACGGCCAGGGCCGCACGGTCGACTTCCGCAATACGCTGATCATCATGACGTCCAATCTCGGCGCCGAATATCTGGTCAATCTCGGCGAGGACCAGGATGTCGACGTCGTGCGCGACGAGGTGATGAATGTCGTCAGGGCTTCGTTCCGGCCGGAATTCCTCAACCGCATCGACGAGGTCATCCTGTTCCACCGGCTGCGCCGCCAGGATATGGGCCAGATCGTCCAAATCCAGCTCAAGCGGCTGGAAAACCTGCTTGTCGACCGCAAGATATCGCTTTCGCTCGATCAGGAGGCGATCGACTGGCTGGCGGCCAAGGGTTACGACCCGGCCTATGGCGCGCGGCCGCTGAAGCGGGTGATGCAGAAGGAATTGCAGGATCCGCTGGCGGAAAAGATACTGCTCGGCGAGATCCTTGACGGCTCGACCGTCAAGGTCACCGCCGGATCCGACCGCTTGAACTTCCGCTCGAAGCCCGCGGTCGTGGCAACCGAGGCGGCCGCCTGAGTTCAAGCCAAGAGCCTGTTCCATCCCGATCGAATCGGGATGGATTTCCTATCTTCAATTTCGACCATGATCTTTTCCGAAAAACCGGCATCCGCTTTTTGCTACGCGGACCCGTCGGTCCATGGTCTAACACCACTGGCGGGCGCAGATGACTTTGGACGACTACAACAGTTTCTGCGCCTCGCTGCCTTCGACGACCCATGTCGTGCAGTGGGGTGGCGCGCATGTCTGGAAAGTCGGCGGCAAGGTGTTTGCGATCGGCGGCTGGAGTGAAGGCAAGGAGCCGTTCGTCACCTTCAAATGCTCCGAGATCGCTTATGACGTGCTGAGGGAACAGCCGGGCCTTCGGCCGGCGCCGTATCTCGCCTCGCGCGGCATGAAATGGATCCAGCGCCGGACAAGCGAAAGCATGGATGATGAGGCGCTGAAGGATTATTTGCGCGAAAGCCACCGTCTCGTCGTGCTGAAGCTGACGAAGCAGACGCGCAAGGAATTGGGATTCGCTGCCGGTTAATCGGTCAGAAATCCGCCATCTTCATGCCCGGTTCATATTGGAACCTTATCGTGTGCAAGTGATTTGCTGGCGAAGGGGTTGGCGACCACATCGGCCCGAAATCGAGTTTGATTTTCGCAAAGCACGATGCGGAGATGTGAAGCGTTAGAGCGTCCTTGCACCCAAAAGGACGCGCGGCGCTCTTGAGAGACAATGCCGGCGGCGGCAATTACGGACCGGAGAATTTTGGCCATCATGTTGCGCACCATCCTCACCCTTTCAGCGTTTGCTGCCGGGCTGCTGGCGTCGAATGCGATGGCCTCGCCGATGGCCGATACCGCGCCGCGGGTGGTTCGTGCTGCCAATGACGGCGGCATTCTTGTCGCCCAGGACGGCAATCTCGACATCTATTACGACGCCAGGGGAAACCGCGTCATCGTCGATGCGGAAACCGGCAAGGTCATCGCCATCCAGCCGCCGCAGACCAGGCTCGACCGCCGTGTTTTGCGTCGCGAGCGCTTGCGCAACCTCGGGCCGGTCGAGGAGGACGATCCCTATTATCTCGACGACCCTGAGGACACGGCCCGGTTCCGCCGCAGGCAGTTGGAAGACGAAGGCAGGATCATCGTGCCGCCGGACGACGAGTACGACCCCTATGGCGACAATTCGATGGAAGCCTTCCCCGAAGCGCCGCGGGATGACGGCTACGGCAACGATTACCCGGAGGCAGCGCAGCCGGTGAGGCCACGCACCATCGAGCGCCAGCCGCTCAACGAAGCCTCGATCGAGCCGGTCGAGCCGACAGTGCCGAATGAGCAGGCGGCCTTGCCGCCAAACACAGCCCCGCCGCCAAGCACTGGCGGCAAGACGGCGGTCGACCCGCCGCTTTCGCTCGGCGCCCGCCAGGACGTGGCGGCGCTGCAGGTGCTGCTCGACCGCGCCGGTGCGTCGCCCGGTGTCATCGACGGACGCTTCGGCTCGAATGTCGACAAGGCGCTCGCCGCCTATAACGAGATCACCGGCAACAATCTGAAATCGACCGACGCGATCGGCATCCAGGCGGCCCTGGCGCAATCCGGCGGCGATGCCTTCGCCTCCTATACGATCACGCCCGAGGATGCGGCCGGCCCTTATGTTGCCTCGATACCGGAGGACTACAGCCAAAAGGCCCAGCTCGACCGCATGGGCTACACGTCGGTGCCCGAAGCGCTGGCCGAGCGCTTCCATATGGATGAAACCTATCTGAAGCAGCTCAATCCGGACGCCAATTTCAATCGTCCGGGCACCATCATCAAGGTTGCCAATTTCGGCAGGCTGGTGGCGACGCCGGTGGCGCGCATCATCGCCGACAAGGCCAACAAGCAGGTCCGTGCCTACGACGCGGCGGGCAAGCTGGTCGCAGCCTATCCGGCGACTATCGGCTCGTCGGATACGCCGTCGCCGTCCGGCACGCATGCGGTGTCGCGTGTCGCATTGGACCCGAACTACACCTACAACCCTAACATCAATTTCAAGCAGGGCGAAAACGACAGGATCCTGACCATCCCGCCGGGGCCGAACGGCCCGGTCGGCTCGGTCTGGATCGCACTGGACAAGCCGACCTACGGCATTCACGGCACGCCGGATCCGTCCAAGATCGGCAAGACCGAAAGCCATGGCTGCGTGCGACTGACCAATTGGGATGCGCGCGAGCTCGCCAAGATCGTGACGCCCGGCGTTATCGTGGAGTTCGTCGAGTAATTTCCCTGGTTCAAAAGTTTGGCAGGTCGGATGCTTTCGCAGATCGCCAGCCTTGGAGATTTGCCGAAACCCTATCGTGTCGTCATCCTGGGGCGGAGCAAGGAGCGAAGCGACGCGGCGCAGACCCCTGGATCCATGCCGTTACGATGGAGCACCGCGACGGCGCGGAATTCTGCTCTGCCGCACCCTTCGGCCGAGATCACGGCATGGATCCCAGGGTCTTCGCGACGGAGCTTCGCTCCTGCTTCGCCCAGGGATGACGAAGCTGAGGGGCCTCGGCCAACGTCCACGGTTTGCGACAGCCCACTGCGATGAACGATGTCACCCGATGACCTTGCGCAGCAGTGGCGCGCGCAGCGCTGCGGCATAGGTCAGCTGCACCACCAGGATGAAGCCGACGCTGAGCAACGGGCTGGCTAGGCATAGTGCCGCGCCGATCGCCCACAGGATCTGTGCCTTGACGATGCGCAGATAGACCGTTCGGGTGGTCTCCGCATCGACACCGTCGGCCAGGAATCCGTTTTTGTCCGCATAGCGCCAACTGGCGAGCAGCGTCAGTCCCAGCATCAGAAGATTGAGCCAGTAGACGAGCACCGCGGTCCTGAATTCAAGGAAGTCGGCCAAAAGATCGGTCGAGAACGGCAGCAAGGCGATGAAGCCGAGGAAGCAGAGGTTCAACGTGGCAAGCCGCCGGTCGGATTTTGCGATCAACCCGTGTTGCGCCTGCTGGCCGAACCAGAAGATGGTCAGCGTCAGGAAGCTGAGCGCATAGGTCAGGAAGCGGGGCGCCAGTGCTGTGATCGCGGCGATCAACTCGCTTTCGGAATGCACCGTTTCATGCGCCGGCACCCTGATCTCGAGAACGATCAGGGTGAGCGCGATGGCGAACACGCCGTCGGTGATGCCGACGACGCGCCCGCGTCCTTCCGCCGAGGGTTCGAGCGGTCGTTTCATGCGGTAGTTCCCCCTTGTCGCAGCGTTGCGGAAAATCTAGCACGGCATCCACCGTTTGCACCCGGACTGGCGTACTCCTGTCTGTATGGCCAGGTTCGGCCCTGGTTTCAACGAGAACAGCCTGCTGGCCGGTTGTCGGCGGCATGCCAGCGGTCTAGGTAAGGCGGCATGCACACGCCAACCAAAGTCGGTACAGGCGCCGTTCCCCTGACCGGGCCACTTCCGGCCGACACGTTCTGCCCGCAGGCGCAGCGGCGGTTCGTGCTGATCGCCGCGATTCTGGCTTCCGCACTCGGTTTTATCGATGGATCGGTCCTGGCCATTGCGACGCCGGCGATCCGCGTCGATCTCGGCGCCAGCCTGGCCGAGGCGCAATGGATCTCCAACGCCTATGCGTTGACGCTTTCAGCCCTCATTCTCGTCGGCGGCGCCGCTGGCGATCGCTTCGGCCTGCGCCACTCTTTCGTCGCCGGCATCGTCCTGTTCATTGCCGCCTCGCTTGCCTGCGCGCTGGCGCCTAACCCGCCGATGCTTATTGTATTTCGGGCTGTCCAGGGTATCGGAGCGGCCATCATGGTGCCCGGCAGCCTGGCCATTATCGCCAAAGCCTATCCAAAAAAGGAACGCGGCCGGGCGATCGGCATCTGGGCCGCGGCATCGGCACTGACGACGGCGCTCGGCCCGGTGCTGGGCGGCTTCGTGCTGTCAGCCTTCGGCGACGGCATCTGGCGGGCGATCTTCGCCATTAATCTGCCGCTCGGTCTCATCTCGATCTATCTTCTGCTGGCCAAGGTCCCTGCCGATGCACCGGCGGAAAAGCGCAGCCTCGATCTCGGCGGCGCTGCACTCGCCATATTGGCGTTCGGAGCTCTCGCTTACGGCCTGACCTCGATGAGCGGCGACGGGGAGGGGCTGATGTCCGGCCCGAGTATTGCCGCCGGTGCGGTTTTGCTCGTCGTGTTCATCGTCTTCGAGCGCCGGCAGCGCGAGCCGATGATTGACCTGTCGTTGTTTCGAATCGGCGCGTTCGCGGGCGCTAACGTGGCGACCTTCTTCCTTTATTTTGCCCTGTCGGCCAATTTGTTCTATCTGCCGATGCTCATGATCGCCGGATGGGGGCTGAGCGCGGCCGAGGTCGGCTTTATATTCCTGCCGCTGTCGGCGTTGATGGCACTGTTATCCGGACCGGTTGGCCAGTGGTCCGACCGCATCGGGCCTCGCTTTCCGATCGCCAGCGGCAGTCTGGTTGTGGCTCTTGCCTTTGCCGGACTTGCCTTGCTGGCCTATTGGGGCATCCACAGTTTCTGGCTGGGGGTATTCCCGCTGATGGCTCTGATGGGGTTCGGCATGGCGCTGGTGGTATCGCCGCTGTCGACCGCCATCATGACGGCGGTCGAGGACAAGGATACGGGGGCGGCCTCGGGCATCAACAACGCCGTTTCGCGGATCGGCGGCCTGATTGCTGTGGCGGCGATGGGATCGCTGGCGGCATGGGTCTATGCTGGCGTGCTCGGCACCGGTGCCGGCACCGGCCTTCCGGGTTTCGGCGAACCGCCGCCCGCCGGCCTGGCGCCCGGCCTCGATGCGGCACGACTTGCCGCCAGCGACGCGGCATTCGCGGCCGTTGCCGCGGTGACCGCGCTGCTTTGCCTGCTTTCGGCAATCACCGCCTGGACGACGGTTTCGGGCGAGCGGCTGCCATGGGTGCGCGACACGGCGAATCAGCAGGGCTGACCACGAAAAAACGTCGGCTCAGCCTTCGATCTTGGCGCTCGCGACCTTCAACTGATTGCTGTCTTCCTGCTTGAGCAGGTCGTCGATGCGTTCGCGCTCGCGCTTGAAGGCGACGAGGTCGTCGCCCTTCAGCGTCTTGCCGACCGGCAGGCGGACGCGCATCGAATCGACCTTGGTGCCGTTGACGATCAGTTCGTAATGAAGGTGCGGACCGGTGGAGAGGCCGGTTGAGCCGAGATAGCCGATAACCTGACCCTGGCGAACGCGAACACCCGGCTCGATGCCTTTGGCAAACGCGCTCTGGTGATTGTAGGACGTCTCGTAGCCATTGGCGTGACGCAAGATGATCTGCTTGCCATAGCCACCGGCCCAGCCGGCCTTTTCGACGACGCCATTGCCTGCGGCAATGATCGGCGATCC
>NZ_JAMYNZ010000026.1:25000-32449 GCF_040319465.1 Mesorhizobium sp. M0910
CACCCTCCAAGCCTAAGTACTCGTGCATGACCGATAGCGAACTAGTACCGTGAGGGAAAGGTGAAAAGCACCCCGACAAGGGGAGTGAAATAGTACCTGAAACCGATTGCCTACAAACAGTGGGAGCCCAAGGTTCGTCCTGGGTCACCACGTACCTTTTGTATAATGGGTCAGCGACTTAGTGTGACGAGCAAGCTTAAACCGATAGGTGTAGGCGCAGCGAAAGCGAGTCTGAACAGGGCGTTCAGTTCGTCGCATTAGACCCGAAACCGAGTGATCTAGCCATGAGCAGGTTGAAGGTAAGGTAACACTTACTGGAGGACCGAACCCATAACTGTTGCAATAGTTCGGGATGACTTGTGGCTAGGGGTGAAAGGCCAATCAAACTCGGAAATAGCTGGTTCTCCGCGAAATCTATTTAGGTAGAGCGTCGACCGAATACCCCAGGGGGTAGAGCACTGGATGGGCTAGGGGTCCTCACCGGATTACCAAACCTAACCAAACTCCGAATACCTGGGAGTAATAGTCGGCAGACACACGGCGGGTGCTAACGTCCGTCGTGAAAAGGGAAACAACCCTGACCTACAGCTAAGGTCCCCAAGTTATGGCTAAGTGGGAAAGGATGTGAGGATCCCAAAACAACCAGGATGTTGGCTTAGAAGCAGCCATCATTTAAAGAAAGCGTAACAGCTCACTGGTCTAAATAAGGGTCTTTGCGCCGAAAATGTAACGGGGCTAAAGCCATACACCGAAGCTTAGGGTTTGCAGCAATGCAAGCGGTAGCGGAGCGTTCTGTAAGCTGATGAAGCCATACCCGTGAGGGATGGTGGAGGTATCAGAAGTGCGAATGCTGACATGAGTAACGTAAGGGGAGTGAGAGACTCCCCCGCCGAAAGTCCAAGGGTTCCTGCTTAAAGCTAATCTGAGCAGGGTTAGCCGGCCCCTAAGTCGAGGCAGAAATGCGTAGACGATGGGAACCACGTTAATATTCGTGGGCCTGGAGGAAGTGACGGATCATTGAGGTAGTCCAATCTTATCGGATTGAAAGGGCTGCTGCGTGGTTCCAGGAAATAGCTCCTCCTTATAGACCGTACCCGAAACCGACACTGGTGGACTGGTAGAGTATACCAAGGCGCTTGAGAGAACTATGCTGAAGGAACTCGGCAAATTGCACGCGTAACTTCGGAAGAAGCGTGACCCTTTCATGCGCAAGCATGGGAGGGTGGCACAGACCAGGGGGTAGCGACTGTTTATCAAAAACACAGGGCTCTGCGAAGTCGCAAGACGACGTATAGGGTCTGACGCCTGCCCGGTGCTGGAAGGTTAAGAGGAGGGGTGCAAGCTCTGAATCGAAGCCCCAGTAAACGGCGGCCGTAACTATAACGGTCCTAAGGTAGCGAAATTCCTTGTCGGGTAAGTTCCGACCTGCACGAATGGCGTAACGACTTCCCCGCTGTCTCCAGCATAGACTCAGTGAAATTGAATTCCCCGTGAAGATGCGGGGTTCCTGCGGTTAGACGGAAAGACCCCGTGCACCTTTACTATAGCTTTACATTGGCATTCGTAGTGGCATGTGTAGGATAGGTGGTAGGCTTTGAAACCTGGGCGCCAGCTCAGGTGGAGCCACCCTTGAAATACCACCCTTATCACTATGGATGTCTAACCGCGGCCCGTTATCCGGGTCCGGGACAATGTATGGTGGGTAGTTTGACTGGGGCGGTCGCCTCCTAAAGAGTAACGGAGGCGCGCGATGGTGGGCTCAGAACGGTCGGAAATCGTTCGCTGAGTGCAATGGCATAAGCCTGCCTGACTGCGAGACTGACAAGTCGAGCAGAGACGAAAGTCGGTCATAGTGATCCGGTGGTCCCGCGTGGAAGGGCCATCGCTCAACGGATAAAAGGTACGCCGGGGATAACAGGCTGATGACCCCCAAGAGTCCATATCGACGGGGTTGTTTGGCACCTCGATGTCGACTCATCGCATCCTGGGGCTGGAGCAGGTCCCAAGGGTATGGCTGTTCGCCATTTAAAGCGGTACGTGAGTTGGGTTCAGAACGTCGTGAGACAGTTCGGTCCCTATCTGCCGTGGGTGTAGGAATATTGAAAGGATCTGTCCCTAGTACGAGAGGACCGGGATGGACGGATCTCTGGTGGACCTGTTGTGGCGCCAGCCGCATAGCAGGGTAGCTATATCCGGACGGGATAACCGCTGAAGGCATCTAAGCGGGAAACCCACCTTAAAACGAGTATTCCCTGAGAACCGTGGAAGACGACCACGTTGATAGGCCGGGTGTGGAAGAGCGGCAACGCTTGAAGCTTACCGGTACTAATAGTTCGATCGGCTTGATCGTTCTCATTCCTAATGCCCATTTTTGGCGACAATCCCTGGATTGCGCCGAGATGGATGGCACAGAAAACAGCTTCTCGAGCAACGTGCGTTTTGCCGACCTGGTGGTTATGGCGGAGCGGCTGCACCCGATCCCATTCCGAACTCGGCCGTGAAACGCTCCAGCGCTGATGGTACTTCGTCTCAAGACGCGGGAGAGTAGGTCGCTGCCAGGTCTGCCAAGCGCACGTTGTTTAATCTTCTCCTTACGAACAGGCCCGCCAACGGGACTCCGGGCCGCGCAAGCGGCCCTTTCATTTGGCGGAAGCTTGAATTCGGTGAGCCAAGGCTTACCTTTAGGGTTGACGCGGGGTGGAGCAGCCCGGTAGCTCGTCAGGCTCATAACCTGAAGGTCACAGGTTCAAATCCTGTCCCCGCAACCAAAATTCGAAAACGGCCCGCCTTGTGCGGGCCGTTTTCGTATGCGCTGAAGTGCGGCGACGGGACACTTAGCATGCCGCGGCCAATTTCTCGCGTATGTGCTCCGATCCACCTCTCATACGTCGGGCGAATGGCCGATCGGGATTTACGACGCGCCAAAAGGGCGCGCTGCCGTCTTGACTGATATGCACCAAATGCCGCCGCACGGTCACCGGCAGCAGGCGTCTGCTCCGTATTTTGCCGCGAGCTTACGTCGCAACTCTGCAAGGTCCGATAAGTGGCCAGGTCGTGCAGCCCGGAGCTCGTCAGCGACCATTTTCTCGGTTGGGATCAGCATGCTCTGCATAAGGGTCTTGCCTTTGCGTCTCGTTTTGACCACCGGCAATTCGCTCATAATTCACCTCCAGGAACTCCCTACGGAAGACGAACAAGGATGCCGCAATTCCGACAAGTCTCGGATTGATTTGATTGCCGTGGCCTTACGCCGCTGGGAGTTTTTGTTGGCTCTGTGCTGCCCAACGGAACGGAACTCTACGTCTTCGCCGACATGGCTCGAGTTGTAGCTCTAACCGGCATCCCGGTTGGTCAAAGCGATGTGGCAGCAGCCGAAACCGTGGCCCGGTGTCCAGGTGACATTGTCGAAGCGTACCCCGGTAGCCTCGAACAGGCCGCGATCGAAGGCGCCGGCGATGCGGCAGAGCGTGGCGAGTTTCTCGTCGTCGACGCCGGCTTCGACCCAGGCGTCCTTCAGCGGGCAGCGCCTGACCTTGAAGGCAATGCGGTCCGGACCGCGTTCGACGTCGGTCGGATACATGCGACCGCCATCCGGGCTGACGGCCAGGAACGCCTCGCCGATCGCCGGTGCGTCGTTGGGGCCGAAATCGGCGAAGGCCGCCGCCGCAACCTCCCTGCCTCGCCGTTCAATGGTGCGGATCATGATCGCCTCAGCCTTTTCCGCGCCAACTTCCGCGGTTAGCTCGTCGAGCAACAGACGATAGAGATCGGCACGGTTGCGGAAGGCGGAATCGAGTTCGCGTGACAGTTTTTCGGCTCGGGCTTCGGCGTCGGTCATGATGCGTCCCGTTCGATCCTCGACAGTCTTGGCGCTGCCGCCACCAGCGCCTTGCCGATCGCGGATTGCGGCGCGTCGATGACGGTGCGGGCATCGCCGCTCTCGGCAATCCGCCCGCCGTCCAGAATGGCGATGCGGTGGGCGATGGCACGGACGACGCCGAGATCGTGCGAAATGAAGAGATAGGCGATGCGCTCCTCGCGTTGAAGGTCGAGCAGCAGCCGCAGGATCTGCGCGCGCACCGAAACGTCGAGCGCCGACACCGCCTCGTCGAGCACGACCAGCGACGGTTTCGTGGCGATGGCGCGGGCGATTGCAACGCGCTGGCGCTGACCGCCGGAGATTTCGTGAATGGCGCGGCCGGCGAGACCGGCGCTGAGGCCGACGCGTTCCAGCAGAGCGACGATACGGCGCGGGCGTTCGGCGCGAGAGGCGATGTGATGGATGCGCAAGGGGTCGTCGAGCACACGTGCCACCGTGGCGCGTGGGTTCAAGGCGGCGAGCGGATCCTGAAACACCGTCTGCAGACGAGCGCGCCGGTCGCGCAACGCAGCGCCGTTCAACGACAGGAAATCACTGCCTTCAAATTCGATTCGGCCAGCATCGGCTTCGATGAGCCGCAGTATGAGCCGAGCGATCGTCGATTTGCCGCTGCCGGAAGGTCCGGCCAGCGCCAGCGTCTCGCCATACTCGATGTGGAAGGAAACATCGTCGGCCGCGGCGATGATCTTGCCGCCGCTACTGTATCGTTTGGTCAGGCCGGAAACGGCGAGCAGCGGACTGGTCATGTTCGCTGCAGCAGCGGCTCGGCGTCTAGGCCGAGATTGGCGTCGAGCAGCGCCCTTGTGTACGCGTGACGCGGCGCACTGACCACCTGCGCCGTCGCACCGAGCTCGAGCAGCTCGCCATGCCGGAACACGGCGATGCGCTCTCCAAGCTCAGCGGCCAGCCCAATGTCGTGGCTGATGAACAGCAGCGTCATGCCGTCCTCGGTCACGAGTCGCCGGATCAGCCCGACGATTTCGGCCTGCACGATGGTGTCCAGGGCACTGGTCGCCTCGTCGGCGATCAGCAGTTTCGGCCCGGCCGCGATCGCGGCGGCGATCGCCACGCGCTGCTTCTGGCCGCCGGAGAGCTGATGTGGAAAGGCGCGCAGAGCGGCATCGAGGTCGGGCAGACGGACGCGTTCGAGCAAGGCTTTTGCTCTGGCATAGGCGTGTCGCCAGTCAAGTCCGAGATGCGTGCGCGCGACTTCCGCGATCTGCTTGCCGATTGGCATGACCGGATCGAGACTGGCGGATGGGTCCTGGAAAACGAAGCCGATATCACGGCCTCCGAGAGGAAGGCTATTGAGAACAAGGAAAGATTGATGATCTTTCGAATGAGACGATCGAAATTCCGTCATCTGCCACTCGATCGCTCCGCCGATCTTGGCACTGGCCGGCAGCAGCCCAGCAATCGCCAGCGCCAACGTGCTCTTGCCCGAGCCGCTCTCGCCGATGATGGCGAGGCGCTCGCCGGCGGCGACATCGAAGCTGATATGTTTCAGCGCCGCCACCTCGGCGCCGTCGCGGCGATAGGTCACCGTCAGATTGCGGATCGAAGCAAGCGCCGTCACGACAGGCTCCTCCTCACCGATGTCGTCTCGACGACGCCTTCGCCGGCGAGATAGACGCCGAGCACGGTCAGCACGAGTGCTATTCCCGGAACGATCGAGAGGAAGGGCGCGGTGCGCAGCACGGCGCGGCCTTCGGCGATCATGCCGCCCCAGGTCACGCGGTTGGGGTCGCCGAGGCCGAGAAAAGACAATGCCGCTTCGGTGAGAATAGCCGCGGCGACGATCACCGACGACAAGGCCAGTACCGGCGGCAGCGCGTTGGGCAGCACCTCGCGAAAGGCGATCTCCAGCGGATGCATGCCGATGACGCGGGCGCCGGCAACAAAATCGCGCTCGCGGATCGACAGCACTTCGGCCCGCGTCACGCGTGCCGGTCCGGTCCAGGCGCCCAGCGCGATCGCAGTGACGACGACGCCGAGCGACGGCCCGACAATGCTGACGAAAGCCAAAGCCAGCAGGAAGGCTGGGACGGTCTGGAAAGCGTCGGTGATGCGCATCAGCACCTCGTCGACAAGGCCGCCGGCAAAACCGGCCAACGTGCCGATTACGGCGCCGACGACAAGCGCGGTGGCTGCTGCTGCCAGGCCGACCGCGAGCGAGGTGCGGGCGCCGTGGAAAAGCTCGGCCAGCACGTCACGGCCGAGGCGGTCGGTACCGAGTGGCAGCGACCAGTCCTGGAACGGCGACAGCAATGCCGGCCCGGCAATGGCCTGCGGATCGCTCGGAAAGAACAAAGGTGCGGCAAGCGCCACGGCAGACAGCGCCGTCAGGATGACCGCGCCGGCGATCGCTTCCGGCGTGCGAAGAAAGCGGCGAAGCGGGCTCACGCGCCGGCCTCACTGGCCCCGACGCGCGGATCAAGGACGGCGTAGGCGATGTCGACGAGAAGGTTGATGATGACGACCAGGACGGCGCTGATGAGAATGATGCCGAGCAGCAACGGCGTGTCGCGTGCCGCCACCGCTTCCTGCGCCAGCCGGCCAAGGCCTGGCACGGAAAAGACGCTTTCGATAACGACGCTGCCGCCCAACATCTGCGCGGACTGCAGGCCAAGCATGGTGACCAGCGGCAACAGCGCATTGCGGGCGACGTGAGCGAGCACGATGCGGCGGCGGGAAAGTCCCCTGGCGCGGGCGGCCAGCACAAAATCCTGTCGCCAGACCTCGGCCATGCCGGCGCGCATCATGCGCAGATAGAGCGCGAGATAGATGAAGCCGAGCGCCGAAACCGGCAGGACGAGATGGCGGGCGATATCGGCGGCGCGATCGAGGCCGGTCCGGGCCGAGGCGATACTCTCGATCCCGCCGATCGGAAACCATCGCAGGTCGACGGCAAAGACGATGATCAGCACCAGCCCAAGCCAGAAGCCCGGCACGGCATAGAGCGCCAGCGAACCGATGGACAGAAAGCGATCGCGAAAACTGCCGGGCCTGGCGCCGGCATAGATGCCGAGTGCCGAGCCGAGACCGAAGGAGAGCGCGGTGGCGCTGCCCATCAACAGCAGCGTGTTGGGCAGGCGCTCGAGGATGACGTCGCGGATCGGCCGCGAAAAGGTGACCGATTGGCCGAGATCGAGATGCAGCAGCGCCCAAAGATAATTGGCGAGCCGCGTCAGTTCCGTCTGGTCGAGACCCCAGCGGTGACGCAACAGCTCGATCATCCCGGCGTCGCCGCCGGTCGAGACGATGTAGGCATCGACCGCGTCGCCGGGAGCGGCTTCGAGTAACAGGAAGGTGCCGATGACGACAATCAGCAGCACGAAGATGCTGCCGACGAGACGGCGGCGAAGGAGGATGACAGCGCGGGTCATGGCATAACGCCGATAGGAGAGCCAAGTCTTCGGTGCCGCGCTCTACGGCGCCCCCTCTGTCCTGCCGGACATCTCCCCCACAAGGGGGTGTTTGGACCGGGGACATCGCGAACAGGTGTGCGAGGACATCGCGAACAGTTTGCCATCCTATCGTTGGCTTGCATTGAGGTCGATGGTCTGGAT
>NZ_JAMYNZ010000027.1:0-30415 GCF_040319465.1 Mesorhizobium sp. M0910
GGCAGGCCAGAGGGGGGTGGGACGGAGCGCAACGGAGCAGTCTCCCTGCCTTGCAACAATCAACGTTCTCCCCCTCCCGCATCGGCCACGAATCCGCCTATAGTGCTGCCATGCCCATCCGCCAGCTTTCCGAAACGATGATCAACCAGATCGCCGCCGGCGAAGTCATCGAGCGTCCGGCAAGCGTGGTCAAGGAACTGGTCGAGAACGCGCTCGATGCCGGCGCTACCAGAGTCGAGATCGTCACCGCCGGCGGCGGGCTGAACCTGATCCGCGTCAGCGATGACGGCTCGGGCATTCCGGAAAAGGAACTGGCGCTGGCGATCGCGCGCCATTGCACCTCCAAGCTCGCCGACGACATTCACGACATCCGCTCCCTCGGCTTTCGCGGCGAGGCCTTGCCCTCGATCGGCTCGGTGGCGCGGCTGTCGATCCGCTCGCGCACCGCGTCCAGTGAAAACGCCGCCGAGATCGGCATCGACGGCGGTCGCGTCTCCGCCGTCAGGCCGGCCGCGGCCAATCGCGGCACCACGGTCGAGGTGCGCGACCTGTTCTTCGCCACGCCGGCGCGGCTCAAATTCATGAAGGGCGAGCGCGCCGAAAGCTCGGCCATCGGCGACGTGGTCAAGCGCATCGCCATCGCCTTCCCCGCCGTGCGCTTCACTCTGGCCGGCCCGGACCGCTCGACGCTGGAACTGCCGGCGACCGACGACAGCCCGGAAGGCCGGCTGCGCCGGGTGGCACAGGTGATGGGCGCCGACTTTCCGGACAATGCGATCGCCATCGACGCGATGCGGGACGGCGTGCATCTCGCCGGCCATGTCTCGGTCCCCTCCTTCACCCGCGCCAACGCGCTACAGCAATACGCCTATGTCAACGGCCGCCCGGTGCGTGACAAATTGATCGCCGGCGCCATTCGCGGCGCCTTCGCCGACGTGCTGCCGCGCGACCGCCATGCCGTCACTGTGCTGTTTCTGACGCTCGATCCGGCGATCGTCGACGTCAACGTCCACCCGGCCAAGGCAGACGTGCGCTTCCGCGACCCGGGGCTGGTGCGCGGGCTGATCGTCGGCGCCATCCGTGAAGCACTGGCCCATGCCGGCATCCGCGCCGCCACCACGGGGGCCGCCGGCATGATGGCGGCGTTCCGGCCAGGCGCGGCATCCTATGCGCATGGCGGGCCGGCCAACGGTCACCGCAGTTACGAGGCCGTCTATCGGGCCTCAGGCTTTGCCGGGTTCGATCCGGCCGGTTCGCCGCAGCGGCCGCTCGATATGGGCGGCGGCTTTGGCGAAAACGATCAGGCGGCCTTCGAGGCCGGGCCGCCGCACAGTGCCGACGCGCGCGCCGGACAGGACCAGGCGGCAGAGACGCTGCTCGGCACGGCATTGGGCGCGGCGCGCGCACAAGTGCATGAGAACTATATCGTCGCCCAGACCAGGGATTCGCTCGTCATCGTCGACCAGCATGCGGCGCATGAGCGGCTGGTCTACGAGGCCTTGAAAAATGCGCTGCACTCACGCGCGGTGCCGTCACAGATGCTGCTGCTGCCCGAGATCGTCGATCTGTCGGAGGAAGACGCCGAACGGCTCGCCATGCACTCCGAGACGCTGGCCCGCTTCGGCCTCGGCATCGAGCGCTTCGGCCCCGGTGCCGTCGCGGTGCGCGAGACGCCGTCGATGCTCGGCGAAACCAACGTCCAGCAGCTGGTGCGCGACCTCGCCGACGAGATCGCCGATAACGATACGGTCGACACGCTGAAGGAGCGGCTGGACAAAATAGCCGCGACCATGGCCTGCCACGGCTCGGTGCGTTCCGGCCGTCTACTCAAACCGGAAGAGATGAACGCGCTGTTGCGGCAGATGGAGGCGACGCCCGGCTCCGGTACCTGCAACCACGGCCGCCCCACCTACATCGAGCTCAAGCTGTCGGATATCGAGAGGCTGTTCGGCAGGCGGTAAGCCTTACCCTGCGCAACGTCAAGCGAGCACCTGCTCAGTTCACCAATTTCTGATACTTCTTGGTTTTGCGAGAGAAAACATAGTCCATCGTGTAACCGGCGCCACCGCCGCGAAAGTTTACAGATATAATCTCGACGGTTTTTTCAGTCTGTTTTTGAACGTTCATATAGATTGGCGTCATCAGCATTCCCGCGTCGCAATCTTCGTCATCGAAAGCGATCTCTTGAACGACTTTCTTGCTGCGCTTGCTGATGACTAGCAACTTTTCCATGCAAATGCCGGCATCGGTTTTCGCGTAGATTCCCGCAAATCTATCGGTGGCGGTCTGCGCCCAGAACGGGATCTCAACGGTTCCGTCAATCTTCCCGTCGCCGGTATCGTCCAGGCTCGCAACTTTCTTGAGCGTAACGGGATGTTTGTCCGCACCCTTGTTCCAGGCTCCTGTTGCGCCGCTTTCACCAATGTCCAGAGAAAATGGGCATCCAGTGGTGTCGACGGGCGTTTTCGATCCCATGACCAGCACCCGGTCGAATTCCTTGTCGTCCGCAATCTCGCAAAGGGATACGCTGGTGCCGTTGATCTTGCCGTACACTGCTATCGGGCTTTGCTTCGCGTCGTAGAAATAGCTCCCCTCGACCGTAATCCCGCTGCCGAAACTGTCATTCCTCTGCAGCGACAGATGGACTGGGTTAGGCCCAATGAAACCTTCGTAGTTTTCGACCTGGTACCAACCCGCGGCGGCTTTTTGGCTGAGCAGCAACACGAAAAAAACTGCGGAGATAAACTGCATTCCCATGTCGACCCCTCGATGCGCTTCGCCAATGCAAATCAATGTAGACATCCGCCTGGCTCATGTCTGCATCGCAATGGCCGTCAGCAGCGGCTCCTAGCTTGAGTCGGGAAAAGCCTTCAATTATCTGATTCATCTCTTCAAATTCACCACGATGACGCCGCCTAGCGCCAGCGCGCCGCCGATGATGCCGAGCAGCGTCGGCACCTCGCCCAGCCAGAAGAAGCCGATCAGCGTGGCCACCGGCGAGACCAGATAGAGGAAATTCGAGGCGCGGGCGGCGGGCAGGCGCGACAGGGCGGTGGCCCAGGCGGCATAGGCGATGAGGCTGGGCACGATGCCAAGAAAGATGACCGCGCCGAGCCCGGCGGTGTCGGCGACCGCCGCTTGCGCCAGACCACTCGGCAGGAAGGGCGACAGGCAGAGCGCGCCAAGCACCATGTTCGAGGCCGAGATGGTCAGCGGGTGGTGGCGGCCAAACAGCGGCTTCTGGACGATGGTGTTGACGGCCGAGCACAATGCCGAGCCGAGGACAAGCAGCGCACCACTGTTGAAATGCAGCCCTTGCCCCTCGCCCATGGCGATGATGCCGATGCCGGCGAAGGACAGGAATGTGCCGGCCCAGGCCAGGCCCGAGAAGCGTTCGCCGAGCAGCGCCATGGCCATGATGGCGGTGAAGATCGGGCTGACATTGATGATGAAGCCGGCCGCACCGGCCGAAACGGTCAGTTCGCCGAAATTGAGCATCACCGTGTACAGCGCGACGAAGACGGCACCACCGAAGACAAAGCGCCAGAGTTCATCGAGCCTGGGCAGTGCCGGCCGCTTGACAGCGAGGAAGATCGCCGCCGGAACAGCGGCGATGGCAAAGCGCAGCGCGCCAAGTTCCAGCGGCCCGAAAGCGGCAAGGCCGGCGCGGATCGCCGGAAAGGCCGAGGCCCAGCCGACCACCGTCAGCGCCACCGCGATGGCAGCCGTGGCATCCATGCGCTGTGTCGTATTCAACGTGCCGGTGTAAGCGCTCATCTGAGTGTCCTCGCGATCCAATGCCATGAAGTAGAGAAACGCTATTGCGGGTCGGTTGACAAACGAACAAATCGAGGATCACCTGTGACTATGGATCACAGCTTAGACCCGATGCTGCCGCTCGAAACGCTGCGCGCCTTCGACGCCGCGGCTCGGACCGGCAGCTTTTCGGCTGCGGCCGAGAAGCTCAATATCACCCATGGCGCCGTCAGCCGGCAGATCGCCAAGCTCGAGGGTTGGCTCGGGCTGAAAGTCTTCGATCGCGGCGCGCGCGGCGTCTCGCTGACCATCGAGGGCAACCGCCTGCATCTGCGCACCACCGAAGCCTTCGCCCTGATCGCCAGCAATTCGGATCGCTGGGTTGAGCCGCGCGGCACGGCGGTGGTGCGGCTGACCTCGATCCCCTCGGTCAGCGGGCTGTGGCTGATGCCGCGCATGGCGGCGCTGGAGAATCACCCGTCCAAGCTGCGGATCATGCTCGACGTCGACATCCGCCAGGGCGATCTTGCCGACGAAGGCATCGACCTGTCGATCCGCTGCGGGCGCGGCCGCATTCCGGGCCGGATCTCGGTGCAGCTTTTCGAAGAATATGTGTTCCCGGTCGCCTCGCCGGAATTGGCCAGGGAGATCGGCCGCGGAGATCCTGCCCGGCTGCTCGAATTTCCGGTGATCAACGATTCCGACGCTTCGGCCTGGCGCGCCTGGTTTGCGGCGCAGGAGATGGACTATCGGCCGCGGCCGCACGACCGCCGTTTCGAGGACTACAACCTCGTGCTCGACGCCGCCGCGCACGGGCTCGGCATTGCGCTGGCACGTCCGCCGTTGACGGTGGACCAATTGAAGTCGGGCCGCATCGTCGCCGTCGACGAACGCAGCGTTCTCAGCCCGATATCCTACTGGCTCGACCGGCCGCTGGGGCGGCCGCGCGCAGCCGCCGCCGAGCTCGCCCGGCGCATCGCCGTCCAGGCAGGGCTGCCAGCGGAGAAGATCGAGCAGTTTATCACGGCCGAGGAAGGAGATGCCTAAGACGCGTCGCGTTCGACCGGCATCATGCGACGTGCTTCAGGTTCTTGTGTTTATGCATGTCGCGCAAAACCGCCGCACACTTTGCGCGACATGCATTGGCATTCGCTTTGCCGGCTTGTTTGAGCAAGTGTCACCAGAAACAGAACCAGGCAAGGCCAACCAAGCTTGACCTCGCCGCAATTTGTGGCGATGACATCGTCATGAATTTCGGCACCACCCCATGATGAACCGTTTCGAAGGTCCCGGCGGCAAGGAAGCCCGCATCCGCTATCTCGATGGCGACTTCCAGGTGACCAGCCCCGGCGCCTTCGTGCGCTGCGCGGTGACCGGCGAGAGCATCCCGCTCGACGAGCTCAAATACTGGAGTGTCGCCAGGCAGGAACCCTATGTGAATGCCGCCGCCTCGCTGCGCCGCGAGATCGAAGCGCATCCGGAACTGCGCCGCCGACGCTAGTCCAGCGCAAATGGGGAGTCGCCCCGTTGCGACCCTGCGCCCTCTGCCGCGGCGTCAGGCCGGCAACACCGAAACCTTAAAGGCTATCTTGAAATAAAAAACCGCCTCGGGCTCGAGGGCGGGTCACCGGCGAATCATCACTATACCCAAATTAGTAGCATAGCTGCCGGCACAAAGCAAGAACAAAATACGCTCGACCGGCGGAAAGCTGCAAATTCCAGTCCTACATCGCCTCGGTGCTCAAGCTGCTGATCAGCCCGTCAGCCTGCGCTGCCGCCAGGCATCCAGCGTCTCGTCGATAATGCGCTGCGGCACGTGGTCAAGCTCGAACACAGTGTCGATCTTCAGCACATCGAGCCCGTCGAGGAATTCCGGCGGTGCTGCGCCGTGACGCAGGCGGGCAGCGTCCTTGGCGGTGGTAATGAGGCCAAGCCCGGCTTTACGTGCTGTCGCCGCCAATTCGGCAAGCTCGTCCGCACTGTAGAAATGATGGTCTGGAAATGGTCGGGTCAGCGCAAGCTCGCCCCCGGCCTCGCCTACGGTGTCGAAAAACCTGTCGGGATGACCGATGCCGGCGAACGCCAGGAACCGCCTGCCGGCCAGCGTCACCTTGCTGCTCGGCACGGTATGCGCCTCGAAGATCGGCCTGCCGGCGCGCGCTGCCTGGCGCACAACCGTATCGGCCGCGGTGCCCTCGCCCATTTTCAGCAAGGCGCTGGTGAAGACCAATTGGTCGACGATGTTTGCCCGCAGCGGCCCACCGGGGATGACGCGGCCATTGCCGATGCCATGGCGCGCGTCGACGACGACGAGCGCATAGTCGATGTGGATGCGCGCGCTCTGAAAACCGTCATCCATGATCAGGAAATCGCAGCCGAGCTTCTCCAGCAGAAGCCTGGCGCCGGCGGCCCGGTTCGGCGTCACCGCGACCGGCGCGTGTTCGGCCAGAAGCAGCGGCTCGTCGCCGACATGCTTGGCGGCGTCGTGGTGCGGATCGACGATATGCGGCTGCGCGAAGGAGCCGCCATGGCCGCGTGACAGGAAACCCGGATTGAGCTGCATGCGCCGGGCCTGCTCGGCCAATGCGATGGCCACCGGCGTCTTGCCGGTGCCGCCGACGGTGAAGTTGCCGACGCAGAGCACCGGCGCCTCGACCTTTTCGCGCGGTGCATGCCGCATGCGGCGACCGGCGACAAGCGCATAGATGGCGGAGAGCGGCGACAGCGCCGTGACCCGCCAGTCGGGCTCTTCCCACCAGAAGGGCGGCGCTTCCGAGGTCACGTCAGCGCCCGTTCGCGCCCTTCAGGCGCGACTTGACGACCAGCGGCTGGATATAGGGCTCGAGCGACCTGAGCGTATGTGCCAGCGCACCGCGCATCTCGTCGACGGTCGCCGCGCCCGCCGCCATCATCTCATGGCGGGCCGCCTCGTTGGTCAAAAGGAAATTGACGGCGCCGGCCAGCATATCGCGGTCGCGCACCAGCTTGGCGCCGCCACTATCGAGCAGGCGCTGATAGGCCTCGCGAAAATTCTGGACGTTGCGGCCGGCAAGCACCGCCGTCTCCAGCATGGCCGGTTCCAGCGGGTTCTGGCCGCCCTCGGAAGTCAGCGAACGGCCGACAAAGGCGATTTCCGTCAGTCTCAGATAAAGCCCCATCTCGCCGATCGTGTCGCCGAGCAGTATATCGGTGTCGGCAGTGATCCTGTCGCCCTTGCTGCGCTGCGCCAGCTTCAGGCCCATGCCGGAAATCTGGGCGGCCAGCTGCCCGGCGCGATCGGGATGGCGCGGCACGATGATCGTCAAAAGCCCGTGGTGGCGCTTGTGCAGCATCGCATGAACTTCGGCGGCGACCGCCTCTTCGCCATCATGGGTCGAGATCGCCGCCCAGGTCGGGCGACCGCCGATCTGGCGTTTCAGCGCCGCCAGTGCTCGCTCGTCCGCCGGCGGCGGCGCGGTGTCGACCTTGAGATTGCCGGACACGGTGACCGGCCGGGCGCCGAGCGAAAGGAAGCGCTCGCCATCGAGATCCGATTGGGCAACGACATGGGCGAGATTTTCGAACAATGCTTCGGCAATGTTGGCGCGCTTCTTCCAGGATTTGAAAGAGCGGTCGGACAGCCTGCCGTTGACCAGAACCTGCGGCACGCGGCGGGCGCCGAGTTCCAGGATGGTCATCGGCCAGATCTCCGATTCGGCGATGATCGCCAGGTCCGGCTGCCAATGGTCGAGGAAGCGGCTGACCGCCGGCTTGAGGTCGAGCGGCACATATTGGTGGATGATGCGGTCGCCCAGCCGTTCTTCGGCGACCTGCGCCGAGGTGACGGTGCCTGTGGTCAGCACGATGTTGACGCCGTAATCGAGAATGCTCTCGACCAGCGGCACGACGGCGATGGTCTCGCCGACGCTGGCTGCATGGATCCAGATCACCGGGCCTTCGGGGCGCTCGCGTCCGGCGACGCCGTAGCGTTCACGCCGGCGAATGCGGTCCTCCTTGCCTCTGGATGTGCGCCAGGCGACGTAAGGTCCGACCAGCGGGTAGGCGGCCGCCCCGGCGAAACGGTATGCCGTCAGGAAGGCGCGCGCCCAGCGCATACTCATTTCGAACCGTCCACAAGGCGATAGGCCTCGGCGGTCGCGGCATTGAGCGAGGCCGTGACCTCCTGGCGCTTGCGTTCCATTTCCGCGGCGTCGGCGTTGGCCGGTACGAAGACTGGCGTGCCGACGACGATCGAGGAGCGGCCGAAGGGCAAGTTGATCGTCGTCTTGTCCCAGCTGCCCTCGATCACCTTGCGGCGGCTGGTGGCTATCGCGGCAGGCAGGATCGGCCGGCCGGACAGCCGCGCCAGGAGGACGACACCCAGCCCCGCATCGCGCGGCGTGCCGTGGGGAATATCAGCAATCATGGCGACATTCTTGCCGGTGGCGAGCGACTTTTTGAGGGCGATGAGCGCCTTGGCCCCGCCCTTGTCGAGATGCCTTGCGCTTTCGCGCCCGCCAGAGCCGCGCACCGCCTCGATGCCGAATTTCTCGACCATCAGCGCGTTGAGCTCGGCATCGGCGCTGCGCGACACCATGGCAACCAGCGGCCGTCCCTTGGGATAATAGGCCGGGGTCAGCAAATGCTGGCCGTGCCAGAGCGCGATGATGCCAGGCTCGAGCTGCGCATAGGCGCCGCCGGAAAACTTGGCCGATCCGTCGACCATGCGGTTGGTCAAGCGGACAAGGCGGACGAAATACGCAAACAGCGCGGCAAGCGCATTCTTGACGAATCGCGACTGCGCCAGCGGTTCGCGGATCTTGCGCCAGAACGTCTTCGGCTTGCGACGTCTGACCGCCGACCGCGGGGCTGATCGCTTGACCGCTTCATGGTTCATTGATGTCAACCGACAGCCTTGTTTTCGGGGTCGAGCAGGCGGTGCAGGTGAACGACGAAATAGCGCATATGGGCATTGTCGACGCTGGCTTGCGCCTTGGCCTTCCAGACGGCGTGCGCCGATTGGTAGTCCGGATAAATGCCGACGATGTCGAGCGCGTCGAGATCGCGGAATTCGGTGCCGCCCAGCTTCTTGAGTTCGCCGCCGAACACCAGGTGCAAAAGCTGTTTCTTTCCGTCTTCAGCGGCCATGTCGATCCTTCACATATCTTGAGTTTGGGACAGGTCTAGACCAAAGCCGCCGACTTTGGAACTATTGATAATGTTCAATTGTCCAGCCCGGCGATGACGCTGGCGAGCACGGCGAGGAGTTCGCCGCTGCCGGCGGCGAGCGGTCCGTGACGGATCACTTCGCCGGCATAGAGCGGCGCGCGGCCGTGCCGATCGAGCAAGGCGCCGCTTGCCTCGCGCAGGATGAGATCGGCCGCGGCGATGTCCCAGTCATGCGCGTTGGCCTTGACGAAGGTGGCATCGAGCTGGCCGCCGGCGATCATCGCCAGCCGGTAGGCGAGCGAAGGAATATAGGGCACCCGCTTCAGCCGTTTGTGCCATTTCGCCGGCAGCAGGTCGATCATCGGCTTCGGTCCGGCGATTTCCGCCGTTTCCGACGGCGGACGCACGCTGATGCGCTTGCCATTCAGGAACGCGCCCTCGCCGGGCAGCGCCCAATAGATCTCGCCCTTCGCCGGGCAGTCGAGCACGCCGGCAAGCGTGCGGCCGTTCTCGACCACCGCGACGCTGACGCACCATGTGGGCAAGCCCTCGAGGAAGCCGCGCGTGCCGTCGATCGGATCGACGACGAAGGTGCGGCGCGCGATAAGCCTTACCGGGTCGTCGACGGTTTCCTCCGACAGCCAGCCATAGTCCGGCCGGGCCGCCAGCAAGGTTTCGCGCAGATATTTGTCGGCGGCGTGATCGGCTTCGCTGACCGGCGAGGTGCCGCCCTTCATCCACACCTGCGGATTGTTGTTGAAGTACTGCATGGCGATGAGCCCTGCCTCGCGGGCCGCGTCGCGCAGCAGCTGCAGGTCTTCAGTAGCGCCGGCCGAGACGGCCGGATCAAGCTCCGGCAAGGGTCATTCCTTCGATCAAAAGCGTGGGCGCGGCAGTGCCGAAATTGCGATCGAGATCGCTCGCCGGAACCATGTTGAGGAACATGGTTTTCAAATTGGAGGCGATGGTCACCTCGGCGACGGGATAGGCCAGCTCGCCGTTTTCGATCCAGAAGCCGGAAGCGCCGCGGCTGTACTCGCCTGTCACCATGTCGACGCCCTGGCCGAACACTTCGGTGACGTAGAAGCCGGTCTTGAGCGACTTGATCAGCTCTTCCGGCGTCCGTTCGCCAGGCTCGATTGCGAGATTGGTCGATGACGGCGAGACGGACGAGCCGCTGCGCGAGCCGCGCCCATTTGTGACAAGGCCGAGCTCCCGCGCTGCCGAGGCCGACAGGAACCAGTGGTTGAGCACGCCCTTGTCGACCATGAACAGTTTTTCGCCCTCGACGCCTTCGCCGTCGAACGGGCGCGAGGCCTGGCCGCGGCGCCGGAGCGGCTCGTCGGTGACGGCAATTGCGGCCGAAGCCACCTTCTTGCCCATCATGTCGCGCAGAAAGCTGGTCTTGCGCGCCACGGCGGCGCCATTGATGGCACCGGCGAGATGGCCGGCAATGCCGCGAGCCACGCGCGGATCGAACACCACGTCGACCGGCCCGGTCGCAGCCTTGCGCGCGCCAATACGGCGTACGGCGCGCTCGCCGGCCTTGCGGCCGATGTCTTCCGGCGCGTCGAGATCGGAAAAATGCTGGCGCGAAGAGAATTCGTAATCGCGCTCCATGCCGGTGCCCTCGCCGGCGATCACGCTGGTCGAGCGCGAAAAGCGCGACGCGACATAATGGCCGACAAACCCATGCGAAGTGGCGAGCACAAGGCCGCCCAGCCCGGCACTGGCGCTACTGCCGGCCGAATTGGTGACGCCCCTGACGGCAAGCGCCGCCGCCTCGGCGGCAAGGGCTGCTTCCTTCAACTGGTCGGCCGATACCTGAGTGGCGTCGAACAGATCGAGGTCGCGCGGCGTCTTGACCAGCAAGGCCGGATCGGCGAGACCCTGATAGGGATCTTCGGGCGACACTTTGGCCATGGCGACGGCACGCTCGGCCAGCATATTGGGGTTGGATGCCGCCGTTGCCGAAACGCTCGCTACCCGCTTGCCGACGAAGACACGCAGCGAGACGTCCTCGCTCTCGGACGCCTCTGTGCCTTCGACCTTGCCGAGCCGCACCGACACGCCGGTCGAACGGCCGCGCACCGCAACCGCATCCGCGGCATCGGCGCCGGCCCGTTTGGCAGCCTCGACCAGGGCTGCGACGCGATCGGTCAGTTTCGCTGCGTCGAGCGTATCGGTCATGCGCATGATCCTGTTATTTCCGGCCGGCAGAAGGGCAGCCGTTACTGCACCATCTATTGTCCCGGTGCGGCTTCTGCAATGGGAGAAGCGGACAATCAGGGGGTATCCAGCCCAGGTCGGCGCGACTTGATCGCAACCCGACGGCGAAATGTTCGATCGATCAGGCGCGGAAGCGATCAGCCGAAAACGCCGCGAGACGCGCTGGATCGCCGCGACCAGTGATCAGCTCGGCGACTAGGCGCGCGGTGATCGGCGCGAGTGTCAGGCCGAGATGACCATGACCGAAGGCATGGATCACCCTGGAGGCGACGGACCGATGACCGGCCGGGAATCGGTGACATTCATCGAGTCCGGGAAGTACAGACCGCTGGCCCCGGTCGCGGGCAGGCCGAGCTCCAGCGCGGCCACCGCTTCCGGCATCAGAACCTCTTGATGGACGCCAAACCCGGCGCGCAGCGCCCTGCCCCCAGCGGCCTTGGCGAAATCGCTCTCGCGACGATACAAGTAGAGACAGCCGTTGGAGCGCGGCAAGTCTGCCAGGTCAGCGTCCGCCACCACCTCCTCCCAGGCCGTCAGGGGCTCGGCCAGCAGACCGGCGAGCGCCAGCGCATTGGCGCGGGTGGCCGCCGGAAGCGATTGGCGCACGAATTGGAGGCATTGAAAGAGTGCCGCCGGAGCAGGCGATCTTCCTGCAGGTGTTCATGCCCACATTCTTCGTCGCCGCGGCGGAGACGCTGGCCACGCTGATACTGGGCTTCCCCCTCGCCTGCCTCATCGCCTCCGTGCCCAAGGGCCTCGCATGATGATCCTGTTTCTCCTCCTGATCCTCGTTCCGGTTCCCTTATCGTTCAACAGCGGCGCCTTCTTCATCTTTCCGCTGGAGGGGATTTCGACGCGCTGGTACGCGGTCGTGCTCGGCACCCAACGCTGGCAATCGGCGATCGGGAACAGCCTGATCGTTGCGTTCGGGACGACGCTGATCGCAACGACACTCGGCACGTTTGCAGCGATTGCGCTTTCCGACGAAAAGTTTCCCGGCCGCCGCATCGTCATGCCGCTGCTGCTGTCGCCCCTGATCGTGCCGGTGGTGATCACCGCCGTTGGCTCATAGCATGTGCGGCAGTCAGCCTGTAGAGTTGGGATCGGCTGGATCCACCCACGGGCGGCCCAATCGTGTCACCATCGCCGCGTACCCGACGGCACCTGCCGCCCAAAGAAAGATGCCAAGCTCTTTGACGGCGTCTTCGGCGATGTCGACCGCCGAATCCGAGGTTGGAAACAGCTCTCCCAGCTGGTCGATGGCTGCTGACATCGCGAGTAGGAAGCCTGCGGCCACAAATACGATCGTGCCCTCGAATGTCTTCCGTCGCAGCCGAAAGAACCAGAACAACCCGGCGACGGCATAGGCAATCATGGGAACAATCTCTGGTATCGCAACAACGGGCAGCACGTCCTCATGGATCAACAACAGGTCATCGAGGCCCAAAACCAGGGTAAGGCCGCCGAGAAACGTGCAATCCCATCGGCGCGTGAGCCGACCAGCAAACAGGGTCGCAGCGCCGGTGCCGATCCATAATGAGGCACCTAGAGACGAAATCCACCCCGTATAGAAGCCGACGTCGGCGGCTGCAGATGGATCTCGATAGAAGATCGTAGCGTCCAGACCAAGAATTTGCGCGACGAACAGCGCTGCCAAGAGCATCACAACGTTAATCGCTGCGGCCGCAAGTATGACCAAGCGCCAGGACATTGTCCATTCGCCGCCATGCTTTGCGTCCAGCGCGTTCTTGTCTGGCATTGTGCCCAGGCCCATTCTGAGTACGCTGGCCGCTAGCTCCGCTGCGCCGCGAACTCCGCCAGCACTATGCCGGCCCACCATGATCGCGGCAACACACGGAACGGTTGCAGCGCTTCGCCCATGACCAGTCGTCGTGGTGCAGTTCCCGGCCAGTGCCAACGGCCGCGCGAAAAGCTCTCCCGGCAATCACCGCCGCCGGCACGCTGATGATGGGTCTGTCGATGTTCGTCGTCGCTAATCTTCTGGCCGACGGAGCCAGCGGCGGCCTGGCCTGACATGTAATTGGTCCAAATCTGACGCGTCGGTCAGCCCAACCTATCGTCAGGGACCAGCCACCGGCGTCCAGATCACGTCGTCGACCCTGAGCGCGCCGGTGGCGAGCATTACCAGCCGGTCGAAGCCGAGCGCGGCGCCGCTCGCCTGCGGTATGATGGCGAGCGCGGCGAGGAAATCCTCGTCGATCGGGTAGCGTTCGCCATAGACGCGCTGCTTCTCGTCCATCTCGGCGGCAAAGCGCCGGCGCTGCTCGGCCGGATCGGTCAATTCGCCAAAGGCGTTGGCGAGCTCGACGCCGCAGCAATAGAGCTCGAAGCGCTCGGCGGTGCGTGGATCGTCGGCGCTCGGCCGGGCCAATGCCGCCTCCGAGATCGGGTAGCCGTAGAGGATTGTGGCACACCCCTGCCCCAGCGCCGGTTCGATTTTTTCGACCATCACCCGGCTGAACAGGTCGGCCCAATTGTCGTCGGGCGCGGTCCGCAATTCGGCCTGGACCAAGGCGGCATGCAAGCCCTCGCGGTCGGTGCTGCCGTCGGCTGCTACCGTCGCCAGCAGATCGATGCCGGCATGGCGCATGAAGGCCTCGGCGACGCTCAACCGTTCCGGCTCGGCAAACGGGTCGGCCTCGCGGCCGCGGAAGCTAAGACGCTTTGCGCCCGCCCGTTCGGCCGCCAGCGCGACGAGCTCGGCGCAATCGCGCATCAGGCTCTCATAGGTCTCGCCGACGCGGTACCATTCGAGCATGGTGAACTCAGGATGGTGCAAGGGGCCGCGCTCGCGGTTGCGCCACACAGCCCCGAAGCTGAAGATGCGCTCTTCGCCGGCAGCAAGCAGCTTCTTGCAGGCGAATTCTGGCGAAGTATGGAGATAGAGCGGCTGGCGCTGCCCGTCCGGCCCGATCGCCTCGGTGGCAAAGGCCGACAGGTGCGCTTCATTGCCGGGCGAGACCTGCAGGGCCGATGTCTCCACCTCGACGAAGTCGCGGCGGGCGAACCAGTCGCGCATGCCAGCGGCAATGGCGTTGCGCAGAATCAGCCGCGGCCGGCGGTCGGCGTGGACATGCGGCGTCCACCACGGCGAAGCGGCGGTCATCGGCTTCAGGGGAATTGCACAGAGGGCTGGCGATTGCGGCCAAGATGCGCTAGGCCGCACGCAACGGCCTCTCCAGCCGATTTGCGCCAACAAATTTTATCAGGATGGAAACCCGTGAAGGTCATCGCCAGCTCCTTACGTAAAGGCAACGTCGTCGAAAAGGACGGCAAGCTTTATGTGATCCTCTTTGCCGAAAACATTCATCCTGGCAAGGGTACGCCGGTCACCCAGCTCGACATGCGGCGCATCTCCGACGGGGTAAAGGTTTCCGAGCGTTATCGCACCACAGAGCAGGTCGAGCGCGCCTATGTCGAGGAGCGCGAGCACACGTTCCTCTATCGCGACGGCGAAGGCTTTCACTTCATGAACCCGGAGACCTATGATCAGGTCGCGGTGCCGGAAAGCGTGGTCGGCGACATGGCGCCTTATCTGGTGGAAGGGATGCCGGTACAGATCTCGCAATACAACAACATCGCCATCTCGCTGGTGCTGCCGCAGCGCGCCACTTTCGAGGTGGTCGAGACCGAGCCGGTGACCAAGGGCCAAACGGCATCCTCATCCTACAAGCCGGCAACGCTGTCCAACGGCGTGCGCACCCTGGTGCCACCACACATCAGCGCCGGCACCCGCGTGGTGGTGATGACGGCCGATGGCGCCTATGTCGAGCGCGCGAAGGATTGAGGCGCGAAGCTCGCCGAAAGCGTCGCGGCGGCCGGTCATCGTCTACCGCTTTGTGCCAGGGGCTTTCGAGTATTGGGACGCTGCACGCAGACCGAAGCGTCAACGCCCCAGCCAGTTCTTTCCTATTGCACGACGCCAGCGGGCAATCTGTGAGCCTCGAGCAATGCCGACCGTCCCTTTCGCCAGGTGCCAGGTGGAATGCCGACGAACTTTTTGAAGGCGCGATTGAAGGCGGCTTCCGACTCGTAGCCGACCTCGGCACCCGCCTGCGCGATGCTCATTCCGGGCCGTTCGAGCAGACGTCCCGCCAGTTGCAGACGCCAGCGAGCAAGATAGTGCATCGGCGAAACCCCGACATAGTGGGTAAAGCGGCTCGCAAACGCCGTGCGTGAGAGCCCCACTTCGCGGGCGAGCCGGTCCAATGTCCATTCCTCCCTGGGGCGAGCGTGAATAAGCCGGAGCGCCTCGCCGACATGTGGATCCCGTAGGCCTGACAGCCAGCCGCGCGAATCGTCGGGGAGGGTCTCGAGATGGCGGCGGATGATCTCGACAAACATCAGCTCGCTCAGCTTGGCAAGGATCGTTTCACAGCCCGCCCGCCCACTGCCACCTTCTGCCAGCGCCAGCCGAAAAAGGTCGATAACCCAGCTGCTTCCATCGGCGGGCTTGCGGGCACACAGGATGGCCGGCAATGCGGCGAGGAGAGGATTGAAGGGACGCGCATCGCACCCAAGATACCCGCAAATGAACCGGGTCCGCTCGTCTCCCCCGCCCCCATGGATCACCGCGAACGGCAGGCTCTCGTCTATCGGCCGATAATACATCGCCATATTGGGTTCGCCCCGCGCCCCCGGCGAGGAGCTCAACACATTCGGAACACCACCGGGGAAGACAACGACATCACCAGCGTTCACGAGCACCGGGGGGACGGAATCGTCTGCCAGCGCGGCCCAGCACGACCCCGACATCACGGCATGAAAAGAGATGATGTGCTCTGCCTCCGGCATGACGGCGGCGGCAATGTCGGCAGTGCCCGGCGACTCGCCGACCCAGGGAGAACTGGCGTCGACGTCGAAATAGATCGCACCGGTGAGGCGAACGGCCCGGAGCACATCGGAAAGGACATCCATGCACTACACCTCCGGAAACGATCGGCTACTCCCTTTGACAACGAGTTTTTCCGCCAGGCATCTCGAACTATCCGGCAATATGGCCGCCCGAGCAACCATCCATCCGGTCTAATCCTACTCTGAACGATCGGGCAACAGAAATGGACGATGTGACATTTGCGGGAACAGCGGACGGGATTAGCGTTTCGTCGGCCGGCCGACAGGTCCAATAACAGGGAGGAATGTCATGAACGATGAAGACATCACCAAATTCGCAGTAAGCCTGCGAGGCGAAGTCATCCGCGCCGGCGACGCCGGCTATGACGAGGCCCGCAAGCTCTACAACGGCATGATCGACAAGCGGCCGCTGATCATCGCCCGCTGTGTCGACGTCGCCGACGTGATCACAGCGGTGAATTTCGGCCGCGACGACAATTTGCTGGTTGCGGTACGTGGCGGCGGCCATAACGGACCAGGATTGGGGAGTTGCGACGACGGTCTGGTGATCGACCTGTCGGCGATGAACGGTGTGCGCGTCGATCCGGATGCCCGTACGGCGCGGGTAGGCCCGGGCTGCACTCAGGGCGACGTCGACCACGCCACCCATGCCTTTGGCCTGGCCGTACCGGCGGGCATCATCTCGACCACCGGGGTCGCCGGACTGACGCTGAGCGGCGGCCATGGCTATCTGACGCGCAAATATGGCCTGACCATCGACAATCTGGTCGAGGCCGATGTCGTGCTTGCCGATGGAAGCTTCGTCACAGCAAGCAAGGAGCGGAACCCCAACCTGTTCTGGGCGCTTCGCGGCGGCGGCGGCAATTTCGGCATCGTCACCAGCTTTGTGTTCAAGCTCCACCAGGTCAGCATGGTCTTTGCGGGGCCGATCGCATGGGATCAGCGCCACGCCCGCACCATCATGCAGCATTATCGCGAGTTCCTGCCGAACGCGCCCGAGGAACTCGGGATCTTTCTCGGGCTCAAGACCGTCCTCTCGAGCGCACCGTTCCCGGAAGAGTTTTGGGGAAAGCGGATGTGCCTGCTGATGTGCTGCTACAACGGCCCGGAGGAAAAGGGCAGAGAGGCGCTGGCCCCGCTGCTCGATGCGCTGCCCGCGCCCTGGTTCAACTGGATGGGAACGATGCCCTATCCCGCGGTGCAGAGCATGTTCGATGGGCTCTACCCGAAGGGAATGCAGTGGTACTGGCGGGGCGATTTCGTCAAGACGCTGTCCGACGAGGCGATCGACGCCCATCTCGAGCAGGCGGCGAAGACGCCGAGCGAGCTATCGCTCATGCACCTCTACCCGATCGACGGCGCGGTCCATCGCGTCGGCAAAGACGAGACACCCTGGAATTACCGGGATGCGACCTGGTCGATGGTCATCGCCGGGATCGATCCGGACCCACAGAAAGCCGGGCCGGTGACCCGCTGGACCAAGGCCTACTGGGAGGCCGTGCATCCGTTCGATCTGGGTGGCGCCTACCTGAACTTCATGATGGATGATGAGGGCGAAGGAAGGCTCAAGGCGGCTTATGGCGATAATTATGAGCGTCTGGCTACGCTGAAGAAGAAATACGACCCAAACAACCTCTTCCGGGTGAACCAAAACATCCGGCCGGCTGCTTGACGGCGGCGGCGACCGGCCAGGCCGGCAAGTGTCGTACCGGCTGCGGGCCAGCTGAGGCTTGGCCGGTACGATAAGGCGGCCGGTTAGGGCGCTCGCTGGCCTGCCAGCGGGACACTCGGCCGCGCTCGCCGACCGTGTTCCATGAGCGATGTCCGGCATGCGTCAAAAGCGGTCGGCCCGCACCCTTAGGGTCACCCGTAGCCCCGCTTCAACCGACAAGTCCGGGAGAGTAGGCCTAGCGGTCAACGCGTTATGCCTCAACGACTGCTTCTCGCCAGCCCGATCGCGCCGGCAGCCACCGATAGTTTACGCCTCGATGTGGACGTCCGACCTCACGACGACATCCTCCAAGTGCTTATCGAGAACCGGTACTCCCTCCAGAACTAGATAAATTAGCAGTTTCTTAAGTGCCTTTGGAACTTTGTAGCTTTCGTTCCATTTTCAACCGCATGCGAGAGTCTGTGGTCCACGACCCTGGAATGACGGTGAACAGGTCACCGCCTCGCTACTCGCTGGTCCTGCCCGTATACAATGAAGAACAGGTGCTTCCTCGGCTGATCGAGCGGATCAGTTCGCTTATCGGCCGGCTGGACGGCGAAACGGAGGCCATCTTCGTCGATGACGGAAGCCTCGATGGAAGCGTCGAATACCTCCAAAAGGTGGTTGCCGCCGAGCCGCGCTTTCGGCTGATCGAATTTTCCCGCAATTTCGGTCACCAGGTGGCGATTACCGCCGGTATGGACGCCGCTGCGGGCGATGCCGTCATCGTCATGGATGCAGACCTGCAGGACCCGCCGGAAGTCGTTCTCGACCTGGTGGCAAAGTGGAAGGAAGGCTTCGAGATCGTCTATGCCCGCCGAGTCAAGCGCGAGGGCGAATCCTGGTTCAAGCGCTTTACGGCAAGTCTTTTTTATCGCCTGCTGGAGAAAATGACGTCGGTCGATATTCCGCGCGACGTCGGCGACTTTCGCCTGGTCGGCCGCAAGGCGCTGGAAACCTTCAAGCATATGCCCGAACATGACCGCTTCGTCAGGGGCATGTTCGGCTGGATGGGCTTCAAGCAGACGGCAGTGCCATTTGAGCGCCACGCGCGAACCCTGGGCCAGACCAAATACCCGTTCTGGAAGATGATGCACCTTGCGGTTCACGGCATCGTCAGTTTCTCCGAGAAGCCGTTGCGCCTGGCGCTCTGGGGCGGATTGGCCATTTCCGCGCTGGCGGTGGTCTTTGGTGCCTACGCCATGTTTGCCTGGTTTTTTGAAGCCGGCGTCATTGCCGGGTGGACATCCACGGTGGTGATCGTGTCGCTCCTGTGCGGCATTAATCTTTTCATGACCGGCGTGGTCGGGCTCTATGTCGGCAGCATCCACGCCGAGGTGAAACGCCGCCCGCTGTACGTGATCGATCGGCTCACCGGCTTCGACGAGGCGATGCGTGCCGTCTCTGGTAAGCGCCGCCAATCGTTTCACAAGCCCAGGAGTGGAGTCCCCGCCAATGGGCGAACTCTTCGACAGCCATAATTCCAACTATGGCGAGGCGGTCGAAGGGTCCATCCGGTTTTCCGGACTCAGGCACGACTTCTTCCTTATCGCCAAGGCGGACCTGCTGCGGCGTTTGGTGGTCGAGCGAAAGCTTCGGCAGGGTGGGTCGGCTGTAAGGGCGCTGGATGTCGGCTGCGGCATCGGTTCGCTCCACCCCTATCTCGACGGCGCTTTCGACAGCCTCGATGGTTGCGACGTCTCGCAAGACTCGATTTTGCGCGCCAGCCAACACAATCCGCGTGTGGCCTACAGGACCTGCAGCACGCAGGGGCTGCCTTATGAGGACGGCACGTTCGATCTGGCTTTCGCCAGTTGTGTCGTCCATCACGTTACGCCCTCCTCCTGGGTCGATTTCTTCCTGGAAATGCGGCGCGTCGTGCGGCCAGGCGGCATCGCCTGCATCATCGAGCACAATCCCTATAATCCGATGACGCGCCTTGCGGTGTTCCGGTGTCCGTTCGATCAGGACGCAGTCCTGCTCAAAGCCGCCAGAGCAAGGTCCCTCTTTCAGGAAACAGGCTTCAGCGACATCCGCTCCGAGCATTTTCTGCTGCTACCCTCGGCAAGGCCCTTGGCCAGAAGAGTCGAGCGCGTATTCGCGCCTTTGCCGCTTGGAGCGCAGTATGCGTGCAGTGCGCATGTCTGAGCGCCGTTCGACCGGCGACGCCGGGCTGAGGCTGCTGGCGCGCTTCGGGTCGGTCGGCATCGCTGCAACGATCCTATATGCAGTGATGGCCACCGCTTTGGTCGAATGGCAACGGTTTGGCCTCTCGCCGGTCGGTGCCTCGCTCGCAGCTTATACCGCTGCCGCCCTGTTTTCTTATCTCGCGCATAAGTTCGTGACCTTCGCGTCGAGCGGATCGCATCGATCGGAGGCTCCGCGTTTTCTCTTGCTGACGGCAACCGGCTTCGCGGTGGCTTACGCGGCGCCGGCGCTTTTGACGGCGAAACTCAGTCTGCCGCCGATCATTGCCATCCTGGTTACATGCTTGCTTGTTCCAGCGGTCAATCTCCTCATGCTCGACCGCTGGGTTTTTGCGCAGCGAAGACGCGGCCAGCAGCGCGATCGCCCGCCCTAATCCGCGTCAGTGGGATCGAGCCGGAGCGACAACAATTTGATGGAGCGCTTATAGATGTTGCTGGCGGCAGGAGTTTGCGGAATGCCGTCGAGGTAGTCGAAGGCGATGTCGAGTGTCTTGGCCTCGGCGAGAGCCGCCGGTGGGATGACGAACGAGACGGTGCGTGGCTCTTTGCCGGACAGCGTCACCGCATGCACCCGAACGCCGTTCACCGAGATCACAACCCTTTGCGTGATCTGTGGCGGACGAATGACAGCGGCCATTTGCAGCGTGGCTGTCAGGCCGTCGCGAAGCGGCGGTATCTCCAGGCGAAGCCGCGAGGTCTCGCCCAGCGAATGGGTGCCGTCGGCTACCGGTCCCGACCAGCCGCAGACCCTCATGCCGGCTGCCTTTTTGGCTCCGTCGGACCGGAACGACACCGTCTGGCCAAGGGTGTAGCTGCCGACCGCATCGCGATTGAGGCAGGTTGTCGTCCGGTCGATGTAATAGGCGCGATAGTCGGCATTGACGTTTGGATTGAGAGCAAGCGCAAGGATGATGACTTCCGCCCCGGCCAGAACCGCCGCCAGCGTGTAGCCGCCAAGCGAGGCCGCGCGCCGATGCGGGCCCGGAGTGCTAGACCAGGGCAAGATAGCCCCCGATCCATGCCACCGTCATGAAATAGCAGGCGCCCAGGAAGAGACCCAGAGCCGAAAGAAAAGTCAGCTTCGACGCCGACAACAACGTGGTCAGCAACATTGTCAGAGGCGAAAGCCCAATGACGTATCTGACCATCGAGGCCAGGTTCGTGATCAGCGGCAGGATGATGCAGCAGGCGCAGAACAACGCGGCGCCATATTGCCTGCGAACCGCCAGAACCGCCGATAATGCCAGTCCTATGAGTGCGGCGAGCGCGCTCCATTGCGGCGCCGTAGGCAGCCATCCAGTCGTCGGAACGGCCGAGAGTCCATCCCATATGAAGGCGAGCGGATTGCCCGCCACCCGTCCAAACGCGCGCTGGACGTGCAGGAAGGCAAAGCCGTCCCCGACCGTCAGATAGAGGAACAGGATGTAGGCGAACAAGCCGGCAGGCGAGATGAGAATTGCAACGAGCAGATCCGGTCGGCCAAGCACCCAACGTGGGAACGAAAGCGCCGATCCGCCCTTTGCGCGGTAATCCCTGAACATCTGAATGACGGTCGCAAATACAACAAGCACTCCGACGAGCCTGGTTGCCGACAGCAGAGCCGATGACAGCCCCGCGGTCAGATAGCTGGAGCGTTTGAGTGCCAGAAAAACGCACGACGTCAGGAGCACGAAAAGAGGTTCGGTCAGGAAAGTCGTGAAGTGAAAGGAGAACGGGCCGCTGAGCAGAAAGGCGCAATACAGCACATAAGCGCGCATGTTCTTCTCGAGCAGCGGCCACGCCACCAGACAGGCCGCGTAGCTGCACGCAATCGATGCGATCGACGCGAGCAGTATCGTCGGCAAAGGGAAAACAGACCGGATTGCCGCCACCAGCATCGGATAGAGCGGAAAGAAGCCCCAGCGTCCGACATTGCTCTGGCCTGGAATGGGAAAGCGCTCATAACCGTGTTCGGAAATGTCGACATACCACGCGCAATCCCACCGGCAGAGCGCCTGGGCATAGGCTGCGAAGCCTGGTTCCGCCGAGATCGAGGCAAATGCCGCATAGCGAATGGCCAGTCCACCGACGACGAACAGCAATGGCACCGCCACGACGGCGACCGCAATATAGCGACCGCCGGGACGCGCGACAGCTTCGAGCGCCACAATCTGCCTCCACCCGTTCAAGTGACTGGCGCCACTCAAAGCTAGATGACGCGCGCCCGGGCGAATTCAAGGCATGCATTTGGCGGCTCAAATTGGTGATACCAGCGATCCGGCGTCCCTGAGCCAGACCAGCATCTCGCTGCATCACGTTGAAATGGGTTCAGTCGACGCGTTTAACCCGTCGCGTAGGTATTTGTGCAGTCAAGCTGTTGTACACGACAGTTCGAATCCTGATACCGCGCTGGTGTACTCGGCCCTTGAGAATCTTTCAGCCTTCGGCAACATGGCGGCAAGGCTGAGAGCATGAGGATGAGCAAGGTCATTTCCGCCGCATCACGGCGTTCGCCGCGCAAGACACCGATGGCGCTGACCGAGGCGCTGGTCGCCCGCACTTTGCGTGCGGTCGAGGATGCCGGGCCGACACCGGGCATGGTCTACATGACCGATGCCGATTACGCGCGCATTCGCGACGAGGTGTTGGCCGGCGCGCCGGCCAGGCCGGTGAAGCTGTTCGCCTATGGCTCGCTGCTGTGGAAGCCGGCCGGCGAGGTCAGAGGTGGCGAACGGGCCGTGGCGACGGGCTGGCACCGTTCGTTCTGTTTTACGGTGCAGCGCTTCAGGGGCACCGTCGAGCAGCCCGGCCTGATGATGGCGCTCGACCGCGGCGGCCAATGCCAGGGCATGGTGTTCGAGACCGCCGAGCCCGTGGCGGCCAATCTCGAGGCGCTGCTGCGCCGCGAGATGACCATCCTGCCCTCCGTCAACGTGCCGCGCTGGCTGCAGGTCAGGACGGGCGGCGGCATGGGCCAAGCGCTTGGTTTCGTTGTCGATCGCGCCAATCCGCGCTATGCAGGAAAGCTCGAAAAGCAAGCGATAGCGGCGACCCTGGCAACGGCCGTCGGCCATTGGGGTTCGGGCGCCGAATATCTGTTCGAGACCATTCGCCATCTCGACGCCTGCGGCATCCGCGACCGCAATCTCTGGCAGCTGCAGGAACTTGTGGCCGAGGAGATCGGTCGGGCGCTGCCGCCGGGCTTCATTCGTCCCTGAGCCAGACCAGCATCTCGCCGGGGTCGCGGTTGTCCCAGGCGAAATACGGCACGGCGGTGACTTTTGCCTCCTCGACCGCCGGCGGTTCGGTGCGGTAGAGCCCCTCTTGCCAGTTTTCGAAAGCCGCCTTTTTGGCGATCGCCGAAAGTGTCACGACGCCGCCCAGAAGATTCGGCTGCTGATGCGCCTCGATGTCGGCCGTTCGCGGCAGGGCGATGCGGTGCAGCTGGCTGGAATTGTCGGTCTCCTCGACGCAATAGATCAGCGGCCCGCGCGCCAGTGCGACGCGGCCGATATCCTGCCGCACCTGGGGGTTGGCGTATAGACGGTCGACCGCCATTTCGAGGTCGAGCTCGACGCGGTCGCCCTTGCGCCATTCGCGGCGGACCGCGGCATAACCGTCGCTGGTGACAGTAGCCAGATCGACATCGGCGCCGTTCACCTTGAGCGTTGCCTTGCGGCACCAGCCCGGCAGGCGCAGGTGCAAGGTGAACGCGGTCGGCGCTTCCGGTTCGACGGAGATCGAGACCGCACCGTCCCAGGGATAATTGCTGGTCTGGGTCAGCTCTATTTGCCGGCCGGCGATATCGAAACGAGCCGTGCCGTTTCCATAGAGATGGACGGCGAGTGCGTCGTCCGACAGGCCATAGAAATAGCTGCCGATCGAGGCGACCATGCGCCCGACATTGGGCGGGCAGCACGGGCAGCGGTGCCATTTCCAGCGGTGGTGGGCGCCGCGGCTTTCGAGCGGATTTTCGTAGAAGAACAGCGAGCCGTCGAGCGACAGGCCGGAGATCGAGCCGTTGTAAAGCGCCCGCTCCATGATGTCGGCATAGCGCGCATTGGGACCCATGCCGAGCATGCGGCTCGCCCAGAACACCAGGCCGACCGAAGCACAGGTTTCGGCATAGGCGGTGTCGTTTGGCAGGTCGTAGTCGGCGGTGAAACCCTCATTGTGCGAGGACGGCCCGAGGCCGCCGGTGACGTAGAGGTTCTTGGTCATGAGATCGTCCCAAAGCCGGTCGAGCGCCACCCGTAGCGTGTCGTCGCCATATTCGGTGGCGATGTCGGCCATGCCCGAATAGAGATACATCGCCCGCACCGCATGGCCGACGACCTTGTCCTGCTCGCGTACCGGTTTGTGCGACTGGTTGTATTCATAGGTCTTGAAATGATACGCCTTGGGGTCGGCGCCGCGGGCGCGCGCCTCCTCGTCGAAATAATGCGGCTCAAGTCCCCGCTGGTCGATGAAATATCTGGCGAGGTCCATGTATCTGCGCTCGCCGGTCACCCGTGCCAGCTTGACCAGCGCCAGTTCGATCTCCTCATGGCCGCAATAGCCCTTCTTCTTGCCGGGCTCGGGACCGAACGTCTCGGCGATATGGTCGACATAGCGGCACATGATGTCGAGCAGCTTGCGCTTGCCGGTGGCCTGGTAGTAGGCGACGGCGCCTTCGATCAGATGGCCGGCGCAATAGAGCTCGTGGCAGTCGCGCAGATTGGTCCAGCGCAGGCCGGGCTGGATGCGCTGGTACCAGCTCGACAGATAGCCATCGGGCTGCTGCAGCTTGCCGTACATATCGATGACGGCGTCGATCTTCTTCTCCAGCTCCTCGTTGCGGCGACGGTAGAGCGAATAGGCGGCAGTCTCGATGGTCTTGCCCCAATCGGAGTCCCAGAACATCTGCGTGGTCACCGTCGATCCGGTGAACTCGTTGCCGGCGGTGGCGGCCTCGTCCGGCGAGGGTGAGTGGAACGGGATGACGACGCCGGGCGACGGCCGGTCCGGGTCGATCTGCTCGAGCATGCGCGCCTCGACGCAGCGGTCGTAGAGGATGCCGGCGGTCTTCGAGGCGACGGCATCGACGCGGTCGCCCCAGAAGCCGCGCACGTCGACCTGCGGCACCGGCAGCGGGCGGAAGGCGAGTTTCGGCTTGACGCCCTGACTGGCGGATTGCGATGCGGTCATCAATTCACTCCGGTTCGGTTCGATTGGTCACTTCACGGCCCCTGCCATCAGGCCGCGAATGTAGAAGCGCTGCAGCAATAGGAAGAGCACGAGGCACGGCACCATCATGACGGTGACGCCGGCCTGCACGGCACCCCAGTCGATGGCGCCGAAGCGGCCGGACTGGAGTGCGGTCATCATGATCGGCAGCGTGAATTTGGACTGGTCTGTCATCAGCACGAGGGCCGCCAGAAACTCGTTCCAGGCGCCGAGGAAGGCGAACAGCGCGATGGTGACGATGCCCGGCCAGACCAGCGGCAGCATCACCCTCAACAGCATGGTGACATTGTTGGCGCCGTCCATGCGCGCGGCCTCCTCGATCTCGCGCGGCACCGCGTCGAAGGCGTTGCGCATCATGAAGGTCGAGAACGGCAGCTGCAGCGTGACATAGACGCAGACCAGCCCGGTCAGCGTGTTGTGCAGGCCGATTTTTGTCAGCACCAGGAAGATCGGCGTCAGAATCGACTGGAACGGGATCATGATCGTCGACAGGATGACGACGAAGAGCAGGTTCTTCAGCGGAAAACGGAAGCGCGAGAAACCGTAGCCGGCGAGCACGCTGACGATCACTGACAGCACCACGGTCATGACCGAGACGTAGATGCTGTTTTGCGCCGGCAGCCAGAGGCCATCGCCGAAGGTGTTGAGCGTGGCGTAGTTCTCGAGCGAGATGCCGCTGGTCGGCCAGGGCGGCAGCGGCGGCTGGCGCGCTTCCTGCGCCGGCTTGAAGGCCGAAAGCACCGTCCAGGCGATCGGCGCCAGGAACAGTATGGACGCGATGATGCCGGTCGAGTGCTCGGCAATCTGCATGCCGATGCGGCGGTTGCGGCTCCTTGCCTGCGCCATCAGTCGACCCCCTCGGGCTGGCGCAGCAGCCGCAGCTGGATGAGGCTGAGCGCCACCAGGATGACCAGCAGGACCATCGAAAGTGCCGCGCCATAGCCGAGCTTGAACGACACGAAGGACTGGTTGAAGATCCAGTAGACGGCGGTCAGCGTCTGGTTGCGCGGGCCGCCGCGCAGGATGATGTAGAACTGGTCGAAGGCGAGGATCGAGCCGGCCACCGACAGGATCAGCGCCAGCGCCAGCGTGCGGCGCATCAAGGGCAAGGTAATCGCCCGGAACCGCGCGAATGGCCCTGCCCCGTCGATCATCGCCGCTTCCTGCAGATCCGGCGGGATCGACTGCAGGCCGGTCATCAGGATGATCATGGTGAAGCCCGCCACCTTCCACACGACCATGGCGATGATCGACCAGAAGGCCGGCTGGAAGGTCGCCAGCAGGTTGAATTTCTTCTCGGTCAGGCCAAGCTCGAAGGCGGCCGGGCTGAACAGGCCGGAATCGACGTTGAGCAGCCACGACCACAAAAGGCTCGCCGAGGCGAAGCCGATGACCGCCGGCATGAAGAAGGACGTCCGGTAGAAGCCGGTCAGCTGCCGCGGCCTTTCGATGAACAGCGCCAGCGGAAAGGCGACGGCGAAGATCGCGATCGTGACCACCACCGTGTAGTAGCCGGTGAACTTCAGCGCGTTCCAGAAGCGGGTGTCGCGCAGGATCGCCCAGTAATTGTCGAGGCCGATAAAGCTGTGCGCGCCCATCAGCGGCCAGTTGTGCAGCGACATCCAGGCCGTCATGCAAAGCGGCACGATGAAGAAGACGACGACAAGCGCAACGGCCGGCGCGACATAGAGCAGGCCGATCCACTGCCGGCGGCCGGCGCCAACGAGTTTGCGGGGGCGCGTCGGGGCGGAGATTGCTGTGATGGTGGTCATGGCTGGCCGCTCGCCTTCCCTTCTCCCCTTGTGGGAGAAGGTGGATCGGCGCGCAGCGCCGAGACGGATGAGGGGTGTTGGAAGGATTGCCGTGGGTGCCAAGCTGGAGCACCCCTCATCCGTCGCCTTCGGCGACACCGCCCGGGGGCGAGCCACTGGTCTCGCCCCGTCCTTCGGACCCCACAAGGGGAGAAGGGGGAGCCAGCATTGCAACGGCGTACTGTGATGGTGCTCATGCCTGTTGTTCCATTGGCGCTACGTCCCCCTCCCCCTTGAGGGGAGGGTCCGGCCGAAGGCCGGGGGTGGGGTCCTCCGCGAAGCGCGCCGACATCAAAGGAGCGTCGAGCACGGCCGCGATGACCCCACCCGAACCTGCGGTCCGACCTCCCCTCAAGGGGGAGGTTAAGGGGCTGCCGGGGGGTGGGGTCCTCCGCGAAGCGCGCCGACATCAAAGGAGCGTCGAGCACTGCCGCGATGACCCCACCCGGACCTGCGGTCCGACCTCCCCTCGAGGGGGAGGTGGGCGCCGGCGCTTTACTTCTGCGGCGCCGAATCGATGATCGACTGCATGGTCTCCTGCGCATTGGCGATGGCGCCGTCGACGTCTTCGCCGAAGAAGACCTCGTTCATCATCTGGTTCCACGGACCGTTGGCCGAGTTGATCAGGTCGTTGAACACCACCGAATAGGGCGTGCGGCCCTTGGCCATGGCTTCGGCGGCGACCTTATAGCGCGGGTCGAGGTCCTTCAGCGCCTCATTGGCGATGTCGCCGCGCACCGGCAGGCTGCCGTATTTCGCCAGAATGGTCTGGCCCTCGAGCGAATAGGCGAAATCGAGGAACTCCTTCACCACCGCGACCTTGGTGGTGCCCTTGGTGACGACGAAATTGTCGCCGCCGGCAAACGACGACCAGCCGCCGTCCTTGCCGGGCAGGAAGGTGATGCCGTAGTCGATGTCGGGATATTGCGTGTTCAGCGCGCCGATGGCGAAGGCGCCGGACGGCGAGATGCCGATATTGCCGGTGGCGAAGGCGGCAAAGAAGTTGGAGCCGGTGTCGGTCTGCGCGCCTGAAGGCACCAGGTCCTTCTTGACCATCGAACGGTAGAGGTCGATGGCGCCGCGCATCTGCGGCGTGTCCAGCGTCGCCTTGGAGCCGTCCTCCGTCAGGATGTCGCCGCCCGAGGCCCAGATCAGCGGCGTGAAGGTGAAGATGTTGCAGCCGCCGCAATTGCCGGAGAAGTAGAAGCCCTTGATGTCGCCGCCGAGCGCGTTGACCTTTTCGGCGTCAGCTTCGATCTCGGCCCAGTTGGTCGGGCCCTTTTCGGGGTCGAGGCCGGCCTGCTTGAACAGCTTCTTGTTCCAGATCAGCACCGAGGAATCCGCCGAGAACGGCAGCCCGTAGATGCGGCCCTCATAGGTGCCGGTCTTGACATGCGCCGGCGACAGGCTGGCGAAATAGGGCAGCGATTTCGCCCAGTCGGTGATGTCTTCGAGCTGGCCGGCGGCGGCGAAGGACGGCGTGTAGATCAGGTCGAGCGAGAGTGCATCCGGCGCGGTGCCGCCGGCGGCGGCGGCGCCATATTTCGGGATGATTTCGGCATTGGGGATGATGTCCAGCTTGATCTGGTTCTGATGCCCCTTGTTGAAGGCATCGACGATGCGCGGCATGAAGTTCGAGCCGTCGGCGCGAACCCAGATGTTGGCGGTGTCGGCGGCGGCCGGACCGACTGTTGCCAGCGTGCCCAAAATGCTCGCGGCGATGGCGAGCCCGGTAATGGTGGTTCTCATGCTTCTCCTCCACATGGCTTTAACTCGGCCGCACCCCAGCGCTTTGCAATCGACACGGCCCGTTTCGTTTCAGCCGTCCGGCGGACGGCCGCATGACTGACGCACCACCAGCCGGCACGGCAGTTTTCTGATGCCCGGCAAAGCGGGTTCGCCGCCGACGAGCGAAAGCAGGGCAAGGCCGGCCTCGCGGCCAAGTGCTGCGAGATTCATGTCGACCGAGGTCAGCGGCGGCCGGGTCGCCTCGGCGACGATCTGCCAATTGTCGAAGCCGATGACGCCGACCTCGTCCGGCACGCCGATACCGCGCTCGCGCAAGGCGTCGATGACGCCGCGCGCGATCTGGTCGTTGCCGCAAAACACCGCGTCCGGTTTTTCGCGCGTGCCGTCAAACCCCTCGCCGTCGAACAGCGTCTTGACCGCCTCATGCCCCCAGGCCTCCGACCAGTGGCCAAGCAGCGGCTCCATGACCTGCAAGCCGTTCTCGGCCAGCACCGCGCGATAGGCCTCGGCGCGGGCATGCACCACGGCAAAGCTCGCCGGACCGCTGACATGGGCGATGCGCTTACGCCCGAGCCGGCAAAAGTGCTCGACCGCCAGCCGCGCCCCGCCGGCATCGTCGGACACGAAAGCGATGGCGTTTGGATCGGGCTCGGTAAAGGCATAGATCGCCGGAATGCCGAGATTGGCGAGGTCGACCGGCAGGTGGCGGTCGATGCGTTTGCCGGTGGCGATGATGCCGTCGACGCGCTTGTCGAGCATGGCATCGACATGCAGCTGGGCAAGGCGCGGGTCGTCCTCGACATTGCACAAAAACACCGAGACGCCGGCATCGACCAGCGCATCGGAAACGCCGGCCATCAGCGCCAGCGAAAAGCGGCCATAGGTGTCGTTGGTCAACAGCCCGACGGTAAAGGAGCGCCGCCTGAGCAGGCTCTGCGCCAGGCTGTTCGGGCGAAAGCCAAGCCGCTGCGCCGTCTCGCGAATCCGGGTTCGCGTCTCGGCCGTCATCCGCCCCTGCCCGTTCAGCGCCTTGGACGCCGTGGCAACGCTGACGCCGGCAATGGCCGCCACTTCACGCAAGGTGACGGGCTGCTTGGCGGGCGTTGGCTGGACGTCGGACGGCATGATTTGGACATGATCCTCCCAGGTGGGAAAAGCTTTTCTCTTATGACCCCTCAGCGTGCTGATCGGTGATGTCAGCGGATGCGAGGCGAGTTGGGAAAAGGTTTTCTCAAGGGAGAGATTAGGACGAAGGATGTGGGGATGGCAAGGGGGGAATGGCCGCTCAGCGGCACCGCGATCGAATAATCGCGGTGCCGTAGTCTACCCGTACGGCTAGCAGCTCTCAGTCTGCGGATCGCACGCCTTGTTTTTCTGCTTCTCCGGCTTGGGCTTGGCCGCCTGTTCCGGCTCGGCTTGCTGCTGCTCGGCGGGCTGCTCCTTGGCCTTCTGCTTTTCGGGCTTGGCCGCCTGCTCGGGCTCGGCCTGCTGCTGCTCGGCGGCGGGCTGCTTCCTGGTCTTCGGCTTCTCAGGCTTGGCCGCCTGCTCGGGCTCGGCCTGCTGCTGCTCGGCGGCGGGCTGCTTCTTGGACTTCGGCTTCTCAGGCTTGGCCGCCTGTTCGGGCTCGGCCTGTTGCTGCTCGGCGGCGGGCTGCTTCTTGGTCTTCTGCTTCTCAGGCTTGGCCGCCTGTTCCGGCTCGCCCTGCTGCTGCTCGGCGGCGGGCT
>NZ_JAMYNZ010000028.1:0-29463 GCF_040319465.1 Mesorhizobium sp. M0910
GCGGCGAACGACCACGCGGTCATGCAGCGGCCGGAAATTCGACTTTGCCATTTTTGGATTTCCCTGGTGCGGATGTTGAACGGTTCTCCGTTGCCGGAGCGTGGTTAGCACTCACCAGAAGCGAGTGCTAACGCGGCAGTGAGATAGGCCGTAGGCTCCTGCTAGTCAAGACGGAAGAGGGACGGGCGAAGAGCAAACGAGCGTGGAAGCACCGAGCCCTTTACGTAAAGACGTCGGAGATCGGACATGGATGGGGCGGCTCACCATTTGTAACTGAAGGCTTTATTCATTTGGCACGATTGGTGCAGCGGACGATCCGCAAACGTTGCGCGCGACAAATATGAGAGGTGAGCGCCATCAGGACTCTTGCGGTTAACGGGTCCACTCGGTGTTTACGGTGTTGGCCGCCGCGCGGGCGCCAGGACTCCGGCCATCCCGATAGTCACCAATCCAATCTGCGGAGAACAGGAGGCAAGATGAGAGCGACAGTCAGCATGAACTCGAATTTGAAATGTTTGGCCAAAGCAACTGCCATCGCCTTGCTCTGGACGGTCACGGCTACGTCGGCGGACGAAGGTATCTGGATGCCGGGCCAGACTGCGGAAGTGGGCGCGGCCATGCGGCCGTCTGGACGCTGACCCGCTCAACGCGATCGTATCACTGGGCGGATGCTCCGCCTCGTTCGTCAGTCCACAAGGGCTGGTCGCAACCAATCATCATTGCGTGTTAGAATCCATCCAATACCACAGCAAGGAGGGCCAGGACTATCTCACAGACGGCTTTCTGGCGAAGAGCCCTGGGTGAAGAATTGCCCGCGGCGCCAGGCAGCCGCATCTATGTGATCGAGGACATGCGGGATGTGACCGCCGAAATGCTCAAGAGCGTCTCGGACAAGCTGAACGGGTTTGCCCGCTATGAGCGGCTCGCCACGAACCGCACAGCCCAATCGCCATTGCGACGTAGGGGCCTATTATGGCGGCGCCTCCTACTATCTCCTGCAGAAGCTCGAAATTGAGGACGTGCGCCTCGTCTATGCGCCCGCGCTCGGCATCGGCAACTTCGGCGGCCAAACGGACAACTGGATGTGGCCGCGCCACACGGGCCACTTCGGCTTTTATCGCGCCTATGTCGCTCCTGATGGTTCCTCCCGGCCATACGCGCGACAACGTGCCCTACCGGCCCAAGAACTGGCTGCGCATCGCCGCTGAAGGCGCCTGGATGGACATTCTGCTGAATTTACCTGCGGCGCTGTTTCATGAACGCGCGCTTGGCCCCCCATTTTATATTGCCCGCCTCGGCTCATGCGGGGCGGGCTTCTTGGCGCTCTGGGAGGATTTGCTCACCATGGTTCATAGTGGCGCCGCACCCGTCCGGTGAGCGCCTCACCTGAGGCTACATGGCGGCCGTGGAGATTGCCTCAGAAGCGGCGCCCAATCGGAAACCTTAGCACCTCCGCGTTTTGGCGTGGCTGCTTGAACTCTTCGACGGCAATCGCCTCAATCAACAGGTCCAAGGCTTCGCGTCCCCTTCGACTCATCGGGTCATCGCCACAGAGGTAGTCATACGCTCGATCTAAATGCACTCGGGCGGTGGAAAAATCGCTTGTCATAGGACCCTCTCTACCCGCCCGCATTGCCGTCTACGACGGTGAAGGTCGCGCAATCGTCAATATCTAAAGACAAATTTGAATTAAATCGGGGATGGTAGGGGGAGTAGGACGTCACCCACGGTGACTGAACCGGTGGAAATCGACACCGATCGGCGTGATGCGATGTTTGCCTTGTCGCCGGTCGAGCATAACAAGCGCCGCTTCCCGCTCGGCCCTTGCCGGTGGCGTGCGTCAACGTTGCATCGACCGCCAGCCCTTTGCGGTTCTCCCGCCATTTCCTTTCCTCGCAAGTCGCTCGAGCCGCACGCGCTCTTTCCCCTGGAGTCCAGTAGGTTGGGCCGAGGTCGCTGCAAACCCGCCGGAAATCGCGCGGGCAACTCAATACTCCCGCCAAGAATATCGAAATCAGCTCAACCGTGTTGCTAGAACAGTCCACATTCGGCAGGCCTGAGACCCTACAACCTGTGCAAGTGCACAGGTAGCGAAGTGCGTGCAGGTTCGAGCACAATGGGCGTCGGCGCAATTTCCATGCCGACCACCAACGGAGATATCTGCGATGACCAGCAACATGCGGCTAATGAAAGCGAGCGAGATTCCCGCCTTCGTCGACAAGGTGATCGAGGCTGGCTGCGATATCTGCGCGATCGGTCACTTAGGCTACTCACTGGGCGATGTTGACGGGAAGGTACCCTGGCGCAAGGTAAAACGAATCGTGGAAGAGTTTGGCGATCGTGATCACCTGCTACCGGAGATCGTTGCCTATCTTCGCTCGATTGCTCGGTACATAGAACCCGAGTCGTCGACGAACGAGGGCCGGAGAACGCACTAAACAGGCACTCGAAGACTCTGACAACATAGTTCAAACCGGACAACCGCAGTTTACCGAGAGAATCCACAACTTCGCAAACGGGGGTTTGAGCTGAAAAGCAACACAGGCAAAATCGCCCGATAGTTCCATAATTCCTATTATGCAACTTTAGATTGTACGCGCAAAGGTAAAATGTCCCACTTCTGCAAAGTAGGAATGTCGCTTCCGCTTTGCTGAATGCCATTCTCCCCGGCACCGATAGCGAGGGAGACTGTAGGTGGGATTGGTGTTGATGAGCGAACGCGAGCTGCAAAGCCGAAGAGCTTGACTGGAGCCCGATCGGGCTGCGCAACCCCGACCAGCTGACGCCCGATCGGGCGCGCTCGCGTCAGCGCCAAGCAGGCGCATCAGTGTCGCATTTCTAAATTGCTACGCCCTGCCCTGCGAATTGTCTCGTGGCGACATTTCTACTTTGCTGGCCCGGCGACATTCGAACTTGGTTGCAACACAGGTTGTAGCAGCTATTTAGTAATGCGACAGTCCCCTCAGTTAGAGATTTCCACTTTGCTGGCATCGCAACAATTCGAACTTGGTTGCACATAGGTTGTAGCAGGCATTATCGCCCCCCGTCCAGGAGCTCATATAGATGGTGAAATGCTCGTTGTCGTAGGAAGTCAGGCAGTTCGCCCAAGGGGCATCTGTATCAACAGCAGCAGCTTTATTTGCGATTTATACTCTATGCGCCCAGATAACGACTGATCCACCCGTTTTCTGACGCAGCCGGAGACGTAGGCGCTCAGTTCATAGAGCCGTAAACTTCCAGCGTCATCATCCGTGCAACGCTAAAGGGAATGCCTGATATGCATAAAGACCATTCCGCCGAGGCGGCCATGGCTTCAATGAACGCAAGTTTGATGGTATCGACTAAGCAATCGAACCGTGATGTCAATGACCTTCTGAGCTTCCTCCCATTTAGGAAGATCTCGTTCGCCAACACGCGTAGCGATCGCGGCCAGTATCCAACCTACGCAGCTGATGTCATCGGCGGCCTTCAGTTCCTGATGCTGCAGGATGCAAGCTTCAATGCCCGGTCGCGGCAGAGACCCGGGCGGAGTACGCTCAGCGATTAGCTGGAGACCGGCGTCATAGGCGGCGCAAATTCTGATTCTGTCGCCCATTTCCGATTGCATCACCACATTCGCCCAAAGGGCCAACTCCGTGAAAAGATCGGTTACTTCATCTCTCATTAAACACTGCCGCTGTTTTCTTCATGAAAGGAATTCCACGATCAAGGTCCAGATAGCGCGTGGCCGGGACAATGAGCGAGGTATTGTCAGGTTTTGTTATGGGCGAACCATACCCATAGTGTTTTAAGCTTGCGGAGAATGTTCGTCAGGACGCTCAGTTTGCTTGGCAGGATCTCCGTCTAGACATAGCGGGCAAACATACGCATGCGGTTTCGTCACGACCAAGACCACCGATGATTTGTGGCAGCGATCACAGGCAAGAGCCCGGCGTGCAGTAGGCCAAACGTCATTTTCTTTTAAACACGGAGCCGCATGGTTTGGCAGCCCTGCCAGCCAGCGGAGGGCCGCTGGGCTGGTACAGTGGTCTCGGGTTCAAAGCGGAGGTATGAGAAAGCGAAGCTCTCCCGGCTCACTGCGCCAGCAATCGTATCGACACTCACAGGGGCATCCCAGGCTGATGTGGCCCGTAGCGAAAAAACTCGATCGGGCGGGTTTGGCTGATTAACTCGCATTCTGACCGCCGAATTCAAGAATAGTGTTGCCCTTGAGAAAACTCTTCGCGCTTGAGTTGCACGTATGCAACAGTCACTACCGCCTGGAGGAGGCGAGAATCCGAAACTCGCCGGCGCCGCCAGACGCCCCCTTATTTGAAATCGCGTCTTGGCTTGCGACTGGATGCCTGGCGCGCATATGCCACTATGATGGTACGGCGAAGGGCTGTTGATAAAGCGATCGGCAAGTCCGACGGTTACATCGCCGCCACAGCCGCTGCTCGCCCGTTCGGGGTGTCACGCGAGACATAGGCCCAGTCGAGTCTGGTTGGTTAGCCCAATCAATCGATTGGGAGCATCGTTGAACCCAATGGGTTGTACGAAACATCCGTTCAATGATTTAATCATAGGCGCACAATCTAAAGTCGGATGGCATCCTTATGAGTGATTTTGCTATTCTGGGTCGCACGGTTGGCCCCCAGCACCCGGAAATTCAGACGCTCTTGCGTCAGGCGCGGGATCAGCAGGCTCGCGTCTTGTGTTTGTGTCGGCATCCCGGAGTGCCGATGTACATCGCCGCCGTCGGCGAGGAATTGATTATCAAGCGCATGCCTAACACCGGCAAGGACCACGCGGTAGACTGTGATCGCTATGAACTGCCCCTTGCACTGTCGGGAAAGGCGGAGGTCCTGGGTCAAGCGATCGTTGAGGATCCTGCATCGGAGGCGGCGCGGCTGAAGCTGGCCTTCGCACTGACACAAGGCAAGGCGCGACAGGGACCATCCGGCGAGAGGACTTCCCACCACACTGTCAAAGCCGATCCGAAGAAGCTTACGCTGCGAGGCTTGCTCGACTATCTCTGGGAAGAGGCGGAGCTGACATTAATGGCACCGGGCTTTGTGGGAAAAAGACATTGGGGGTTGGTCCGGAAATTTCTTTGGGGCGCGGCCGATGCAAAGTCGAGCCAGAAGTTCCAGTTGCGCGAGCTGCTGTTTATGCCGGCAATGTACTCCCCTGAGCACAAGGATCGCCTGGCAGCGGATCGGGAGCGGGCTTTCGCGGCAGCAGCTAAGGCGAAGCACAAGAAGATCGTGATCGGCATTGTGAAATCGCTCGACCCCGCCCGGTTTGGCGGCAAGCTGTCGATCAAGCATATGCCCGACGCGCCGCTCTTCCTGGATGAGAAAATGTTCAAGGAAGTGCCGAAGCGCTTTGCGGCGGAATTCGACCTGTGGCGACTGCACGAAAATTCGCACCTGATCACCATCGCAACGGTCATGCAGAGGCCGTCCGGCATTCTGGCGATCGACGAAATCGGCTTTATGAACGTGACGGAGCATTGGACCCCTTTTCAGCACAGCGACGAAAAGCAATTGATCGAGGTACTGACCGGGGAGCATCGGCGGTTTGTGAAAACGTTGCGCTACAACGTCCTGCCAGCGGTGCCGATGGCGTTCGGTCTTCTGACTGACGTTGACCAGCAGGGAACGGCGCTTTTTGTCGTACCGCATGATGCCAAGGAGGCCGTACGGGCGGAATTCGAACATCTGGTTTCAAGCTGCGAGCTTGAGACCTGGTGCTGGGACGCAAGCGGCCCCCGGCCGGCGCTACCGGACAAACAGCAGCGGCTTTCGGCTCCGGCTAACAGGCAGGCTTTGGAATATCGACCGAACACGTGAAACGCGGGAGTGCGTGCGGGGGCCGCGGCCGCCGTGGATCGAAACCCTGTCAAGGGTTCGGTCCAGTCTGAACCTAGCCAGAGCGTTGCCCGGCCAGGTCACGCGGAATAGAGTCCGGCGCGGCGGGGTGATTTTATCTTGTATGCGACTGTGCAGCGATCCCAATGGCTATCGCATGCCGGGATCGGTGCATGAAACGTAGCTACTCCCTCAATTTGGATGAACACCGCAAGATCGAGCGCTGGCGCCAAGCGCCTTACGGAGGCGGATCGCTGTCTGGACCAGCGCCTCGTCACCGGTGGGATGAGCATGAAGGTCGTTGATGCGGGCGTGGCATGCCGGACATTAGCAACTATCGACGCAGAGAAGCGTATTGTCATTCCGCGTTCAAAATCACCGAAACGGCCGTCAATTTGATACGCTCATCACCGATTAGCGCAGCCAGACTCCTCGCGATCGCGTCTTCTCCAGATGCCGCCTGCGATGGCCTCTACAGGTATGATGCAACTCGCCGGGACCGTTATCGATTTGCAAGCGGATTCGAAGAGTGACCAGCCGCGTTAGAAGCGTTGCGGATATTGCGCAGGATGATGGCATTCGGATCGGGAACGTCGGCGAACTGCCACAGGCCAAGGTGCTGCTTTTTCGCGACCTCCTGCGCGACGATATACGGAGCATGAACCGGAGCGCCGTTCGGAGTGACGGCCGCAAAAGCCCAGCCGGTCGAGATCAGCGCCGTGCCGAGATCGATGCGAGAACCGGCCGCGGATCCTGAAGTAGGCTGTGCGACGCAAACCACGAAGCGCGTTTTGGTCGCGGCCTGCCAGGCGGCCGTGTAGCACTGAGGTTTGAGATCCCGGATAAGAGAGACGAGCATGGCAAGGCTTGCCTCCCCGCAATCGACACGCCCGCCTGCCCCATTTGTGAAATAAGTGCCTCGCAGGCAGGCTTGAACGCCGTAGAGACGGTGGGTCTCACCGGCATAGGTCCAAGTGTCGCCGGTGCTGAAAGCTGCCATGGCGGGGATCGGAAACCAGGGATTGGGTTTGTCCTCGGCCAGTGCCGAAACACTGGCGAGGACGGCCGCGAGAATGCCGGCGGCGGCGAAGCCAGGCTTCATTATTGATACCTGCTCAGATCGAACCAAAAACGCTGTTTGCCGTCTGTGGTCCTGAGATCGAGATAGTTTGGCTCCGTCCTCTTCTCGCGCGGCATCAGGGCCGATGTTGGACGTGTACCGTAACCAGAACCTCTCGGGTAAGAGCCCCAAGAGGCATTCGTCGCATTCCGCGGAGCACAGAAAGCGCCGTTGCTGTCGGGCTTGTAGACAGTTTGTGAGCGAGAGCTGTTGTCGCTCCCGCTTGATTCCGTCTCGGGCGAGACGGCGATCGTGCCGTCCGGGCAGGGTTTGAATTTCTCATATCCGATACGACCGGAACTGCCGGCCTCGGGGCACTGAGGCCAGGGCTCCCCATGCGCGACCATACGAAAAGCGCGCTCGACCGGGGGCACACATTCCCCAACGTTCGCCCAACCCTGCGGGTTGAGGATGCACAGCAAGACCTTGCAGCCAAAATCATCAGCATGGGCCGGCGCCGCCGACAGAGGCGACAAGGTCGGCAAAAACGCCACAACGGAAAGAACCCTGCTCATTTTCATTGTGCCAGCCTCAATTTCGCGATTGCGGTTCATCTGATCATTGTATTAATTCGATATCGCGTACTCGGCAACGGCACAGGATTATTTTAATGATTCGATCCCGCAAAACGGTATTGGCAGCGGGTGCGTTCCTGGTGACGTGCCACGCAGCGTTTGCACAGGAAGCTACGCAGAAATTCCAGGGCAGCGTTACGGCACCTGCCGGTCGCATCGTCAATGCGGCCGTCGACGCAAAGGGCCGCGAGGTTGAGATCCAGGACGTGCAGCGGATCGGTACGGCGGGAAGCGCTGACGGCGCGGCCGCTACGGTGACATCGATCAAGGCTGACAACCCCTGCCCCGGCGTCGCTGCCCTGTCGAAGGAAGAAGGACAGCGGATCGTCGAAACGGTCGCGCGCCAGCAAGGCTTTGCCCCGCCGCTCGTTGTCGCGGTTGCCCGGGCCGAAAGCCGCTTCAATTCCGGCGCGCTATCGCCCAAAGGGGCCTATGGCCTGATGCAGCTTCTGCCGTCCACGGCAGCAAGCTACGGTGTCAATATCTGCGATCCCGCGGATAATGTGAAAGGTGGGATCGGCTTTCTGCGGGATCTGCATCGCAAATTTCCGAACCCGATATACATGCTCGCCGCCTACAATGCCGGGGAGGTCGCGGTTCTCAAATATAAGGGCGTGCCGCCCTACCCCGAAACGGTCGGCTATGTCGCCAACGTCATCAACGATTTCTACCAATGGCCATCGGTCGGGTCTGAGGCAGTAATGCCCGCAGGGACGGTAAGCCTTGACCTGGCCGGTGTTCAACACGCCGCAGCCGGCGTAGCGGATCAACGAAATGATCCGACATCCCGCACCAACTCCCGCAATGGCGGCACCACGGAGTCTCACAAAGCGACGGCACCGGTCTGGCAGGGCGGGATGGTGCAAAACTTTGACTGAGGAGAAGCTTTGATGACCTTTTTGAAGATGATTGCGGCACGCAGCGCTGGTGTGGCGATGCCGCTCATGCTCTTGGCAACGCAAGCGATGGCCGGGGGCGGAAATCTCCAGCCGGTGCAAAGCACGCTGCAGACGTTGGTGCAGACCTTGACCGGTCCGATCGCCACGGCTTTGGCGGTTCTGTTCTGCATTTTCATGGGCTTCATGGCCTGGGCGGCACGCCTGTCATGGTTTGTGGCCGGAAGCTGGGTCTTGGGTATCGTGCTGGTCTTCGGCTCGGCCCAGATTGTCGAATTCTTTCAATCCGCGGTCGGCAGGTGATCGGGATGGCAGACGGCTGGATCGATCCTGGCGAACCCAGATTGTTGATCACTCCGCTCGTCAAGGGCTTGACCCGAGCGCCGACGGTGCTCGGCATACCCTACGAGCTTGCGGGGTTCATCGGCGTGCTGACCGCTGTCATGTTCCTTGCAAGCCATAATCTGGTCATGCTCTGTATCTGCGTGCCGCTCTATGCGGTTGCCAGGATCGCGATCATGCGCGATCCCATGTTCATCGAGATCATGTTCATCCGTTCACGAAAGATGCCGCCCCGGAGCGCCAGCTTCTGGGGCGCGCGCAGTTATCGGGTGTGAGCGTGGCGATCGCACGGGCTCTTCGCGATGAACTGAGCTTCGGGGCCGTGTCCCGTCGGGAGAACCCGGTTTCGGCCCATATACCCTATTCACGGCATGTGTCCGACGAGGTGATCAAGACGCAGGACGGCATGTTGATGTCCTTCGTTCACATGAGCGGGCTGTGCTTCGAGACGATCGATATCCCGGAGATCAATTCGCGCCTGCTCGGCCGCAACGATCTCATTCGGGGGTTGGCGAATTCCCGTTATGCGATCTACTCGCATATCGTGCGCCGCGAGGTGAAGCCGGCGATCGAGTCGAGCTTCGAGAACATGTTCTGCCAAGAGCTGGATCAGCGCTATACGGCGGCCCTGCGCACCCAGCGCATGTTTGTGAACGATATCTACCTGACCATCGTGCGGCGCGAGCTGCAGGGAACGGTCGGGACAGCGGATCTTGTGATCCGCAAGCTTTTGGGACGCAGGGCGGCGGACGGTCGCTCTTCGAGCGAGGAGCGAGCGCTGATCGAACTCACGGACGTGATGAAAGCCGTCCGAGAGAGCCTGCAGGCGTATGGCGCGCGGGTTCTGACCGTCGTCAAGCGCAATGACGTTTGGCATTCCGAGCCGCTGGAATTCCTGGTGCAGCTCGTCAATGGCGGGTTTCCGCGGCCGATGGCACTGCCGCGCATGAAGCTCGCGGAGGCGCTGGCGACGAAGCGGCTGTTCTTTGGCCCGAACGCCCTGGAAATTCGCGGGGCGTTCCCTGCCGAAACGCGATACGGGGCCATCATTTCGGTGAGCGAGTACCCATCCATCACGGGGCCGGGGATGCTCAACCCCATGCTGAAGGTGCCGCACGAATTCATCGTGACGCAATCCTTCGCCATCATCGACAAGCCCCAGGCGCTGACCCAGATGGAGCGGGTCGGGCGCAAGATCGACATGTCGGATGAAGCCGGCTCGATCGTGGCCGATCAGCTCGGGGAAGCCCGGGATGAGCTTTTGTCTTCGGAAGCGCTCTATGGCTTGCATCATCTGACGGTGCTGTGCCTCGGGAAAACCATGGACGACGTGGCGCGCTGCGTGACCGATGTCGGCACGGCGCTGACGGAGGTGTCCGCCCTGTGGGTTCGCGAGGACCTGAATTGTGAACCAGCGTTCTGGGCCACCCTGCCCGGCAATTTCGCCTATGTGGCGCGCAAGTCCATGATCTCATCGAAGAACATGGCGGGCTTCTCCGCCTTTCATAACTATGCGAGCGGCCGGGCTGGCGGGGTGCATTGGGGAAAGCCGATAAGCGTTCTCGAGACGACGTCGCAAACGGCCTACTTCTTCAACTTCCATGTTCGAGACCTCGGCAATTTCACCCTGAACGGTCCCTCGGGCTCGGGCAAGACGGTGCTGCTCGGCTTTCTCGCGGCACAGGCGCAGCGCATCACGCCGCGCCCCAAGCTGGTGATGATCGACAAGGACCGTGGCCTTGATATCTTCGTGCGGTCGCTTGGCGGCCGCTATGAGGTTTTGAAGGCTGGGGAGCCTTCCGGCTTCAATCCGTTGCGCCTGCCCGATACGCCGCGCAACCGGGAATTTCTCTTCCAGCTTTTCAGCTTCATGCTGCGTCGATCCGACGGACACGCCCACTCGACGCGCGAGGAGCAAGTCATCCGCAACGCGATCGCCCAGGTGGCGAGCGCGCCGCCCGAAGGTCGAACGATGGAGGAGTTCGCCGAGCTATTGCGCGGTGCGATGCGCGCCGGCGATGACGATCTGTATTCGCGCTTGCAGCCATGGATGAGGCCGGATCAGCGCGGTTGGTTGTTCAACAACGCGGAAGACTCATTTTCGATGTCGTCCATTTTCGGCTTCGACATGACGAGCTTGTTGAGCGACGCAACGACCAGCACGGCGGCCTTGCTCTATATCTTCCATCGCATCGAGGAGCTGCTTGACGGGCAACCGGTCATGATCTTCCTCGATGAAGGCTGGAAGTTCCTAGACAATGATATTTTCAGCTACTTCATCAAGGACAAGCTGAAAACCATTCGTAAATTGAATGGCATCGTTGGCTTCGGCACGCAGTCTGCGGCGGATATCGTGAAATCGTCGATCGCCAACACGCTGATCGAACAGACGCCGACCAATATCTTTTTCCCCAACCCGAAGGCGGATGAGGAGTCGCACAGGGCGTTCGGGCTGTCGGAGCGCGAGATCAAATGGATCCGCGAAACCTCTCCTGAAGCCCGCAAATTCCTGATCAAGCATGACCAGGACAGCGTCATTGCGCGCCTCAATCTGGGCGCGATGCCTGACGCGATCAAGGTCCTCTCCGGGCGAATCGAGACAGTTCAGGAGCTCGACGCGCTGCGCGCGCGGGTCGGCGACGACCCGGAAGTTTGGTTGCCAATCTTTCTTGGGAGGGACCCGGAATGAAGACCACCATGGGCGCGACGGCCGCCCTTGTGACGATTTTCGCCGGATCGACGGCGATGGCGGCCGTGCCGGTTTCTGACAGCTCTATTCTGTCGCAGCGAAGCGAGGACAAGGCTGACAAGGTTCAGATCAAGCTGATCCAGGAGGACACGAAGTCCGCCACGCAGGGCGTAAAATGCTCGGTGACGACCCCCAAAAAGGCGCAGAACGTGACGAGTCCTAAGGCTTCGGTCGATCCGGCGAGTGACCGGGCCTCCCTGGAACAGGTCAATCCCGACATCAAGGGCTCTTCAGCGTTCGCCTCGACCGGATCTGGATCGGGCGCTGTCGGCGGCAATGCCGGTGAACGAAGCCTGCTGGACAGCACCGGCCAGGTAGTCGGCGGCATGAATGGCAGCATGTCGACCGTGGCCCCCAATAAGCAGGTCTTCGAGACCATGGGCCAGGATATCGGGACCGACAAAACCGTCATGGAAGCCTTCGACCGCAACAGCGGGATTCGCGCCCAAGGCGGACTGACCTTCAACGAGGTGATCCAGGCGACAGGGTTCTTCGCGCAAGCTTTCAACGTGCGAAACATCGGCACTGCCACACTGACAAGCCGGGGATCCTCCGGCCTGGTGGTGCCCATTCCGCAGCCCGCGCCGCCTGCCTCGAGTGGCTCGACGAGCTGTCCCGCGGGGACGAGCGGCGGCGGCACGGTTGGCAACCCGTGCTGCTCCTCGACGGACAGCGCATGTACGGCACCGCGCACGACCGACACGGTTGAAAACGTCTCGCCCGTGCTTTCGCAAATCCAACGGGACGCGAACAGCGACCCCGTCACATTGACGACCGACGAACTGATGTCGGCCGTCAAGCAATATCAGGCTCAATAGGAGAAAGCGCTATGCGTGGAATTCCGTTAACAGCGGCACTCTTGCTTGGCTTTGGCGGCATCGCCTTTGCGCAGGTGCCTACGATCGACGAGGCTAATCTGGAACAGGCTCGGCAGATTGCATCGGCCACGAGCGAGATCCTCAGCACCGACCGCAACATCATGAACTATACGCAAGCGACGCTGCAGGCCGTTACGGGCGACAGGTCGGCCGAGGCCGGCCAGCTCGCGCAGATGGCGTTGGGCAGTGGCGGCTTCTCCATGGGGGACGCGCCTTCGCTTGGCAGCGTGATCTCGGGCGGCTCGTTGTCGTTCGCCGGCCTCGGCAACGGATCGCAGGGGATGGTTTCAAACCTGATCAACGGCCTGCAGCTGGTGAAAACCATTTCGGGTCTGATCAATGGTCAGGCGACGCAGATGGATAGGAACTACAGCGCCCTGGTGAACGTCGCGGCCACGGTCACCGGGCTGGTGGACTCCTCGCAAAATGGAGTGAAGACCCGTTCCAGCGCTTTTCAGTCGGGCGCTCAGCGGATCGGCACGGCGCAGGACGTCAAAGGCTCGATCGATCAGAACAGCCAGATTATGGTGCAAACCGGTCTGACCGTGAACGAACTGATCGGCGCGGTGAACACCGCTACGGCGGCCGCCAACCAGGAAAACATCGATCGTATGAACCTGATCACCCAGGCCACGCGGGGGCTCGAATATAAGTCCGGCCAATGACGGTGCGCTTGCTTCTATCAGCGGCCACTATCATTGGCACTGTCGCGACCTCCGGGTGCGGCCACAAGCCGCTCAAGGCTCCATGCTCGCGCGACGAGGGACCGATGCAGCCGATGGCGTTCGCGGCGCCCGAACCAAGAACAGAAGCGAAGAAGCCATTCGAGTGTGGTCCGATGAAGGCACTCAATAGCGATCCATCTCTGTTTACAGGTGGGACGGCGAAAGAATGAACTTCAATATCACGACGCTTCTGCAACAGGTCGACAAGTTCGGCAATAACTATGTATCGCAAGCCTACCAGAACCTCGCGTCGGCCCTGACGGGCGGGGGACAGGTGGGTGTCGCCGGCCTGATGCTGACGCTGTACGTGATATTCTGGGCCATCAGCATTTGGCAGGGAACCTCGACGGGATCGGGAAAAGAGATGATCTGGCGCCTGTTCCGCGCCTTCGTCATCTACGCTCTGGCGACGAGCTGGGGGGACTTTCAAACATATGCCTATTCGTTCGCGAATGGGACACCTTCCGCGATCGGGAACAGCCTTCTCACGAGCGTTTCGGCCAATGTGACAGGGACATCGGCCGGGCTGAACTCCGTCAACTCCGTGCAGACGGCCCTGCAAAACATCTGGGATTCGCTCGCCAATTCCACGTCCGCCTTTATCAAGAGCCTTGGGGTGTTGAACTTCGGCGGCTACGTGCTGGCGGCGATCATTCTTGTCGTCGGCGCCCTGCTCATCGGTTATGCGATCTTCCTCATTATCCTGTCGAAGATCTTTCTTTGGCTTTTGCTGGCGCTCGCCCCAGTGTTCATCATTCTCATGCTGTTCGGCTACACGACCCGGTTCTTCGCCGGCTGGATAACCGCGATCGTGCAGTACATCTGCGTGCAGATTCTGGTCTACGCCTTCTGCGCCTTCTTCATCTCGATCACCCAGACCTATTTCGACGCGGTCAACCGGTCGAACGGTGCTGCGACAACGACCTTGAGCGAAGCCGCGCCGCTGATCCTGATCTGCCTCGTCGGCGTGCTGCTGCTGTCGCAAATCACCAACGTTGCCGCCTCGCTGGCGGGCGGGATTGGTATTGGAACGCCTTCGTTTGGGCGCTTCTACGGCGGTGCTTTCGCAGCGATGGGCCAAGCCGGTCAGCGCAGGCTGATGGGACGCTTGGGCTGGAGCACGCGGCAGGAGCGCTTGGCGGGTCGCGAGCGGGCGCGCGTGAGCCTCGCACAGAGAAGGTACGAGAATTCAGCGGAATATGCGCGGCTTTCCCGAAAGCTGACCGATCCCGCATAGTCTTGGGGCACCAATGAGCGATGTGAAGGAAAATGCTGGGGGACCGGCGAAGGAAACCGAGTCTCCCTTGCCGTACTACGTGGATGCGGCAATCTGGGAAAAAGATATCGCGCGGCGCAATCGCTGGTCGCGATCTCTGGCGTGGTGTGTGGCAAGCGTCGCCTCGGTCATTGCCGTTGCAGCGGTGGGCGCGCTGATCCTGGCGCTGCCGCTCAAGACTTATGAGCCCTACATGGTGGTGGTCGACAAATCCACCGGGTTTGTCGAGGTCAAGCGGCCGCTGGCCGACGGGCCTTTGCAGCAGGACGAGTCGATGGGGATGTTCGATATCGTCCGTTATGTGAAGGCTCGCGAGACCTACGATCCGAAGGCGCTGAAGGACAACTTCGATCTCGCGCAATTGCTGAGCGCCGGCGATGCCTCGAGGGAGCTCGTCGAGCTTTTCAGCCCGGCAAACAAAGTGACGAACCCCGTCGTGCTCTACGGGCGAAACACCGTCGTGGCTGTGACCGTGAAGTCCGTGACGTTTCCTAACCAAAGGACCGCCCTGGTCCGGTTCATGACGGAGGAAAAGAGCCAGGCGAACACCGTGCAGCGGCATTGGGTGTCGTTGATCCGGTTCCGCTACACCGGCGTGCCGGCCAAAAACGAGATCCGCTTTCAAAATCCGCTCGGCTTCCAGGTGCTCGAATATCGGCGCGATCAGGAGACGGCGCCGGCACCCACCGCGGAGACACCGCAATGAAGGTCGCCGGCATCCTGATGGCAATCGGGCTCGGCGTTTGCGCGGTTCAGCCGGCCCTTGCCGAACAGACCCCTCGGGCGGGATCTCGTGACAGTCGCATTCGCTTCGTCTGGTATCAGAAGGACGATGTGGTGTCGGTACCGGCCAGCTATGGCGCCTCGACCATGATCGAATTCGGCGATGACGAGAAAATCGAAACCCTCGGCGCTGGCGACGTCCCGGCCTGGAGCATCGAGCCCAACAAGAAGGGCAATGTGCTCTTTGTGAAGCCGATCGAGAAGAATGCGGGCGGGAATCTCAATGTCCTGACCAACAAGCGCAGCTATGTGTTCTTCCTCAACGGCGAGTTTCGGCCAGTTGCGCAACAGGTCTATGCGATCAAGTTCCGCTATCCCGAAGAGGCGTCGGACGCGGCGCTGATGGACGAAGCCCGGACCCGGGCGGCACAGCCGAACCGGCAGGGTTTCAAGGCCGAAAACGCCAACTCGTCCTATGCCTATAAGGGGTCGTCGGCAAATAAGCCGCTCGTGATCTACGACGACGGCGTGAAGACCTGGTTCCGCTTCGATCCGGCAAGGGAAGTGCCGGCGATCTATGTCGTCGACAGCGAGCGCAATGAGACGCTTGTGAATTATCGCCGCGAGGGCGCGTACATCGTCGTCGACAAGGTCAATTACCAATGGACGCTGCGCAATGGCAACGAAGCAACCTGCGTCTTCAATCTGAGACTGAACAATGTGAACGAACCGACCGGGCTTGAACCTTATGAGCCGCAGCGTGTCGGCGGTGGGACTGTTCGGAAAGTGAGGGGGCCTGATGCCATCTCCCAATGAGTACAGAATGCTCGCCGAGGAAGGAACAGTGGTCGCCCCGCCAAAATTCGGGGCGAGCACATTCTTCAAGATCGTGGTGCCGCTGGGTGCGGTGGTCTTCGCCGGCTGGATGATCTATGCGGCGACGCGTGCGCCAGACAAGCCGCTGTTGACGGCGTCGGATGGCGAGGAGTTTCACACCACACAGTTTCCCGCACCGGGGCTCGATACGCCGCGTCCTCAGCTTGATAACGGCACCCTGAAAATCCCGGCGGCTCCCGAGGAGCCGCCGGCGACGGTCGAGGCTCCGCCTCCCCCTCCACCAGCCTTGCAACCGCCTGCAGCTCCACCACAGGTGCAGGATGATTCCGAGGCCCGTCGTCTGGCTGAGGAAGAACGGCGCAGGCAAGAAGAAGAGGAGCGCCGCAAATGGGAGCGCTTGCGCGCCAAGCAGCTCGTCGTCGATAGCGGCGATGCGCCTGGCAGTGCATCAGCGCTCGGCGGCAATGGAGCGGATGCAGCGGCGGCCGTAAACGCGGGCGAGGGCGAGGGCGAGGAGGACCCCAATCGGCGTTTTTTGGCAAGGGCGAGCCAGAGCGGAGCGGATACATCGAAAGCCACGATGAACCCGCGCACGGACGCTCTGGTCGCCCAAGGGACGATGATCAAGGGCGTACTCGAGACCGCGATCCAGAGCGATCTTGCCGGTATGGTTCGGGCCGTCGTGTCGGAGGATGTGTGGTCGTTCGACGGTCGCAGGGTTTTGATCCCCGCTGGCTCCCGCCTTATCGGTGAATATCGCAGTGGTCTCGCAACCGGCCAAACGCGGGTGTTCATAGTGTGGACACGCCTGCTTCGATCGGACGGCATGTCGGTGCAGCTCGGCTCGACCGGCACCGACGAGCTCGGTCGCAGCGGCATGCCGGGCGAGGTCGACAACCATTATTTCGAGCGGTTCGGCTCGGCGATCCTTCTAAGTGTCGTGGGCGGTGCGACGCAATTCATCGCCAACCTTGGCAACGACCAGAATGGGTCGAACACCAACCAGGCCTACACGGACCCGCAGACCGGACAGACGGTGACAATCCAGACGCAGCCCAACCAATACCTGCAGAGCGCCCGCCAGATCGGCGCGCAACAGATTTCGCAAAGCCTCAACCGCATTGCCGAAGAGGCGCTTCGAAATTCAATCAACATCGCGCCCACGATCCATGTCGATCAGGGGTCGCGCATCATGGTGTTCGTCCGCCGGGACCTCGATTTTTCCGAGTTCTATCCGGACCCGGTGCGCGAGGCGTTGACGGAGATACGACGTGAGCGGGCAGCAAAGAACCGTCTTTCTAAATAAGGCGCTGGAGCCGGTGCGGCGCTGGCTCGACGACGATCGCGTGGTCGAAATCTGTGCAAACGGGCCTGGACTTGTGTGGGTCGAAATTGTTGGCTCGACACATATGGAGCCCTTCGACGTCCCCGAGCTCGACCGCGCCGCGATCACTTACCTCATGGAACGTATAGCGGCATCATCCTCGCAATCGATCAGCGAGGAAAATCCCTTGCTTTCGGCCGCCCTCCCCGGCGGCGAACGCTTCCAGGGCGTGCTTGCGCCGGCGACGCCGACAGGAGGCGCCTTCGCGATCCGCAAGCAGGTCGTGAAGGATATGCGCCTTGAGGATTACCGGAAGCGGGGGTCGTTCGATGCGATCTCCGTCCAGGATCCCGGCGAATTGAGCGAGACCGACAGCGCCCTTTGCGAATATCTCGACGCCGGCAAGATCGAGGATTTCCTCCGCCTGGCCGTGCGGGAACGGTATTCGATCTTGCTTTCAGGAGGCACATCGTCGGGCAAAACGACGTTTCTGAACGCGATTTTGCACGAGGTGCCTTCGCATGAGCGAATCCTCACCATTGAGGATACGCGAGAGGTTAAACCACACCAGCCCAACTATCTGCCCCTCGTCGCATCAAAGGGCGACCAGGGCCTGGCGCACGTGACCGTTGAAACGCTGCTGCAAGCCGCCATGCGGTTGCGGCCGGATCGAATCTTCCTGGGCGAGATCCGGGGAGCGGAAGCCTATTCGTTCTTGCGCGCCGTCAACACAGGTCATCCCGGATCGATCACGACGATCCATGCGGACAGCCCGACCGGTGCGTTTGAGCAGCTAGCATTGATGGTCATGCAAGCTGGGCTCGGGCTGAGCAAGGCAGAAATCATCGATTACGTGCGGTCGGTCCTGCCGATTGTGATCCAACAAACGCGCCGGGGCGGCTGGCGCGGAACTTCGGCGATCTGGTTCAACCGCATGACCGAATGGAGAGCCGCCAGAAAGGTTCCCCAGAATGTCTCGCGTATTCGCTTATAGGCTTCTCCTCGGCCTCATCGGCCTCGCCGCCTTCTTTGCCCTTTGGAGCCTGGCCTACGAGCTGGTGGCGACATGGCGGTGGAATCCCGCGCTGCCCTCTGAAGGCGCCTCGCGCTGGGGGCTTCTAAAATACCAGAACGCGCAACGCAGCCTAAGCGGCCTGTTCGTTGCCTGGCAGCATTTCAGCCAGCGCCTGGCCTATCATCCCACGCAGGGCGAGACGATCATCCGGGGCGCGATCGCGGTCGCGGTTGTCGTGGCGATCGGCGTCGGCCTGATCTTTGCAAGCCTGATCAACCGCAAGCCAAAGCACTACGGCAATGCGCGGTTCGGCACGATCATGGACGCCGAAAGGAAAAACCTGCTGGCAAAGCAAGGCTTGATCCTCGGCAAGATGGGTGGGGCGACGATCCGCTCGGACGAGCCCGCGCACGTCTTGGTGGTCGGGCCGACCCGATCCGGCAAGGGCGTCAGCTTTGTCATTCCGAACGGTTATATGTGGCGAGGATCCTCGGTGTGGTTCGATCCGAAGCGGGAGAACTTCGAGGCGTTCGGTGCGCACCGGCAGGCTCTCGGCGACAAGGTCTTTTTCTTTTCGCCCGGCGAGCAGGATTCGCATCGCTATAATCCGCTGGATTTCATCCGGCGCGATGCGCGCATGCCGACGGACTGCGCGGTGGTCTCCTCCTTCATCATCCCCGAGGCGACAGGAAGTTCCGAGATCTGGGCGCGCGCCGGCCGGCAGCTGCTTTCGGCCATGATCGGCTATGTGCTGACGTCACCACGCTATGAGGGGCAGCGTCATTTGCGCGCCGTCGCGATGCTTCTTTCGACCGGCGTGGATTTTCTCAGAGTGCTGACGAATATCCGCAATGAAGAGGAAAAATATCTGCCTTCGTGGGTCGTGCACGGGCTCAACCAATTCATTGCGCTGGAAAAGGAAACGCGAAACTCGGCCTACTTCAACCTGACGGCGGCTCTCAACCCCTGGACCAATGATCTCGTTGCAGCCGCTACGGCGTCGACCGATTTCGATATCTCGAAGTTTCGCAAGGACCCGACGGCTCTCTTCATCGGCTGCTCGGTGGCGCAGCTCGACGTGTTCCGGCCCATCATCAAACTCCTGGTTCAGCAAATCCATGATGTGCTGATGGCTTCCTCGCCAGGCCCGGACGAGCCCTATCAGGTCCTGGTGATGATCGACGAGTTTCGCCAGCTCGGCAAAATGGAGTCCATCGTTTCCAAGCTGGCGATCAACGCGGGCTATGGCTTTCGCATGGTCCTGATCCTGCAGGATCTTGCCCAGCTTGACGAAGTCTATGGAAAAGCGACGCGGCACACCACGGTGACCGCGTGTCAGGTGAAGCTTTTCATCCGCATGAACGACGTGGAGACCTCGGAACATGTCTCTGTAATGCTGGGACCGACCACGATCGAGGTGCCCACCCCGATCATCAGGGCTGGTCAAGGTATATTTGGGGCCCGAGACAAGAGTTTAAGTTATCAGGAAAGGCCGTTCCGGACGGCGGCGGAGCTTCGGCAAATGCCGGCGAAGCAGGCCGTGGTTCTTGGCTCGAGCCCCCCTGGTTTCATGGTGCGCAAGATCACCTATTATAAGGACGCTCCCTATAAGGCGACCTATCAGGAATTTCGGCACCGGCGCTTGAAGGTTCCGCCTCTCTCACGATGGCAGGATCTTCCGCTGCGCTCCATGGCGGAGGTCGAAGCGGCGGCTAACAACGCGCCGGCGGCCCCTTTCGAGTTGGGGGAACCTGATACCGTCGAAGCGTCGGCTTCGGGCGATACAGCCTATGCCGATGCGGTGCCGCGTGCGACTGCGGCTGAAAGGGCTGATCCCGTCGCGTTAAAGCCGAAAGTAAAGAGCGACAGCGCGGACGCACCACAGGTGCTGCCAAGCTCAGGCCTTTCAACGGGCGGTGAGGCTGAAGCAAAGAGCGAGGTCGCCGCTGAAGTTCCGGAGTTGAAGCCGAAGCGGGCCGATCAGACGGCTGATGATGCGCCGCGGCCGCTTCCCACCCTTGGCCGGCGATCGGCGCCGGCAGCATCAAAGACGTCCGACCCGAGTGCGTCTGAAGGCAAGGCGAGTGTCTTGCAATTCCAAGTCCGGCCGGGAAACAAGTCCACGTCGATCGCCGCGCTGCTCGCATCGCTCGATCAGGAAGTGGAGGCCGGCGCTCGTTCCCTGTCACCGTCAGTGGATAGCGGAGATGTCGACGGGCTACCGTCAGCCGCTCTTGAGGCGCTGCAGGATCAAATTAGACGTCACGGCGATCGCTAGGACGTGAACTTCAATTGAATACAAATGAGCGATTTGTGCCTTCGGTGCCTATGTCGAGTGTGAGAACAAGACGAAGCGTCTCTAATCCGATGGCGGGCGCATCGAACCGTTTCGTTGCGCCTCCCGGTTCTTGGTGGGGACGTGAGTTGATTGCTGGTCCGTAAAACGCGATTGATTTTCACTCTACCCAACATGTATCAAAACCGATACAGTGCACCCCGATGAAGGTGATTGAATGGCTTGGAAGCAGCCGGGCGGATGTTCGAGCGTTTCCTGACGATGCGCGGATAGAGGCCGGCTGGCAGCTCGAACTTGTCCAGCGCGGCGACGATCCCGACGACTGGAAACCTATGCAGATCGTGGGGGCCGGCGTCAGGGAAATCAGGGTTCGGGAGGCATCGGGAGCGTTTCGCGTCATCTATCTGGCGACCCTAGAGGACCGCGTTTTGGTGCTTCATGCGTTCCAGAAGAAGGCACAGGCCACATCCAAGAAAGACCTCGATCTGGCGGCTCAACGGCTAAAACGATGGAAGGCAGAACGATGAACGTAGAAATCTATGAGAACGTCTGGGATGCCCTGGCGGACACCGAACAGGAGGCAGCAAACCTTAAAGCGCGCTCGGCGCTGCTCTACGAAATCCGTAAGGCAGTCCAGCGTTGGGGCATTCCCCAGGAGGAAGCCGCCAAGCGGCTCGGCCTGACGCGCCCTCGTATCAATGATCTGCTGCGCGGTAAGCTCGCCAAGTTCTCGCTTGACGCGCTCGTCAACATCGCCGCCTCCGCCCACCTGGATATAGAAATCCGGGTGAAGGAGGTTGCATAATCACGAGATGTCTAATCCTCGTCTTTCCTCGGAGTACATCCGCGTTTGGACGCGAGCGTGTGCCGAACGGAGCCGCTGCAGCGTCCGGCTTAGGGAACAACGAGCCCACGCAGTGCTGCGTGGCGAGGCAACTACTGCTTTTGCGGCTTCTGTGAATCCGGCTCTTCGCCTTCGACTGGAGCGGTGTTGATGCTCCTCGACTGCAGGCGCTGCAGTTCTTCGAGCCGTTCGCCTTTGACGATCTCGGGATCAAGCCGCTCGTTAGGATTCTGTGCCAATGATCGCGCGGCTTCGCTTGCGGCTTGTGCCTCGCGCGCTTCCTTCGCGGCGATGCTTTCGGCGTTGCGCACCATTTCGCGGTCTTGCGCAACCTGCTCAAGCGAGATCGGATCAGCCGATCCGGCTCGTTCGTCGCGGATCTCCTGCTCGATGGCGCGATTACGGATCTCGCGAGCGCGATCGGCCTCAAGCCGCTCAGCCGCCTCGATCTCCTGGGCGCGATGGATCAAAGCTTCGGCGCGCGCGCCGGCAATCCGATGGGCGTGGTCTTCGCTGACATGCGTGACGCCGCCTTCCTGCAGGGATTTGAGATCCGTCCGGATCGCCAGCAGTTCCATGGTGGGCGCTGCGCGCCGTAAGAACTCCGCTTTCGTCTGGCCGTTCATCATGGCCGCTGTCTTGTTAACGGTCTCGTTGATCTGTTTTAGGTTTTCCCGCATCTGGTCCGCGGTGGCATCTGAACTCATTTGAACACCCTTTCCATCTCGAATAGCGACCACAACAGTACCGGATCGGGAAGCTTGCGTCATCCGAACAATGAATTGACTCGCTATCGCGTTATCCGGCCGGGAAGCAGCAACCGAGTGCCAGTCCCGAAGGCTTGCCTGGGTGGCCTGCAGCTGGCGCGCCGAAATCGGAATCTTTATCGGGTTGGCCCTCGCGTGGTCGATCCGCTGGCGGGCTTTCTCGATGACGTGCGGGTTTGCACGGGCGTAGGCGCGGTCACGCGCCTCCCTGCCCGGCCGCGGCTTTTCGGCCGTGGCCACAATCGCCTTGTCGCGCGGGCCATAGCTTTGTGATGACGCTCGATAGGCCGCGGAGGTCGCGACGATTTTCATGCCCTGTGCTTGTGCGTGCTGGGCATAGAGCGCGCGCCATTCGCGAAGCTGGGCCGGACCTGGTCGCAAGCGCTCACCGTCTTCACCCTTCACCGCAACGATGGCGTGGACATGAATATGACCGCCCTCCTCGGCCATGTCGGCATGCATGCCGAAGGCGAATTTGTGATTGGGGAACTGCTCATGCAGGAACCCACGTGCGGCCCTTACCAGAGCTTGCCTGTCCTCGCCCGCCTTGGCCGACAGGATCATGTGCATGGTGTCGCGAGGCTTGTAGGAATTCAGGGTCTTGTCCCAGGACTGCGCGGTCTGCCGAACCGCCTCCTCAGACGCGATCGCGGCGCCGTCGGCGCCGATCGCCGCTCCGTCATGGCTAAGGCGCGCGAGCTGGAACACGACACCGGCTTTGCCGTGGCTGGGCTCCCCAATTGGCTTCACCGAAACGGTATCCTCCTTGACCCCAAGCGCCTCGGAGATCCGCGAGGCGATCATGGCCCGGGTCGGTGCCGAGAACTGGCGATCCTGCTGGCGTCGATCCGAAAAGTGAAACCGATGCTTCACCTTGTCGTCCCCGTTCTCACCCCGCACGACGCTGTGTCCGGCCATGGTCGCGACGACGCGCGCGACGCTCGATCCGTCCTGCAGTGTGTCGATACGATAGGCGAAACCGTGGCCGGCGAAACCTGCCTGAACTGCCTGTGAAAGGCGCTCGGCATTCTCCTGCCCTCCCAGCGAAAGCCGAAACGTCGCCACATCCTCGCTCTCCCGCCGCTTGTCGAAACCCTTGCCCCACTGTTTCATTTCCTCGGCAACAGCTTCCTGCGTTGCCAGGATACGCGCGTCATGCGTCTCGAGCGCGACGCCCTCCTTCTGGATATATTGACCGATGGCGGCTGCCCTTGTGACGCCATGCCCGTAGGAAATCACCTTCAGAACCGCCGGCTGATACCCGGCCGCCAGCCTGTCGGCAGCGGCCCTCGGCCGAGGTCCGGCGGCGAGCTTCCGCCGCTTCGTTGGCAGGGCGAGGTTTAGTCGCCCGGCTTTGCCGCGCGGCGGCTCCAGCTCCCGGGCAGACGAGCGCGGCACGGCTGGTTCCGGTGGCTGGCTTCCCCCGAGACCGCCGTCCCCCTTCCGGCCGCGAACCGTCTTGAGCAACCAATCATCGTCATTTGCAGCAAAGGACAACAGGGCCCGATGCCGGCGCTTGCGGTTCTCTTCTTCAAAAGCTGCGCTGGCGCGAATCCGATCGGCTATGGCCTGTATGGACGACTGGTCGAGGTTCACGCCTCCTCACCATTCAGCAGATGCGCCGCCTTCCGAAGTTTCAGGCCATGAGCAATTGTCATGGCCGTCAATTCAGCGTCGACGGCTTTGACTCTCTCATCCAGTGCTTCCCAAATCGGCAACGCCGCCTCCATGGGGACAGCATCGCCGCAATGAATGGCATGGAGAAGCTGGCTGAGGTTTCGGCCGACCATCCGGACTTGCGAGGCCAACGCCGCGACAGTGCGTGAATTCTCTGCCGACAGAGCGGGACCGACATCCAGGCTGGCCCGGATAATGCGCCGCAACGTCTCCGCTCGGTCAAGCTGGAACACCTTGCAGGCCTCGTCCAGGAGCGCGCCCGCCTCCGGCCCGATATCGATCCGGGAGCGCTTTCGGGTGTCCTTGTGGGCGGCGCTGGTGTCCAAAATTCCTCGCTATGGCGGATGGGGCCTCCCGTCGAAGACGGTCCAGGTCAAAGCGAAGCGACGACCTGCTCAGCGATTTGGACCCAAATTGCGTATCTTGTCAATTCACTATCCAACATTATAGTGACTCACTGATCCGTTAATCCATAGCAGATCATGTATCCCTGGACATTGCACCGATGCGTAAATCCATATTATCACACAGGCACTTATGTGCCTCTGCACTTTGTAGCATCGGCGCATAGGTACAATGCAACGAAGTCACTTTGGCGCCAAATCGCCTATGCGCCTTGACGCCAAAGTCGAACGAGACATTGGGAAAAAACAATGCCGGAACAACGCGCGGTGCAAATCACAGTGGCCTCTCCCAAAGGGGGGGTCGGCAAGACCATGGCCACCATCCTGCTCGCTGGCGAATTCGCCGCCGCCGGTCATCGGGTGACGGTGCTCGACACCGATCCGCAACTGTCCGCGGTGGAGTGGAGCAAAAACAGTCGCCGCGCCGGGTACGCTCTTTCAAACATCGACGTCATCCCAATCAGCTCGACCGACGAACTGATCGATCGCCTGGCGCAATCGGACGCCGAGGACCTGCTGCTGGTCGACGTCCAGGGCACGGCCGTGGCCGCGCTCGGCCCGGCCGTCGCCAACGCCGACTTCGTGCTGATTCCGACGAAAGCGCACGTCTTCGATGTCAAGCAATGCCTCGGTCTGATTCGGCACATCCGCTCACTTGGCGGGCGCCACCGCGAAATTCCCTACGCGGTGATGCTCAACATGGTTTCGGGGATCGAGCACAACACCATGGCCTTCCGCACAGCGATCCAGCTGCTGCGGCAGGCCGACGCCAGCGTGCTTGAGACCTTTCTGTCGCAACGGCCGACCTTCGCCTCAATCGCAACCGCCGGGACGCTTTACGAAGTCCAGCCTGTGAACAAGGCCGTGCAAGATGCTCGCGACCAGACGAATGCCCTGACTGCTGAGATCATCCGCAAACTGAACGGAGCCACCACGCAATGAACGAGAAAAGCGATCGGACCGCAAACCAGCTGCCGCTGCCGGCCTTGAAACCGCGTGCCCGTTCGGATGATCCGTTCTCGCGCAACATGGCTGCCATAGTGGAATCCAGCATCAGCGAAACGGACAGCCTGGAGCAGCAGACGAGAGCCCAGTCTGCCAGAGCGACGAAAGCGAAGCTCGAAAGGCCAAAGGCAGACGGCGAGACAGCCCGGCTGCACACACGCATTCCGGTCTCGCAGATGATCGAGCTGCAGGTCCATTGCGCGCGCAATAGAACAACCATGCAGGAGGTGGTGCAGGGCCTGATAACGGAATTCCTTGCCCGGCAGCCGAAGTAGCCAGACGCGCCAATCAGCGTCGATTTTCGTTACGACCGACCGCGCCATGACTCGGCCCAACAAGGATTGGCTACATCTCTCCGGGGAAAGGCCATCAAAGACGCGGCTGAACGACTGACGTTCGGTTCCATCCATCACGAGAGTGAATCGATCCGCGTCCGCTGATTCAAACCATTCATTGGACGCGCGCGTCCGGCTGCGCGATTCTGTCCGCAATAATCGCGCAGCTCTATCGCCTCTGTATCGAACGCCGCGACGCGGATCGGAACATGGCGCGCTTCTATGCGCTGTCGATCGAGGAGACGCTGTTCGGCCAGACCTGCCTGGTCCGCCGTTGGGGCCGGATCGGAACCACCGGCCGCACGATACAGCACTCCTTCGATACCGAGGGCGAAGCCGTCGGGCTTTTCCTTGAGCTGCTGCGCGCCAAGCGGATGCGCGGCTATCAGCCGCGATCCGCTACCCGACGCGCAGCAGCGATCCCGTCTGGGTGACGGGGTAGCCGCTGGGGCGACGGGAGGCAGGCTTGGAATGAAGTCGTTCGTGTCCTCGATCTGGTTGGAGCTGTCGCGCTTGGGTCAAGCGGGGAATTCGACGGCGCCGACAACGATTTCGGAGCTGTAGCGCAAGATGCCCGCGTTGTCCCTCCCCTTGGTTGATAGGTGCCATTCGGTGTTCCTGCTCGGTCTACCCGTTTTCGCCTTGCCGTCGACCCGGCGCGGGCGCGATGTCGCCAGTCGGAAGTCAGTGATCTTGACGCTGCCGCATGCTCGCACTTTCGGGGCGTTGTCGAAGCACTCCGAGTTCCCGCGGCCCGCGCCAGCGCAGTAAAAAACAGGGCAACACCTGCCCCCATGGCTTAACGCTTTGCTTTGCGCCAACCGGCGGCCACCGCCTCTTCCGCGCTGCAGAACCACCGCTCTCCCTTGCTGGTCGTTATGACCGTGCGATCGTAATACTCTTGGCCGGGCATGTGATAGATGTGCTCACCGCGGGCGTTGATGTTGCCCTTGATGTTGCAGGCACTGGGCGCGCTGCGAGCAGGGGAGCGATCGTCGATGGCTGTTCGTTGTCAGCGCGACGCTCGGCACGCCAGTCCCAAGGCGCTTCAAACGTTCCTGCCCAGATGCCAACCCTTGCCGCCTTGGCCTTCTCCTGCAGCATGGCGTAGGCACCTTGGCTGTATTTCGGCCAATCAAGAGCTTGGCCGTTCTCGACCATCCAGGCGGCGACGCTGGCACCATCGGCCCGCCTACAATTGCCGACATAGCGGCCGTACCAATCCCATGACACAAACATGCACCGGGTTCGGTCGGGAGGCGGCGAGAAAGGCATTGAGAGCGGCGGCAGACTTGGTGCCACATTGATACTGGAAGCCGTTGGCGACGTCGCACAGCTGTGCTGACTCCGGTGCATCGATACCATTGAAGCGAATGCGCTGGCCATGGATCTCGATCGTGTCGCCGTCGATCACAGATGCGACCCCAGCAATTGCTACCGGTCTCGGCTTGATTACGTTCTGCAGATTGATTTCCGGCAGCGATCCGCTGTTATGCATGACAAACTGCGTCACCAGAGCGGAAGCCGCAGCCACGGTCACGAAGACCAGCCGCATCGGCGCGCTGGCCCAGCGGCGTCCTGCGCCAGTACGCTTGCGCCACGGGCTTTATCCAAGCCCCTTCTCCCCGACGCAAGAATGCGCCCAAAATACACGAAAAGTCCAGAATCCTATCGGAACCGCTCAACGGCTCGCCTGTTGTGAAAGGAGGGACATTGCCGCTCTAGGAGCTGTCATGAAACGGCTTCTATCCGCCATGTTGGCCTGCTTTAGCAATCGCTTGAACAAACGCTCCGGAGGAGCGTTGACTCTCTGCCGGGAACCACCTCTGGTCACTCCAGACCCTCCCGCTGGCTCAGGCCAGCGTGGCTTTTTTGTTCAGGGATCAAGATCCAGTTGTGTGGCCCGGCGGCTCATGCCCTGTCGGAGGTTGCGCCGGCCGACCGCCGGATCCCACACTTGGCACCTGTGTAAATGGGCGCGCTCTTCGTCTGCAATCTTCCATGCCGACGGCCGATGTCGGGCGACCTGGATCAGAGAGCTTTGTCACTCCCGCAACTTCCTGGCCTCACGTTCCAAAGTCTTGTGGTCGTTGCCGTGCTCGCCGATCAGTTGCCGGACCTGTTCGGGCGTGTTGCGGTGCTGCTTGGCGAATTTCGTCTTGCCGCAACGACGCGCCGCGCTACAACATCGCCCGGTCACAGAACGCCGCACCGTCATTCGTTAGATCGATGCCGCGCAACTTGGGATCGTTCCGTAAGGGAGCAAACGCTGGGCTCGCTGCTAATTTTGAAATTGGCATCCCACTCTGCAAACAACTCGGGGACTTGATCGACACGAAAGTATCGTTCCGCAGCGGTCTTGCTGGTTGCCTTGTCACGTCGCGCCAACCGCTCGGCCACGGGTCGTGGAACGAGGTAGATTGCGCGAGCCTTGAACCCCTCGGATGGCAGCAGAACAATGGCCAGCCAATCGAACTGGTCATAGTCGTTGTAGCCGAGATAGGCAGCACCGCGCTTAAATGTCCGCGACTTTACCGAAACACGTTGCGCTGGCCGGTCGAATGGCTGCGCGATCACATCGTAACCGGGCCAGCTGTCGGGAACTTTCAAGGCGGGGATGCCCGCGAGCGTGAGCTCTGCGGCAACGATCATCTCGCAAGCATCGCCCATCTGCTTGGTCGTATATCGCTTCTGTGCAGTCGTCTCAATGCTGGTCGATTTGGCATCCGGAACTCTTAGCATTTGAGAAAATCCCGGTTGCCGGTGGCCCAACCTAAGCGGAGCCGCTGCCCTGACTTTAGGATCACGGTGCTCGACTTGTCAGGTTTAACTTCGGCACCGAAAAGGCTCGCGAAGGTGGCGAAATCCTCAAACCACATTCGGGCTGGCGAGAAGGAGTGGACGATCATAGCGGCTTCATCGGTCTTGAAGCGCCGAGCCTCGATCAGCGCGGAAGCCGTCCTGTGCACCAACTGATAACGGATATGAAATGGCGGCACATCATCGAAGCCGAGCAAGCCGCATAGTTGGCGCATGCGCTCTCGCTTTCCCGGCGACGGTTCGGCATACCACTCGCCCACGGTCGGTCCAAACGCCTCGCTTACCTTGCCTTCGATGGTTGCAGCACAAGTCTGTTCGCCGAAGCGGATAAGCGCAAACACGTCGTTCTGGCTGTCACGGTTGCCACCGTCGAGTGGCACTCTGTGCTCGGGCAAGGCCAGTAGTAACTCGACCGAGCCATCGAACATCTGCGCGACTTCAGCCGGTAAGCCATCAGGACTTTCCCAACAATGAGCAAGCGTTTTTGCCGAGTAGCCGGTTCGCCATTGCCTCTCAGGTTCTGCGAGGAATGCTTGCCAACTCGTCGGACCTTGGCTGGGAATATAAACCCGCGTCCGACGTGTATTTCGCAGAATGCCCAATGGATGACCCCACTAGCAGCACGTTCGCCCCTGCTGCTCACGCCCGATCCTAGCGGATGATTAGTGAACCTTGGTTTAAAAGTCTCGACAGTAGGGAGCATCCCGGTTGACGATCCCGTTAGAGAACCCTAGGCGCGCGACGGCTCCTCCGGCCGCCTCCGGCTTGGCGCACCATGACCATGGAAAGAACCGCGATGCGCAGGGGGCTCAAGCTCCTCCTCCGCAACCATCGCTTCGTCACGCTGACTCCTTTCGCCTGCCGGCGTTCGTTTGGGAACGGCCGAAGGCCCCGCCTTGCGGCGGAGCCCTCGTCGAGGCGATCAGTCCCGGTTGGGGCGAGACCAGATCAGCTGCAGGCCTTCCTCGCCTTCCACCTCGATCAGGGTGGCGTAGATCGGAGC
>NZ_JAMYNZ010000029.1:0-27503 GCF_040319465.1 Mesorhizobium sp. M0910
CGTGCCGCCGCTGGAACTGGCGGCAGGGGCGGCGCACCATGGGTCACGGTCGATACCCGCGCCATGTGGCTCGTGCTGGAAGCCCTCGGCCCAATGTCAGCTAAACAGATGACGGCCACCGGAGAGCATTTGATGGGACTTATCCAAGCGTTGTGCCCGGGTGCGCGAATCGAAACCGCGCGAATCGACGAGTCCACTACATCTCGTGTTCCTTAGGGCATGGCCCCATCTTTCGGAGAAACACCCCACTCAGCCCTGTCCGGATCTGGCGCTCCTTGCTCGCTCCGCTGGCCTACACAGTTGATTGCGAACGACCCAGAACGGCTCTCGAAAACGAGCGTCGAATGAAATCAGATCACTGCTTGTTCTCCCTTAGCGTTGTTTGGCGTACTTTTATCGCGATGCCTTAGTGGGGATGGTCCAAATTGCGCAAGCTCGGTCGAGTGATCGCGGAGAAGCTTAATGTCGACTACATCGAAATTCATGGAGCGGTACGGACAACGGTGCGAACCCGGGACGTCGTCCCGGTGTCGTCAGGCTCTCCCGTCCGACTGAGCCTCAGTTTTCTTCACGGCGCGAATACTCCTGAGGCCGCCCGGATTCTCGTTAAGAGACAGCTGCCGCTCAGGACGGCCCACGCGATACTCACGGAGATGGTCGTGCAAGGCGTTCGTGACGGTTCCTTGCGTCGACGACCTATTGGCACTGAAGAATGAACTGTCGTCCGCAGGCGTGATCGCGAAGGTTCATGCGCCGCGGCCGATAAGTGTTCGCGAAGTCCGGGATCGCACGAAGCTCTCTCAGGAGGCATTCTCCGTGAGGTATGGCCTCGATCTGGCAACGCTTCGAAACTGGGAGCAAGGTCGCTCGAAACCGGATGCAGCGGCGAATACTCTCCTTTGGACCATCGCCCGGAATCCGGAAGCAGTCGAAGAATCGCTGGACATAGAGGACGGAGTGGCTGCCCCTTCGCCCTAAGGGGGCCGATCACTTCGGCGCGCGGCAATTCGGCCGCCAGCGCGATGGCCGGCCGCCGCGCGGTATCGACAGCGCGCGAGCCTCATGCGTCAGACGCCTTCCTTGGCATGTCGCACGCCAGATCCCAAACATGATTCCATCGCAACGAGCTGGTGACGGAAGCAGTGTCTGCACTTTGGAAACGAGCCATTTGCGTTCTCATGGACGTCGCGACTCGTCTCGTCCAGTAAAAGTCGCAATCATTGTCAATTGCGATGTTCCGCAGTCAGCTGGCCGTTTACTTTCCTAAGATCTGCGTTATAGGCCGGGGTGTTGTCGCTGTTTCGGCGGGTAAGATGGGATAGGCGACCTCGGGTGCCTTTCCGGTCAGCGAGTTGAGGAAGGCAACAAGTAGGTCGACTTCTTCGTCCGCCAGTACCACGCCAAGCTGGGTGGTTCCCATGATGGCAACGGCCTGTTTCAGATCCCAAACCTTGCCCGAATGAAAGTATGGCGCGGTGAGTGCAACGTTGCGCAGCGGCGCCACGCGGAAAACATAGGAATCCTCGGCTGCATTGGTGACCGCAAATCGGCCTTTGTCTTTTTCCGGCAGGACCTCGGCGCTGGGCTGTTCCACGAGGCCGAATGGGTAATAGGCTTCCCCACCAACGTTGATGCCGGCATGGCAGGACGAGCAGCCTTTGTCCATGAAAAGCGCCAGGCCCTGTTTCTGTTCGGAAGTCATGGCAAGCTTATCACCATTCAGGAAGCTGTCGAAGGGGGCCGGCGTGACCAGTGTCGCCTCGAAGGCTTCGATTGCCTTGGCGAAGTTGTCGAAGGTGACCCGATCGGCTTCAGCCGGAAAAGCTGCATCGAACCACTCGACATATTGCGGCATCGACTTGAGCGTGGCGATGACTTGGCCCGGTGTATTGGCCATTTCGATGCCGGCTTGGACCGGTCCCTTCGCCTGAGCCTTCAGGTCTGCGGCACGACCATCCCAGAACTGGGCGATGTTGAAGACAGCGTTCAGTACAGTCGGCGCGTTGCGCTGTCCCTTCTGCCAACCATGGCCGATCGAGGTTTCATGATTGTCGTCGCCGCCGGTGGCCAAGTTGTGGCACGAGTTGCACGACAAGACGCCTGACGCCGAGACGCGTGGATCGAAGAACAGTGCCTTGCCGAGAGCGATCTTCTCCGGGGTGATCGGGTTATTGGCGACTGCCCGCGTGGTGGGTGGCAAAGCCTTGAAAGTGGCCAGTGCCGTTTCTCTGAGGTCTGCGGGGATCGAATCCGCAGCAAAAGCGGTGGCTGTCAGCAAGGGGACAGCCATCGTACTGAATAGGATTTTCATAAATGATCTCGCTGCGTCGTGCACGCAGCCACTCTGGGATATGCGGCTCATGAACGCCCTGCGCTAGATCAGTTGCGGGAGAGGACGGGGTGGTCTGACACCTGTTTTGCGGCAGAGCTTGGACCGTCCCGGAATTGAACGCTCTTCTCGATTGGATTTTGGGAGGCGGAGGATCGCTGCTCGGCAAGCGGCGGCGCCGGAGCCGTGCTCCGGTTCTCTCTGCGCCTTCTACCATGAAGAAATCGGGTCCGCCACTGTCTCAGATTTCGGTTCGGGGCCGGTTATCTGTTCCGCTGCAGCTCCTGCTCGATTTCCGGCGTGCCTTCGCCAGATCGACGTTGGCCCAAACGATCCGCGATCGCGTCTTGTAGCACCCTTTGCGGGACAATCTTATTTTCGACTGTGGAGGGCCGTTTGGGGTGAGCGAAATTAGACGAATTTCAAAGGGCGCCCGAGTAGCTGTTTTGATTGGCTTGTGAGGCCTATAGCGTCCATCGAGCGAATATTGGCAGACGATGGAGCACAATTTTGGCTTCGCTATCATCTTGCTTCAATGGGACAACTGCTTTGCAATAACTACACGGCAATTTACCATCATGAATTTGAGAGAACCAAGTCCCACGCAGTGATTTTCACATCGGAAGCGTAGCAGTCCTGTCGCGATAAGCTGACTTAAAATACAACAAGATGATTAACATCGCCATAGGGCGCAAAATATTGTTTGTTCGCTATAGTACGCTTCAGATGCCGGCGAAATCTCGATACAATACCCTCGTCGGCGTACCCGCTCCAGCCTCACATACGACTGCGACGCCTATATTTGCGCTTTTCCACTGCCCGACATGCAGGCAGCGAGCCATTGCATCGCGGAGGTTGCATCTTCCAATAGACGACCTGTTTCGCAAAGCGGAAAAGAGTCTTGCGCGCTGCGCTCGCAGGTTTTCGTCCGTTCTATGCATCAAAGCACGCCCTGAGGGCGGCTTCTTGGATCCGGTCTCTGCGATCTTCTGGCCATTCGTTGAGAAAATCGATAGCATCCGCAGGACGGGCAATCTCTTGCACGATGTGCGCTGCCCGCCTTACGAAAAGTGGGCTGCTGAAAGTCCCTGAGCTCATTCGTTCCTCCCGACCTGCTGAACCGCTAGTTTGCGTGAACAGGCGCCTCCTCTACACCCGCCCACCATTGCGGAATGTGTTGTCACAGCGATAGCGGTTCAATAGCAAAGCAGCGGCGTGATGTCCTCGGTTTACCAGCGGGCCAATCCCTAACATCCTGCTGCGAGAGCGGCTCACCGGATGAATCTACATCGTTTCGACCATTGCGAATCAACGCTTGATAGTTCCTCCACGCGCCACCAGGAAGCGGCCACTGCTCTGCCACCGACTTCACAGCCAAAGAGAGGATGGCGAACAGAAACAGCCCGCTTCGTTTCGAGATTACTGGTCGTCTGGCGCAAAGCTTACGGCCGAGACGCGCCTGAAAATGCGCAAGCACCGCGGCAGGTCGCCAACAACGGAACGCATCAACGGTCATGACGGCGCGATACCGCGCTATAGATCTCGCTGCTGGACGAGCATCGCAATAATCCTGTCGAGACCTTGGTTGCTTTCAGCGGCGACCGCCACTATGAAGCGACGCTTCGCCGACTGTGTTTCACGCCGCCTGGAGAGTTTCATGACAGAAGAAGCCGAAAAAAACATCGACACCCTCATCGAGCTCACGGCCGATGTCGTCTCAGCCTATGTCTCCAACAATCCGATCCCGGTGGGGGATCTCCCTGCCCTCATCGGCCAAGTGCACGCGGCTCTGAAAGGGACGGCGGAAGGTGTCTCTGCAAAAGAGCCGGTTGCCCTTACGCCTGCAGTCCCGATCAGGAAGTCGGTGACACCGGACTACATCATCTCCCTTGAAGACGGGAAGAAATTCAAATCGCTAAAGCGCCATCTGTCGACCCACTATGGGCTGACGCCGGATGGATATCGGGCCAAATGGGGCCTACCGGCGGATTATCCCATGGTCGCGCCGAACTACGCCGCGGCGCGCTCGTCATTGGCCAAGACAATGGGGCTCGGCCGCAAACCGAAAGCGCCGGAAGCGCCGGAGCCGGCGCCGACGAAGCGAACCCGCAAGAAGGTCGCGGCTTGATTTCGGCAATCGAGATTCGTTCTGGAGCGTTGCAGCCATCGGCTTAATCTGCGCGTCATATAAAAAGGCGGGGCCAACCCCGCCTTCCTTTTTTAGTGTCATGAGGAATTCGCGACGCCTGCAGCAATCTGCTGCCCTCAGTTTTGCTCGCTCCTATCGAGCGGCCGTGAGGACCTCCGGACCTACGCGCCCACTCTTGCCAGGACGCAGGAGAAAATTTCAACCAGCTTTGCTGAGGCTGCCAGCGGAGGATTTGCCGGTGCGGCGATCCTGCTCGATCTCATAGTTGATCTTCTGGCCGTCAGCGAGGGTCGAGAGGCCCGCGCGTTCGACAGCGGAAATGTGGACGAAAACATCCGGACCGCCATTGTCGGGCTGGATAAATCCAAACCCCTTGGTGCTGTTGAACCACTTTACCGTTCCAGTCGGCATATACGTGTTCCTCCTTAACAATTGCAACGTGGGCAGGCCATCAGGCCTGCCCGACTCATAGCCGAGACTTGGGCGCAGCAAAAAGCGAAAAATTGTTAAACCCCGATCAGCTGGCGCACTCCATTTTGGCCGAAGTCGCCAGCAAGCACTGTCCTACACTACCGCTCGAGCATGGCCGGAAGCGCCCGATCCTTCCAACGCTCCTCAGCCCCACGTCTACGGCCGGTGCTTGGAGGCACGGGACGTAAGGCCGACCGCTGCTCGTGCCGCCAGGTCAAAGGCCGGGTAGTTCACGGAGCTACCTTCGTGCATAACGGCTTGCCAAGCGCTTGAAGGAGTTTCGAATTGGATTGTTTCAAGAGGGTCGAGGGGTTGATCGATGCCACCAGCGTGGAAGCGATCGATAACGCGCGCGTTTTGCTGGACCAGTTCAAGGGCAAGTCAGAAACAATCGCCCAAGCGATCGACGACTTCCTACTTGATTTCATGACCTTGCTGTTTGTGGTAGAAGCTACCCGCGAGCGGTTCCACAGTCCGGCGAGGCGGTTGGCGCGCATCAGATTGAGCAGGATCAGGCTGTTACTCACCCGATGCTCTTGACCTTAGGGACCACGCCGCCAGGGATGCGTTTGCAGCCGCAAAGAAGGCAATCTGTTCGCCGGCAAACCGAGCACAGCCAGGCGGTATTTACGCAGATGAATTCGATCGCGACCGCCAACTTCTCCTGTTTGGTACCCAGCGACGACGGCAAGCGCGGACAGCTTCCGTGCTGCTGTCCTCCAGCGACAAACGTGCCTGCATGCCCCCATCCACGGCGAGCTCGACGGTTGTTGCTTACGTTTGACCAAGGTCCCGCGCAAACACTCCCCTTTCCCGCAGCAACTCATCAGGCTCGACGGCCTCGCGGCAGGCGCATTACGCCAGAAGCGCGCCACCGCATCCTTCTTTCCCGCCCGAGTCCTACGATCTTCGTTTTCCAGCGCCCCGCGGATATCGCCCAACTCGCCGATCTTTGATCAGATCCGTCTGCGCGCGCGAGCAGGCTCCGCGCTCGAGTTCGCTACGCTCCTCGCGCCTCTGCCGTTCAGCATCGACCCGGTCTGGCTGTCGAGGAGAGGGTTCCGCTGGGGCGACCAACATCTCCATTCTCACCGTCAGTGCAGCGGCCTTCGAAGCGCATCCTATGCCCCTCCCGGCAGCGCGCCCATCGTCTTCCGAACGAAGAAGATATCCAGCCGCGCGCGTCGCGTTCGGCCCTGTCCGATGTCCGACAATGTCGGATGCGCAACATGGCAGAGCCCGACTTGTCCACTGCCTCGAAAGGTTTTCTGATGTGGCACGGTGCATGCTTGGTCATCCGCAAGGCGTCTCGGACCAAGGAGAATCCGTCCCATGATCACCTCACCAAGAAATACCGCCGCAGGTCTCCTGGGTCCATCCAAAGATGACGCTCGAGTAAGGCTTGGCCCCATGAAGAGCTTATTCATCTGGCTCGGCGCTGCCCGCCGATCCTCCCACGCGGGGAGACGGGGACGCAGCGCCTTCATCAAAATGAGGAACAAATCACTTTGCCTCGAACCTTGCCTTTCGACCAGCCACCACAACCGCAGCCATCGATCGTCCCCCTGGGTGCGCAGGGCGTTCATTGCCACCGCGCTGGCCCTGGTGACGACCGCTCCGGCTCTGGCCGCCACCGACGGCGGCAAGGTAACGGATTTCCTGCTCGACAACGGCATGGAAGTGGTCGTAATCCCCGATCACCGCGCGCCGATCGTCACTCATATGGTCTGGTACAAGATCGGCAGCGCCGACGAGCCACCCGGCAAATCCGGCCTTGCCCATTTCCTCAAGCATCTGATGTTCAAGGCGACGACCAACCACGCCGCCGGCGAGTTCGACCGAGCCGTCTCAGCCATCGGCGGCTACAATAACGCCTTCACCGCCTATGACTACACCACCTTCCTCGAGACGGTGGCGCCCTCGGCGTTGGGTGAAATGATGGGCTTCGAGGCCGATCGCATGTTCAACCTCATCCTCAACGACGATGATATCAAGACCGAGCGCGACGTGATCCTGGAGGAGCGCCGTTGGCACAGAGAGACGAACCCGCATGCTCTGCTGGACGAGGAGGTCAACGCGACGTTGCGGCAGAGCCAGCCCTACCGCATTCCGGTCATCGGCTGGATGCAGGAGATGGAGAAGCTGAACGGCACCGACGCATTCACCATCTACAACAAATACTACCGACCGAACAACGCCGTGCTGGTGGTGGCCGGCGACGTAGAGCCTGAGACGGTGAAGGCGCTGGCCGAGAAGACCTATGGCAAGGTTGTGCGCGGGCCGGACCTGCCCCCGCGCAACCGTCCGGTCGAGCCGGAGCAGAACACCAGGCGCACAGTGACGCTGACCGATGCGCGCGTTTCGGTGCCGAGCTTTTCCACTCAATGGGTGGTGCCGTCCTATCATACGGCAGAGCCCGGCGAGGCCGAGGCGCTCGACCTGCTGGTCGAGATCCTCGGCGGCGGTAACAGCAGCCGGCTATATCAGGAGCTTGTCGTCAAACAAGGCATAGCCTCGGCGGCCGGCGCCTCCTTTCAGGGCACCATGCTAGACGACACCAATTTCACCATCTCCGGCTCGCCGCGCGGCGATGCAAAGCTCGTCGATCTCGAAGCGGCGGCCGTTGCCGAAGTCGCCCGGATCGCCAAGGATGGCGTCACCAGCGACGAGCTGGACAAGGCCAAAGACCGCTATATCCGCTCGGTGATTTTTGCGCACGACGAGCTGGACTACATCGCCAACATTTATGGCAAGACGCTCACCACCGGTGGCAGTGTGAAGGACGTGCTCGAGAGGCCGGACCGCGTCCGCAAGGTCACCACCGACGAGGTCAAGGCGGTCGCCGCGCGTTATCTGGTGCTCGACCATTCGACGACAGGCTATCTTTTGCCGCAGCAACAGGCGGGGAATTGATGATGAGCTCCATCCCCATGCAAATGCGCCGGCCGGTCTTCCCTCGGCGCGCCTTCGCCACCCTGTTCCTCTCCATCCTCTTTCTCATCTTGCGGGCGCTCGCCGGGTAAACGGGATCTGTTTAAAGCCGCGAGGAGCGGTTTTCGCGGGCCTTGCCAGGCATTTGCCGGTTCAGGCGTCATTATTGGGGTGCGCTCCTCCTCAGGCCAGCCTCTCTTCGAGTGGATAGAGTCGCCGATTCGTGGTCCGCAGATTGTAGGCGGAGGCCACCAGCATCCACTCCGCGCGGCTGGCGAAGCCGATGTCCGTTGTTCAATCGTTCGAGTAGTAGAACCGCGAGGCATCTTCTAGCGTATTCAGGTATTCTCCCTTTCCAGTCGGGTACCGTGGTCTATCAGCTGTCTGGCCGAGGCCCTATAAGGAACCCGGACGTCGCGGAGTACACACCGCACCTGCTATATATACCTGCTGCGTTGAGGAGGAATCCGGTATTGCCCCTGTGCCTGCCGATGATCCGTCACCTGAGATCCCCCGACCTGTTTGGACCCATTGATCGCCTGCCGGCACTTGGCACGCGGATTAGCGAGCGGACATTCGAGGTACTCAACCCGTCGACTGGCGAAGTGCTGGCAGAACTACCCGACATGGGTGTCGAGGAGACATGCGCTGCGATCGACAAGGCCTATGTCGCGCAGCCTGGATGGGCAGGGCTGACCGCACGTGAGCGCAGCGACGTTCTATGGCGATGGCATCAGTTGATCATCGACCACGCCGACGATCTCGCCGCGATTCTCACCGCGGAGATGGGCAAGCCGCTTGCCGAAGCCAAGTCGGAGATATCGCATGCTGCGGCGTATCTGCAATGGTACGCCGAGGAGGCCAATCGCGTCTATGGCGAGACGATCTCCGCACCATCGATGGACCGCCGAATGCTGGTAATCAAGCAGCCCATCGGAGTTGTTGGCACGATAACGCCATGGAATTTCCCGGCCTCGATGGTGGCGCGCAAAATCTCGCCAGCCTTGGCGGCGGGCTGCACGATTGTCCTCAAGCCCGCTGAACAGACGCCGCTCGTGGCGGGAGCAATGTTCGCCCTCGCCTATCAGGCTGGCTTTCCCGAAGGCGTCGTCAACCTGATCTATGCGTCCGAAGGTGACGCGGTCGGCCGCGAACTTTGTACCAATCCCAAGGTCCGCAAGATCAGCTTCACCGGGTCGACTGAGATCGGGCGCCTTCTCATGCGCCAGTGCTCGGACCAGATCAAAAAAGTCAGCCTTGAGCTCGGCGGCAATGCACCTTTCATCGTCTTCGATGATGCCGATATCGATGCCGCGGTCGACGGTGCGGTCCAGGCGAAGTTCCGCAATGCCGGCCAGACCTGCGTTTCGGCGAACCGCCTTTACGTCCAGTCGGGCGTTCACGACGAGTTCGTCGAGAAATTCGTGCAACGGGCTCGCCAACTTCAAGTTGGTGATGGTTTCGCTCCCGGAGTGGACATCGGACCGCTCATCGACAAGCACGCATTGGCCAAGATCGAATCCCATATTGCCGATGCCGTCGCCAAAGGCGGCGCAATTCGATGCGGGGGCAAACGCATCGGCACGAATGGCACGTTTTTCCAACCGACAGTCCTGACCGGTGTCTCCAGCGAGATGACCGTCGCGCAAGAAGAGACATTCGGGCCGCTGGCACCGATTATTCGCTTCAAAGATGCGGATCAGGTCGTGCGTGAGGCCAACGACACGATCTACGGCCTCGCGGCCTACTTTTATGCCTCCAACCTGAAGCGTGTCTGGCGTGTGGCCGAGGCCTTGGAATATGGAATGGTCGGGGTAAATACCGGCCGGATGTCTTCAGAAGCGGCGCCGTTCGGTGGGATAAAACAGTCCGGCATCGGGCGGGAGGGATCCCGCCATGGCCTCGAGGACTACCTCGAAATGAAATATCTCTGCATGGGCGGCATCTGAATTTTCGGCTTGCAGGGTTCACAGACCGGGTAACCTAGCGAGCGATCTCCAAATATGTGAATTGTAGGATCGCTCCTCGATTGGGAACTGAGGGGCGGCTCCTTACCCGAGCAAACACGCAATCCTGAAGGAGCACCCTGGCTGGACTTATCTCTCGACGAGACAAGCGTCTGCATTTTCGGCGAAGACGGCGTGCATGTGACGGAGGATACGCTTGCCAGCGATTTGGCGGCCCTCGCCGACTTCAGGCGACGGGCTGTCGTTGCGCGGGTCTGGTTGGAAGCTTGTGCACCATCGCGATCGTGAACGCCGGTTTGTGCGCAATATCCGGTTTCTGGGCAGAATTTTGAACCTGCTACCTTTCGATTGTCAGTAGCTCAGTTGTTCTTCGGCCGACTGCCGCGCCGGTACAGGCTCGGACAGAATCGAAGATACCATCAGGCAGGCATTCGCATTCGACATTTCCGGTGATCGGAGCACGATCCAGGGCGCGCCAGGTTGACCAAGCGCCTCGAACCGCATGACAGTCTTGACCGGCTGGAGGACGGAAATCCCGCGATGCCGAAGAGGTTGGTCAGCGCAGTCGAGCCCACACGGCATTTGCGGCACGAAACAGCAAGGGCTGGGAAGCGATCGGCCGAGCGGTCCTCGAAGGCGCGGGCCAGGGTGCCGACGATGCGTTGGTTCAGGTCCGCCAATCTGGTCTCTACCGTCTGATAGCGGCTTCGGTCGCCAGTGACAGCGAGTAAAGATATTTGGCATCATCGGCTTTGATTGCCGCGCAGATCTGGTCGAGATTGGGATAGCTCACTGGTGCACCTCTTTGGGCTCATAGTGCTTCCTCCTCATCGAGATGAGGATTGCCGGATTTGGCGTAGAACACCAACACGGGTCCGAGATCAAAGCGCGTCCCGGGCGCAAGGCGCTGGACGGACCGGGGCCATGTTTCGGTTGAGACGCCATCGATGCCTCGCGCCAGCGTTCTGGCGAATCGAGGCATCAGCGGGGCGAGTGTCTGTGCCAGGATCGCAGCAGCCGTCGTCTGAAGGGCGAGCGAAGTCCGGATGCGGGCGGGATAGAGACGTCGCGGCGCCGGATAGTCTTGCGCCTGACGGTAGATCACGCAATCGCGCACGAAATCGCAGACCTGAGCGGCCGCGCGCCGGACCGAGAAGCCTTCGTCCGAATAGGCGCGCTCCATCGCCGCGCGATAGATCTCTATACGAGCAAAGAAGGCGCGGTCGACCGGGCTCCAGTCGCCTGCATCGGGTACACGGCCGGCAAAATCCTGCTTGATTTCCTGGTTCAACGCATCAAGCCAGTTCAGCCAAATCCCTTGGAACACCTCGTTCTCGGTGCGGCGCAGCGCCTCCAGCGTGAAATCCGTCCGCTCACCTTCCGGGCGTGTCAGGCCCAAATGGAGGCGCACGACGTCGACTGTCTTTGGGCTCAGAACCTCCTTGCCCCAGACCGCATGGCGGCAGCTGGTTGAGAACTTCTTGCCGTCGAGCAGGTAGAACTCGTTGACGTGATAGTGGATGCGTGGCGTCCAGTGGGAGAAGACCTCGGCGTAAAGAGCGGGGTAGAGTAGCGCGTGGTAGAACGAATTGTCGAAGCCGAAGAAATGGACAATCTGCCAGTCGTTGCCGGGCATCTCCGCCTTCCAGTCGCGACCCAGCAAGCGGCCGAGCGCCTGAATGTTATAAAGAAAACCGAAGGCCATTTCCGGCCAGACCCAGATCACTTGCCCCGGGAACCCTTCGGCCGGCAGGCCCCAGTCCGAGGGGTGGGTAATGGGCACTGAAAAGTTGCCACGTCGGCGTAGGCGCGCGAAGAGATCCAAGATCCGTAGCGGGACGCCCGACGCCCTTAGATGCCGGTCGATATTGTCGTAGCATCGGTCCAAGGCAAGTTCTGGGCGGCGGACGGAGCCGACCAGCGGCGCCTCGGCAGACTGCCGTGACCGGGCTGCGCCCAAGTCGTGGCAAAGGTTTGGGGCGCCGCATTCCTCGCAGATGTTGCCACCGGCGGAGCCGCCGCAATCGGGGCAAAGGCCGCTAACATCCGGCTCGTAAAGATAGTGGCCTGTTACAGCATCGAAAAGCGCAGGGCTCTGGCGCAGATCTACCGCCGTGCTGCTCAGAAGACTGCGGAAACACGCGGCTTGAAACTCGCCGTAACCGTCATCGCCCATTGTGGGTTGGAAGCTGTGGACGTCACAATCGAGAAGTGCAAGCGTGGCGCGAATCTCGTCGGCGTAGTAGCGCGCCACGTTTGCAGGCGTCGATTGATCGGCATCGGCGCGTGTCGTGACGTAGCTCTGGTTGTCATCGCTTCCAGTGAGGTGATATGCTTCGACTCCTTTCATGCGCAGGAAACGAGTATAGATGTCGGCGCCGAAATAGGGGCCAGAAAGATGCCCCAGATGCAGATCGCCATTTGGCGTTGGAGGCGTGGAGAAGACGAAGATCGGCCCGCGTGGAGCCGTGGTCTTTGCAGCGGCATCAAGGGCGGCCTCGCCGTCTCGCCAGTAGACATCGACGAAATCTAGGTCTTCGTTTCCGTCGTTGCGCAGCACATGCGCTTCAAAAGGGTGGAACAGAACGACATCGCCCGCCTCGACCGAGATTTCCCCAAGGTCGGTCCTGACCTTGCCCGCGCCAGACAGGACCACGAAGGCCTCGATTTCGTCGTGCCGATGGGGCTCGGATGTGACGCCGGGTCCAACCTTTCCGAATGAAAACCCCGTGCGAACGCTGCCCGTTCCAAGCGTGGCCGTGTCGATACCGAACGCCCGCGACAGCTCCGTTCGAGAAAACGTGTATTTGCGCATGACAATGAACCTAAGCTGTTCAAGCAGTGGGACCTTCGGCTGCCAACGCAACAGCCTCTTGTGCAAGTTGCGCAGAGAAGCGGCAGCCCAACCCCTTGGCGGCCCCGGCCAGAATAATGCGGCTCTGGGCCGCCAGGCGGGCGACGAGGGGGGCGCCAGTCGGGCTGTAGGCGTCATAGAAGACCGCCCTGCGACCACCTCCACAATCCACGTGCCGAAGCGTCGTAACGGGCTGCGGTCGATGCTCCGCGAGCCCGCAAATCAGAACGCCATATTCTCCGCGCATTTTTGAGCGGTCGATCAGTTTCGTGTGCATGCCTCCGCTTGGCTGCGTGAGCTCAATCGCGATAGAAAATGCCATTTGGGGGCTTGAGTTTGTCGAGATCGGCCACTTTGCCCTCGGGCGGGTTAAGGGCGCGCTTAAGCACGTTATATTCAGCGCGGGTCGGTCCACCGGTTGAAGCACGCTGGAACACCAAGTAGAGTGTCCGCCGCGAACGATTGCTTTTGTTCGGTCGTGAGTAGTGCGGTGCGTAATCATCGAAGATGAAGATGTCGCCAGCCTTCCATACTACGGGTTCCCAGGAGAACATTTCGGCGACTTGAGGATCGATCACCCCACCGGCATCCATGGGAAACACCCCTTTCTTGTGGTTGCCGGGGCTGAAGAAAAGCCCGCCGTTTTCCGGGTCGGAGTCGTCGATGCCTATGGCAACCACCGCATGGACCATCCGGTCGGGGAGTTTGTGTGGAATGTGATAAATGTCCTGATGCGGGAGATAGCCGCCGCTGTCGGGGTAGTGGAAAATCAGCAACTCCTTGAGCCTGCGCGAATCTTCGCCAAGCAAATCCTCGACCGCTGACTTTATGCGCTGATCTTCTAAGAGTAAACGACGCAATGGATCATGGAAGTCTAGAAAATTCTCGATCTTGGAGATGATCTTTCGATTGTCCGTAGTCTTCTCGAACCACATGAGCCATTTATCATCGCTGACATCCCAGCGTGACATATCTTCGACAAAAGTAGAGATATCTTCCTGAGCCGCAGGAGCGAAGAACCTTTCGAGCCTGACGTATCCGTCTTTCTGCCACTTTTCTCTTTGTGCATCAGTCAACATGCGAAAAGCCTCCTGTTGGAAAGACTGGTTGGTCGGACATCCCAATTAGGGCAGTCGGGCGCTGGTCAAGTTGCGGGTCCACGGAGACGGACTCACGTCATGTGGGACGGCGATGCTAAGTGCGTTCCGCTCCGGCGGATATTGTCCGCAGAAGCTCGGCGCGAGACTGCCTATGTCAGGCTCAGCCGGGTCCAGGGGTTCGGTAAACTGGGCCGGATCAATCGCTTCACCCGGTCCAGCCACGACACGCATCGCTAAAGGCCGGCACCATCCGCTGACCGCCGACCCAGCCATGGCCGCCAAGACCACGGCGCTCTTTCGAGTGAGCGACCTGGTACGGTCTTGACAACCGTAGGGGAAATGCACGCCCCCAGAATAATGCGATGCGCCGCTTGGTCCAAGGGCTTGTTCGGTCACGATGATTTCGGAGAAGCCTCCGGCCTTCGCCGCAGCGGAGTCGGACATCATTCCTAGGATGCCACCGCCGATGATCAAAAGTCTACGAGTCATATCCCGCTGCCCATTTCTTCGGCTGCGGGGGCGGGCCAGCTCTCGATCGAGGTATGGCTGATGAAGCCAGGATGCTCGGGGTTCGCGCATGGCGCGCGCCCAAGAAGGCTATCGAGGATGCGGCGCGCGCGCCAGGCCAGCAGGCTTAGGTTCGGATCGGCCACGCCGCGCTGCCCGAGGCTCGCGTTTTGTACGAAGATGCGTCTGTCACGCGGTCCGTCCCAGCTCACCGAAAAATCCTCGCGAATAGCTAATTCATTGTCGATCTGCTCCAGCCGGTGCGCGATGGGTTCCAAGAAGTCTGGCACCGCGTTCTCGTAACCGGTGGCCAGGATGACGATGTCAGCCGTGACTTCTTCGACCTCGACCATGCCGTGCTGCAGGGTCAGCCTGTGACCCGCGCCGGCGTTGATGCAGTGCGAGACGGTGCAGCCCGGCCGCAGTGTGATGTCGCATCGGTTTGGCTCGAAAAATGCGTGGCGGTACAGCGCCTGATAGATCGCGCGCAACGTGCTTTCCGAAATGCCGTCCGAGGCAAGCACGAAACGCCGCAGGAGCAGCTTGCGCTGCGACTCGCTCATCGCCGCGAAACGATCCGAAAAGCAGGGCATGAACAACTCGTTTGTGAACGGGCTGTTGTCGAGAGGGAGGTAGTTCTCACGCTGCGAAACCCAAGTGATCGAGGCAGGCCGCCGTTCTTTCGGCAGGCCGACAAGGTGCAATATCACCTCGGCTCCCGACTGGCCTCCGCCAACCACGCAGACATGCTTTCTCCGCACCTCAGGATGGATATGCAGCAAAACAGACGAGTGGAACAGGTTGCGTCCAGTCCAGCCCTGAAACTGAGGCGGGATTTGCGCCTGCTTGCCAATGCCAATAACGACGTTTCTGGCGCCGAGAACCGCGTTATCGGTCCGCACCCGAAATGCGCCGTCAAAGCGGATTTCGTGCACGGTCTCGCCGCGATGGACAAGTGGGTTCCTGTGGAAGGCCCAGTTCAGGTACTGCTCAAACTCAGCTCTGAACACAGCCTCGAACTGTGCGTTCAGGAAGTGGTACAAACGCCCGTTCTCGTGCAGGAAGTTTACGAAAGTGTAGGCTGATCGCGGATTCACCAGTGTGACCAGATCCTTGAAGTGGCTGACCTGGAGCTCCGAGGAATCGAATGCGATGCCTGGATGCCAGCGGAAGTCGACCTGCCGATCCAGGAACAGTGCCCCTTGCCCAACTTGCTCGTGTATCTGACACGCAAGGCTCAAATTAGACGGCCCAGCACCGACCCCAACGCAAGATAACTCCACTGCTTCCTCCTATAGAGTCTTCCCACTAAGCGGCTTGTTCGCGGCGAATATCGGCCACAGGGATTGGGCTCCCCCTCGCGGGCGTTTTCGAGCCCCGGTGCCGACCGGATTTGCGAGAATTGGCCTGCGCGTTCGGGTTGTCGAATGTAGACCGGAGCATTCCAGCGCGGTGACATACCGGCTGCGTGGGGCAACGACGTATGTCCTTTCCGCCCGTCTGGACGCCCGCGTCGCCATCACGCGAGACGCTTTCCAAGCCCATTCAGGTGTTTGAAGCCGGCGCAATCGCCCGCCTCAACCATGGCGCGCCGGCCTTTCGGCGGCTTGATGGCAGGCGAGAGCGCGGTTTTCACTGCGGCGACGGCATTTTCGGTGCGCATGATCATGGAGGAGGTCTCGCTGATGCGTTCGCAGAACCCCATGCATGGGCCGTGCCAGAGAAGGAAAACTTTATTTAACAATGGGCTGGCGGATTTGCGATCCTGTCGGAAATCCGACATTGAGGGACGCCTCACGGCGGCGCTCGATTTGCACGTCGATGTCGCCTTTTTCCGAATAGCTAATCGGGCACCTTCTGTACCAGAATACTTCTCTTATGGAGACCAGCACAGTCTTCATGAACGGACAGAGAACCCTGTGTCTCTGCCGGACAGATCGCGATATGCCTTGTCCATCGAGGTCGGCAGTTGCAAGAGCTGCCAGATCCTTCGCCCTATCGTGCCGTTGCACTGGCTCGATCCCGACATCCTCGGAGGCCGCGATCATGAAGAGTGACGCAATCTCATGTCCGCCGCGAGGCCTCTCTAAATGGAGAAGCAATTCTCTATGTCGGTGTCGGATCGATGCTCTTGATGAGATGTGATGGGCGCATGCTCAGACCTAAGCGCATCAATGATTTGCGCGATATGGGACCTTAACCAACTGGATTGTCGAATCTCTGTAAAGACTGCCGGAAGACAATTGCGTTCTACCACTCTGCCGGTTCCAAAAGCAGATGCGCCATTCGGTCCCTGCGACTCAATCCAGGCAAAGGGATGAGGCCGCAAAGCAGTCTTTTGCGCGCCGACCCGTGGGCCAGGGTGAGCCATCGTAAACGCAGTTATTCGATGATCGCCGCCGCAGAGTCCTCAGACTGTGCCGCGCCCGACACCGGCGACGTCGTGGTCGTCGATCGCCCCGTCGCCGATGTCGATCCGAAGCTCGGCCAGTTCCGCGGTGAGCTTCACTGCTTATTCCGCAGTGCCCACCGAGCTCGCACAGGAGGTTGTATCAGGCGGTCACGCGGCTGCATTCGTTGTCGGATCTTCGACTATGTCGGACATGAGACACACCGCAAGCAGAGCCATGTCATTGTTGTGAAATGATTTTCTCGTTTGGCACGACACGTGCAAGGCTATCCGCAAACGCGCTGCGGCAAGGACTGAGGAGAAATCAAGCCATGATCAAGCTCGCCGAACATGCGGTCGCAGCCGCGAAAACTGAGCTTTCCGGGGCCGGCGGAAGACTTTGCGCCTGTTTTCCAGGCGACATCACTCTTCGGGTTAGCCGGACATGACCGCATTCGATTTCCGCCCAACGCTGAACGCTCCCGACGATGACCCCTATCTTTGGCTAGAAAATGTTGAAGGCGAACGGCCACTTGCCTGGGCCGCCAGCCAGTCGGCCAGAACCCTGGGGCACTTCGGCGTAACGCAGTTCGATCGAAACCGTGGCGCCCTGACAGCGATCTTCGACCGTCCTGACAAGACTCCCTTGATCACCCGCCGCGGCCCGTACCTCTACAATTTCTGGCAAGATGCCGGAAATCCGCGAGCACTGTGGCGCCGGGACCACCCTTGCCGCCTATCCGCCGATCCTGCTCGCCACCACGAAGCTTGGACGACCGCGTCCACCCGGGCCACGCGCGTAAGACGGCCACAAAGCTGCAGGCCTTTGGTTATCCCGATTACTTCTACGAGCCCAGCGCGGGCGGGCACTGCTACGGCAAGAACAATCGGGAGCGGGCCGCATTCATTGCCTTGGGCACCAATTTCGTTCGCAGTGCGATCGGTTGGCAAGCCGATAGCGTTCGATAGGTAGGCGGGACCCACACAAAGAGCAACGTTTGAATAATGAGTACAGGTCGATCATTGCGAGCACGGCGCGAATAATGTGTGCGCGGTCCCACGCAAACTGCGCATGAGCGCTCCGCCGATCTCACGCAATTCAAGCAAGACTTTTCGTAGTTCAGTGCATCATTTCTGAAGAGCAAGGAGAGAATATCATGGCGAGAAAGCGAATGGGCGTGGCGCGGCGAGTAACAGCGGCCGTCATGCTCATGGTGGTGGAACAGCAGGCCGTCGCGGCGGACCTTGCGCAAGCCGCGAGCGTCCCGCAGGCAGGAGCCTCGGTCACGGAAGCGCCAAGCCCTTGGCAGATCCGCCTGCGTGCGTTGGGGGTAGTCACTGAGGACTCGGGCTACGTCAATGCAGTGCCCGGCTCCGATCTTTCATATTCGAAAACGGTGACGCCGGAACTCGATATCTCCTATTTCTTCACGGACAACATCGCCGCCGAGCTCATACTCGGCACCACCTATGCAAACATCGAGGGCCAAGGAACGATCGGCGGGCTGGGCAATATCGGCAAGGTTTGGCTGCTGCCGCCTACGCTCACTTTGCAGTATCATTTTACCAACTTCGGCGCTTTCAAGCCCTATGTCGGCGCCGGCGTGAACTACACGATATTCTATAGCCAGGATGTCGGCAGCGCCGACGCTCTCAAGGTTAAGAACACGTTCGGCACCGCGCTGCAGGTCGGGTTCGACTACATGGTGGATCGGCACTGGGGCGTCAACTTCGACGTGAAGAAGCTTTTCCTCACGCCAGACTTCGACGTCAGGGTCGACGGCGCGAAGCTGACGGGGAAGGCTGCGCTCGATCCGTGGTTGATAGGCGCAGGTGTCACCTACCGCTTCTGATACGCAACGCGAAGGCGGCCTGCTGAGAGCCGATCCGAAATGAAGGGCGCCTCGGGCGCCCTTTCCATGCCGGCGCTGCACGGGCGGTCGACCCGGATCATTGGGGGGTGACGCACAGCCCGGATCTCATGCTCTTCAAAGAAGGAATTCAGATATTCGCCGTTCATGAGCGCACGGCCACGTGAGGCGGCGCGGCGGATACGATCGCGCAGGTGATTGAGGATCGTTCCAGTCGGACCGGACGCGCGCTCGGCCGATCAGCGCTTCGGCGATTTCGCGATGTGATGCTCCGGCAAGCGCGCCATCGAGAGCGCGGAGGACGAAGTTCAATCGGGCCCGCGTCTTTCCGGCGGAAACAAGGGCGGGCAGTTTTCCGTAAGCACAAAGGGCATTGAGGCACTCCAGCGTTAACAGACGATGCTTCGAAAGTGCTGCCGGCCAGATCGCCTCGTGCGCAGGTAAACAGGATGCAGGACATCCGCTCCCGAAACAGCAAGCTGGAGGCTGCGCTCCGCATCGCGAAGAAGAACCTCCTGGCTCTTGTCGGGCATCAGCAGGACTGCAGCATGACATGGCAATGCCGCCAGCTCGAACGACGATATCATCGACGATGCAAATCGCCGTTCCGCAATGACAGGCAACACCCTTGGGCACCGGCGGGGACACCAAAATACAGGCGCACTGCGCCCGTAAACACCCCAGCGCGACAGGTTGCCGGCCGACGCGATCACCTCGACGGTGGTTCCATGCGGCAAACTGTTGGCCTGCCGGCGCGCAGCAAGCACATCATGCTGGAATACCGGATTGCGTCGCAAAAACTCCCAGGCCCAGCCACGCAGCGTCAGCTGAGCGGCATAGTCGTATGACCTATCATTCCCACGTTCGGGCAGATCGGCGTCCGTCGCAAGAGACGTGGACATGCTGTGCTCTCCTGCCGGACGTCACATTCACGCCACCCGGCGAAGCACCGGCGCCCATAGCACCGGGACTGTCGATACCGCTGTTTTGTCGCACCGCCTGGAGTGTCGCTTTCGACACTTCGAGGTAGCCCGCCAGTGCGCGTGTCGCGCCGATCGTGTGCGGGTTGCCGATCCGCTCGAGGGGCCAGCCGGCGCGACGAAGAATGCGCTCCATGCGCAAGTCGGTGACCGTGACGACGTGGCTGAGCCGGCGTGAGAGGCCGAACTCGATCATGCCGGCGAAGAGCTCGTATGTGCCGAGAGCGATACCGCCCGCTCCCTTTTGCGCAGATGAAACTATGTCGAGCGCAAAACGGCTGCTTTCCCACACGCTCGGATCCTCAGGTGCAGCCCTTCCTTCCAACAGCATCGGAAAGGTGTCGCGAATCATAGTCAGGCCCGCTGAGGGCAGAAGGCGAACGCAACCCTCCACCCGGCCCTCGAAACCGCGCAACAACAGGTAGTGCGGTCTGAGCGCGTCAAAGGAATCGATTTCATAGCCGCCATTATCCTGCACGTCCCAGCCTAGGCGTTCCTTGAAGACGCGAAATCGAAGCCGATGCATTGCATGCAGTCCGTCAGCAAAGTCGTCGTAGCACTCAGGCGCAATAAGCTGGATCATCAAAGGCCTCCAATAGCGGGAAACATTTCCTCGCCATTGGAGACGATACTTCGCGAAAGCGCAGCCTGTGCAGTTCCGGAGGTCAAGCCGACTTATCAGGAAGCGAAAAGCCTGAAGCCGCCAGACGCGTAATCGCCTGTCGGGTGGTTGTCACGCCAAGCTTCTTGCGGACGTTTGCCAGATGGAACTCAGCCGTGTACCGCGAGATCTCCAGGATGTCCCCTGTATCTCGGGCGGACTTGCCGCGCGCCGCCCACTGCAGGCACTCGTATTCACGCGGCGTCAACAACACACCGCCAACTGTTTGATCGCCCGATAGTCTGCAGCGGACGAACGTATGAAAACAGCTCGCGAAAAACGGAAGACCTTGCTCGTAGCGATCGGCCACGCGAAAGTATGCAGGATCTGGCTTGTCAGCGGCAAAGGTCATAGCCGCAAAATTGCCGCGGCCATCAATGATCGGGATCGTCACGCCGCAGCGGATGCCGAACTGCGCTGCTTCCTCGAAAAACCTAAGCTGAGGCCCGGTCAGATCAAAACCTTTTAGGTCAAATCCCCATCGAAATGCGGATTTTCCATAGCTTGCACGTAAAATGACCGGGTCGACGTTTTGATACCGGTTCTCAAGATAGCGCGCTCTCCAGAGCGCCGGATAATTGGAGATGAGCATGGGCCTGCCATCCGACCCCGGCGGCATGGAGAGGTAGGCAAAGGCGAGTAGATCGAGACTTGAGGCGACATCGGCCAGGGCTCCGCGAAAATCGCTCTCCTCGACACTCGCCGACAATTTTTCCAGGAATGTCTCAAAGACAATTCGCATGTCCTTCGTCATGCCTTGAACTCTATGCGTCGATGTGTCTGTTGCCGATAACCTGACGTGCAGGGCTTAACTGTCAGCCTACCGGCCGACCGTTACCTATCTCGCGGGCATTGGCCGGAATGTGGGCACCGGCTTCATACCGCGCCAGGCCATGCGCGGCGATAGTAGCTTCGTCGGAGCTCTGGAGCTTGATGTGACGGTTACTCTCCTTGTCAAGCTTTAGTTATGGACGTTATGCAGCCACTCTCAGCATTTTTAAGAATATCGCCCTGCCGGTGGGGAGGTGCACCGGCAGGGCTTGCCGCCCGTAGGTCGCGGCCGCGTGGCGACCAGACAGCGGCGGCAGGTTATGTCCTTGCGAACGAGCTCGCTGTGGACCACAACGGGTTTGTCTTGTTACATCTTTGGGGCACGCACCACATACAGTCCCGTCTTGGCGAAAGGCAGGCGCATCCTTCGACATCTCGGCGCGCCTTACCGGCGCATCTGCGGAAACCCCTTTCAGGTAATTTACACTTACAGCGCGTGCGAAAGTCGTCTCACGGGTGCTCAACTTCGATGTCGCAAGCCACTGTCGACATATTGTCGCTATTGTCAACGATTTTTTTGAGATCAGGATTATGAAATCAGTGAAATTCGCCCAGGACTCGTTGGCCGCGAACAGGCAAATCGTCCCGGCGAGCAGGTAATGAAGCTACTTGAACGAATGAGTCAGACGATGTCGAGCGTGGAAAATCGAGCTCGGCGGCGTCAGGGCCGGGCTTTCTGTGAGAAGCGCGCGCGTTGCCACGTTGTTTGAAATGGGGCCGCGTGAGGCCGACACCGCGCTTTTCAGGCAGGCCGTGCACTCACGGCTTCCCACGCGGCCATTGCCTGGCGTCGATGGGTTCGAATTTGTGCTGCGGAGCGGTTGGTCGGCGATGGGACGAAGAGGTTCCGGACGGCAGAGAAGATCGGCACGAAATGCTGCAATGAGCCGACGACCGGAAACCCTGTCGCGTTCGTTCCCGTTTTCGGAACAGCAGGGGAGAATTCTCCGCCCGGTTGTTCAAGCCTTTATGCGAGCGGTGTTCCACGTTCGGCATGACCTGGCGCGTCGCGCTTGTAATACAGCCACGCCGGCGCGCCCCGAGTCAGCGCATGGCAATACGGGGCGGCCCAACGCACGCGTGGTCTTGGTCAAGGCAGTTGACATCGGTCCTGCTCCAGTGCACGTGCGGACTTTTTTGACGTCCAGCCGCGCCTGCAAAGCCAAGCGCTCATGCGCTGCGGAAACCCACCAATGAAGATCGCCGCTCAGTGCGCTAGCCATCGACCACCTCTTCAAGCTGGACGTTGAATCAGCCGACCAAGCCTGTGTCACCTCACAATCGAGTCATCGATCGCCGGATATGCTCACATGCGAAAGTGGAAAGCTTCATGAAAACGCTCAAGCAGGAAAAATGTAGGGCCTCACCTACAAAGACGCCGCCGACGCGCAAGCGGATCGGGTCTTCATCGCATCATCTACAACCAGCAGCGGCTGCATTCCCGCGATTTTCTGTGTCTCAGTCTAGAGGCGTACTCCATCCCTGTCCGGCTTTGCAAAGACGCGGACAAAAGTCTGAACGGCAGCCGTTGCAACGAAACTCGAAATAAAATTCGCACACTCTTAACGCCGCAAAATCGTTGATGATGCTAGCCTCGGGGCAAGGTCTGAGGTCAAGTGCGGCTACAAAGATGCCGACTCCTTCAGACCGCCGCACGGCACGCACAGAAGGGGTCCACAGCCAATGGCAAGAGCGCTGATCATACTTGGAGGCACGACAATGGGCTCGGGTCTGCTATACGTCCAGACTGCTCAGCGTCTTGGCCTTCAGCCAATTACCCTTTCGGCCGATCCAACTCGGTATGACCACTTCGCGGCGAAAGGGGCTGAGACAATCCGTGTTGATACAGACGATCTGGATGCGCTGATCCGCGAATGTTCCCGGCTCCGAGCGACCTATGACATCGCTGGCATCACAAGTGCTGCGGATTCGTTCTATGCGACAGTTGGCAAGCTCTGTCGGCACTTCGATCTACCTGGACCGAACCCGGAAGCTATTGAACAATGCCTCGACAAGTACACTCAGCGTCAACTTCTCGCGGCCTCAGGCGTTCCGATACCTGCTTATCGCTTGGCGGCCAATGCAGCGGATGTAGAGGATTCTGCCGCGGAGATCGGACTGCCGGTGGTAGTTAAGCCTGTGGTGGGCAGCGGCAGCGTCGGTGTCCGATTGTGCCGCACTGCCGATGAGGTAGTCCAACACACGATTCATCTGTTGGGCGGGACACACATTGGGCGGTCGTCGCCAAGGATACTGGTCGAAGAATTCGCACAAGGCCCCCTTTGTGTCGCTGAGATAATGGGGAAAGAGGTCATTGGGATTTCCACCCTTGACTTCGGCCCCCCACCGCACTTCGTCTATCATGAGAACACCTATCCGGCCGTGCTGACTGACGAGGAACATGAGCGTATCAGCGATATTTCGCTGAGCTGTTTGCGAGCTCTCGGCCTTGGCTGGGGGCCAACAAACATTGAACTCCGGTGGACGAAGCGTGGCCCAATCGTCATTGAAGTTAATCCGCGTCTTTCTGGTTCGCCCGGTCCTCAAATGGTGAAGTTAGCTTCTGGTATCGATCTCGTAGCCGAACATATCAAGCTTGCCATCGGCGGCAACGTGAATTTGCGCAGGAGGCGTTCGCAAACTGCGGCCGCGCAGTTCCTGGTTCCTGATCGCGATGGCATCCTTGATTGGATCGATGGCGCAAGCCCGGCTGCTAGCGTACCAGGTGTCGCTGAAGTTAAGTTCTATATTAACTCCCAGACGCCGATTGTCCGGAAAGGTGATTATCGCGACTGTATAGGATATGTTATCGCCGCTTCACCCACCCTCGAACAGAGCAAAGCCATACTTCGGCATGCTCTCGACTTGATTCATTGGTCCATCACGCCATTGAGAACCAATGGTCAAAGTGACTCCAAAAGTATTTGATTCCAAGCTCACATGACGATGCTGAGATCAATAGGGCGTTAGAGTGACATCGTGCTCCTCTAATTGGCTGCGGAAGCCAGAGCTGGGCTCGATTGTGACGCGGCTTAGGTCTCCATGATTCGGAGGTCATGGACGGGTGCATCGAGTTGCGGCGTCGGCGAGCCTTTTCCTGGACTGTTTGCTGGGTGACGAGCGCCGCAAGATAGCTTGCATGCGCGCTGAGGCGGCCGGTAATCCCGGCCCGTGGCGGCAACAAGCCATTCTGGGTCGCGGACGCTGGGACGCGGACGGACTGCGCGACATCGTGCGAGAGTACGTTGTAGAGCACCTCGCCACAGATGATGCGGTCCTTGGGCCTTGGACAAGGCTCGTGACGGACAACGAAATTAGGAGAGGACGTCCTGCATGAACGACAGGAAAATTTTGCAGGCGTTCGAGACCTCGGAGTATCGGGCGCGACTCGATAAAGTCCGTGTGTTGATGTCCAATGCTGGGATGGACGCGTTGCTTGTCATCTCGCAAGCTGATCAATACTATCTCCTGGGACACGACTCCGCTTCCAGCCAGCCGCAGGCTGTGCTCGTCACGTTGGATGACGATCCGTATTTCATCCTGCGCAAGATGGACGCCCACACTGCGGCCGACGCCGGATGCTGGCTTCCGCAGGACCGGGTTATCGGATATGCTGAAAGTTACGTCGGCGGCTCCGAAGGCGCCAGTGGGTGGGAACCGATCGGGCGGTTCGTCAAGGATAAGGTGAGAGCGTCTGCGCGTGTCGGCGTCGAACTATCTCGGCTGGGCCTGGCCGACTACCCGAAGCTTGTCGGCGCATTGGGAGGCCAGGAGCCGCGTGATGGTGACGGTTTGGTATCGGCATGCAGGCTGGTCAAGTCCGAGCGTGAGCTGTTTTATATGACCGAAGCGGCCGCCATAGCAGACCGAGCGATGCTTGCTGGCATGGACAAGATCGCCGTCGGCATGAGGCATTGTGAGGTGGCGGGCACACTCATGTCGGTGCTCTGCGCCGGAACCGAGAGCATTCCGGGCGGACCGCCGTCGTGGCCCCCTCACATCCGTGGTGGCGAGTTTGCCAACGCGCCACACCAGGCGTGGATGGACGACGTATTTGCAGCCGGGCAGCAGTATTATCTGCAGTGTACCGCTAGCCGGCGACGGTACGAGGCTCCAATCACGCGGATCGCTCATATGGGCCCGGTTACACCACACCGGAAGCGTCGGCATGAGGGCGCCATGGCGGGTTTTCACGCTGCCGTCGACGCGATGCGCCCGGGCGCGACCTGCGGTGATGTCGCGCGCGCGTTCCAGGCGGCTATTCGGCCGTACGGCCTCACGAAGGAGGGGCGCATGGGCTACTCCACTGGTATTGACACCCTTGACGGCCCAAGCCTGGCGGCCAACAACGACACCGAGCTCCTGGCCAACGTGACTTTCCACTTCGAGTCGAATTTCATCGAGCGCGGCGAAATCTACCTGTTGAGCGACACCGTCCGCGTCACGGAAGATGGCGCGGAGCTGATGAGCACCGTCCCGCACGCCCTTTTCGAGCGTCCCGCATAAACCACCCGAGAGCTGGGCGGGGGTTTGTAAGTGGTTTTCCGCCTCTGTCATGCCGCTGCGAGGATTGTCTTCGGCGTGGTCAAGTAGGCCAGATCCCTCCATTGTTCACGGCCGACTAAGTACAGATAAGCCTAATGTCAATAATGTACTTTCAGTTTCAATCGCGCTTCATACAATTCTCGATATAAGAGACATCTACGTTGCTCCGACGCATGTTGGAGGATAATCGTAAGCGCCTCGCCGATCACCTATGGGTTTGGGCTTGATGTTTTCCGGAATCGCCAGGGCATGAGTTCCTCGATCTGGCTCTGTGGATGGCCGTTGATGATGGCCTCGAGGGTTTCGGCGAGATAGGCAACGGGATTGACGTCGTTGAGCCTGCAGGTGGCCACGACGGATGAGAGCAGCGCCCAGTTTTCGGCCCCGATCTCATGGCCAGCAAAGAGAGCATTTTTTCTGGTCAAGCATACGGCCGGATGGCGTTTTCGACCGGGTTGGTGTCGAGCTCGAGCCGGCCGTCGCCGAGGAAGCGGGTGAGCCCTTCCCAATGGGCAAGACCATAGCGGATGTCTTCGGCCAGCTTTGAGCCCGAGGAGATCATCGACAATTGCTTTTCAAACCACGGCTTCAAGGCGGCGATGATCGGGGTGGAGTACTGCTGTCGGGCGGCGAGCCGAGCTTGTGGCGTCATGCCGCGCACCGTCGCCTCGACGGCGTAGAGCGTAGCGATCCGGCGCACGGCAGCTTCGGCGATCGGGGGCTTGGTGTTGCGCGCCAGCTTCACAAAACGTCGGCGCAGGTGGCTCCAGCAATGGACGAGCAGCCACGGTCCTTGTGGCCGCTCCAGGCGTGTCAGCCGGTCATAGCCCTCATAGGCGTCAACCTGCAGGAATTGTCCGCCGAAGCCTTGAAGGAAGCGTTCGGCATGCTCGCCGCCGCGTCCCGGCGCATAGTGGAACAGCACGATGGGCGGGCCTTGGCCACCATGGCCGCGGTCATCGGAAGCGATTGCCCAGAAGAAGCCCTTCTTGACCTTGCCGCGTCCGGGATCGAGTACCGGCGCGGTGGTCTCGTCCATGAACAGGCGCTCGGCCGCAGCCAGATGCCCGCTTGAGATGGAAGCAGGCCCGGCCTGCCCAGTTGCCCAGTGTCGCCCGATCCAGCTGGATGCCCTGGCGGGCGTAGATCTCGGCCTGCCGGTAGAACGGCAAATGATCACCGAACTTGGCGACGATGACCTGGGCGATCAGCGCCTCGGTCGGCAGGCCACCAGGCACGATATGCTCGGGCGCATGCGCCTGCACGACGGCGCCCGAGCAGCGCCGGCAAGCGTATTTCGGGCGGCGCGTGACCAGCACGCGCAGTTGCGCCGGGATTGCGTCGAGCCGCTCGCTGACATCCTCGCCGATCCTGGCCATCTCGCCGCAGCCGCACGGACACAGCGTGCTCCTGGGCTCGATGATCCGCTCCACCCGCGGCAGATGGGCAGGCAAGTGGCCACGATTGCGCTGGCGCGAACCGGACGAGCCGTCCGAACGCCCCCGGATGACCCGCTGCGCCTTTTCCTGCGCGGCATCGAGCACGCCCTGCGCGATCTCCACGTCTTCGAGCGGCAGGTGGTATTGATCGGGATGCAGCTTCTCGGACTTGGCGCCGAACTTCTCGTGGTGAGCTGGCTGACGACGCTCTCCAGGCGGCGGCGCGCCTCCTCGGACTCTGCCAAAGCTGCCTGCGCCTCGGCGAGGAGCGCCTTCAAACGCTCGTTCTCTTCCTGGAGAACCCTCAGATTCATGCACTAAATCAACCGCATGATCTCCGATAATGCCATTGGAGACAAGGCACCTGAGTCACTGTTGTCAAACGAATCCAGGAATTGACCCCTTTGGCGAACTGAAGAACTGACCCCTTCATTGGTTTGCTGTTTCGTTTGTTTCGGGCACCGAGCCGACCTTCTGCA
>NZ_JAMYNZ010000030.1:0-26500 GCF_040319465.1 Mesorhizobium sp. M0910
CCACGACGAAACCGGAGAAATGCGGCAACGACCGAAACCGCGCGACATCTGGTCGATCCGCGATAGTCCAGTCAATATCTTTCCTGAACGGCAGCACGCGCGGCGAACGCAGTGACGTGACATAACGGGCCACAGTATGCAGGTTCTGAAAACCTTGCCGGCGCTGGTTCGATAGATTCCAGTGCGGACTATTCTCGATGGGCGAGACGACCAGATCCGGGTTGAGTATGGATGCAATCGTCATATTGCAGGTATCCTGATTGGGGTCTTGATCGACGCCTGCACAATGTTCCTGTCGTTCATTCATGACCTCCTCTCCTAATTTCGCTATTCTCGCGTCCGCCCAAGGTCCCTCCGACGAGCAGGCTTGGGAAAAGTCATCGCACATGGGCTCAACTTCGACATATCATTGTCGACATATTGTCGTTAACTGTCAAATGCTTTTTGGAGGGGAGTCCGCGAAATGAATGGGCCAAGCGAAGCTGGTCCCGCCGCGAACTCGATATCGAGCTTCATCCCAGGACGATCGAGCGGGTACTAGAAAAATCGGCAGGTGAACAATGCCGCGACATCGGCGCGTTCGCCGATCCCGTCGTCTGCCATTGCGGCCCAGTATGCTCAGTGGGACGCGGTCTCGATCGCTTCACCCCAGCCGAATGTGCCAACTACTTCAAAGCCACAGGCTATGAACCGGATTAAACAGGACGTGCTCTAGATGTGCTTGCAACCACCCACTCAAAAGCCAAAGCCATTCCGCCAACGTCGCAAGATGGTGCCACGATGTCTGCAACTTCTTGAACGTGCGGCTTGGCGTTCGAAACGGTGATTGCCAACCCTGCCCAGCAAAGCAGACCTAAGTCATTATCGGAGTCACCTGCTGCAGCAACGTCATTTGCACCGAGACCAAACTCGCTCGCGATAAATGCAGCGGCGACGTCCTTTTGAACGCCTTTTGCGACCAGTTCCACAAGATTGGGACCCGATTGCGCTACCGTGAGCGCGCCGGAAAACCTGCTTGATAGAAGCGAAACGGAAGTTTCGATTGTCTCTTCGGGGAAAGTGCCAAGCAGTTTGAAAGGGGCTTTCGGTGCCCCGTTTGGTGTGCTGATGAGTTGAAGACGGTCGCCAGTGACATCGGTGCGCCGTCTAGCGACGGCTTCATCGGACTCAAGAACGAAACAAGTCTCCAAATCGAACCAGATAGGGCTCCCGCCGAGGTCGTGAACCGATGTCATTGCTTCAAGCGCTGTTTCGCGATCAAGTCGCGCTTCCTTCAGTGCAGTTCTGGATGAGAACGCTCCGATCCATGCGCCGTTGAAGCAGCAAACCATGTCCGATGCACCAACATCGGCATGCACGCGTTCCAACCCCACAGGTGATCGCGCTGATGCCAGGATGAGGGGGAGCTTTACCGAATGTAGCGACCGAGCCGCCGCCGAAACGGTTGGGAGCAACACGTGACTATGCGTCAGCAGGGTTCGATCGACATCGCAAATGAAAAGCCGTGGCACCGCGGTTCTGCAGCGCTCGCTTGAAAATCTGAGGCTAAACATGTCCCTCTCCATTCACGAAGAAGCGCTTACAGCCCCGGCCAAGCGCAATTATCGCTTCGTGCTCGTTCGTAGCGATGGTTTCTGCGACTTGCCGGTAGGTGATCGTATTGCCGACAATTTCGGCCGCTGCCCCGACATGCACTGCCGTTTCGGGAAATGCCGAGATATCGACGGCTGTCAGGTCCATTGAGACGCGGCCGACTACGGGCGCGCGCAGCCCGCCGAACACCACATAACCCCTGTTGCTGTTGTCGCGCATGAATCCGTTCGCGTAGCCAATGGCGAGAATTGCGATTCGTCGCGGTTCAGGCGCATGCCAGGTGCAGGAGTAACCGACTGGATCGCCCTTCTTCAGGGTACGGATCTGGACCACAGGCGCGAGTATGGTCGCAGGTTGTTCCATCGGATTATCAGCATCAGCAAGCGGATTGATTCCGAAGGTCGATTTGCCGGGACGGATAATGTCTCCGTGCAGTTCGCTTCCAAGAAAAACACCACAGGAATTCGCAATGGAAAGTGGCGCGCTGGGCAAGCGCATAGCACGCTTGGTGAGTCTGGATACCTGAAGGTGACAAAGATCGAGATCGACATCGTCGGCCGAGGCGAAATGCGTCATGTAGGCCTGAACACTGCAGGACGCGAGCAAGGGCTCGGCACGCTCATCATCCTCGGGGGCAAGACCAAGCCTGTTCATGGCTGTATCAAGATGAATGAAGGCCGGGCTCCTCTGGGCGGTCTGCTTTGCCACAGCCGAGATCACATGAAGTTGCTCCAGCGAGTTGACCACGGGAATGATGTCCCGCGCCCGGGTCTCGGCCATATCCGCCGGCGAAACGCCGTCGAGGACGGCGATACGTGGTCCAGCGCCAAGATCGGCGCGCAGCGTCAAAGCATCCTCCAAACGAGCAGAAAAGAATAACTCTGCGCCAATGCGCTGTAGCGCTCGCGATGCCTCGCGCATCCCGTGGCCATAGCCATCGCCCTTGACGATGGCGGCACAGGTGCCACTCGTCATCCGCGCCAGCTTGCGAAAGTTGCGCTGGATGGGAGCAAGGTCGACCAGCATGACCGGCCCACTGGAAAGGCTGCGTCGTGCCTCATGCGGAAAGGCGGCGAGGGAATGGGGACGGGTCATCGGAACCGGAGAATCAGAGGCTCCGAGCCGCCCGATGTCGGGCAGCCCGGATTTTGGGATCAGGCCGAAAGCGCCTCGACTGCGGCTTCGACCAGCTTCATCTCATCGGCCTTCAGCGGTGGCACAGGCCTGCGGCACAGGCCGACCCTACGGCCGGTCATCTCGCTCCCGGCCTTAGCGACCGGGTTGAAGGGCAGCGTCCAGAGCAGACGGCTGATCGGCTGGAGCGTCTTCCAGACCTTTTGCGCCTGCTCGTAGTCCTTCGACTTCACCAGGTCCCAGAGCTTACGGATCTGCGCGGGCGCAACGTTGCCGGACCCGGTAAACAAACCGGCGGCGCCGTTCACGAGCGCGAAAAAGTTGAGAAAGTCGCAGCCGCAGAACACTTTGGCGCCCTGCCCTACCAGCTTTTCGATGCGGCTGGGATCGGCGGTGCTGTCCTTGATGTAATCTACCCCGTCGATCTCCGAGAAGCGGGCAAAGATTTCCGGAGTGATGTCGAACTGGGTATAGGCCGGGATGTTATAGGCCATGATCGGGGTTTTGATCGCTTTGGCGATTTGTTCATAGTGCCAACGCACCCCGTCTTCTCCCGGGCCTTCGAAGTAAGGCGGCAGGACCAGGACCGCATCAGCGCCCAGGCCTTCGGCGTGCTTGGAGTTCTCCACTGCATCTTCGGTGCGAATCGCCGAGGTCTGGACGACCACTTTGGCGCGGCCATCGACGCGTCTGCAGACCACTTCGGCCAACTCGCGTTTTTCGGATTCTGACAGGAACGGAAATTCACCGGTGCCGCCATTGACCGCAATGATGTGCACATTGTTTTCGACAAGGGAATCGAGGTTTGCCTCGAACGCCGCAATGTCGAGAGTTGCACCATTGTCCTTGAACGCAGTGCAGATGGGTACGCAGACGCCTTCCAGAGTGCTCATACTAGTCTCCTTGTTGAGTGGCCCGTACAGGGCGGACGATCCTTTTGTTTCCAGGGCACATGCGCCTTGAGAAGGCTGCGCAAACGGGTCAACGAAGGCGGATCCAAATCGCCTTTGTTCGGAGTATTGATCGTGCGCGGCAAGGCCCTTGTCCCGACCCTAGAAGCCAAGTTCCTTGTGGCCGCCGAACAGCACGGCGAGGTCGCTTTCAGAAAAGCATTTGACTGACACGGTTCCTGGGGGAATTGCCTTAGCAACACGGTGGGCGACGTGAGGTTGTCGGTGTAGAGTTGCGACGCCAAACCGCAGTTTGTGTCGTTTGCGACTTTGATGATCTCGATTGCCGATAGCACCGGGCGAGAGATTTCTTCGCGTACCTTAGTCGACCCGGCAATCGGCAGGGAATTGTCAGCGTCGACGAGCCAGCGTGTAGCGTTCCAGCGCTTTACGAGATCTTCGGGGGCAACGAGCTGGGATTCGACGAAGTCGGACCGGCCGATCCCCGGAAAAGCAACCTGGAGATGGTACCGGGCGCCACGCAAACGCCCTTGCGCGTCAGCGATGTCGCCCCGATACGCACCGGGGTCATGCGATCGCACCAAGGCCGGGTTGGTCCAGAAGACCGGCTCCCGCGCCGAGAGCCGGGCGGCGAGCCGATCTTTGTCCTGGCTTGTATCGTCGAGCATATGATGTCCCTGACGCGAATGCTTCCGATCCCCACTGGAATGACCGGGCCGGGGCGGCTCCGGCGGCCATGCCGTCCACTTGGACCCTGCGCCGACTAGCGCAGTTGGATCCAGATAGCTTTCGTCTCGGTGTACTGGTCGTGGGCGGCGAAGCCCTTGTCCTTCCCGCCGAAGCCGGATTCCTTGTAGCCGCCGAAGGGGACCGCAAAATCGCCTTCTGAGTAGCAGTTGACCGAAACGGTGCCGGCGCGGATCGACCTTGCGATCAGATGCGCCCGGTTGAGATCGTTCGTATAGAGCGACGCCGCCAAGCCGTAATTGGTGTCGTTCGCGATGCGCACGGCTTCGGCGTCGTCACGGACGCTGATGACCGACAGGACGGGGCCGAAAATTTCCTCGCGCGCGATCACCATGTCGTTCGTCACGCCTTCGAAGATGGTAGGCTCGATGAAGTAGCCGCCGGTGCCCTTCAATACCTGATTGCCGCCGAGCGTCAGCTTCGCGCCCTCGGATTGGCCCTTCTCGATGTAAGAGAGGACCTTCTGCATATGCGGTTCCTCGATCATGGCGCCGATCTTTGTAGCGGAATCCAGCGGATCTCCGACCTTCCAGGTCTTGACGGTTTCCTTAAGCTTCGCGAGCAAAGGTTCGCGGATTTTTTCGGAGACGATCAGGCGCGTGCCGGCGGAGCAGTTCTCCCCCTGGCAAAACAAGAAACCGGCCGCGATCTGCTCGACCACGGGGGTGAAGTCGGTCACATCATCGAGCACGATTGCTGGGCTCTTGCCACCGCATTCCAAAACGATGCGCTTCATGTTCGATTCGGCGGCGTATTTCAGGAAGTAGCGGCCGACCTCGCCGGAACCCGTAAAGCTGATGCAGTCGACCTCCATGTGCAGGCCGAGCGCGCGGCCGGCGGTCGGGCCCATGCCTGGCACGACGTTAAGCACGCCCTCGGGAAGGCCGGCTTCGGCGGCGATGGCCGCAAGGCGCAGCAGCGAGAGCGAGGTCAGTTCCGCCGGCTTGATGACGATGGAATTGCCGGCCGCGAGCGCAGGCGCAATTTTCCACATGGCGACGAACAGCGGGAAGTTCCACGGCAGGACCGCGCCGACAACCCCGACCGGCTCGCGCACGATCATGGAAACGACGTCTACCGGGGCGGGAGACATCTGGTCGTAGAGCTTGTCGGTCGCCTCGGCATGCCAGCGTAGCGTCTCGATGCTGTCGGGAAGATCGACGTTGCGGGAATCGTTCAGAGGCTTCCCGCAGTCGAGCGTCTCGATCAGCGCGAGTTCTTCGCTGTTTTGTTCAATCAGGTCGGCGAAGCGCAGCAGCGTCTTCTTGCGGTCGCGCGGGGTTTGGCGCGACCACGACCCGCTTTCGAAAGAAGCGCGCGCGGCTGCAACGGCCTTATTGATGTCGGCCTCATCGCCCGAGCAAACCTGCGCCAATTCCTTGCCTGTGGCAGGGTTCAAAGTCGCAAACGTTTCGCCGCGTTCCGTGCCGCAATATTTGCCATTGATGAACGGGCGCGTCTCGAACGTCGCCGGGATCTTGATATTGACGGTCATCTTATGTCCTCAACCGGTTGGGGTACTTTCAATGCACCCAGGAGGTGATGTTCTGCGACTTGAGGTCTTCGTAGAGCTTGCGGAACTCGGAGCGCTCGGCATCGGAAAGGCCCATCAGCGGAGCGCGGACGTCGCCGATCGCAATGCCAGCGAGCGACGCGCCAAATTTAACGTACTGATTGAACTTCCCGCCGTTCTCCAGCAGGTAGATCAAAGGCATCATCGCCTTCATCAGCTTGCGCCCGAGCAGGAAGTCTTCCTTCTTCACACACGCGTTGTAGAGGGCGACGTGTTCGGCCGGCAGGAAGTTGGAAGCGCCGGCGATCCAGGAGCGCGTGCCCCACAGGAATTGGTCAAGTACCTGGTCGTCGAAGCCGCAGACGCGTTGCAGTTCGGGATAGAGGACCATGTGCTGGTAGTAGCGGGAGATTGAACCACTCGATTCCTTTATGGCGAAGATCTTCCTGATATCGAGGACGCCTTCGATGAACTCCCTGTCCATGTCCACGCCGGTGCGGGCGGGGAAATTATAGAGGATGATCGGCAGCGAGGTGCTCTTCGCGACGTTGCGGAAATGCGCAATGAGTTCCGACTTTCCCGGTAGGGAGTAGGGCGGAGCCGCCAGCAACTGCGCCCCGTAGCCCAGGCCTTCGGCGAATTTGGTGAGCTCAATCGTCTCCTCGGGCCGCATGCTGTTGGCGCCGACATAAAGCGGAATGCGTTCCTTCACAACCTTGGCCACGCGCGCCAGGACGGCTTTCCGTTCCTCGAGTGTCTGGGAATAGTATTCGCCGGTGGAGCCGCCGGGAATGAGGGCATGCACGCCGCTGGAGAGGAGAAACTCAACCAGCTTGTTCAAGGCCTTCAGGTCCAGACGGCCGCTATCGTCATAGGGGGTGGCGAGGGCCGTAAGGATGCCGTTCAGTTGAGGTATCTGCATTGGAAAAATCCATCCATGTGAAGGCCGGAATAGGTTTGGGAAGGTCGACGCGCGCTTGCTCTACCTCGGCCTTCCAGCCTTCAATATTGTCGACATATTGTCGTTTTTTCGTCTTGTCAATGGGTTTCGATGGTCAGCAGCTTGCAACGTGGCGATTCATCGCCTTCGTGCGGCGATAGTCCTGAACCTGGCTCTCCAGCTTCTCGATCAGTTCCTTCAGCTCGCAGTCGGCGGCGCTACCCGCTGCGCTACCACGCGTCGCCAGTCGAGACCTTCGAACGAAGGGATCCAGGAATATCCCTGCTGGTGAGTCTGACGAATCATCGGGTGAGCTGATCCGGGTTCTGGACCCACATCATCCGCTTTACAGGCGATCCTTCCGCGTGATCCGGAGAGTGGCGCATGGAGGCGGCAACTTTCCACCATCATATGAAGTCGATCATCGTGATGGATCAACATTGCTGATCGCGGTGGCAGCAACGCAGAAGTATGTAGAGGACACGAATCAGAGTAAATTGAGCGTCGAGGCGGTTCGGGATCTTGTCGCGGTGGCGGAATGTCTCGAAGGTCATGACCATAGACCCCAAGAGCCTGTGGGCGACGCTGCCACCAGCTTTGCGGCGTCAAATCCTCGACGACGTCGCCGCGGTTCTGGCGGAGGTGGCTCGCGAAGTCCGAACTGGTCAAGCCAACCCATCTGGCGCGTAGAGCGGTTATTTACGTCCGACAGTCGACGCCACACCAGGTAGTGAGCAACCAAGAGAGCCTGCGGCTGCAGTACGCGCTTCGCCAACGCGCTCGCGAACTCGGCTGGCATGATGCCGACATCGATGTCATCGATGCCGATCTCGGCTTGAGCGCAGCCTCCGCTGCAAAACGGAGCGGTTTTAAGGAATTTGTCGGACGGGTTGGCCTCAGCGAGATCGGGTTGATCCTATCGATCGACGTGACGCGGCTTGCTCGCAACTGTTCCGATTGGTACCCGCTCCTGGATATCTGAGGCGTGCGCGGCTGCCTCATTGCCGATCGCGATGGGGTCTATGATCCCGGCAGCGCCAATGGCCGCCTGCTTCTCGGCCTGAAGGGAACAATCTCAGAGCTTGAGCTGCATACGATGCGCAGCCGTCTGACGGCGGGTCTGCTTGCCAAGGCCGAGCGCGGCGAGCTTGCCCTCACGCTGCCGGTCGGCTTGGTGCGCGATCCAAGCGGGGTAGTTGTCAAAGATCCGGATCTCGCTGTTGTGCAATCACCTGCGCTCCCACACGGGCTTGCCGGCATGCCAGCACATCCGTGCTTCACGTGTGGATGCCGCCGTCGCCGACGCATTCTTGACGGCGCTGGGGCCCGCCGAGATTGATGTGCTGTCGCGGGCGCGACGGACACAGCAGCAGGTCGACAAGGCCTTACGCACGAGCGCGGAGCGTGAGCTTGAGCGCAAGCGCTATGCTGCGGCGCTGGCAGAGCGGCAGTTCAACCGCGTCGATCCCGACAATCGTCTTGTCGCCGGCGAACTCGAGCGTCGGTGGGAAGCTGCATTGAGCGAAGTCCGTGCTGCCGAGGAAGCGCTTGCCCGGCAAGCTTCGGCCGAGCCCGTTACGCAAATGGCGTTGGGCAGGGCCCTCAACAGCAAGATCGTCATCCTGTCCGGCCGCCTGCCGCAGATCTGGGCGAACGGCGCCACGACGGATGCTCATCGCAAGGCGCTATTGCGGTGCCTGATCGAAAAGGTCGTTCTCGATCGCGGCGAGCACGACGTTGCTCTGGTCAGGATCATCTGGCGAGGCGGCGCAGTGACTGAACTTGACGTGAAGATGAGCGTCAACTCCATCACCAAGCTCACCCATGGTCAGGAAATGCGCGCCCGTCTGCTCGATCTCGCGAGAGCCGGCATGCCTGATTATGAGATTGCCACCCTCCTCACCCGGGAGGGGCACCGCTCGCCCTATTGCGCCGATAAGGTCTTGCCGATCACGGTGCAGCGGATCCGGCTCGGTGCCGGGATCAGGATAACGACGCAGCTCAACCGCTGGACCCACGAGTCCACTTCGCTCAGCGCCACACAATTGGCCGCACGACTGAACATCCCCGTCAATTGGATCTATGGGCAGGTCAGGCAGAAGCGCCTCCTGATCGACCGTCAGCTGACCGGAGCCTACCTGTTCCAAAACTCCCCTCCCGTGATCAATGCGGTCCGCGACCTCCGCAACCACACCATCAGCCACCTTGATCTGAGAATCATTCAGCCTCACCAGGAGGGGCATCAACATGCGTGATCGTTCAAAGCTTCATACTGACCCCGCGACAGCCGCATCGTTCCATCCTGCACTTTGGGCCAGGCAAAACCACCCTGTTCCAGGATCAAGGCCAGCGCCTGATGACCACAGCGGAAGTCCACCGGGCGCGTCGCGATCAGGATCGGTAATCGTTGGCCCGCGACGATCATGCCGCCCCTCGCATCGCGCGCACCAAGGCCGCAAACCGGTCAACCGGCACATCGCCGGGAAACCTCACCACCAGGTCTGCGCCTATTTCTACCGTCACGATCCCCGAAGAGGCCTCGACCGGCTCCGGGACCGGCAAAGCATCGGCAGCTTCCTTCGACCCGTCGTAATCGCCAGGGGCACGAAGGCAGGCTCGAAAGCCCCGCTCTCCACGGCAGGTAAGGCGGGCATCAGGTCTGCCGGCAAGGTCAGAAGCCCTTCACGCGCTTGCCGGCGCCAGTCCGAAAGCTGATGCGCAATGAGATCATGACGACGCGCAACGTCAACAACCCGCGCACCGGATTGAAGGCTCTCCGCGACAATCCGCACCTTCAGATCATTGGGCCATCGTCGGTTTCCACGACGAGGCTCGACAAATTCGCATCGCCCAACAAATCCCTCCCCATCCGCCATGCCAAATCTCCAGCTCCTGCCGAAAACCTTCTGGCAGAAACCTCAATGTTCAGAAACACGCGGAATCAAAGGGGTGTAGGCGGCGCATACTGCAAGCTCCTCGAACGAGAAGTTGCCATCAAAGCCGCCAGGCCGGAACAGTGGCGAAGCGGGGCCGTGCGACGCATACCTCATGCGTTAATCTCCATAAGGTCGGGCTGCTACCTGGGAAGCTGCCTTCTCTCAAGGTGCTCATTAAGTGTCGAAGCAAGCTGCGCGATACCTAACTGCGTACGAATACTAATCAAGCCCGAAGAGCGGATGCGCAAGGCCGGCCGTGAACGAATTACGCCGATTGGAGCACGAGCCGCATCTGCTTATATTGTTTTCAGATGATTTTTGACAGAAACGCGCGCGTCCTCTCATGACAGGGGTTGCCGAAAATCTGCTCCGGATGGCCGGCCTCAACAACCATACCGTTGTCCATGAACACCACTCTATCGGCTACGTCCCTGGCAAAGCGCATTTCGTGAGTTACAACAATCATGGTCATGCCGCCGCCGGCCAAGTCGCGCATCACTTCGAGAACCTCGCCGACCAGTTCGGGATCGAGAGCGCTCGTCGGCTCATCGAAAAGCATCAGCTTCGGTTTCATCGCCAAAGCTCGGGCAATAGCGACACGCTGTTGTTGTCCACCCGACAACTGATCGGGATAGGCTGAAAGACGGTGCCCCAGGCCGACGCGTTCGAGGAGCGCAGTCCCGGCCTCTATAGCTTCACTACGGCGGCGATGCTGGACTTGCATTGGCGCCTCAATCACATTTTGAAGCGCAGTCATATGGGCGAACAGATTGAAGCGCTGGAAGACCATACCGATTTGCGATCGCTTGGCCGCAATCTCATCTTCCCGCAACTCGTAAAGCCGGTTGCCCTTGCGGCGATATCCGACAAGCTCGCCGTCGACGGAAAGAGTTCCGGCATCGATCTTTTCAAGATGGTTGATACATCTCAGGAAAGTGGATTTGCCGGAGCCCGAGGGCCCAATCAGGCACACGACTTCTCCCGACGCTACCTTGAAATCGATCCCCTTCAGGACAGAAACAGAACCATAACTCTTGCAGACCTGGGTCGCCGCGACCATCGGCTGGTTCATCTTACGGTCCTCGCTAATCGACCAAAAAACCACCATGAGCGTGAAGGAAGCTGACGATTGGGGCCAAGCCGCTTCTCAATCCGGCCTTGGATGAATGACAGAACCGTCGTCATCGCTAGGTACCATAGGCAAGCTACAAGCAGCAGCGGGATCGTCTGGAAGGTGCGGGACGAGATAGTTTGTACTGAATAAAGCAGATCAGAAAGCGCGATCACGCTGACAAGCGAAGTGGTCTTTAGCATCCCTATGGTCTCGTTACCGGTGGGGGGAACGATGACCCGAACGGCTTGCGGCAAAACGGTGCGTCTAAGTATCTGCGCGGGCGTCATTCCGAGCGCCCTGGCTGCCTCTTGCTGGCCCGAGTCTATCGATAGAATGCCAGCTCGCACGATCTCGGCCATGTACGCACCTTCATTCAAGCCGAGACCGAGAAGCGCTGCCGTATAGGGCGTGATCAGATCATTCGCGGATCCGTGAAAGAAAGTTGGACCGAAGGGAATGCCGATCGAGACGACTGGTATGAGAATGGCGAGATTGTACCAAAATATGAGCTGAACGAGGATTGGGGTTCCACGGAAGACCCAAAGATATAATGTGGCGGGAACGCTCAAGAACCGATTTGGGGACACTCGCATCACAGCCATGACGATACCGAGACCGATCCCAAGCGTCATTGCCGCTGCCGTCAGCCAAAGCGTCAACCCCAAGCCGGCCAGAACGATGGGCGAGAATAGGTATTGGAAGACGACATTCCATTCGAAATTCGGGTTATTTACTATGCTCCAGCCCAACCAAATCGCGACAAGAGCCATGAGCGCACCGGCGATCCATCGACCCATGTTCCGAACCGGGACCACGACAAGTTCGTGTTCCGGAATTGTCGACGTCGCGCCAGCAACAGGACCTCCGGAAGGTAGGTGGGGAGCGGTCCGACGGGTTGGCATGGCCCCTCCAGTTCTCGTTCTGATGTCGATCCCATCGGGGAGGTGCGTATCGCTCGTTATATTTGAAATTCGGTGCGGCATACTAACCTCAGCTTTCGGCTTACAGAAGCGAGCCGGCCGACGGACGGAAGAGCCTGTGCCCTCCCCTCCGCGCCCTTTGGCAATCCTACTTCGGCTTAGCGCCAGTGGACGTTAGATTGATCCCGGGCTCCTTTAGTTTAACAGCGTCAAGATCCCATTTGTCCAGGATGCGGTCATAGATGCCGTCGGCGATCAAGGCCTTGGTCGCGGCCAATAGTGCCGCTGCCAGCTCCTTGCTTTCCGGTAGCAGGACGAATCCTTGAAAATTCTTTGGAAGCACATCGATGACATACATCTTGGAACTAGCGACCTTTTTCTTCATGTCGGCCGCAGCCGATGCATCATTCGACATGAAGTCGACCCGGCCAGAAGCCAAGGCGAGAGTCACGGCGTCTATGGACGGGAACATGCTTTTGACGATAGCCGGCTTCCCGTCTTTCAGACATAGCGGATCCAGGATGTTATCAATGCTCATCGTGAAGCTGGTGCCTTTCTGCACACCTGCCTTCAAGCCGCAAAGGGAAAGCGGGTCAGCCGAAACCGAGCTGCCTTCCAGGGCAAATACCACATCGGTCGCAACCGAAATATCGACGAACATAAACTTCTTTTCCCGATCGAGCGTATCGGAAATGCATTCCAAGGCAACGTCAAAACGGCCACTCTCTAGGCCGGGCAGCAAGCCGTCGAAGTCGATCGAAGTCGGCTTGACCTTCACGCCGAGTTTTTGGCCAATCGCGTCCCAAAGGTCGGGCTCCCATCCGACCATCGTAACGCCATCTTCCGCGAAAGACTCACACGGGGGCCAGTGCGCGTCAGTGCCCAATTTGATGACGCCAGATTCTTGAATGGCTTTTGGCAGCAGGGCGTGAATGGCGGGGTCAGTCTTCACAGACGCTGTGATGGCGTCGTCGGCTAGCGCCGCGCCTGGCGCAACAAGCAGCATGCTTCCTTGAAACAGGACAGCGGCAAAGACCGTGCGAAAGAACCGAATAGTCATGTCAGTCAACCCTTTCTCAGCTTGGTTGGCGTCCGCAGCACGGCTGTGCTCGAAGCCGGGTTCTTCACAATAGAGCCGCGTACCCATCATCTCCGCTACGCATCGGTGCCGCCTCATAGCGCTCGATGTCAGCAATGCTGATCGTATTTCGTACATCTTGGATCCTCCCTTTCATCGATTTATGCGAAGACGACGCTGGGCCTGTTCCATCTCCCTCTCTGATGGGGGGTTTTCGAATTGCCGGTCGTCTGGTGATGCCGGTTCAAATGTCGCTTCTCCCGCGAAAAACGACATTACCTTTTTGCCTCACAGCGATTTCTGAGATCGGTCAGCGAATAGCGTGTTTGAATGGCCTCTTCATCAATACACATCTCGATGAAGACCGGTCTGCCAGCCGCAAGACAACGCTCAAAAGCGGGAGCGAACTCCTCGGTGGGGTCACCTTCGCCATAGGCCTGGGCCAGCGAGCGCGATACTCCGATGTCTCAAACGCCTGCACAGTGTTCCTGTCGTTCATACAGAACGTCCTCTCCAAATTCTCCATTCTGACAAGCTTGTCTAAGGCCGCTCCCACGAGCAGGCTTGGAAAAGTCGTCGCACGCGGGCTCAACTTCGACATATAATTGTCGACATATTGTCGTCTACTGTCAAATGCTTTTTTGGAGGGAAATCAGCAGAATTGGCCGATCACTGGTTGGTTGTGCCATTAGGACGACTGTCGGAGCCGATCCATTGGGGACTTGGTGGCGTGCTGTCACATGTTTGAAAAAGGTCAGCATTGAGCAGCGGGACCTAATTCAGGCCCACATTCCGGTCATGGCTTCCATTCCGCCATGGCCTTGCGGCGGTGATTATGGATGGCCAGCGCTGAGTTTTTGGAGCTTAGTGGGACGAAGAGATTTCGCAGTGCCGAGAAGATGTTAATGAAACGCTGCAGACCTCCCAGGCGATCAGAAGCGCTGCATCGTTCGCTCTCGTTTTCGCAAAGGTAGATGCGAGTTCTCCGCTCGATTGTTTATTCCCTTGTGGGATCGGTGCTCGACGGCTGGCATGACGTCACACTTGGCCGCACCATATGAGCGCAGTTTGTCGGTGATGATGCGCTTGGGTGGGAGATCTTGCTTTTTCAGCAGTCGGATCAGCAACCGCTTGGCGGCTTTTGTGTTCCTGCGGGTTTGAACAATCTCATCGAGAACATATCCGTCCTGGTCAACCGCGCGCCAAAGCCAATGTGTTCGGCCGCCGATGGGGGAGGACGCCGTGCGCCCGGAAGAATTCAATGACCCGGTCGCCCTCAGACCATCTTCATGCCGAACCAATACAACACGAGCCACTATAGTCTCCCGTTCAAACGCTAAGAATCCAGCCGTCGGCTCTGCCGGCGCTGATGGTGCTACGCCGGCCGCGACATCCATCACCGGTTGATTGTTCAGCTTGGATTGGACCTGCTGCAGGCCGGATCGACCGTCAAACTTGGTCACGCCAGCCAGCCATTTCTCAAGCTCATGGGGCTGTCCTTAGCCATTTCAAGGCAGCGTCATCGCCCGTCATGTTGCCTGGGGTCTCTTTGGAGAGTTGGCCGTTTCCCAAATGGAGGCGATGCACTGCAGGCCCCAGGTCGTTCAACCCGATCCATTCGCCGTCTCTGTTATCCTGGCCCGGCGAGCTCGCGCTGGGTGTAGGCCCTCAGGAGGGGCTCTTTTCATTACTGGTCGGCTCGCCGTTAAGCCAAATTGTCCCTCCGCCGACGCGGGACGCAGCGCACGGAAAAGGTGTCGCTGCAGAGTTGATCCGTGCCAAGAAGAAAATCTGCTGAAGGGCCCCCCAAACGAGGCCCCGAGTCATGTGTACGATGATTGCGCGCCACCAGACCAAGACAAGCACCGCGCCAACTAGTTCCGTTGTACAGTGATTATCACTCCTTGACGGGATAGGCTTTGCGGAGGTTTTTCGCGAGCCCTCTCGGTGGTGAACATCCACTGGATCTGAGCGCCTTCGGCGTTGCGCTGCTGTTGCCAAGCGGCGACCTCGGCGAGGATCGTTTCCTTGTCGTCGATGCGGCGGTCGAGGCATTGGCTGCGCAGGACGCCGATTTCGATTTCCACCATTTTTAGCCAGTTGGCGTGTTTCGGGGTGTGGTGAAACTGAAGCCGCTTCAGCACCGGCGAGCCTCCGGTGCGGGGAAGGCGTCGTAAAGCGCCCCAGCTGAATGGGTGGAGAGGTCGTCCATCACCACCCGGATGATCGAGGCGTCGGGATAGTCGACGTCGACCAGCTCGCGCATGCACTCGGCGAAGTCTTGGTTAGTGCGCGGGTCGGTGACCTTCACCCGGCGCCAGGGACGGTGGGCGTCGAGGAAGACGAACAGATTGACGGTGCCGTTGCGGCGATATTCGCAGTCGTAGCGCTCAAGCTGGCCCGGCTTGGCGGGAATAGGCTCACGCACCTCGCCGATGAGTTGGGACGGGCTCTCGTCGAAGCAGACCACAGGTCTTTGGGGATTGGGCGCCTCGGCGTAGAGGTCGAGCACATCCTCCATGCGGGCGACGTATTCCCCGTCGACCTTGGGGATGCACCACATGTCTTTGCGCCAGGGATTCAGATGGTTCTCCGCCAGCCGTCGTCGGACAGTCTCAGAAGACAGCTCTTCATGGTCGGTGAGCCGGACCATCTCATCGGCCAGGAGTTCGAGGGTCCAGCGGGCCCGTCCCGGTGGCGGCTTGAGCAGGCGGTCGCCACCGAAAGCGCCTCCTCCTTGCTCGATAGTTTGCGCTCATCGCCGGGGCGCGGCTCCTCGGTGAGCGCTCCCTCCAGGTTCGCTTCCACAAAGCGGCGCCGGGTCCGATAAATCGTCGATCCTGAGACCTTCAAGGTTGCGGGGACACCTCGTCGCTCACGCCGTCGTTCGCGGCCAAGAGGATCTGCGCGCGTTTTATTTTGCGCGTCGCGTGGCGCCCCCCGCTCAACAGGGCGTCAAGTTGATCACGTCCGATTGGCTAAGGTCCACACAAAACTTTATACTCACCTGCACCTCCTTCAGCGTGTAGGTGCAGATGAATCCGGAAATGAGTCAGTCACTTGGCGAACTACTAGCTGCGCCAAGCCGCGCTTTACGCAGCTTCAAGACCAGTATTTGGCCTTCATCTACGCCTATAGCCGGATCTTAAAACAGCCGATGCCAGTGCGTGGGAGTGATCGGGCGGTTCGTCAAGGACAAGATAGGCGCGTCTGCGCGTGTAGCCGTCGAAGTGTACCTTTGCACAGAGATTATGACGGGTTGTTTTAGCGCAAGATAGGAAGCGCTTCCGGAGGAACCAGAAGTTGGATGCTTCGGGCAGCTCCGGGCACCCGTGTGATGAGCCCGGCTTTTTCCAAGGTCAGCACCATCTGGTGGACGGTTGGAGCGGTGACGTCGAAATGCCGCATGTCGGCCTCCGGAGTCGCCGACATAAACTTTCGGGATATGCGACAACCCGATCCTGCGGAAGCCAGCATCCGCTGCGCTCGGTAATTCCCACACGACGGGGAGAGCGGGCCGCTTCTCCAAGCGCGTCTCGAGGAAACCGTATCCGCCGAGCAACTGGCGCAGAGCACGCCGCCTAGTTCAAGGGGAACGTCCTTCAATTTCTGAAGCGATCCATCGCTTCAAAAGTGAAGATCGTGACGTCCTGAACAGGGCTCTGGCCGCGGATGGACGACGAGTTTCGCGACGTTACTTGAGCAGGTCGAAGGCGTCGCCCCAGCAGTCGGACACCATGTAACCAAGCTGGTGGGGATCGGTTGGGTCGACGCCGATCTGATGGATGCCGTGAATCCAACCGCGCCCGGAAATCCTCGGCAATATGGCGGGCTTTCCAGCTACCGTGGTAGTTCCGATGATCGAAACCTCGAATTCGCTGTGGATGATCGAACGCGCGATCTGCGTCTCGCCTTCCGCGAACTGGCCGCGCGCATACATGACCGCCAGTCGCGCGCTGTTGCCCGTGCCGCATGGCGAACGGTCGACGCGGCCCGGAGGGACGACGGTGACGCCTTTCATCCGGCCCTCGTCGTCGTAGCCGACGAACATCGTGTAGGACAGCCCGCTCAGACCGGCTATCTCCGGATGCCGGACGTCAAGCTGGGTGTCGATGGCCCGCTGGACACGGCAGCCGAGATCGACCAGCTTCCTCGCGTTCTCGGTCGTGAGCTTCAGGCCGAACTGATCGGGATTTATGAGCCCGTAGAAGACGCCGCCATAGGAAATGTCTACCACCACCTTGCCAAGACCTGGGACATCCACCTCGGCGTCCAGCAGCAGCGGGAACGACGGCGGCATGTCGAGAGTGACGCGCTCGCATTTCCCGTTTGAGCATTTGGCAACGGCCTTGACGAGGCCGGCCGCGCTTTCGATGGTGACGACCGTCTCGGGCTCCTTCATCTCGAGAATGCCGGTCTCAAGAAGCACCGTGACGAGGCAGATGCTGTTGGAGCCGGACATGGCATGCGCCTTGTCGCCCTGCAGGATAATGAAGGCGGCGTCGGCCTCGGGATGCACCGGCGGCAACAGGAGATTTGTGCTCATCTGCGCGCATCCCCTGGGTTCGTTCACCAGGAAGCGGCGCAGCCGGTCATCGACGTTGTTTATGTAAAGCAGCTTGTCGAGGATGGTCGAGCCCGGAATCGACAGGACACCCCCAGTGACGACACGACCGACGTCTCCTTCGGCGTGTGCTTCCACCATCGTGAAGGTCTTGCTCCAGCGCATTCGGGCTCCTCAAACTGGCGGATAACTCTCGGCTCAGCATTGTCTACATAATGACGACAATTCGCTTTGAGCCGCTGGATACCAGACCGGCGCACATATTTCAAGCGGGGCGCGCGTAGGGAGTGCGTAGGGAGCCGCTCCGCGGCAGCACATTCTTCGGACGCCGGTCGGCGGCGACATGTTATCGGCACCGGCCACGGGAAGGCCGCCGGCTCTGCGCCTCGGGCTTCTCGAGGTATTGCTGAGACGCGCAAGCTGATACGCCTCTTCACTCGCTTACTTCGACCTAAGGCCAGCTGGGGCTCAACGTTCCTGCTTGTGGCCGCCGTGACCCTGATCCTGTGGACGCCGGCGTTCCTGGTGGAAATCTAGAGCACGTCCCGTGATCAATGAATCGATTATGATGTGACGGCTGCGTTTTGTGCTGATTCAACATTCACTGCGATGGAGGTGGATGATGGGAAGAGCATTGAGCGGGGATCTTCGGTCGCGGGTCTTGAAGGCTCGCGACGCGTGGCGAACACACGGCGAGATGAGTTCTTCTGTGGTTACACGCCTGCGGCCAGCCCAACGGCAATGAAGTCGATGCGGGCCACGATCAAAAGCTTGGACATCCCGCGGCAGACGCCGGAGACGCTGGCTGAAATCGCCCAACAGCTCAATCCACTCCTTCGCGGATGGATAGCCTATTATGGCCGCTACAGCCGTTCGGCCCTGTCCACTCTGGCTGATTACGTCAACCGGAAGCTCAGGGCGTGGATCATGCGGAAGTTCAAGCGCTTTCAGTCCCATAAGACGCGTGCCAGCCTCTTCGTGAGAAAGCTGGCGCGGGAAAATCCAGGACTGTTTGTGCACTGGAAGGCGTTTGGAACGAATACGTTTGCCTGATGGGAGCGGTGTGAATCGAGAGGTTCACGCACAGTTCTGCGAGAGGCCGGCAGGTGAAATCCCTCCGGCCTACTCACCCCGGCCTGTCCACAAAGATGACCCGCCTGCGTGGAAGAGCGCCGCGCGGCAAGCGCTGCCGGGCCGGTGTGCCGCATGGCCACTGGAAGACCACGACCTTCACCGGAGCGCTGCGGCTGACGGGTATGACTGCGCCCTTCGTGTACGACGGCGCCATGAACGGCAACGTGTTCCTGGCCTGTGTCGAGCAGGTGCTGCTCCCGACATTGTCGGAGGGCGACGTAGTCGTCATGGACAACCTGCCCGCCCACAAGGCCGCCGGCGTGCGCGACGCGATTGAGGCGCCGCTGCCAATCGCAGCTTGAAACAGGTTCGTCACCACATCATACGAATCGACGAGCCCTTTCAAGCGGTCTCAGGGTGGGTGGCTGGGCCGTATTTGCCGTACTAAATCCCGAGCCGAAACAAGCCTATTTCGATCGCATCGAAAAAATTGCGGAACGGACTTTTCCGCACCTGTGCACTCAGGGTCGTAAGCCTTGGTCAGGCCTGCCCTCGACACCGGATTCGGTACCGGTTATCTCACGATCCAGAGCGAAGGGGATATTCTACTCGGCGGGCCACGGCCATTGCGGACTGAGCTTGGCCGCGCCCTCGGCGGAGCGGACATATTGCGGGATCCTCCGCGCCATCTTCCATGAAAATCCCTCAAGGTGGCCGGCCAAAGATCGCGTGCCGCTGTCGATCGAAACGGTATAACTCGACATTAAGTCGACAGTCAAGCGACAAGCTTGAAAAGGGCTCCCGTCAGGTAGCGACTCTCATTTTCGAGGTGATGCTCCGCTCCATGTATTCCAGGAATTCCCCCTTGAACTGCCTCGCATGTTCGTCGGCAAGGCGTTCGGCCTCGTCTGCATCTTGAACGCGGATGGCTTCGACCATTTCTCGATGGTGCTGGTTTAGGCGCGCTTCTGTGGAACCGAGGCTCTTGAAGAGGAATTCATTATGAAAGTAGAGCATCCGTCGCCCTTCCTCGAGAATCCGCTTGTAAAATCCGGCAAAATACTGATTGCGGCCCGCCTGCGCGATCCTGTAGTGAAAATCGTAGTTGCCTTCGATGATAGGCAACCAGTCGCCGTTAGCGAAACTGAGCTTGACCTTCTTCTCGTATATCCCAAGTGTAGCTTCGATCTCCTCTATATCCCGTTGCGAGCGGCAAATGGCAGCTGACCTATGGGTAGCGCGCTGCAGAAGATCCAAAGCATCCAGATATTCGGGCACGCTGCGGAAATCGAGAGGAGCTACAATCGTGCTGCGGTTCTGAAGCGTAACGACCAATCCCTCGCTCGCAAGGCGCACTAGGGCCTCTCGAATAGGGGACCGCGAAAGTTGGAAGCGTTTTCCTAACCCTACCTCATCCAATGGGGCGCTCGGGAGCAGCACCATGCTAAGAATGTTGTGACGAAGCTCGGTATAGACCCTGGTACTTCCGGCTTCTCGCGGAACCGTGGTCTCTTGCGCCGCCGCTGCTTTTTTTACGGGTATGTTCATCCGTATCTTCCTCCAGATCAGCTTGATCGGGCAGACCATCCGAGGTGCCCAAACGGCTTCGCTCAACGGCCTATCCATGATGTTTGGGTAGCTACTATTACCCAGACTGGTCAAAGTCGACAACCTGCATACATGATTATGCGGCCCGGACGTAGAGAATATTTCGGCCGACGCGGGGTCATGGTCCTTTCCGAGGGCGAGTGCCTCATGATGATGTCCGGGTCGGGTGCCTCAACGTGGCGGCCCGCGTGCTCGTCGCCCGTCTCCGGGTGGTGCAAGATTGCGCCCAGCTCTTCGGTGAAGATCTCTAGCTTTCCGTGGATATCCTTCTCCTTTGACAGGATATCGGATATGAGGGTGCTGAAACGCGGCCCCATGTAAACCCACTTTGCCCCCAAAGTACGCTCTCCGCTCGTCAGCCAGATTGCCACCGGCAGCTTGATAAACGGCCTCGGTTCCTCTGTGTCCGGCAGCATCGTCCGGAAGGACATAGAGGGCAACGTTAGGACCTCAGGGCCATTGGGGTCGAAAACACCCGAAGCAATCTCGGACGCGAATTCATGACGCACGAATTTCTCAAGATGCCAGCCATGGACGGGCATAGCAAGCCAGTCCTCAGGCGACTTTCCACGTTGGCCCAAATCTTCGACCCACTTGTGCCAGAGGTCGGGAAACTGTTGTGAGAACCATTCCGAATAGCTGCCGACATGCGGCATTTTCTCCACATAAACCCACTCCTTGCGAAGCCCTGTGACGCGCACCGGCACACGAGCACCGAACTCAGGCGACAACGCAATCACTTCCTTGGGCGACAGCCTAGGCTTCGCCTTCCACGTCGGATAAAAAGGGGTGACCTTCCAACGCACCCCACTGATCGAGCGTCATGGCCGCAAGGTGCGGCGGCAGGGTATTAGCAATATAGGCGAGGAACCCTTGGGCGTCTGCTTCAACTATTTTTCCTCGCAGTGCAGCGCTCCAGCGCTTCCGGTAGCGACGCGCCAGGACGTCGTTGCTGATGCTGTTATCAATGCCGCGGCAAAGATTCTCCAAGCCGTCGACGCAGGCGAAGTCGCCAAATCGGGTGCGACCTGCGTTATGAGATCAGAAGCATCATCGATAAGCTGCCGGGTGCCGGTTCCCTCCAGCACTTCGATGCGACCACGGTTTTGCAAAGTTCCGGCAGGCGCAGCGTGCAGATCGGTGAAATGCAGCACCCGGCGCGACTGCCAAAGGGGCAGCCAAGCTTGGTTGCTGTCGCAAGCCCATAATAAACCATCTGATTCAAGAAGACGCTCGGCGAAAAGGCAGCGTACCAACCGGTTGAGCGCATTGCGCGATGCATTCTCCCAAAGGTCCACATCGCGCACCTTAGCTTCGCCGTTTGCCGCGGAAGGCCTTCTCTCGTCCATTGGCGTCCTCTGACCAAGTGTTTCGCAAGTACGCGAGCGCTTTCTGACGACCGCCGCCAGCAGCTTCTGCTGCCTCGCTACAAGGAATTTCAAAAATTGTGCCAACTGAGCAGAAGGAGCGGCAGAATGGATGTCCTGCATATTGCTCAAAGACTTAAACGAAGGGGATCAGCAAACAAAGCCGACCACCACCGTGTCACGAACTCGACAAAACCGACAATTGCGTTCGGCGCCGGACGTTTTTGCCAAGCATCGCGATCTGTTGAACTTGGCGACGCAGATCTGCGCCGACACAGCGTTCAGGAAACCGAGCGACAGGGGCTGTAGGCGAGGCATTGCTGCGCTGCCCCTTGCTCGAGGAGCACCGTCGCCGGGCTCAAGGTTCTCCCCGTGGTCGATCGCAAGAACCGCCGCAGTTAACGGGTGGGCCGAAGTGGTTTTCGCGTTTACATTGGACCACATGCGGGGAATCGACCTCATCCGCACAGGTGTCCGGCAAGGAGCCATCGTAACCATGCGGCGTGAGCCGCGGCTCACGTCCTTGGAGCCATCGATGCCTGCGAAGTACGACAGCAAGCGCACAAAGACGGATGTCCTCATCGAAGAGGGCACTTTCGAGAAGGTACGCGATCCAAGGTTTCGGGGCAGCGAGTTCTTCGACCCCACGATACCGTGCAGGTCAGATACGAGATGCTGCATCGCGTCACTATCGACAAGGTGTCGGTGACGGAGGCCTCCGACGAATATGGCGTTTCCAGGCCAACCTATACCAGGCCAAGGTGAACTTCGACATGGCCGGGATTGCCGGGCTCATGCCGACAAAGCCGGGGCCGCGCGGCCCCCACAAGATCGACGACAAAGTCCTGGCATTTCTGCAGGCGCTGCTCGCCCCAGGCCCACCCCTTCGCGCTCGCGAACTGGCAAATTAGCTTGGCGACGCGACAGAAAGGCGGGTGGCGAGAGTGCGCTAGGGTGGATTGCGGCGCTGAGCTAAAAACGTGTTGGACTAAGCCGCCGGCACGGGTGGCCGCTATTGGCTTTCAATTGGGCCGCACCCATGAACAGGCATCGAGGCGGTGCGGATGCGGTCGCGGACGCGGCGATTGAAGGCGTGGCGTGCGCCGAAAGTGGCACGGATATCGGTTCCGGCATGTGAGGATCGGCGCCGCGCCCTGCCTGGGAGAGGTTGCCGGCGATGACGCACACTTTTTGCGGGGCTGGCTCAGTTTGGCTTCCAAGCGGGCCGGCGCGATGCTGATGACAGCGAAGGCGACGCCCCTGGTTCATGACGTGTCCTGGTATGGCGGGCGTCCGGTGACGCCGTCGAAGATTTCGATGATGATCATCTGGCCTTGACGACAGGCGGGGCATTGCCTGAGGGAATGCCCGGTGAGATCCTCGTAGCGGTCGCGATAGTCCTTTGCGGATCGGCTATCCGACGGCTCGGGAACCCGACATGCAGAGCAGGTCGCGGCAGCAGGCGAGCTTTTGCGTTCGGTGGCGATTGCCGAGGAAGCCGTAGTAGTGGATGCGATGGAAGCCCTCGGGCAGGACGTGTAGCAGGAAGCGGCGAATGAACTCGTCGGCCGCGACGGTCATGACCTTCTGCCGACTGCCGCGCCGATAGTGCTTCCAGCGAAAGGCGACTTTGCCGTCCTCGGTGGCGACGAAGCGATTGTTGGAAATGGCGACGCGGTGCGTATAGCGGCCGACATAGTCGAGGACCTGTGCGGGTACTGACAACACGAAGCCGTCGCCGGTCACCATGCTAGTGGAGATCAAGGGGCTCGGCGCGGAGTTTGCCAACATCCTCTGGTCAGAGGGACTGTTCCGGCATTTTGATAACAGCCGTCAAGTTGCTGCCTATGCCGGCCTGGCGCCAACGCACTGGCAAAGCGGCTCGATCGACCGCGAGCAAGGCATTTCGAAGGCGGGCAATCCGAGATTGCGCACGACGTTGATCCAATTGGCCTGGCTGTGGTTGCGGCATCAGCCGAATTCGGCATTGGCGCAATGGTTCAAGGCCCGCATCGAACATAATGGCGGGCGCATGAAGAAGATGACCATCGTCGCGCTGACGCGCAAGCTGCTGGTGCACTGTGGAAGTATGTAACATCGGGAGTCGTCATCGAGGGCGCGGTCATGAAAACGGCCTAACGTTTCGCTCATCTCTTTACACTTTCCGATACCTCCAGGGTCTCAAGAACCCTGGCGGTTCCGGGCCGAGACCGATGCACCCCCTGGCGAAATGCCGAAGTCTAGAATGGTTTTGTCGACCTGAGCCCTGCCCGCCGGACGCGGGATGTTGGTGCAGCCGGAATAACGGCGACCGTATTGAGGTGGATGAGGCTCGGCAAAACGGGCCGGGTCACGTAGTCGGGCTTGGAACCTGGAACCGATACCAATGAGGACCATGCCATGTTTTAACGCACTTGACACAGATGTTCCATGTGAGGGGTGTACTCCATCCCTGTCCGGCTTTGCAAAGGCGCACACAAGTTTGAACGGCAGTCATTGCAACAAAACTCGAAATAAAATTCGCAGATTCTTAACGCCGCAAAATCGTTGATGATGGTAGCCTCGGAGCAAGTCTGAGTTCGAGCGCGGCTACAAAGATGCCGACAATCCTTCAGACCGCCGCACGGAACGCACAGAAGGGGTCCACAGCCAATGGCAAGAGCGCTGATCATACTTGGAGGCACGTTCGTCTAGTCTAAATAGGAGGTGGTATCATGCCAACTAGGATAGTTCAGGTTGGGCTTGGTCAATGGGGTGCAGACTGGGCTGAGACCGTCGTACCTCAGGTGCCCGAAGTCGAGGCGGTAGGTTGGGTCGACCCGAATCCTGAGGCGCTGGAGCGAGTGGAGCTGCGGCTGGGTTCTCGCCCGGACCGGTGCTTCCCAACTTTGGAGGCAGCACTCTCCAATATCGATGCCGACGCTGTCTTGGTTACGGCGGACGTCCGGGCGCATGCTTCCCTTGTTGAACTTGCTCTGGAGGCCGGCAAGCACGTATTGGTGGAGAAGCCGTTTGTGTCTACGACCGTCGAGGCGGAGCGTCTCGCTGATTTGGCGGACCATTATCACCTAATACTTATGGTCAGCCAGAACTTCCGCTTCTTTCCTGCAGCTATCAGTGCTGCCCGGCTTGTCAGAGAGCAAGTACTCGGACCGGTAGGCGCAGTCCGCATCGAATTCCGGCGGTTCCTGAACTGTACGCCAGCCGATGAACCTTTTTACGCCTTACGACAGCCCCTTCTTGAGGATCTTGGTATCCACCACTTTGACCTGATGCGCATGGTGCTCGGGCAGGAACCCCGGCAGGTATATTGTACCGCTTGGCAACCGCAAGGGAGTTCGTTCAGAGAGCCGCCCGCAGCGGCTGCGACGATCATCTTCGATCGAGGCACCGTCGTCACCTATCGCGGCAATTGGCTTAGTGGTGGAGTGGAGACGCCGTATGGCGGCGAGTGGCATTTGGAATGCGCCGAGGGCGAGATCATCTGGACCTGCCGCGGTGACCGTGATGTCACATTGGACGGCGATCACGTCAGGATCCGAAAGCGCGGCCACCGCATAGTGCCGATCGGCCTTCCCGAGATGGCATCTTTCGGACGTAGAGAAAGCTTGGCGACCTTTGCGCGCGCCGTCGAGATCGGCACGGTCGCACCGTTCGCCAGCCTGGGGCGTGACAATATTGGCAGTCTCGCTCTCATGCACGCCGCGATCACGTCGGCGAAGACGGGGCGAGTGATATCGGTCGAGACGATCAATAGCAAGCGCCCGAAATCGACCTCAGACTAAGACAAGCGCGTCCTGTGATCGATGGATCATTGTGATGTGACGACGGCGTCCGCTGGTGATTCAAAATCCACTTTCATGAGGTGGACGATAGGAGAAGCACTTGGCGAAGATCTTTGGCCCGGGAGCTGAAGGCCTCGGACACTGGCATGTCGTCCGCGTGAGCGTGCCATCATCGCCGCACCGTCAACCTGCCCGTGCTGCGGTTCGGCCAAGCTGGCAAAGCTTGGCGAGGACGCGCATTCTTGCCCAATATGAAGGGGGCGTGGCAGATTGAAAAGGCCGACATTGTACCTTCTCCTGCAACGATTTGACCGCCTTGGCCGGCCCAGTTTCTTGGCAGGTTTGAGGCCGAAGCAACGCGACGCCTACCCAATACAGGCCAGATCGCCGCGCCGGAGCGGCTCGTTGCAAAGACGCACACAAAGCTTTGAACGGCAGCCGTTGCGACAAAACTCCAAAACTCGAAATAAAATTCGCAGATTCTTAACGCCGCAAAATCGTTGACGATGGTAGCCTCGGGGCAAGGTCTGAGGTCAAGCGCGGCTACAAAGATGCCGACAATCCTTCAGACCGCCGCACGGCACGCACAGAAGGGGTCCACAGCCAATGGCAAGAGCGCTGATCATACTTGGAGGCACGACAATGGGCTCGGGTCTGCTATACGTCCAGACTGCTCAGCGTCTTGGCCTTCAGCCAATTACCCTTTCGGCCGCCAACGTAAGCGCCAAGCTGACCCCATCTGGCGCGGCTTGAGGTGATGAGCGAGACATACTGACACTGAAGCAAGGAGCCGAGGAGCTTGCAGTGTCAATTTCTATGTCTGCGCCTATGCCTGATGATAGAAGTTTCCATGTTCTTGAAGCGGTTGCCAACCGACTGGAGGCAAGCCCGCAGCGTCCGCGGCGGCGCTGGTCGGCGGAAGCGAAGTCGCGGCTGATCGAGGCGACACTGAAGCCGGGCGCGAATGTATCGGCCATTGCCAGACAAGCGGGGATGGCGCCGGCCCAGCTGTTCGGCTGGCGGAGCAAGGCGATCAAGAGCGGTGCGGTCACGCCACACAGGGATGCGGAGCGGCTCGGCTTTGTCGAGGTCACGCCGACAGCGTCTGCGTCAGTGGAGATCGAGCTGGGTGGCGTGGTCATTCGCGCCGGTGCCGATATCAATGAGGAGCAGCTGGTGCGGATTATCCGGGCGGTTCGCCAGGCATGATCCCGGC
>NZ_JAMYNZ010000031.1:0-25782 GCF_040319465.1 Mesorhizobium sp. M0910
CCGCGTACACGGCCATGGAAATACGCCTCTCGGGCTGGACGTCGGCACGGGCCGGCTGATCTGGCTCGGCCCGCTGGGGCCTACCCGAACTGACCGGTGCCACGGCTGGGTCTTCAGCGGGCGGCAGGGCGCCGGTGTGCTGAAGCCAGCGACGTGTGCCAGGCGGGACGATCAAAGACCGCACATGCCCTCGCATTCATTCGGCCAGAGGTCGAGCTGGCCGTGGTCGGCCGCTGTAGACAAATCGACTTCCTCGAGGGGAACGCCGGAGCGATGCAGGAAGACCTCGCCGCGTATGCCCCGCAGGCCGGTACGGATCGTCCACGGCATCGTCCCACGCCGCGCGGTCGTTATTGCGCATGGATCGCCATATGGCGTCACTGTGGTAGGGGCAGCCGATGCATGCGCTCTTCGGCGGTGTCGGATAGCCATGGCTTTTCAGCCACTCGAGACAATCCTTCCGGGTCATGCGGCTCTCGAAGAGGGGGAAGCGGTTAAGTTGCCAGGCTGCCCGGCTCGGCTTCATGCGCACAGCCTCGTCCATCGAGATTCCCAGCCACTGGTGAACGACGGGATATGTCGGGGAGCGTTTGTGCGTGAGACCAGCCAGTTCCCGCACCTTGCGGCGGATCGGGTCGATCTTGCTCGTGGTGGTGCATTGTCGCCTTATCATGCCGATCGAGATATTACCGCGGCGGTCGACGGTTCGGGTGAAAGCCGGGATCGACGCCCATCTCTTGCCTTCGCCAGCGGCAATCAGGCTCTCCCGAAGATTGAGGGCCGACACGATATGCACGGGAAACGGCAGAACGTTCGGCGACATCAGCCAGCGCAGATGCTCGTAGACCGAGGCAGGCTCCCAGCCGGTATCGGCGAAGATTGCACAATCCAATGAGCCGAAATGCCCATGAGCGGCCATCAGCGCGAGCGTGGTGGATTGGACCCCTGCCCCGAGGCTGAGCACACGTAGGCGGATGGGGGATGGCTCGGCGCCACCCCCGACATGGATCGGAGAATGCAGCATCATGCAGCCTCCGCGATCTGCGTCGCATTCGGCTGGAGATCATGCAGATAGTTGACCGCACGCTGGGCATGGGCCGCTGCGGCAAAGATGAATCGCTTCTCGTTCCTGAGAATTTCGAGCCAGCTTGCCAGGTAGCTGGCATGATCAGCCCGCGGCTCGAGCTCTGGCACGATGCCGAGGTCAGCTGCTAAAAAGCAGCCGCCAAGGTCGGCGACCAGCTCTTCATGGGCTCTGAACGAGCGATCCTTGTGATAACGGGAGAGGTTGCGATCAAGCCGCTTTTCCGACCCGACCCAATGGGTCATTTCATGTCCCAGGGTCGCATAGTAGCTGGGCCCGTCGCGGAAACTCTCGAACGGCGGCATTTGCACAATATCAAGAGCCGGATTGAAATACGCCCTGTCGCCACCGTGGCGGATGACGGCTCCGGTATTTGCGAAAAAGACATCCGCGTGTTCGATTCGTTCCACCGGATCGGATACGGGCGCGGGATTGCCGTAATACTGCGCGGGCAAGCCTTCTATCTGGTCGGCACAAAACACCGTATAGGCCTTGAGGAACGCGATCCCGCGCTCGACCTCTTCGCCTTGGGCATCGGTTTCGGTGCGTACGATGCGACTGGCATAGACAACCATCGAGCCGGTCTCGCCTTTGCGGACATGACCGCCCAGCTCGACGCTCTGCTTGAAAGTCATCCAAGTCGGGGAAACGAAACCCCTCGAAACCGCCTCCGACCAGAGAAGCAGGGTATTGATCCCCTGATATGGCAATCCATTGTGACGCAACGGGCGCGTGATACGCCCCGTGGTGTTCGCCGCGCTCCACGGCTTCACCCACGGTCGCACGCCTTTTTCCAGATCCGCGACGATGCGGTCGGTGATCTTCGCGTAGATATCGACGCGGGATTTGTTGCTCTTCCTGTCCATTTGCCGAACCTCCATTCGAGGCCGCGCCAATCGCGGCCGTCACGAGGTCCGACAGCGCAGGACCGCAGGTCCGCGAACCCGCTGAAGATCAATCGGAAGGAAGGGACACGTCGCTTGAGGGCCGCAACGTTAGTGGAGGACGGCGAAGCCGTTTAGCGGAACGAGGACCGGAGCAGGACCAACATTCGTGACGACCGCGGTTGGCCCGGCCGCATCAGGGGGTCTTCCTGCTTTTCTCATCTATTGCTTTTAGGGGAACCACCGTTGAGCACGGGCTTCGATGATCAGTCGTCGACCAGCCAGTCAGGGAGGTCTCCAGATCCGTCTGCCGGACCTCCTTCGGTCCATTCTCAGCACCCTGCGATCAGCACGAACATTCCAAGCGCAAATTTTGGAGCTGAGAGAGGATCCTCACCGTTCTTGCACAGCTGCATTGCAAAAATGTATTTGCGCATTGCACAACTTTTAGCCCCTAAGGCAACACCGAGGCACGCGATGGTCTCCTCCCATTCCATCGTGTCAGCTGTTCCCCTCTGGAGGTTTAAACCTTCACGCCTAAAGAGCCTCGGTTTTCCGATGGCCCTATTTTTTGGCGGTCGGAACGTCGTTGATTGGAACGCGGCGCGATCGCCGCTTCAGCCATCAGCCTTTGGGTGTCATTTCCCCCTGGCGGAATCGACTCCTTCCGACAAAAGCCTGACCTTTGCCAGTCTTCTACGGGCAAGCGTTCGCGCCAAAAGATCAAAGCCGCGTCCGTAACATTCAACAATGAAAGCCAATGTCATGAGATCGAGCAGAAAGTCGTCGATCGCATGTGTGAGCGCATCAGACCTTTGTTCAAGCTGAAGTAGCAAGGCGCGCGCCTCTTCGATCGCGGCCCGGCAATCGTCTGCGTCTATCAGGGAATCGATCCTGTCAAAGATCTGCAAGCCTCACTCTCCCCAAGCCACACTCAGCGCATCGAACGCCGCTGATGAGTGAGTTTTCAACGAAAGAACATGGCGCGTCTCGCGAAAAGGCATCGCTCGGCAAAGTGCCCGTTGATGAAGCATGCTGCGTCAAACGACAAGCAAGAATCCGGGCTCCACCGAGGTGATGTCTTCGAAGCCGGGGTGAGCCGGCTCGGGCCTGCGTCTCGGCCGCAAAACACTGGTCAGAAGGAACTGTGGCCGCATTCGTCGGAAGCAAAACAGTTTCTCTCAATGTTGCCAGCCGCCACGGTTCAGTCGAGATTACATGCGAAACGGCCGATAACGGAAAGCAAAGGCTCGCAAAAAATGAGTAGAGTAGCTGGATCAGTTGAAGATTTGGCTGCGCCGACGACGTTTGCGCCCCTCATGCAGCCGACCTTTCGTTCGATCTGGCTCGCCACCCAGGTCTCTTCTCTCGGCTGGTTGATGCAGACTGTTGCCATCAGCTGGCTGATGGCAACGATCTCGACTTCCGATCTGATGGTTGCGTTGGTGCAGGCTTCATCGAACCTCCCCGCTTTCATTCTATCCGTGTTCGCCGGAGTTCTCGCCGACAATTTCAGCCGGCGCCGGGTCATGTTCGCCGGTCGCTGCCTTATGGTGATTGCCTCCGCGATGCTGACCGCGTCCGTGGCGCTGGGCTTTGTCAATCCGTGGATGATCCTCGGCTTCAGCTTTTTGATCGCATCTGGTGGCGCTCTCAACGATCCAGCCTGGCAAGCGTCTGTCGGCGATATCGTGAACCGACGCGATGTTCCCGCGGCCGTCACCTTGCTCTCCGTCGGTTTCAACACTGTAAGGACCGTGGGCCCGGCACTCGGCGGCATCGTGGTTGCTTCGTTTGGGCTTATGACGGCTTTCGCCGTGACCACGCTCACCTACCTGGTCCCTCTGGCCACCATATGGCGCTGCAAGTGGAAGGTTCGTTCTTCGCCTCTTCCACGCGAGTCGATGAGGACGGCGATCTATGACGGGCTGCGCTTCACGGCGATGTCATCGGAAATCAAGGCGGCGATCGCGCGCGGTACCCTCTTTGGCTTGGCGAGCATCGCCATACTCGCGCTGCTGCCGGTGGTTGTCCGCGATCAGTTGGGAGGAGGACCGCTCGCCTATGGCGCGCTCATGGCCGGCTTCGGGACCGGCGCCGTCTTCGCTGGCATCTCCAACAGCCTGTTCAGACGGAGCTTGTCGCAAGAAAAGCTGATGAGGCTCTCCTGCGTCGCCTGCGCGGCGTGCTCGCTTTCCCTGGCACTGACGTCTTCGATTGCGGTGGCGGCAATTGCACTTGCTTTGGGCGGCGCGGGTTGGGTCACCGCCTGGTCCGGGGTTGGCGTGAGCGTGCAGCTGGCAAGCCCGCGCTGGGTCGTGGGGCGCACGATCTCCATCTACTATGCATTGATAGACGGCGGCATAGCGGCCGGCAGCTGGGTGTGGGGCACCGTTTCCCAGAACCATTCGCTGACCTGGGCGCTGGAGGGCTCCGCTGGAGCCCTGTTGCTCGTCGCCGCAGCCGGCGTTCTGTTTCCTCTTCGAGAGCGCCGCGACTCCGAGCCCGATCCTTTGGGCGAATTCAATGCCCCAGCTGTCGCTCTCAGTTTGAAGCCGAGAAGCGGCCCGATCGTGGTCAAGATCGAATATCTGATAGCCGAGAAAAATCTCGAGGCCTTCCTCGACCTCATGCGGCAGCGGCGTCATGTACACAGCCGCGTCGGTGCTCGGAACTGGACGCTCCAGCGCAACCTTCAGAAGCCTATGCAATGGACAGAAACGTTCCGCACGCCGACCTGGACGGACTACCTTCGGTTAAACCATCGTCTCACGGAAGTAGACAAGGAACTGGACGAACGAGTCTTCCAGCTGCACGCGGCAGAGTCCCCGCCTCAGATGACACTTTCCATCGAGCGGCCGACAAGCTCGGCCCGCAAGCCCGAGCACTCAGTTTTTCGCCATCCCCGTCATTGAAGCCCGGCCGGCACATATCTGGGCATCAGCGATCGCTTACCTATCGCGCTCAAATGGTGCGGGGCGGAGGCGGACGATCCACCAAGATTCGATGGTCAATGGCGGAGAAGAACAATAGGCTGCGAGTGCGATCGATCGGCCCCGCCTTGAAGAGCATCGACAGCCAAGCCGCCGCGAGTTGTCTATAAAACAGGACTGCAGAGGACACATCGACTGCTCCAGGATTGAAGCTGCCGTGTCGAACTGTCCATGACAAACGAAGGAAAACTGCTTGTTTCTGCTTGCGGAGCCTGGGACCCAACAGCACGCGACTATCGCCGCGTGCCGAGCCTGAGTTTGAAGTCTTCCTCAGGCCGCTTCGCAGATCCGGGCCAATGCAACCTTGAGGCTGGCATTTTGTCCCTCCAGTTCGCCGAGACGCTCACGTTCGGCGGCGACCACATCCGGTTTCGCGTTGGCAACGAACTTTTCGTTCGAAAGCTTGCCGCAAATACGAGCGGTCTCCTGCTCGGTGTTTGCAATCGCCTTCTCGAGACGCGCCTTTTCAGCAGACACGTCGATCAGGCTCCCGAGAGCAAGGCAGATGGTCGCCTCGTCGAGCACACCCTTGGGTGCCGCGTCGGCGAGCGAGATGTCGCCGACGCGCGCCAGCCGCTTCATCGCCGAGTCCTGGCGAACCAGCCTTTCGCGTGTCAAATCGTTGGCGCCGACCACGAGAAGCGGCGCTATCGCCGCCGGCGGCACGTTCATCTCCGAGCGCGCGGAACGGAAGCCGGAGACGAGGTCGACCAGCCAGTTGATCCTCGGCGGCCGCTTCGGCGTGTTCGAATCCGGCGGGGGCCAGGCGGCATGCATGCCCAACCCGACCATCGCCGCCAAAGTGCCAGTCCTGCAATTCAAGGACTTAGCTTCTGACTACACGGCTTCTCAGCAATGCCAGGAATGTCGTCTATCCGGACAGGTTTCCCGATCAAATAGCCTTGAGCTTCATCGCATCTGACGCGGCGCAGAAAGTCGAGCTGTTCGGGAGTTTCTACGCCTTCGGCTGTTACCTCGATTCGAAGCTCGTGCGCCAACTCAACCAGTGATCTTACAATCGCGCCGCAGTCGGCATCAGTCAGCATATCTTGGACAAAAGATCGGTCGATCTTGAGCCGCGAAAGAGGCAGTTTACGAAGGTAAGTGAGTGACGAATAGCCGGTGCCAAAATCGTCAAGAGCAACTGTGACGGATAGCGAAACTAACGATTGTAATAATGAAATCGTTTCTTGAAAATTCGAAATCAGCACAGTTTCTGTGATCTCGACCTCCAGTCTTCGGGGCTCCAACCCGGCTTCAGCCAAGGCCACTTCAATTCCATCCAGCAAGGCCTTGTTCTTAAGCTGCACTACCGACAAATTGACGGAGACCCGCAAGTCGCGCGGCCAGCGCGCAGCCGCCAAACAAGCCGTTTTGATGACCCAGTATCCGATGGAGTGAATCAAACCCGTTTCTTCAGCGATGGTTATGAACTCCGACGGAGGGATCGCGCCAAGGGTCGGATGCTGCCACCGCAGCAGGGCTTCAAAACCTCGAATGCGATCGATCGCGAGATCGAGAAAGGGTTGAAATGCGAGCGAAAGCTGGTCATTGGCCAGCGCAGAAGCCAGATCGCGTTCAAGGGCATGGCGCCTTGCAGCAGCTTCATCGTCGCATGGGCTGAAGAACTGGATGGACCCCGCCAGCGTCTTAGCCCTGTATAGCGCGGTGTCGACGCACCGCAGGAGTTGGTTGGTATCCAAACCGTCCGTGGGCGCCCGAGCGATACCGAGAGAGGCCTTGCAATATATTTCGCGTCCTTCGATCAAGAAAGGGGCGCGCATGCCATCTATAATCTGTTTGGCTAAGGACCTGATTTGATCTGGCCTGATATCGCGCGTAGCGATTATTGCAAATTCATCCCCCTCCAATCTCGCGATGCTATCGCTCTCCCGCGTCGATTTCCGAAGTCTCGCAGCCACTTCGACCAAAAGGGCATCCGCCATTGGTCGGCCAAAGCGGTCATTCACCTCGTCGAAATTGTTAAGATCGAACAAAAGTAACGCAAAGTGCTGGTCAAACTGCTTTGCGTCCACCAACGCGTTCTCCAACCGCTCATTGAAGCTGAACCGGTTCGGCAAACTCGTTAGAACATCCCTGCGAATGGCACTTTCGCTTTCCGCTTGCAGAATGAAGCGTTGGGTGAATTCGACTGCGTGGGCAAGCACTGCACGAAACAGCGTGATGGCGTAACTCACTATCAGGATTGCGACGGGCAGATTGACCGCGTCTCCCGCCCCCACAATCGCAACCGCCGAACCGAGGAAGATCGGTAGCGTATACGCGATGGCCGCAATAGGAATCGTGGAAAAAGAAGCGGCACCGCCTGCGATCATCCCCGCGCTCAGGCAGGTAATGACGACCTGGGCTGCGCTTGTTGCCCCGCTGAAGAACAGAACGGGAAGTGCTCCCCACCAGGTGCCGAACAAGAACGCGTTCCGCACCAGGTTTTGCGTTGTCCGGCGAGACACTGACCTTGGTTTGACTGACTGAAACGATGATCTCGCTCTTAGGCCTACGAACCCAGCGGCGACGATGATAACACTCGCCCAGAGGACGGCTTTCGTTTGGTCGGGCGAGCCCCAAACCGCCATAACAAAAGTGGCCGCATTGAGTATGTTCGCAACCATGCCAAGAGGCGTGTTGCGAAGCACGATACTGACCTGCTCCGCTCGTATTCGGCCGGCAAGCGGTTCAATTGTCGAGGGTCCGCCAAAAGCCCGCAGATCTCCCGCCAGAAGGTCACCGAACCTTGCGGTAGACAGACGCTGCATCACTCTGTCACTCCCCCGCCCTAGAGTAGTCGCTGCGTGTTGGTCCCCTAGCACCGAACAATTCGGAAAAGGTAAATTTTGACCGCAAAATTGGGAAACCAAGGGGTCCCAAATTCGAAGATAACGAAAAACGCAACGCTCCCTTGCGAAATCGCCCCCCTCTACGACTGGTGCAAGGTGAGGCTACCCGAAACCTCCGCTGCGCGGGTGAGCGAGACACCGAAAACCTGGGCGGAATACCGGCCATGACCTGCACGCTGGATCCCGGAATCCAAGTGAGCGAGATCTTCGGCCCGACCATCCATGGTGAAGGCATGCTTGTCGGCTTGCCGACGGTGTTCGTTCGAACGGGCGGATGCGATTATCGCTGTTCCTGGTGCGACAGCCTGCATGCCGTGGACAATCGCTTCCGCCATGAATGGAAGACCATGTCCACAGACGCGATCCGGCAAGAGGTCAATGCGCTTCGGGTGGCCGACCAATAATGGTGTCGCTATCAGGCGGCAATCGGGCCATCCAGCCGCTCGGCGCGTTGATCGAACACGGACATCGGAACGGCTACCGCTTTGCGTCGGAAACCCAAGGTTCCGTGGCCAGGGACTGGTTTGCCGAGCTTGATGCCCTGATTCTAAGCCCAAAGCCGCCATCGAGCGAAATGACGACCGATTGGGCTGCGTTCGAGGCGTGCGTCGAGGCGGCGAGGGATAAGCCGCAAATCGTGCTCAAGCTCGTGGTGTTCGACGAAAAGAGACTACGCCTATGCCAAGGATGCCGCCGCGCGTTATCCGCAACTGCCTGTGTATCTGCAGCCCGGCAACACACCGCCGCGCCGTTATGACGAAGAAGCGCTCATTGACCTGGACGGCATAATGAAACGCATGGAATGGTTGGTGGAAACGGTGACTCCGTGACAGATGGTTTGAGGCGCGCGTCCTGCCGCAGCTTCATATTCTGCTCTGGGGCAACAAAAGGGGCGTCTAGCCCGCGCAGTGCTGGTAGCTGGAATGCGCCTGGCCGAGGCGGCCTCTCCCGGTTGCGGAGCACTTCGTTCGGGCCACCTGCTATAGTAATTTTCGAGAATTTCGTGAAAATCTCCGAAGTAGTTTGCCGGCTTAAGATCATTGAACAAGCAGTTCCGTCGACGTCAATGTCACATCAAGTTTGACGAGGAAAATGCGGCTTTTGCCACACCTGCCCCGCGGTAACTTCTCCGCGACCCATGGCGAGCCCTTCCGCCCGATTTGATTGGCCGCCAGCCGTCGCCACGGCCCAAATGCGCTTGACAAACCGGAGCCGGCCCGTCCAACCTGAGGCATTCACCAGGGGAGTCCCGGCAAGGGGCTGAGATACTGCTGGCATTCGCGGCGCAGTGACCCGTTGAACCTGATCCAGTTCATACTGGCGTAGGGACGGTGCAAGCGCTTTGCGGGAGTTTACGCCCGAGGTCCTGTTTCGGCAGGTCGCTAGAAGCGTCTTTTCATCCTTCCGGCACAGAGCTGGGTCTCCAATGCAACGAGCAAAGGAGCCTCACGATGAATGTCCTCACCCCCGCCGTCTCGACGGGACCGCTGCCTGCCTCACGCAAAATCCACAAATCCGGTACCATCCACCCGCAGCTCAGGGTGCCGATGCGCGAAATCTCTGTCCATCCGACAGCCGGCGAGCCGCCCGTTACCGTCTACGATCCGTCGGGCCCCTATACCGACCCGGCTGTCGAAACCAGCATCGAAAAAGGCCTGGCCCGACTTCGCCACGAATGGATTACGGCGCGCGGCGATGTCGAGGCCTATGACGGCCGCCATGTCCGGCCGGAGGACAACGGATTCGCGACGGGCGAACGCCTGACGCCGGAATTTCCCATTCGCCACCGGCCGCTCAAGGCCAAAGCAGGCAAGGCGGTGACGCAGCTTGCCTATGCGCGCGCCGGCATCATCACACCCGAAATGGAGTTCGTCGCCATTCGCGAGAACCTTGGTCGCGAGATCCTGCACGGCAAGCTTGAGCGCGACGGCGAGGCTTTCGGCGCGACACTGCCCGATTTCGTCACCCCGGATTTCGTGCGTGATGAGGTGGCGCGCGGACGGGCGATCATTCCCGCCAACATTAACCACCCAGAGAGCGAGCCGATGATCATCGGCCGCAATTTCCTGGTCAAGATCAATGCCAATATCGGCAACTCCGCTGTCACCTCCTCGATGGCCGAAGAGGTCGAAAAGATGGTCTGGGCGATCCGCTGGGGCGCCGATACGGTGATGGACCTGTCGACCGGCCGCAACATCCACAACATCCGCGACTGGATCGTGCGCAACTCGCCGGTGCCGATCGGCACGGTGCCGCTCTACCAGGCGCTCGAGAAGGTTGGTGGCATTGCCGAGGATCTGACCTGGGAGGTGTACCGCGACACGCTGATCGAGCAGGCCGAACAGGGCGTCGACTATTTCACCATCCATGCGGGCGTGCGGCTGCATTACATCCCGCTGACCGTTGACCGGGTCACGGGTATCGTCTCGCGCGGCGGCTCGATCATGGCAAAATGGTGCCTGCACCATCACCGGGAAAGCTTCCTCTACGAGCATTTCGCGGAGATCTGCGACATCTGCCGCGCCTATGACGTCTCCTTCTCGCTCGGCGACGGCCTTCGTCCCGGCTCGATCGCCGATGCCAACGATGCGGCGCAGTTCGCCGAGCTGGAAACGCTTGGCGAGCTGACGAAGATCGCCTGGGCGAAGGATTGCCAGGTGATGATCGAAGGGCCTGGCCACGTGCCGATGCACAAGATCAAGCAGAACATGGACAAGCAACTCGCCGTTTGCGGCGAGGCGCCGTTCTATACGCTTGGCCCGCTGACGACCGACATCGCGCCGGGCTATGACCACATCACCTCCGGCATCGGCGCGGCGATGATCGGTTGGTTCGGCACCGCCATGCTCTGCTACGTCACGCCCAAGGAGCATCTCGGCCTTCCCGATCGCAACGACGTCAAGACGGGCGTCATCACCTACAAGATAGCCGCGCACGCCGCCGACCTGGCGAAGGGTCATCCGGCGGCGAAACTCAGGGATGATGCCCTTTCCCGCGCGCGCTTCGAGTTCCGCTGGGAGGACCAGTTCAACCTGTCGCTCGACCCCGAAACCGCGCGGTCCTTCCACGATCAGACCTTGCCCAAGGAGGCGCACAAGCTGGCGCATTTCTGCTCGATGTGCGGGCCGAAATTCTGCTCGATGCGAATTTCCCACGACATCCGCGCCGAGGCGCAGAAGGAGGGCATGGCGGCGATGGCGGCGAAATACCGCGAGGGCGGCGATCTCTACGTGCCGGCGGACGAGACCGGCGCACCGGCCATGCCACAGGCGCATGAGCCATCATGAAGGTGCTGGTCAAAGGGGCCGGCGTTGCCGGCCTCACCGCCGCCTTCGAGCTCGCCGCACGCGGCGCGGCGGTTTCCGTTGCCGAGACAAGGCCTGCCATCGAGGGCAATGCGTCGTGGTTCGCCGGTGGTATGCTCGCGCCATGGTGCGAGCGTGAAAGCGCCGCGCAGCCGGTGCTGGATCTCGGATGCGACGCCGCCGACTGGTGGGACGCCGCAACGCCCGGCTTGGTAACACGACGGGGAACGCTGGTCGTGGCCGCGCCGCGCGATGCGGGCGAGCTCGACCGGTTCGCCAGCCGCACGTCGGGCCATCGGCGTGTCGATGAAGACGAAATTGCGCTCCTGGAGCCCGACTTAGCCGGCCGCTTCCGCCGCGGATTGCTCTTCCCCGATGAGGGCCATCTCGATCCGCGCCAGGCGATGTCAGCACTTCATGACAAGCTCGTAGCCATGGGTGTTGAATTCCACTTCGGCGCCGACGCCCAGCATGTTTTTGGTTTCGATCGTCAGATCGATTGCACGGGAATGGCAGCCGCCGATGACAGGTTGCGTGGCGTTCGCGGCGAAATGCTGATCCTGCGCACCCCAGACATCTCGCTGTCGCGCCCGGTCAGGCTGCTGCATCCGCGCTTTCCACTCTATGCAGTGCCGCGCACCGACCACCGTTTCATGGTTGGAGCGACGATGATTGAAAGCCAGTCCGCCGGACCGGTTACGGCGCGCTCCATGTTGGAGCTGCTGGGCACCGCCTATGCCCTCCATCCGGCCTTTGGCGAGGCCGGGATTGTTGAAACCGGTGTCGGCGTCCGTCCAGCCTTTCCCGACAATTTGCCGCGCGCCGAAACGAAGGGTGAGATCATCGCGATCAACGGGCTTTATCGTCACGGCTTTCTCCTTGCGCCCGCCATGGCGCGCCAGGCTGCCAAGCTGGTTTTCAGTCAAGACAGAACCAAGGAGCTTGCTCATGAAACTGATGGTCAACGGCAAACAGCATGAGGTTGCCGCCACCACGCTGGCCGAGCTGCTTGCCGCGCTTGACTATGAGGGCGATTGGCTCGCGACCGCCGTCAACAACGACCTCGTGCACAAAGCCAGCCGGGCGGAATTCCAATTGAACGACGGCGACCGGATCGAAATCCTCTCGCCCATGCAGGGAGGCTAGCATGTTCGATCTTCTCGGGACGACGCTTCCCTCCCGCCTGCTTCTCGGCACGGCCCAATATCCTTCGCCGGCCATCCTTGCCGATGCAGTCAGGGCATCGGGCACCTCGGTGGTGACCGTCTCGTTGCGCCGTGAAATCGCAGGCGGCAGGGCTGGCGAAAAATTCTGGTCGTTGATCCGGTCGCTTGGTGTCAGAATCCTGCCCAACACTGCTGGCTGCCACTCCGTCAAGGAAGCGGTCACGACCGCACAAATGGCGCGCGAAGTCTTCGGCACGCCCTGGATCAAGCTCGAAGTGATCGGCAATCACGACACGCTGCAGCCGGACGTGTTCGGTCTGCTCCAAGCCGCCCGCATCCTGTGCGAGGACGGTTTTGCGGTGTTCCCGTATACTACCGACGACCTTGTCGTCGCCGAGCGGCTGCTTGCGGCGGGCTGCAAGGTCTTGATGCCCTGGTGCGCACCGATCGGTTCCGCCCTCGGGCCGGTCAACATCATGGCGCTGCGCTCGATGCGCGGACATTTCCCTGATGTCCCGCTGATCGTGGATGCTGGTCTCGGACGGCCATCGCACGCGGCAACAGTCATGGAGTTCGGCTTTGATGCCGTGCTCCTGAACACAGCGGTCGCCAAGGCGGCCGATCCGGTCGGCATGGCGCGTGCGTTCGGCAAGGCGGTCGACGCCGGTCGAGAAGCTTTCAGCTCGGGGATGCTCGAACCCCGCGACGTCGCGGTGTCATCGACACCAACATTCGGCAGGGCGGTTTTCTCATGAAGCTCGATCCGTTCTACCTGATCGTCGACAGCGCCGCCTGGATCGAACGCCTGGTGCCGCTTGGCGTCAAGCTGGTTCAGTTGCGCATCAAGGTTAGGGACGAGGCCACGCTGCGGACGGAAATCCGCCGCGCGAACGGCGTCTGCGCGGTCCATGGTTGCCAACTGATCGTCAACGACTATTGGCGCACGGCAATTGAGGAAGGCTGCGACTTCGTCCATCTCGGCCAGGAGGATTTGGCTGCGGCCGACCTGCTGGCGATTAAGTACGCCGGATTGAAGCTCGGGCTTTCCACGCACGATCATCTAGAACTGGAAACGGCCATCGCTGCCGAGCCCGACTATATCGCGCTCGGCCCCATCTATCCCACCGTCCTGAAGCAGATGAAATGGGCGCCGCAAGGGCTCGCGCGGATCAGCGCGTGGAAGCATCGGGTGGCGCCGATCCCATTGGTCGCCATTGGCGGCCTCAACCCCGACCGGCTCGACGGTGTTTTCGCGGCTGGTGTGGACAGCGCGGCGGTGGTCACCGACATCACGTTGAATGCCGATCCCGAAGCGCGCACGCGAGAATGGATCGAAAAGACAAAGCCATGGCGCTGAGGCGAGAACCGCATGTGCTCGTGGTCGGCGGATCAGACTCCAGCGGTGGGGCTGGAATTGCACGCGATATCGAGACGATCTCTTCCATTGGCGTGCGCACCTGCCTGGCCGTCACAGCGCTGACGGTGCAGACGCACGAAGCCGTGATGAAAATCCATCCTTCGCAGCCCGATCTTGTGGCCGATCAGATGCGCGCCGCGCTGCAGGCCAACAAGGTGGCGGCAATTAAGATCGGCATGCTCGCAACGGCTGAGATCGTCGTTGCCATTGCCGGCGTGCTGCGCGAAAATCTACAGGTGCCGGCAATACTCGACCCGGTGCTGGCCTCGACGTCAGGCCAGGCGCTGCTGGACGCAAGGGCCGTCGCCGTCATGAAATGCGACCTGATGCCCCTTTGCCGCCTCGTCACGCCCAATCTCATGGAGCTGGCGCTTCTTGTTGGCTTAGAGCCAGCGGTGGATGAAGGCGGCGCAGTGTGGCAAGGCCAGGAATTGCTGGCAGCCGGGATGCAGGCCCTGCTGATCAAGGGCGGCCACGCGGCGGGACCCCGATCGACCGATATTCTGTTGCACTTTGATCAAGAACCAATCCGCTTTGACACACCGCGACTTTCCGTATCGATGCGCGGGACGGGCTGCATGTTGGCCAGCGCGATTGCGGCGCATCTGGCGAACGCGAGATCACTTGAAGACAGCGTGCGTGAAGGCAAGCTGTTTGCTTTCAAGAGGCTCCAAAAGAATGCAGCCGGACGAAATTGACTTTGCCTCGATCAATCCAATCGCGGCCCCACAATCACGATATCCACGCTATGTCCGCGCATCGCAAGATGTCCGCCATCCTTCTGCAAAGCCTCGAGAATGGCGATATCGATCCTGTCCAGCGGCATTTTCGTGACGTGCGAAAATCCTGCGATTTCTCGCAACGATTATCGAAACGCGCGATCCCGCGCAAGCGCATTCGCAAACACCTGCGCAACGATTCATGGTTCACTACACTAGACAGGGAGTGAGCCCAAAAGGGCGGGATCAGGAGAAAAAGATGCGCGTCGGTTGCCCCCGGGAAATCAAGAACCATGAATACCGCGTCGGCCTGACACCGGGTTCGGTCCGTGAATATGTCGCGCATGGCCATGAAGTGCTGATCGAGACCGGCGCCGGCGCCGGCATCGGCGCCGATGACAACGCGTATCGCGCCGCCGGCGCCACGATTGCCAAAACGGCCGCCGACGTTTTTGCCAAGTCTGACATGATCGTGAAGGTCAAGGAGCCGCAGCCCAACGAATGGGTTCAGCTCCGCGACGGCCAGATCCTCTATACCTATCTGCATCTTGCTCCGGATCCGGAGCAGACCAAGGGTCTGCTGGCCGCCGGCGTGACCGCAATAGCTTACGAGACCGTCACCGACGAGCGCGGCGGCCTGCCGCTCTTGGCGCCGATGTCGGAAGTTGCCGGCCGCCTGTCGATCCAGGCGGGCGCCACGGCGCTGCAAAAGGCCAATGGCGGCCGCGGCGTTCTGCTTGGCGGCGTGCCCGGCGTGCTCCCCGGCAAGGTAACTGTGCTCGGCGGCGGCGTCGTCGGCCTGCATGCTGCACGGATGGCGGCAGGGCTTGGCGCCGACGTCACCATCATTGACCGCTCGATCCCGCGCCTGCGTCAGCTCGACGACATCTTTGGCGGCCGCGTTCACACCCGCTACTCGACCGTCGAGGCGCTGGAGGAAGAATGTTTTTCGGCTGACATAGTCGTCGGCGCCGTGCTGATCCCGGGGGCAGCAGCGCCCAAGCTGGTGACGCGCGAAATGCTGTCGGGCATGAAGAAAGGCGCCGTGCTGGTCGACGTCGCCATCGACCAGGGCGGTTGTTTCGAGACATCGCACGCCACCACCCATGCCGAGCCGACCTATGAAGTCGACGGCATCATCCATTATTGCGTCGCCAACATGCCGGGTGCGGTGCCGGTCACCTCGGCCCACGCGCTCAACAATGCGACGCTGCACTATGGCCTGCAGCTCGCCGACAAGGGCCTCAAGGCGCTGGTAGACGACCACCATCTGCGCAACGGGCTGAACGTCCACAAGGGCAAGATCACGAATCGCGCAGTGGCCGAAGCGCTCGGTTACGAGCTGGTCGAGCCGAAGGCCGTTCTCGCCGCCTGAGCTGTCCGAATCTGCCTCTCCAGTGCCCGTCGGATTCGTCCGACGGGTTTTTTTCGGTCAGACCTGTCTCCTCTCCCGTTTCCACCAACGTCCGCGGTGAAGCTTCATGCGCGAGACGCCGGTCGCCGATGAAGCTGATCGCGTTCTCACCAGACCGGCCTGACGAACTCCCTCCAGCCCCTCCCCGAGGCACAAGCTTTGGCGTCTCTGGCTGGTCGGTGCAATCGATCCCCTATCCGATCGTTACTGACGAACAGAAGAACCTGCCCCACCGACGGGTCAGATTCTGCCGCATTATTTGTGTCCTAGTCGTACAGGCGCCATTTTTATCTCGACCGCCTAATGATCACAGTTGAACTGTCACTGTGATACCAGCGTGCGCGGTCCTATGCGGCAATGCGTTCACGGCCGTCACGATCTGCAAGCTCGGGTCCGGTCGGCGCGCCGGTGCCAGCTCTGTCGTCAACAGCCCCCAGGCATCGGCTCGATACGGTCCAGGCATGAAGCTTCTGGATGAGCTTTGGTGGGGATGTTTCCTCGCCGAGGTGCTGCTTCGCAGTCCGAAGCTTTGTGAACGACGTGTGCCCAAAATGAGCATTGCAGGCGAACAGCTTTTCCTTCCGGCGGCAAAGAACAGCATCCGGTACTTTATAGTCTACGAAATTGATAGACATAATCAGATGAGCTTGGGCCTTATCAATTGGAGAGAGAGAGACGATGATGTTGGCTGGGAAGTTTTCGAGAAGGAAGTTTGGTGCATTGGTCGCCGCTTTGGCGGTAACCTTGGTCGCTTCTTCCTCCGCTTTCAGGGCCGAGGCGGGCAGTCCGGACACGGGTAAACTGCCGACCAAAATCCCGGAGGGCACTGTGCTTCGTATCGGCGATCCGGAGACGCAAAGGGCACTGGAACTCTCGGGTCTGATCGACCAGCTACCCTTCAAGGTTGAATGGGCCAACATCAGCGGCGGTCCGCAGACAATCGAAGCTTTTCGCGCCGATGCATTGGACGTCGGATCGGTCGCCGACATTCCGCCCATCCACGCGACCTGGACTGGGCTCAAGGTCAAGATCATTGCTGCGAAGTTCCGCAGGGATCCGGTTTCACACCCGATTTATCAACTCGGCATTGCGCCGGGCGTCGAGGTCAAGACGCTCGCGGATTTGCGCGGCAAACGGATCGCCTTCAGCCCTGGTCAGGCGCAAGGCGCGCTGGTGCTGAGGGTCCTGCAGGCCGTCGGCCTGAACAAGGAGGATGTAAATCTCATCGAACTGCCCAGCAAAGGCGATGCGTATCCGGTGGCACTTGCTAGCAAGCAAGTCGATGTGGCGCCGATCTGGGGCGTCCTCGTCAAGCGCTATCTGCGCCAGTATGGGGCGGACGGCGCCACCACCATCCCGCACGGCTTGCGTGATGATCCAGACCATCTTTACGCCCCGCAGGCCGTGCTCGACGACCCGGCCAAGGCTGCCGCTCTCGGCGAATATGTGCGCTATTGGGCACTTGCGGCCCGATGGGTAGAGCAGCACCCGAAAGAGTGGATCGAGGGCTACTACGTCGCCACCCAGGGCCTCAACAGCGAAGATGGCCAGTATCTCGTCGAAGCCGACGGACGGTTTGACATTCCATCCGACTGGAACGATGTGATCGTGCGCCAGCAAGCGACGATCGATCTCCTGGCCAAAGAGCTGAACAAGCCTCGTATCCAGGCCGAGGATCTTTTCGACAGGCGCTTCGAGACGATCGCCGCAAATGCGCTGAACGCGTCCTGACGACCTGCTTCCCAGCACTGGAGACGACGCAGATGAACGCAATCTCACATACCGCCGCAGTTGCACGCCCTATCCCTTACGAAAGGGGGTTGATTGCGCCCGCTGAACAGGCTCGCAAGGCGGGAACGAGGCGCCGCCTCGCCCTCGGACGGGCGATCCCGTTTGGCGCGATGATCGGGCCCGCACTGCTTCTCGTGATCTGGTCCATCGGCAGCGTCGCCGGTTTTATCGATCTACGAACGCTGCCGGCGCCTTGGTCGGTTGTCGGCACTGCCATCGATCTCATCGCCACAGGGAAGCTCCAGGATCATTTCATAACGTCTGCCTGGCGGGCAGCACAGGGGCTGGTCTTCGGCGTCCTGATCGGAACCACGCTTGCTCTCATTTCAGGGTTGTCGCGGTTGGGCGAGGCCATCATCGACGGCCCCGTTCAGATCAAACGGGCCATACCGACGCTGGCTCTGATCCCGCTGCTGATGCTGTGGTTCGGCATCGGCGAGGGCATGAAGGTGACGACCATCGCGCTGGCTGTCCTGATCCCGATCTATATCCAGACCCACAGCAGCTTGCGCGGCATAGACAGCCGATATGTTGAACTGGCCCAGACCCTCCGAATGGGCTACGGCGAATTCATCCGCCAGGTCATCCTGCCGGGCGCCCTTCCGGGCTTCTTCCTTGGCCTGCGTTTCGCGGTAACCTATGCTTGGCTGTCTCTGGTGGTGGTCGAACAGGTCAATGCCACGAGCGGCATCGGCTACATGATCGATCTCGCACGCAACTATGGCCAGACTGACATCGTCATCGTCGGTCTCGCCGTCTACGCGTTGCTCGGTCTCGCATCCGACGGCATCGTCCGCTTCTTCCAGGAAAGGTCCCTGTCATGGCGTCGCACCTTGGCGGATTGAGCGGCGCGCCCGTGGTGCGGGTCGAGAGCCTGGTGAGGCGTTTCGGGCCGCGAACCGTCCTCGACGGCCTCAGTCTCGACATCGAGAAGGGAGAGTTCGTCGCCCTTCTCGGCCGTAGCGGGTCGGGCAAGAGTACGCTGTTGCGCGCGCTCGCCGATCTCGATGACAAAGTCTCCGGGTCAGGGCGACTCGAAACACCCGATAAGAAATCTGTGGTGTTCCAGGATGCCCGACTGTTGCCATGGAAACGAGTGCTGGAGAATGTGGTTCTCGGTCTCGACTTACCGGACGCCGCCGAACGCGCACGGATAGCTCTCGAAGAGGTTGGCTTAAGCGGCCGCGAGACCGCATGGCCGGTCGAACTCTCTGGTGGCGAGCAGCAGCGCGTGGCATTGGCGCGCTCGCTGGTTCGTGATCCTGAGTTGCTGCTGGCGGATGAGCCGTTCGGCGCACTCGACGCGCTGACCCGCCTGCGCATGCACGATCTGCTGCGCCAGCTGTGTGCCCGTCACCAGCCGGCCGTCCTGCTGGTCACCCATGACGTGGACGAAGCCGTGACGCTGGCGGACCGGGTTTTGGTGCTCGATAATGGCGCGATCGCCGCCGACATCGTCATCGATGTCCCCACGCCACGCGATCATGGCAACCGCCGGTTCGGCGAGATCCGCTCCGAACTTCTGCGTCATCTCGGCGTCGAGACAAGGCCTGTGCTGCCCGTCTGAGCGTCCCAGGACTTGCCGCTCAGTGTCACCCCCAGGAGGACCAACAATATGCCTGCCGAAACACGACAGTTGAACCTCAACCTTTTCATCTATCCCGGCGGCCATCATGAAGCCGGCTGGCGCTACAAGGATTCCGCCCCTGAGAGAGTGCTGGACATCGCTTATTACCAGGAACTGGCGAAAAAGGCCGAGGCGAGCAAGTTCGACGCGCTGTTCTTCGCCGATGGGCCCGCGCTCGCCGACAACATCCGCTACGCGAGCCGCTTCAGGCTGGAGCCGCTGACATGGATTTCGGCGCTCGCCGCGGTGACTCAAAGAATAGGCTTCATCGCGACCGCCTCGACCACCTACAACGAACCCTACAACCTGGCCCGGCTGTTTGCTTCTGTCGATCATCTGAGCGGCGGCCGCGCCGGTTGGAACATCGTCACCACGGGCGATGGGTCGGCAGCGTTGAATTTCGGCTTTGATCGACATCCGACCCACGCCGACCGTTACGAGCGCGCCGGCGAATTCGTTGATGTGGTGACGAAGCTCTGGGACAGCTGGGAGGACGACGCGCTCGTCGCGGACCGGGAATCTGGAATTTTTGCCGACACCGACAAGATCCACCCAATCAACCACATCGGCAAATATCATCGTGTGAAGGGACCGCTGACGCTTCCGCGCTCGCCGCAGGGGCGGCCGGTCTATGTCCAGGCGGGTTCGTCGCAAGATGGACGGTCGTTCGCAAGCCGCTATGCCGAGGCGATATTCACAGCACATCAGACACTCGGCAACGCGCGGGAATTTTATGCCGACATCAAGGCGCGCGTGAAGTCGGTTGGCCGAAACCCCGACCACGTCAAGGTGTTGCCCGGCATCAGTCCCTTCATCGGTTCAACCAAGGCTGAAGCCCGCGCACTGCATGACGAGTTCAACGAGCTGACGCAGCCGGAATATTCTCTCGATCAGCTACGCCGCATCGTAGACGCCGACCTTTCCAGCTACGATCTGGACGGGCCATTTCCGCGCGAGCTCATCAGTGTCGAGGGCGAGCGCGGTGCGAGCAGCCGCTTCCACGTCGTACTCGACATCATCGAGCGCGAGAATCCGACCATCCGCCAGTTGCTCCACCGTCTCGCCGGCGCGCGCGGGCATTGGGTCCAGGCCGGGACGCCCGAACAGATCGCCGACAATATCCAGGAATGGTTCGACAACGGTGCGGCGGATGGTTTCAATGTCATGCCGCCCTATCTGCAGGGCGGGTTCGACGTATTCGCCGACGAGGTTGTGCCGATCTTGCGCAGGCGCGGACTTTTCCGGCACGACTATGATGGGGCAACGCTAAGAGACCATTTCGGTCTGCCCCGCCCTGACAATACGTTCAGCCAACCGCGAAAGGCGACCGCTTGAGCCACCTTCGCATCGAGCGTTTTCTCTTGGAGGGATTCGACCGGACACGGATGTCTCGTCCGCATCCCCCGGTCGATGTTTCGCGTCGTGACGCGCTCCGGGCACATATCCGGTCGGTTTCCGGTTCGGGCTCGGCCTTATTGGCTTGACGATAGCCGCCTCGGATAATCGTGTCCGCTTCCTTGACTATCTTGCCGGACTGTTTCGTCTCCTTCGCATTAGCGGAAGTTAAATTTCGAGTGTTTCGGCTTGCCGCAAATTAGGATCTCGGTGGCATAACTCCGCATGACTTTCGGGGTGCTGGCAGGAAGAGTGATGCGCGGGCGTGGGTGGATCAAGGCATTGCGTCAGGACGATGCCCGACAGGTGCGTGCGCACATTGCCGAACTGGAGCGCAACCTCATGGCGACCACACCTCAGGGACGCCATCGACGTTTCGAAGCCGGGAATGAACTTCGTATTGCGAAATTCCGCCTGGAGCGTCTCGAGGAATGCATCGCCGCAATAGCGGAGAAATGTGGGCGTTAGCGGAAGCTCGCCGCTCGAAGTTGCCGCGCGGTACGGCCGTGCTGTGCGTCGGCGCTGTAGTCACAAGGCCGGCCGTCTGACGCCGCTCGGTTGGGAGCATCTTTTCAAGCTGCGCTGGACGGCAGACGCGCAGGCGCATGAGACTGCCTGGAGACAACCCGCAAGTGGGGTCCGCAGTACCGGACGAGGGGCGACCGGCCTGCGGGTCCGCCCGTCGCGGCCAAATCGCCTCTATCGTAATTAATTGCCAAGTGACACTATTCGTCTTTGATGGCTACTGGTTCGACGTTGCGCCCGCGCTGGCTACCGGAAAAGAGCTTTCCGTCCTATGCGTATCTTCCCGGCCGGCAGCCGCATCCTGTGCGCGACCCTGCAGGACACAGCTATCACTGCGAAGCAATTCAGATTGCTGAAGAGGCGTCACTTGACTCGGACATGTTCCTCTGGGGTATCGACCTCTTCAATCATGGTTATTACTGGGAAGCCCATGAGGCTTGGGAAGGTCTTTGGCAGGTTGCAGATCGAGGCGCTCCGCTTCGGATGCTCTTCAAGGGATTGATCCTGTTATCGGCGGCCGGCGTGAAGATCCGCGAGGGCAAGCATGCGGCGGCGGTGCGTCATGCTGGACGCGCCGCGGCGCTCCTTCGTCGGTTGATGAACGCGCCGGATCGCGCCATCGAGCGTGCGCTCGGCATGTCACTCACAGTACTTGCCGAACAGGCCGAAGCCGCAGCAAGGATTCCGGCAGCCTTGCAGGCGACAATGCTGGGTCAGCCTCAAGCGGTGTTTGATTTCATTCTCGGGTCACGTTCCCGCGGAATGCCGATCAGGTCGCAAAAGAGAAACAGTCATTCGTAGAAGACGGTTAATTCACCGTTCCGTTTGCGGGCGAAGTGAACCGTCTGGCCCGTCGTGTCGAACCGCGGCTCGAAGGCGATCCGGGAGAATCCGGCTTTGAACCTTTGCTGAGGCCATCCCTGGCTTCATGGCGATCGAACTTGCCCCGATCGTAGGATGTTTGGCTCGAGCCGATGCAGACTGCTCAATTCGACGACGAAATTGCCGTTCCGTCCGCACGCTGGGGGATGCACTAGAGTTCACTATTTGTTCTTTTCCAAAAGCGGTCGATAATATATAGTCTGGGACTACATCAGCCCTCAGAGAGTCAGCCCGCCAATGACTGTCCAGCTCAGGATTCTCAATGAACCGACGATCAGCTGCCCGAGCTGCAAAACAGACATCAAGCTCAACGAGTCGCTTGCGGCGCCGCTGATTGCCGCCACCCGCGAGGAGTATGAACGGCGCTTGGCGCAGAGCAACGCGTCAATGGCAGATCGGGAGGAGGAGCTTAAACGCGAGCGGGCCGCCATCGACGCCGCCAAAGAGGACATCGGCAACCAGGTGGCTGAGCGAATCAAGCTTGAGCGTGCCGCAATCGCGGTCGAGGAAGCGCGCAAGGCAAAATTACTGCTTTCGGGAGACCTGGAGGACAGGGATAACAAGCTTGCCGAGCTGGAAGCGACGTTGAAGGCGCGCGACGAAAAGCTCGCCGAGGCCCAGCAGCAACAGGCGGAATTCCTGAAAAAGCAGCGTGCGCTTGACGATGAAAAGCGAGAGATGGCGCTGATCATCGAAAGGAAGATCCAGGAAGGATTGGACGCCGTTCGCGTAAAGGCGAGGTCCGAAGCCGAAGACGGCCTCAAAATGAAGGTTGCGGAGAAGGAAGAACAGATCGCCGGCATGCAGCGCCAGATCGAGGAGCTGAAGCGCCGGGCGGAACAGGGCTCCCAGCAGTTGCAGGGCGAGGTCCTCGAGCTTGAGTTGGAGTCTCTCATTGCCAGCCGATTCCCGATGGACACCATCGAACCGGTCGCCAAGGGCGAGTTCGGCGGAGATGTCCTGCACCGCGTGGTCGGACCGGCCGGCCAGCCATGCGGCGCCATTTTATGGGAATCGAAACGCACCAAGAACTGGAGCCAGGGCTGGCTTGGGAAGCTCAGAGGAGATCAACGAGCCGCGAAAGCGGATATCGCGCTGATGGTCTCGGAAGCGTTGCCTCCCGGCGTGGAAACCTTCGATCTTGTAGACGGAGTCTATGTCGCCCATCCCAAATGTGCGATCCCGATCGCTATCCTGCTTCGACAATCCCTGATCGAGCTGGCGAACTCCCGACTCGCCCAGGACGGCCAGGCCACCAAAATGGAACAAGTCTACGGCTATCTGACCGGTCCGCGGTTCCGCCACCGCGTCGAGGCGATCGTGGAGAAATTCTCCGATATGCAGGAGGACCTCGCCAAGGAACGCAAGGCCACAACACGCCTGTGGGCCAAGCGCGAGGCGCAGATCCAAGGGGTGATCGAGTCGACCGTCGGCATGTATGGTGACTTGCAGGGTATCGCTGGAAAAGTGATGCAAGAGATTGAGGGGCTGGATGTGCTGGCGCTTGAAGCCTCTTCGCCTGAAACCGAATAGGTGACCTTCACGCCGGCCAAGGCGATCAAGGACGCCCTCACAACGACTGAGCCGCAACCAGAGGAAGCGACCGAAAGACGGGGCTCAAGCCCCTCCTCCGCAACCATCGCTTCGTCACGCTGACTCCTTTCGCCTGCCGGCGTTCGTTTGGGAATCGAGTAGGGGGGGTTCCTCACGGTTCCCCCCTCTCACACCACCGGGCATACGTTCTACGTACCACGGCGGTTTCCGGCAATGTTCAACGCGGCATGATGTTTTGCGAGGCTGACCAGCCCTTGCTGATCGAGCCATGCGATGGTCATGGCTTCTGCAGCCTGCGGGCTGCCGGCCATTCGCCACCATCCTTTTCCGGACAGCGCCAGCCTCCATGCGCGCCATTCCGGCACGCCACATTTCCGGAGGAAAGTGGCGACCGCCATGGTGCGTTTGCATTGCTTGAGCCTGGCGCAGCGCAGCTTGCGACGGACCCACCCGTCGAGGTCGCGCAGAACCGAACTGGCTCGTGCATGCCGGAAGTACGTTACCCATCCCGTGGTGAAGGCGCTCACTTGCGCGATCATCTTTTCCAGGGATGTCCCCCGGTTCCGACGCATGATCTGGCGCAGGCGGTCCTTCATGCGCGCAAGGCTCTCCGGCGCAATGCCAAGCGAGCCTGTATTGCTGAGACGGTAGCCGAGGAACTTGCGTTCCCCGACCGGCGCGACCGCACTCTTTTGCCGGTTGACACGGAGCCGCAGCTCGCCTTCCAGAAAGGCAGTCACCGAGGTCATGACGCGCTCCCCCGCTGCCTGTGACCGCACATAGATGTTGCAATCGTCGGCATAGCGGCAGAACCGGTGACCCCGGCGCTCGAGCTCCTTGTCGAGGTCGTCCAGCAGAAGATTGCTGATCAGCGGCGAGAGAGGACCCCCTTGCGGGGTTCCTTCCTGCCGTTCGACGTGTACGCCATTTGCCAGCATACCCGCTTGCAAGAAGCGGCGGATAATGCCGAGCAGGCGTTTGTCGCCAATGCGCCGTGCCAGTCGTGACATCGTTACGTCGTGGTTCACTCGATCGAAGAACTTCTCCAAATCGAGATCGACGACGATCTGATGCCCTTCAGACACATACTCCCGGGCCTGACGCAGCGCGTCGTGCGCACTACGCCCCGGACGGAATCCATAGCTCGAGTCCGAGAATGTCGGATCGAACAGCGGTTCCAGGACTTGCAGTATCGCCTGCTGCACCAGCCGGTCCACCACCGTCGGAATGCCCAGTTGGCGCACTCCCTTTCCCCCGGGCTTGGGGATTTCCACCCCGCGCACCGGGTTGCGGACGGTAGCTGCCGTCAAGCAGCGAGACGATCAGCCCTTCACGGTTATCCGCAATCCAGCCACGCAGATCGGCGACGGTCATCCCGTCCACCCCCGGCGCGCCCTTGTTCGCTTTCACCCGCTTATAGGCCTGGTTCAGATTGGCCGAACTGGCCGCCTGCTCCATCATGTTACGCGTCAAGGCGAGGGTCTCGGCCCGTGCCGTGGGTGTTTGCCGCTCCTCGATCGTCCCAGCGCCGGTTCCGCCTTTGCCAGATACGCCGTGGCGCAGCGATGCCTTCTGGGCCTCGTCAAAGAGGTCCAGCTGCTTTGCGCTGCCTTGCTGCCGCTCCACACCCATCGAATGAACCCAGTCTTGCTCCTTGATTACCGGATTCAGCCCTTCACCCGGTCGCCCAGGCTACTATGGCTTCTGCTGACTTCTCCCGGCCCATCCGCCGACATCGCTGCCGCCGTACTCCGGATCGTCCGGAGAGGCCGGGAGATCTCCCAGGGTAAGACGTTGATCCTTCACTCGGCGCCGCCGGATTTACCTGTGCGCATGTCTGTCTGAATATCGGGCATCCCGGTCCAGTGGCCCGGTTACCCCCTCGCACCGGCCTTATATCCGGTTCCTGTTCGTCAGCTCCGAGTTTTGCCTCCGGCTTCCTCCCCACCCCGCCTCGCGGCGACGCAGTTGCCCTTGGCTAGCGGTTCCGTTCAGCCGGCCCGCAAAGGACTTACACCTCCAACATCAACGCCATGCCTGGCACACACGGCCGAAGGCCCCGCCTTGTGGCGGAGCCCTCGTCGAGGCGATCAGTCCCGGTTGGGGCGAGACCAGATCAGCTGCAGGCCTTCCTCGCCTTCCACCTCGATCAGGGTGGCGTAGATCGGAGC
>NZ_JAMYNZ010000032.1:0-25276 GCF_040319465.1 Mesorhizobium sp. M0910
CCTGCGCAAGCATGTCGCGGATCTGGAGGCCAGCACGACGGCGCGCTTCGAAGCGTCGGCCAAGACAGGCAAGGTCCGCAGGTTCAAGGAGTTCGTTGACGGCGCCCGCGGCGCGGCCGGGCCGGCAGCACTCAGGCGACTATAACGGGCGCAGAGCCGACCCTGCGGCTTCCAGACATTGTCGTGTACAGCTTCAGACCCTCAAGCCGAGCCCGCAGGGCCTCGCTTACCTTTTACGGGGCGGCGGTACGTCCAAGCCGCTTCAACAGTTAAGAATTTCGCAAAGACGATACCCCCGGATCGTCGAGCTTCCGCTGCCACTTCCCGCATTCGCCGAGGCGGTCAATGACCCGCCCTTCACAATAGTTATCCGGCAAGCATCTGGATGCGAGAGATAATGTTGCCGGAGGCATCTCTCATGGCTTCTACACCTGCCTGAACGCCAGAACCGCGTTCGTGCCGCCAAAGGCGAAGGAGTTGCTCAGTGCCACGCGCACCTTGCGCTCGCGTGCCACATTGGGCGTGACGTCGAGATCGCAATCGGGGTCCAGCTCACGATAATTGGCAGTCGGCGGCACGACGCTCTCGCGGATAGCCATCACGCAGGCGATCAACTCGAGCGCGCCGGACGCGCCGAGGCAATGCGCGTGCATGGACTTGGTAGAAGAAATGGACATTGAGAAGGCGTGCTGACCGAAGACGCGCTTGATCGCCGCCGTCTCGATCTGGTCGTTGGCCTTGGTGCCGGTGCCGTGCGCGTTGAGATAGTCGACATCCTCGGCGTCCAGCCTGGCATCGGCAAGGCAGGCCCGCATTGCTGCCTCCGGCCCCTCGACAGTCGGCGCGACGATGTCGGACGCATCGGCGGAAAGGCCGGCACCGGCAATTTCGGCAAGGATGGTGGCGCCCCGAGCCAGGGCATGCTCGTAGCTTTCCAGCACCGCCATGCCGGCGCCTTCACCAAGCGACAGGCCTTGGCGATCGGCCGAGAATGGCCGGCAAGTATCGGGCGAAAGCACGCGGATCGCTTCCCATGCCTTCAGCACACCCCATATGAGCGGCGCTTCGCTGCCGCCGGCAAGCATCACGTCGGCCCGGCCGAGCCTGATCTGGTCCACCGCGCAGGCAATCGCATGGTTTGCCGAGGAACAGGCGGACGTGACGCCGAAGACCGGCCCGCGCAGGCCGAGACTCATGCTGACCTGGCCGGCAGCGGCACCCGGCATCGCCTTGGGTACAGTCAAGAGAGCGGCACGCTTACCGCCCAGAAGGATGGCGCGGTAGGTTTGCTCGATCGCATCCCACCCGCAGCCGCCAACGCCCACCGTCGCACCGAAGCGATAGCTATTTCCCTCTTTGGAGGAAAGTCCGGCCTGACGCATGGCTTCGCGCGCCGCAAGCACAGCGAGCAGGCTGAAGCGGTCCATGGAGATGAGTTGCTTGCCGTCGATGTCATGCTCCGGCAGCGCCTTGATCTCGGCACCGATCCTGACCCTCAATTCATGGAGCTCGGAGTTGACGATTGGGCCGATGGCGGAGCGGCCTTCTCGCATCTCTGTCCAAATGGCGGCGGCGTTGGTCCCAAGGCCGCAAATCCCGCCAATCCCAGTAATCACGACGCGCCTGTCCATTCACACCCCCTTAGCGAGCAAGCTGCGCACGGCTTCCACCATGTCCCCAACATTCTGGAGATCCGACCATGCCTCGGCCGTATTCATCTCGATCTGGATGCCGTAGGCCTGCTCCAGGTCCCAGAGAACGTCCGCCAATCCCAGTGAATCGATACCGAGCGAAGTCAGTCCCGTGGCAGCCGTTATCTCGCCGCCTGTGGCAGGCGCTATGCCGCCCTCCGACGCGGCGCGCTTCTTGATAATGGCGATTATTTCGTTGGCGAGTTGATCTGCCATCTTGTTCCTTTCCAGCTTGCGTTTTCGGCGTCGTTCAAAACCCGAGTCGCGTCGCGTTGCCAAAATTGCCCCTCATGGAGCCTGTGCGACCGACCAAGCCCAATGCCCATAGGAACCGGACGAGTTCCGGCTTCTGCGGCGTCAGCCCGATGACGAAGAAAAGTCGCCGGCCTCCCGCTTTTGCGCCAGCACATCAAGAATCTGCGTGTAAATGGATAGGAACCGTCGTCAAACGTCAGCTAAACGCTGCGACGGTGGGTGCTGTCAGCGTATTCACTCGGCACCTCATATGTAATCGAGATGTTTCATAGCTCCGGACCAGTTGCGATCAACTATTGTACCGGTCCGCCATTCGTCGGAGAGTTCGACATGATGGGAGCGCTGCCTCTCATTCCCAGTACAATCTCCACCGCACGCGACAGATTTCCTCTTTCGGGCTCTTCTCAAGGGACTCGCCACGCGATAGAGGCAGTGATCGGCGCACGTGAGGTCCTGCCAAGTCCATGCGACATTCCGGAAAATTGGTAAAATCGTTTGTTTCAATCAAATGCATCCACGCTATGGATAGCTAAGACATGCGTTTCAAAGGGCTCGATCTGAATCTTCTCGTCGTTCTCGACGCGCTGCTGAGCGAGCGCGGCCTCACGGCGGCGGCACGCCGCATCAACCTAACCAAATTCATCGGGGTTGGTGGATGTGGCGCAAGCCGTTGAAATGACGTCAGGATTTGGTTGCTAAAGCCGGGTCGGGATCTGGCGTCGCAATCGACGCTGTGCCGGCTGGAGAACCTACCCGGCGTGCGGGAGCTGGTCGCGATGGGACGGGCGATGGTCGATCTCTATTGCGCCTCGTTCCGGCAGGTGCCGAAGCGGATCGTACTCGACATTGACGACACCTTCGACGCTGTGCACGGAGGCCAACAGCTTCGCCTGTTCAATGCCCACCATGACGAGTACGGCTTCCAGCCGATCGTCGTGTTCGATGGTGCGGGACGGTTCGTCAGCGCGATCCTGCGACCGGCCAAGCGGCCGAGTGGGGCTGAGATCCGCCCCCACCTGCGCCGTCTGGTGCGGGCGATCCGGATCAACTGGCCGAACATTCGAATCCTGCTCCGCGGCGATAGCCATTATTGCAACCCGCAGGTCTGCCGCGCCAACGACGTCGACTTCATCTTTGGCCTCGCGCCCACCACGAGCCTGCGCAAGCATGTCGCGGATCTGGAGGCCAGCACGACGGCGCGCTTCGAAGCGTCGGCCAAGACAGGCAAGGTCCGCAGGTTCAAGGAGTTCGTTGACGGCGCCGCTAGTTGGAGCCGCGTCGAGCGCATCATCGCGCGGGTCGAGGTCGGCGCCCAAGGTGCCGATACCCGCTTCGTCGTCACCAACCTTGCCGGTGGGAAGGCCAAGGCGCTCTACGAGGATGTCTACTGCCGGCGCGGCGCGGCCGAGAACCACATCAAGTCGTGGAAGACGCATCTTGCCGCCGACCGCACATCCTGCACCAGAGCGACGGCCAACCAGTTCCGGCTATGCCTGCATGCCGGTGCTTACTGGTTGATGTGGGGCTTGCGGGCCGCGATGCCGAGGCGCTCGAGCTTTGCCGTCGCCCAATTCGACACGCTGCGATTGCGCCTCATCAAAATCGCTGCGCGGGTGGTCGAGATGAAATCGCAAATCCGTCTGCACCTGCCGACATCGTGCCCCGACCAGCGCATCCTGCGCATCGTCCTCGATCGCATCCCTCAACTCGTGACATAACGATGGGGCGCAGACGCCCCGAAACGAACCCGTCGACCGCAACCTGCAAACCCCCGCCTGCCATCACGACGAAGCAATCCCGGCGCCTGACGAGGCGCGTGGAAAAGCACCACAACGGCGACCACAACGTCGCTTCAGGCGGTCAAAAGCTTATCGCCGTGCATCAAGGCGGCTAGAAGCGCGCCGGCAGCCTGGCGGGGGGCTTGGGGTTAGACTGCCGGCGCACGCCACTCATGAAGAGCGGCCCCTTTTTGCGGTTCCGACACCCATAGTCAACCCGGCAGCGTCTGGATGCCCGCTGTGCTCTTTTCAGAGCGGCTCGCGATGCCGGCCATGTCGGCCGATCCTGCCTAGGATGGGGGGCCACTCTCGTCGGCCGAGTTGATGCTCCAGCCAGTATCGCCTTGCCGACCAGCATGGGTTCGCCGTTAGCAATCCATCCTCGCGGGCCAATGCTATCGTGCACGTGTCGCAGCACTCCGGGCGGCTATATCGCCTAAGACAGCATGACGAAGCGTTCCAACTTCCTGTCGGCGAGCCCGTGTGCAGTTCCTGACTCGGACAGTGGACGAGAATTCTCTTGGCGGTACTGCGCCAGAAGGCATTCGCGTCCAACGGAATCAAGCGACGACTATCAGCCGCAAACGTCACATCACAAGAGCGGTCTTCCACCCATTGCAGATTATCCGACTGATCAGGCGGCGTCCGATATGTCCGACTCTGCCTCAAGAATTCCCACAGGTATGGACAGCGATCTCGCTATCCGATTCCGATAGCCCTTATTGTACTTTAGACCCCGCTCGATGTTTTGGATTTCCTGAGCGGCAAGCCCGCACGCGACCGCGAGGTCCTCGATTGAATACCCAAGGTGCTCACGATAAGCGCGGATGATGTGGGTCCCCTGCGACATAGCCGTCAAGACTGGCTCGGGAATGCGCGAATCCTTCATAAACATCTCCAAGAAGATGGGAGCGCCTGACAAATCGGGAGATTTCCTCCCCGACCCTGGCGCACACCCAGCAAATCAAAAAAATGGACGTCCATTCGGCCGGACCGGCCTCATCCATGGAATGGGCCACTTGAAATTGGCAGCCGGGTCGGAATATGGCGGCTCACCTGCTTCTGATCAAGTTCTAAGAACCTGCCCGCCATGAGATGGCCTGATCGGCTGTAGCGCATTCGACCTGCGATCCTACACGACTCATTCTCCCCGATGGCTTTCTTGAACAGCAACTCGAACTCTCACTGACGCCTCCAGTGGCTATTCGCGGCACCGTCCACCCAGCCTCGCGGACGCTGATACCTTCGACCACCGCCGATGCAGCGAAGATGGACAAGCATCGCCACCTATAAAGGTTCACAATCACTCGACCGTGACCGATTTTGCGAGATTGCGCGGCTGGTCTACGTCTGTGCCCATGAAGAGCGCCGTGTGGTAGGCAAGAAGCTGTATCGGCAGCGAGAAGATCATCGGCGCGATAATCTCGTCGACAGCCGGCAACACGAGCGTGTGCATGGTGTTGAGTTTCGATGCGGCTGCCCCTTTTTCATCGCTGATGAGGATAATCCGCCCTCCACGGGCAGCCACTTCCTGCATGTTGGAGACGGTCTTGTCGAAAAAGCGATCATGGGGCGCGATGACGATCACTGGCATGTTGTCGTCGATCAATGCGATCGGACCGTGCTTCAATTCACCCGCCGCATAGCCCTCGGCATGGATGTAGGAAATCTCCTTGAGCTTCAGCGCACCTTCCATCGCTAGCGGGAAACTGGTGCCACGGCCGAGATACAGGACGTCACGACACTTTGACAGTTCGCGCGACAGGAACTCGATCTCCGGCTGGATGCTGTTGAGTACCTGGCCCATGACGCGCGGCACTTCGGCGAGGCTCCTGACGAGCGCCTGCAGCTCGTCTTCGGTGACGGTCCCGCGGGCTCTGGCGGCGCCGATGGCGAGTGCGGCTAGAACGGCAAGCTGGCAGGTAAACGCCTTGGTGGAGGCGACGCCGATCTCCGGTCCGGCAAGGATCGGGAAGACCGCATCGGCTTCCCGAGCCATGGTCGATTCGCAGGCATTGACGATAGCGCCAATTTTCAGCCCACGCTCCTTGCAGTACCTCAACGATGCGAGCGTATCGGCGGTTTCGCCGGACTGCGAAATGAAAAGAGCCGCCGACTGCGGCGACAACGGGATCTCGCGGTAACGGAATTCGGACGCAACGTCGATTTCAACCGTCAGGCGCGCATAGCGTTCGAACCAGTATTTTCCGATCAGTCCGGCGAGATAGGCGGTCCCGCAGGCCGAGATCGCCAAGCTCGGGATCCTGGCGAAATCGATGCCAGAAACCATGTCGGCGCGATTCTCTATGATGTTGCTATAGTGACGGAGAGCATGGGCGATGACTTCGGGCTGCTCGTAGATTTCCTTCTCCATGAAGTGGCGATGGTTGCCCTTGTTGGCCAGATCGGCCGCGGCCGTGGAGGTATGGCGCGGACGCTCGACTGGATGGCCGTCGAAATCGAAGATATGGGCGCCCGAATTGCCGACAATGGCCCAGTCGCCCTCGATGAGATAGGTAATTTCATTGGTGAAGGGAGCAAGCGCGATCGCGTCGGAGCCCAGGAACATCTCGCCGTCGCCGTGACCGATCGCCAGCGGTGGTCCGTTGCGCGCCGCCATGATGGTCGACGGATCATCTTCGAAGAGGACGGCAAGCGCATAGGCACCCCTAACGCGTTTCAGCATGGCACGCATCGCCTCTTGCCGCCTCATGCCGTCCCGGCGGGCTCTTGCCAAGAGATGCGCGACGACCTCCGTGTCGGTGTCGGTCTGGAACTCGGCGCCAGCCGCCGCCAATTCGTCCTTCAGCTCGGTGAAATTCTCGATGATGCCGTTATGGACGACGGCGACACCGTCGGTAAAGTGCGGGTGCGCATTGCGTTCCGTCGAGGCCCCATGGGTTGCCCAACGCGTGTGGCCGATGCCGATGTTGCCGCTCAGGGGCTCTTCCTTCAGTCTCCTCTCGAGATTGACGAGCTTGCCCTCGGCGCGCCGGCGGTGCAAGGCACCTTCGGTGATCGTCGCAACGCCGGCGGAATCATAGCCGCGATATTCCAAACGCTTCAATGCGTCGACTAACCGATCCGACACCGGCTGTTGCCCAACGATACCAACAATCCCGCACATGTTCGTCTTCCCATTCTTGCCGGCAGCTTCAGCCTACGCGAGACGGATACCCATCCGGCCGCTTTCATTGGGGGATCTTCTAGTAGTATTGGGTAATATTGGTATAATTGATTGTAGGGATAGCTATCATCCACCCCATGGATAAGCCGCGTTTGGGGCCCTGATCTAACTTCCTCGTTGCGCCTGACGTCCTCATGACCGAACGCAAGCCCACACCCCGCGGCACGAAGGAACAATGGGCCATGCGCGATCATCCCGGCCACGCACCTGACCACGAACCGCCGCCGCTCGTGGTCACGCGGTGATCGGCATGATCACACAGCACTGTAGTTAGGCAGCATCAGCGACGCATGGTCGGCATCATCATCATCGGCAACGTCGGCGCCGTCGGCATGATTCACGTGTTCGTCACGTTGATCATAATCATCGTCGCCGCCGATCTAGTTTCTGATTGCCTGCCGCTTTGACGCGGCTTTCGCCGGTAGAGCTTAGCCCGCGATGGCCTATCAATACGCTGTTAGTCGGCATAGCCGAAACGAGAGTCAGGCGGCGCAGGCCACAGAGCACGTTCAGCGACGGTTTCAGTCAGCGCCGGCTTTGTCGGGGTTCGTAACGGTCATCAGGATTCTCGGGGCATGAATGCACTATCACGAAAACGTTGGTTCTCAGTGCTTCGTCCGTATTACTCAAACCCGATTCCCGCAGCGGAAGAACTAGGCGCGTGTCACGTCTTGTACAAGGCACAATAGCAGTGAGAAATGGAGATTGATGCCTGCGCGTTTTCGAATAAGACAATCACCAAGCTGTCACCCGAATTACATCAGGAACTGTCTATAGCCGCCGCCCATCAGGTAGCGGCCACGTTGGATGGCGCGACGCACCTGATCGCGAAGATGGCTACCTGGATGAGACCAATCTTCTTCGACACGGCGTCTCCCGAACAGGGCAATGGCGATCTCCTGATGAGATGCTCCCGCAAGCGAGCCATCCAAAGCCTGGAGCACGATACGCAGACGCGCTCCGCGGGGTTCCGGCGGAAAGCAAGCAGCTGCCAGGCGGCCGCAACCATTGATGTCGTTCAGGAACTGAAGGGCAGCGACATGGAACTTCAGGTGCTGCGGCTGCACGATCGCGTCGACATATAGCCGCAGCGGGCGGAGAACGGATGCACCGGAAAGGGCGATCTGCAGACTCCGGCAGTCCTCCCTCAGCAGCACGTGCTGCACGCCGGCAGGTGTCAGCAGGATGTCCTTGCAGCATGAGAGCGAAGGGAGATCAAGCGGTTCAAAATCGTGGTCGAGCCCAACCGGCTCCGCGGCCGCTCGTAGAATACGGGCGCAGTCGCGCGGATCCCAAAAGACCCTTGCCGACGTAGCGTCCGACTGTGGCGCGTCCGCGAAAAAGGAGGCTCCATTGTCTTAGGAAAGATGATCCTGTCGTCAACTCGATTATCTTCATGTCGGCCTGGGCTCCGACAATGTAGGCGGACGGTGCCATTTTGGCGTGGTCGCGCTGAAATTGTGGATTGCGCCGAAGAAACTCCCAGGCCCAGGCAGTGCGTGGCAATCGTCTGGCGTAGTGGTAAGCTTCGTGACGACGCCAGTCCGGCCAGCATACAAGACCGACCGTCGCTTCCTTGGGCAGACCAGCATCCTTCACGGCTCAGGTGTCCACAATGGCGCTATGCCGACGGGCCTAGAACCGGTTGCCACAGTACCGGTCCGCTCAGACGTCCCCTGCTGCGGATGCGCAAAAGGCTCGCGCGGGAAATCTCGAGAAACCCGGCCACCGCCTCCGTTTTGCCGACGGACTTGGGTTGTCCGATGCGCGACAATGGCCACGTCGCGAGGCGAAGGATCCGTTCCATGCGCGTGTCCGTCACCGTTACTATCCGGGTCAGATCCTTGGCCAAGCCGAACTCGATCATGCCCGCGAAGAGCTCGTAGGTTGCCTGGGCCAGTCCGCCCGCTGCCTTGGGCGCCGACGGAGGGAGATCGAGCGCGAAACGACTGCTCTCCCATATGTCGGAGGTCGAGGGCACGACGTCAGCACCCAGCAGCACCGGGAACGTGTCGCGCAACATTGTGGGTCCGGTGCTGGGCAAAAGACGCACGCAACCGCGAATTCGCCAGTCGGATCCCTTGAGGAGCAGATAGACAGGCTTCAGACCATCAAACGGGTCTGTTTCCATCTGGTCTTCGGTATCAACTTCCCAATCGAGCCTTTCCTTGAACACCCGAAACCTGAGCCCGTGCATCTCTTTGAGCTCGCTTGCGAACTCGTCGTAAAGGTCTGGTGTTATCAGCTGCATCATGGTCGCCTCCGTGCGGGATGTGTTCCCGCCATCGAAGGGCAAAGCCGGCAGCGATGCAGCCTGTAGAGGTTTACAGCTATCGTGGCCGACGAATCAGGATCTCGCCTGGCCGGAGGCAGCCAGTCGTGCAACGGCCTGGTTGATCGTTCGAACGCCAAGCTTTGCCTTGGCGTTTTCCAGATGAAAGGTCACGGTGCGCTTTGAGACGCCGAGAAGCTGGCTGATAACCCAAGCCGACTTGCCGCGCGCCGCCCATTTCAGGCACTCGAACTCCCGCGGGGTGAGCGTTACACCATCCACCACGCGATCGTCGGCGAGCCTGCGCCGGACATGGATATGAAAGTTGATGGCCACCAGCTGCAATGCTTTTTCGTAACGTGTCAGTGACCGCAACAGAGGCGGGCGGGACTCGTCGGAAGCAAAGGTCAGGGCAGCAAACCGGCCGCAATGATCATGCATGGATATCGTCAGGCCGCCGCGGATGCCAAACTCAGCCGCACTCTCCAGAATTTGTTGCTGCGAATTCGGCAGACAGTGCCGAGCGCGATCCACACCCCAATCGAAGGTATCCCAGCCTTGCAGCCCGCGCAGGATGACCGGATCAAGACTGTGGTACCGCTGTTGCAGATAACGTGATGTCCAGGATGAAGGATAGTTTGAGATCAATTGCGGGGCGTCGCCGGGGGCCGACGGGTAAGTGAAATAGGCGAATAGCGGAAAATCGAAGCCGGCTGCAGCGGATGCCATTGCCTCACCGAGATCGGCAGCATCAACACTTGCAGACAGTTGCTCAACGAAGTTCTCAAACACGCGATGCATTTGCGCTTTGCGTAACCTCCGTGATCGCTCGATGCCAGGCAGAGACCTTGTTTTAAACGATCCCGGACGGATACAGCGCGTGCCGAGAACCCCGTTAATCTGTTGAAACCCGTGATATTCTGACGTTGTCTATGAGCCGTGTGCCGCCGAGCCAGGCCGCGACAAGCAAGCGTGCAGGTCGGTCAAGGCTTGTCATGGGTCGCAGATCTGCCTCGTCGCGAAGTTCCAGGTATTCGACCTCGCGATAGCCCGCAGCCAGAATTGCTGCGCGCGCTTCGGCAAGCGTTGGCAGGACGGGCGAGCCGCGGGCAAGCCGCTCAGCCGTCTCGAGCAAGACCGATGATAGCTCGGGGGCAACAGCACGCTCTGCTTGCGAGAGCCGGACATTGCGCGATGATAGTGCAAGACCGTCGGCTTCGCGGACTGTCGGACAAGGAACAATGGTGATTGGAATATCCAGGTCCCGGGCCATACGCCTGACTAGCTGAAGCTGCTGAAAGTCCTTTTCGCCAAAGAAGCCGAAGTCAGCGCTGGTCTGCAGGAAGAGCTTGGCGACGACGGTCGCCACGCCATCGAAATGTCCCGGCCGGAAGGCACCGCACAGGCCCTCGCTGACACCGGACACCGAAACGGTCGTGGCGAAGGCCGCCGGATACATCTCCTCTGCGTCCGGCGCATAAAGCAGGTGCGCGCCAAGCGGTGCCAGCTTGGCGGCATCCTCGTCCTCGGTGCTCGGATACGCGGCGAGATCGGCCTCGCTGTTGAATTGCTTTGGGTTGACGAAGAGCGTCACGATCACCCGGTCGGCCTTCACGAGTGCCGCGCGCACCAGGCTGAGATGGCCCTCATGCAGGACGCCCATCGTTGGCACGACGGCAATCCTCACGCCCTCGCGGCGCCATGCGGCGACGATTTGGCGAAGCTGGGCAACGCTCCTGACAATCGGCACGCTCACGCTGCTTCTCCGCTCTTGGTGGCGTCCCCGTCGGCGGGCTTGGGCGCATCGGCAAACACGTGCTCGGCGGCCGGAAACTGGCGCTCCTTCACTTCCCGCGCATAGGCCGCGATCGCAGCCGCAGCGGCCTCCCCCAGTTCAGCATAGCGCTTGACGAATTTGGGCCGGAAGTCGCCGAAGAGGCCCAGCATGTCGTCGACGACGAGAATCTGGCCGTCACAGGCGGCCGAGGCACCGATGCCAATGGTCGGGGTCGCCACCTCCCCGGTGATCCGGCGGGCGAGCGCCTCGGGAACCTTCTCCAGCACGACCGCAAAGGCGCCCGCTTCGCTCACCGCAAGCGCGTCGCGCCTGATGCGCTCGGCATCCCCGCCTCTGCCCTGGACGCGGTAGCCACCGATGGTGTTGATCGCCTGCGGCGTCAAGCCGACATGGGCCATGACCGGCACGCCGCGCGCGGCGAGGAAGCCGATCGTCTCTGCCATCGTTTCGCCGCCTTCGAGCTTGACGGCCGCGCAGCCGGTCTCGGCCATGACGCGCGCGGCATTGCGGAAAGCCTGCTCGGGGCTTTCCTCGAAGGAACCGAACGGCAGGTCGACGACCATCAGCGCCTGCTCGAGGCCACGGCGCACGGCCTGGCCGTGCGTGATCATCATCTCCAGCGTCACACCGAGCGTCGAGGGCAGGCCGTGGAGAACCATGCCGACGCTGTCGCCGACCAGCACCACATCGCAATGGGGATCGACAAGCCGGGCGACTGGCGTCGTGTAGGCGGTAAGGCAGACGAGCGGCGTCCCACCTTTGCGCGAACGAATATCCGGCGGTGTGATCGCCTTGGTGTCACCAAACGCACTCAATGGACCCTCCTTCCCCAACGTTACCAACCGCGGGTGTCGCGTTTGCCACATTTTTGTGCAAGTGCGAAGAGCTAAAAATGCCGTGCAGCTGTGCGGTGTTGACGTGCGGACAGGCGCGCTTACACTTAAATCGATTCAGGCGCCCCCGAGCTGGCCAACCACTTTCGCGAACATGGACGATCAGGCAAAAGGACCCAGGAAAGACAGAGCCGCCGTCAAGGCCGACGAAGTCAAAGTGGACCTGATCGCCTTTGTCGTCGCCGTAAACGACAGTGAACCCTGTGTCCTCACCATCGGCCAGGCGGACACCCTGCCCTCCGGACCATTTGCGCTTGAGCACCGATCGCTGCAATCCGGTTTGAGGGGGTGGGTCGAGCAGCAGACCGGCCATCCGCTGGGGTATATTGAGCAACTCTACACCTTCGCGGATCGGGATCGCATCGGCGCCGAGCGCCAGCAGCGCGTCATCTCCATCAGCTATCTCGCATTGACCCGCAAGGAACAGGCAGCTGGCTCGCCCAAGTGCGGCTGGCAGAGCTGGTATGAATATTTTCCATGGGAGGACCACCGCTCCGGCACGCCTCCGGTCGTGCTGGACGTTCTGCGACCGCGCCTGATTGAATGGGCAGACGGCGTCAGCGACGCGGCCACGCGACGTGAACGCTGGCAGCGGGCGACGATAGCCTTCGGCTTCGACGACCGCCTTTGGAACGAGGAACTCACGCTTCAACGCTATGAGTTAGTCTACGAAGCAGGCCTGGTCCAAGAGGCCGGAAGCGGACGGGACGCGACGCTGCCTCCGCTGGTGCCCAGCAAGTCTATGGTCGCCGATCATCGCCGCATCGTGGCGACCGGCATTGCGCGGCTGCGCTCCAAGATCAAATACCGGCCGGTCGTCTTTGAGCTGATGCCGCCGGTCTTCACGCTTTTGCAGCTGCAGCGAACCGTGGAGGCGCTTGCCGGCAGGCTCGTGCGTAAGCCGAACTTTCGCCGGCTGATCGAGCAGCAGGAGCTGGTCGAAGAGACCGGAGAGGCAACCGCGGAGACCGGCGGCCGGCCAGCGAAGCTTTACCGGTTCCGCCACGCCGTTCTCGACGAGAGGGTCATCGCCGGGACAAAATTGCCGCTGGCGCGGGGTTGACATCGCTTATACTCACAGCAAGTATATGCTGGTTATTTTCAACTAGAGTATAAGCTGGAGGGGTCGATGAGCGCCATGCTGCCTGCGACCGCGTTTCTCTACGAGCGCGTCCGACGAGTGATCCCGCCGATCGAATGGCCGGCTTTCGTCGAGGATATCGAGGCGATCCTTGCACTGAAGCGCGAGCGCAACGCCATCATCCTGGCGCATAACTATCAGACCCCCGAGATCTTCCATTGCGTGGCCGACATCGTCGGCGACAGCTTGGCACTGGCCCGCACGGCTGCGACGATCGAGGCGCAAGTCATCGTGCTGGCCGGCGTACATTTCATGGCCGAAACGGCCAAGCTGCTCAATCCGCAAAAGACGGTGCTCATTCCCGACCTGCGGGCAGGCTGTTCGTTGGCGGAATCGATCACGGCAGAAGACGTGCGCTTGATGCGCCAGCGTTATCCCGGCGTGCCGATCATCACTTATGTCAACACGTCGGCCGAAGTGAAAGCCGAGTCGGATATCTGCTGTACATCCGGCAACGCCAAGGCGGTCGTCCAATCCCTTGGCGTTCCCCAGGTGATCATGTTGCCGGACGAATATCTGGCCCAGAATATCGCCGCCCAGACCGATGTGCAGATCATCGCCTGGAAAGGGCATTGCGAGGTGCATGAGCGCTTTACACCGGCCGACATCCGCGAGTTGCGCGAAAGCCATCCCGGCGTGATCGTGCTCGCGCATCCCGAATGCCCGCCCGACGTCGTGGCTGAAGCAGATTTTTCCGGCTCGACCGCTGCCATGTCCGACTATGTCGAGAGGCAAAGGCCGGCACGTGTCGTGCTGATGACGGAATGTTCGATGAGCGACAACGTCGCGTTAGCGCACCCAGAGGTCGAGTTCATCCGGCCCTGCAATTTGTGCCCTCACATGAAGCGGATCACGCTTGCCAACATCCGCATAGCGCTCGAGCAGAACCACCATATCGTAACCATCGAACCCGGGATCGCGGGGCGCGCGAGGCTTGCGGTCGAACGGATGCTGGCAATTTGAGCGCCGATGTCCGCAGCTCCTTCGGGCGGCCCATCATCATCGGCGGCGGCATCGCCGGATTGATGACCGCGCTTCAACTGGCGCCGGAGCCGGTGCTGCTTCTGTCCAGGACGCTGCTGGGAGCTGACAATTCGAGCACGTGGGCACAGGGTGGTCTGGCTGCAAGTTTCGGCGAAGACGACGATCCGGCACTGCACCTGGCCGATACGCTTGCCGCCGGGGATGGTCTCTGCGACAGAGACGTGGCGAGCCGCATCCTCCAAGCCGCGCCCAAGGCGATAGAGGGGCTTGCGGGCTTTGGGGTTCCCTTCGACCGTACGCCGAAAGGATCACTGTGCCTCGGATTGGAGGCCGCACACAGCCGACGTCGCATCGTTCATGCGCATGGTGACGGCACCGGGCGTGAGATCATGCGTGCCCTGATCGCGGCTGTGCGTTCCACTCCCTCGATTGTTGTCGTGGAGGGCGTGGAAGCGCGCCGGCTGGCGGTGCGAGAGAATGCGATCCGAGGCGTCTGGGCGAGCGGTTCGATAGGACCTGTCTTCTTCGGCTCACGGCGGGTCGTCCTCGCCACCGGTGGGATCGGGGGACTGTTTCTCGACACCACGAATCCTTCGGGCAGTTGTGGACAGGGCCTGGCGCTTGCGGCCCGCGCTGGAGCTGTCCTTGCCGACCTCGAGTTCATCCAGTTCCACCCGACCGCGCTTGACGGCCCGGAACGCCCTATGGTGCTGCTGAGCGAGGCCGTCCGCGGCGAAGGTGCTGCCCTGATCGACGAAACCGGCCAAGCTTTTCTCCAGAGCGTGCCAGGGGCGGAACTTGCGCCTCGTGATGTCTTGGCGCGCGCCGTCTGGAACCATCTTGCCAACGGCCACCGTGTTTTTCTAGACGCGCGGCAACGGCCTGGCCCGGAATTTGCTCGACACTTCCCGACAATCGCATCAGCCTGTCGTGGAGCCGGCATCAATCCCGCGCGCGATCTCATCCCCATTCGTCCGGCCCAACACTACCACATGGGTGGCGTTGCCGTGGACGGCTCCGGTAGGACCTCCGTCAAGGGGCTGTGGGCCTGCGGCGAAGTCGCTTCGACAGGACTGCATGGCGCCAACAGGCTCGCCAGCAATTCCTTGACCGAGGCCGTCGTGTGCGCGCGCTGGGTCGCTGAAAGTGTCGCCGGAACGCCTGCTCGCAGAACAAGGCCTGCGGTTGCGGACGTTTACCCATCGCCCGCTCCGATACCCGTGCGTGTTTTCCTGTCGCGCGCACTCGGCATCGTCCGGGATGGTGAAGGTCTGAAAGCAGCCGCACGTGCCTTATTGCCGCTCGCCGAAAGCCAGGACGCGGCCTCGGATGCGGCGGCTGTCGGGCTAATGATCGCGGTTGCCGCCTTGTTGCGCCAAGAAAGCCGCGGCGCTCATTACCGGACAGACTTTCCTCATCATGCGACTGTCGCCCGACGGTCCGAAATCACCCTCGAAGCCGCCTTGGCCGCTGCGCGGGAACTCGGACATTCGCCAAGCCTCGAAGGGGCAAAGTGATGACGTTCTCACCGCTTCCCACGGTCATGCTTGAGCCGCTGGTAAGGGCAGCCCTTCTTGAAGACCTTGGCAGAGCCGGCGACTTGACCACGGAGGCCATCGTCCCGAAGGAACACCAAGCGGGAACCGTGCTGGCGGCGCGCCAGTCCGGAGTTGTCGCCGGCCTCGATCTTGCGATGCTCGCTTTCCGCTTGATTGATCCTGATATCGAAATCTCGGTGGAGCGGGCAGACGGCTCCAATGTCATGGATGGAGAGGTCATTGCATCAGTGGTTGGCCCTGCCCGGGCCATTCTCACAGCCGAACGGACGGCACTCAATTTTTTGTGCCATCTGAGCGGCATCGCTACAGCAACGGCATCGATCGTCGCTGCGGTTCGTGGATATGGCGCGAAGATCGTCTGCACGCGCAAGACGACGCCCGGATTGCGGGCAGTCGAAAAATACGCCGTGCGCGCAGGTGGCGGATCCAATCACCGCTTCGGCCTCGACGACGCAATTCTGATCAAGGACAACCACATCGCCATCGCAGGCGGCGTTCGCCCGGCGCTCGAGCGAGCACGAAGACGGGCCGGTCATCTCGTCAAGATCGAAGTCGAGGTCGATACGCTGGCCCAGTTGGAGGAGGTACTTGGCTTCGCTCCCGATGCGGTTCTGCTCGACAACATGTCCCTCGCCGATCTTCGCCGCGCCGTCGCAATCGTTGGCGGCCGTGCTATCACCGAGGCTTCTGGCGGGATCGCATCCGATACAGCGCGAGCGATTGCCGCGACCGGCGTTGATCTGATTTCAGTCGGCCGACTGACCCACAGCGCGCCGATCCTGGATATCGGCCTCGACTATTGGGGCTCATGATTGCCTGAGGAACGGACAGGATCGAATCAACTGTCCTTTCCGATCGTCATCAATCAGACAGCAAAGCAAGGCAGAACCGGAGGAACAGCATGGACATGCAAACAGCCAGTCCAACGCAGACATCGCCACAGGCTCAATCCCCTGACCCTGGAGCGTGGACCCTGGAGAAGGCTCGGGCACTTCACGATGCCCCCTTCAACAATCTCCTCTTCCTCGCGCAAACCGTGCACCGCCAGAATTTCGATCCCAACAAGGTCCAGCTCAGCCGGCTGCTCAGCATCAAGACGGGCGGATGCCCGGAGGATTGCGGCTATTGCAGCCAGTCGGCGCATCACGAGACCGGCCTGAAGGCGTCGAAGCTGATGGAGGTCCGGCGCGTCGTCGCCGAGGCGACCAAGGCGCGTGACGCCGGCGCAACCCGCTATTGCATGGGCGCGGCCTGGCGAAACCCCAAGGCGCGCGACATGGATGCGGTGGTGGCGATGGTCGAAGGCGTCAAGGCGCTGGGCATGGAGACCTGCATGACGCTCGGCATGCTCGATCGTGAGCAAGCCGCTCGACTGAAGCAGGCTGGTCTCGACTTTTACAACCACAACATCGATACGTCGGAACGCTACTATAGCGAGATCATCAGCACGCGGAGCTTTGCCGAGCGGCTCGAGACGCTCGAGCACGTTCGCCAATCCGGCATCAAGGTCTGCTGCGGCGGCATTGTCGGCATGGGCGAGGAGCCGGTGGACCGGATCGGCATGCTGGTGACGCTGGCCAACCTGCCGGAACATCCGCAAAGCGTTCCGATCAACATGCTGATCCCGATCCCCGGCACCCCGCTTGCCGACGCCAAGCCCATCGAGCCGATCGAATTCGTGCGCGTGATCGCGCTGGCGCGCATCATGATGCCGAAATCGCATATCCGTCTTTCCGCCGGCCGTACGGCCATGACCGACGAGATGCAGGCGCTGTGCTTTTTTGCCGGCGCCAACTCGATCTTCGTCGGCGACACGCTGCTGACGGCGGACAATCCCGGTGAGGACAAGGATACCCTGCTGTTCCGGCGCCTTGGCATCGAGCCGATGGAACTCGAGGCGCAATGAACGGGGCACCGCTTGCCCGCTATGAGGCGACCTTGCAGGGACTGGCGCGCAAGGACCGGCTGCGGACGCTGAAGCCGTGCGCCGGGCGCGACTTCTCGTCGAACGACTATCTCGGGCTTGCCGCCTCCAAAAGACTTGGCGAAGCGGTTACGGCGGCGATTGCGCGGGGCACGCCGGTTGGCGCCACCGGGTCGCGGCTGTTGCGCGGCAATGCACCGGAACACGAGCAGCTCGAGGCAGACGCGGCGGCATTCTTTGGAGCCGACCGCGCGCTGTTCTTCGGCAGCGGCTACATCGCCAATTTCGCTCTGCTGACTGCGCTGCCGCAGAAGGGCGACCTTTTGGTCCTCGATGAGCTCGTCCATGCCAGCATGCATGAGGGGGCACAGGCCGGACGTGCCGAGTTCAAGCTGGCCGCGCACAACGACGTCGATGCTGTCGAGGACGCGATCAAGCGTTGGCGCGCCGAAGGCGGCATGGGATGCGTCTGGATTGCGGTGGAAAGCCTATACAGCATGGATGGCGACTGCGCGCCTTTGGAGAGCCTGGCCGCGCTTGCCGATCGGCACAACGCATTCATCGTCATTGACGAGGCGCACGCGACCGGCGTCTGGGGACCGGACGGCCGGGGGCTGGCCGCCGCTTTCGAGGGCCGCGACAACATCGTCGCGCTCCACACCTGCGGCAAGGCGCTCGGCGCATCTGGTGGGCTCGTGACCGGGCCGAGGACACTGTGCCAGTATCTGATCAACCGTTGCCGGCCATTCATCTACGCCACCGCGCCATCGCCGCTGATGGCGGTCGCGGCGCGCGAAGCGCTCGCAATGCTCGCCGACGAGCCGATGCGGCGTTTTCAGCTGCATGAACGCGTCGCCCTCGCAGGCCGCCAATTGGTCGATCGCTGCGGCGTGACACCAAGTGGCTCTCAGATCCAGCCCTTGGTGATCGGCGATGTCAGGCGCACCATGGCAGTGGCGGCGCGCCTGCAGGCCCGCGGCTTCGACATACGCGGCATTCGTCCGCCGACCGTGCCCGAGGGCACGTCGCGGCTGCGCATCTCACTGACGCTCAATATCGGCGAAGCCGACATTTCCGCCATGCTCGAGGCGCTCGTCGAGGTGTTGGCCCAGATATGACCGGAGGCGACATGACCAAGCGCATCGTCATCACCGGAACAGACACCGGAATTGGCAAGACGGTGTTTTCGGCCGGGCTTGCCGGCCTGCTTGACGGTTTCTACTGGAAGCCGGTGCAATCGGGCCTCGACGAGGAAACCGACAGCGAGGTCGTTGCGCGGCTTGCCGGGCTGCCGTCGGGGCGCGTGCTGCCGGAAGCCTACCGCTTGAAGAGCCCGCTTTCGCCGCATCGTTCGGCCGAAATCGACGACGTTTCGATCGAGGCTGCCGATCTTTCGTTTCCGGTCCTGCCGACACCGCTCGTCATCGAAGGCGCCGGCGGGCTGATGGTGCCGCTGAACCGCCGGACAAGGTTCATCGACATATTCGAGCAATGGCAGTTGCCGGTCATTCTGTGCGCCCGCACCGCGCTCGGAACAATCAATCATACCCTGCTGTCGATCGAGGCCCTGCGGGCGCGCGCTATCCCGCTGGCTGGCATCGCCTTCATCGGCGATGAGATGACCGATACGCAACGGACGATCGTGGAATTCGGCGACGTGCCGCAACTCGGCAGGCTGCCGCACCTCGATCCGCTGACGGACAAAACGCTGAGACAAGCGATGATTGCCGGCTTCGACCTCGCTTTGATTGCCGGAGGCGGATAATGCCGCAATCCCGTGTGTGGCATCCCTTCACCCAGCACGCGCTCGAGCCGGCGATCCCTGAAATCGTCCTGGCTGAAGGCGCTTATCTCCACAAAGCCAATGGCGCGCGCATCCTGGACGCCATCTCATCCTGGTGGGTCGTCACGCATGGCCACCGCCATCCGCGCATCATAAAGGCTATCGAGACGACCGCGTCGAGCCTCGACCAGATTATCTTCGCTGGCTTCACGCACGAACCGGCCGAACGCCTGGCCAAGGCGCTTGTCGGTCTCGCTCCCTCCGGACTCGACTGGGTGTTCTATTCCGACAGCGGCTCGACCGCCGTCGAAGTCGCGCTGAAGATGGCGCTCGGCTATTTCCGCAACATCGGCGCGCCGCGCTCGCGCATCGTCGTCATGGAGCACAGCTATCATGGCGACACGATCGGCACGATGAGCGTCGGTGCCCGCGGTGTGTTCAACGCCGCCTACGAACCCTTGCTGTTCGAGGTCGACACCATTCCCTTCCCTGCCGCCGGGCGCGAACAGGAAACGCTAGATCGTTTCGAGGCCCTCAGCCGCGACCAGCGCGCCGCTGCGCTGATCGTCGAGCCGCTGGTGCTTGGCGCCGGCGGCATGCTGATGTATCCGGCATCGGTTCTGTCCGAATTGAAGAGGATCACTGAGGCCTCGGGCACGCTGCTGATCGCCGACGAGGTGATGACCGGGTGGGGGCGTACCGGAACCATGTTCGCCTGCGAGCAGGCGAACATCTCTCCGGACATGCTGTGCACCTCGAAGGGCCTGACCGGTGGCGCAATCCCGCTGGCCGCCACACTCGCCACCGATGCCATCTTCCAGGCTCACTATTCCGAGGACCGGAAGAAGACGTTTTTCCACTCGAGTTCCTACACGGCCAATCCGATTGCCTGCGCGGCAGCACTCGCCAATGTCGAGATCTGGCGTGACGAGCCGGTGGCCGAGCGGATCGCCACCCTGAGCGCGAGGCAGGCCGCCGGGTTTCGACGCTTTCGCGACAATGCCAACTTCACCGACAGCCGCGCGATCGGCACGATCCTGGCTCTCGACCTGCGCGCCGGCTCTGCCGGCTATCTGGCCGAGATCGGACCTAAGCTGCGGGCCTTTTTCCTCGAGCTCGGCCTGCTTGTGCGCCCGCTCGGCAATGTCCTTTATCTCATGCCTCCCTATTGCGTCACCGGCGACGAGCTCGATCGGCTCCATGACGCGATCGAGGAGGCCGGCGAACGCTTCGGTTCGAGCCCATGAGCAGGTTGTCGCGCCTTCTCGGGTTTGGCCATCATGCGCCTGGCCGAAAGGTGACGAATGCCGAAATCGAGAACAATCTCGGCCTCGAACCGGGCTGGATCGAGCGGCGTACTGGAATCCGGTCGCGCTTCTGGGCAACGGACGAAGACACGCTGTCTGGTCTTGCTGCCCAGGCCGGCGCCATGGCGCTGGCCAGCGCCGGCATTGCGCGCCACGACATCGGTCTGCTGCTGCTTGCCACCTCGACGCCCGATCACCTCCTGCCGCCCAGCGCGCCCCTGGTCGCACATCGGCTGGGGCTCGGCCGCGCCGGCGCTGTCGATCTGACCGGCGCCTGCGCCGGCTTCATCTATGCGCTGATGTTTGCGGACGGATTTACCCGCCTGCACGGCAAAGCGAGCCTTGTTATCGCCGCCAATATCCTCAGCCGCCGCATCAATCCCTCTGAGCGCGCCAGCGCCGTGCTGTTTGCCGATGCCGCGGGCGCCGTCGTGATCGGTCCGTGCGAGGATACTGATCGGGGGATTCTCGGTGCCTCCGTGGATTCGGACGGCTCGCGATACGGCCTGATCCAGATTCCCGCAGGAGGAAGCAACATCCCGTTCCACGGTGACCTCGACCTCGCGCAAACCCGAATGACGATGACCGACGGCCGCGAAGTGTTCGCAAAGGCCGTCGAGATGATGACCGATTGCTCGATAAGCGCGCTAGCCGCTGCCGGAGTGCGACCACAGGATGTCGACCGGTTCGTGCCGCATCAGGCCAATGCTCGCATTTTCGATGCGGTCGGGCGAAACCTCGGCGTTGCCGATCACCTGATCGTCAAGACGATCGCCGACTATGGCAACTCTTCCGCCGCGACGATCCCGCTCTCACTGTCGCTCGCCAATCAAGCGGAGCCGTTTCGGCCGGGCAAGAAAATACTCCTGGCGGCGGCAGGTGCGGGACTCAGCGGCGGGGCGCTCGTCGTCGGGATTTAGCCCAGCGAAGCTGCTCAACATCAGGACTGACTTTGTGAGATGAATAGGACAACGGGACCAATGCGAAAAATAGTCGCCGGCAATCTGCACGGCATGCACGTCACCGAAGCAAACCTCAACTACCACGGTTCGATAACGCTCGACCCTGACCACTGCGAAGAAGCCGGGATCCTGCCAATGGATTCGTGGGAGACATGGAGCAAGACTTCCGGCGCGAATCTCGACCTATGTCATCCTCGGCGAGCGCGGCTCTCGATGCTGCATCCTCAACGGCGCGGCCGCCCGGACCTGCCAGCCCACTCCATCCATCTGGACGAAGCGCGCATTCCTCTCTGAAGCCGCGGATCGTTACATTCGTCATCAACAATGTCGTCGGCTTTCTGACCGATGGCAATGCGCTGACGCGGACGGCGTTGACGATTAGATCGGCAGGGGCGCTTCAGCAGAACTTTCGCCGGTTGATGGAGCAGCAGGAACTGGTGGCGGAGACCGGCGAAAGTGCATTTGATACCGGCGGTCGGCCGGCGAAGCTTTATCGCTTCCGCCACCATGTCCTCGACGAAACGGAGGTCGCCCGGACAAAATTGCCGCTGGCGCGGGCTTGACATCCTTTATACTCAACGTAGAAATATCCCTTATAATCAATTCGATTATAACGAGAAATTCATTCGCACCGTCCGAACCCACGGTCTCGCTCGGGAAGCCCGTATGAGTGGATCGAAGTGATCTTGGAAATGAAACGCCCGAGGACGGGCTTTCAACCTTTGTCGTGAAGGAGGTGCCGCGCGCCTGGGCCAATGCCTTGCGGCAACGGTGAAGGATGTATACCGCCAGTAAACGCGTGCGTCAAAGTCGCTATCGACTGTACAGTTCGTCTAAATGTGCGATACGTTCAGATTTGTGCAAGTACTTGGAAAAGTGTTGCATAAGAGAAACCGTCTAATTACATAAATCAGGCAAGCTAAACTTTAAACTCGCACAAATGAGCGTGGGGCGCCCTGTTCCATGGCGCCTTTTTTAAGATTATCCTTAGACTCTCTCCCGGGGGAACTGTGGGTGAAGAAACAACGCATCGTCCTGCTGGCAGCTGTTTTGGCGTCTGCCTTTGGCTTTTTTTTGCTGATCCTGATCCTGCAGATGGTCAGTTTTTTGGTTGACTAGAGCGGTTCCTGATTTGACGGAATCGAAGGGGATTCCGGATCAGTCGGTTTTGTGATTCAAGATGCTGGCTGGAGTGGAGGCCAGCATCGGATGACGCGACCTCTTTCGGATGATCTTCGCGAACGTGTTGTAGCGGCGGTTTTGGGTGGCGAGAGCCGCCGGTCGGCCGCGAAACGGTTCGGCATTTCGGTTTCGGCGGCGGTGAAGTTGTTGCAGCGCCATCGGGCGACTGGCTCGGTTGCGCCTGGCAAGATGGGCGGACATCGCAAGAGGGTGCTGGAGCCGCACCGTGCCTTCATCGAGGCGCGTGTGCGTGAGACGCCGCATCTGACACTGCATGGTCTGAAGGATGAGTTGACCGCACGCGGGGTCAAGGTCTCGCACAACGCGGTCTGGATGTTCTTGAGGCGCGAGGGCCTGAGCTTCAAAAAAAACGCTGTTCGCCCTTGAGCAGGCGCGCGCTGATATTGCCCGCAGGCGTCAGCGATGGCGCTCTTGGCAGGCCGGCCTCGATCCGCAGCATCTGGTCTTCATCGACGAGACCTGGATCAAGACCAACATGGCTCCGCTGCGCGGTTGGGGGCCGAAGGGCGAACGGCTGCGCGGCTTGGCCCCGCACGGCCACTGGCGCACGCTGACCTTCCTCGGCGCGCTGCGCTGCGATAGGCTCGCGGCACCTTGCGTCTTCGACGGGCCAATCAACGGCCAATGCTTCCGCGCCTATGTCGAGCAGCAGCTCATCACCGTGCTGAAACCCGGCGACATCGTCGTCATGGATAATCTGGGAAGTCATAAGTCGGCGGCCATCAGGCAGATGATCAAGGCGGCCGGCGCCAGGCTTTGGTACCTACCGCCCTACTCCCCAGACCTCAATCCGATCGAGCAGGCCTTTGCCAAAATCAAACACTGGATGCGCCAAGCTCAGAAACGTACCGTCGAGGACACTTGGCGCCACATCGGCCACCTCGTTGAAACGATCGAGGCAACCGAATGCAACAACTACTTCGCAAACGCCGGCTACGCTTCCATCAAAACGTGAAAGGCTCTAGGCACGCGCAAGCGGGATGGATCGCGCAGAGACACGCGGAAGTTTTTTTCGCCAGCGAAACCCCGACGACCTGATGGGGAGTCGCGCCAGCAGGGTGGGAGCCACGTCCAGTGCCACCATGCGAGATGCCGATTGTTGGCGCGTCTGTCAGTTCGCGCGGCCATATTCATTCTGGTGCCGATCTGTTGCCTTTTCTGCTTTTCCCATGCGTTTTAGGCCGAGCCAATTTGTGAAGCGGGCGGTCAATGGATCTGCGCCTCGCGATTGCCTGCCGTTGCCTGATTGATCTGGGCGGGATAATCCGAGAGCGAACGCTGCAACCGCGGTTCGAATTGCGCGAAGTTGAACCGGACTTCATCCGCGGTCAGGAACTGGTGGGTTGCGCCGGGAAAGCCGGCGACCATCACAAGGTCGCCTTCCTTGACGCCTTCACAGGCTATGGGTAGCCAACTCTCCGGCCGGTAAGGCACATTGTCGCGCGCATATGGCCGGGAGGAACCATCAGGAGCGACATAGGCGCGATAAAAGCCGAAGTGGCCCGTGTGGCGCAGCCACATCCAGTTGTCCGTTTGGCCGCCGAAGTTGCCGATGCCGAGCGCGGGCGCATAGACGAGGCGCACGTCCTCAATTTCGAGCTTCTGGAGGAGATAGTAGGAGACGCCGCCATACGTCGCAACGGCGATGGGCTGTCCTTCACATGCGGCGATCAGGGCCTTTTTGTTCGTGGCGAGCCGCTCATAGCGGGCAAACCCGTTCAGCTTGTCCGAGACGCTCTTGAGCATTTCGGCGGTCACATCCCACATGTCCTCGATCACATAGCTGCGGCTGCCTGGCGCCGCGGGCAATTCTTCACCCAGGGCTCTTCGCCAGAAAGCCGTCTGTGAGATAGTCCTGGCCCTCCTTGCTGTGGTATTGGATGGATTCTAACACGCAATGATGATTGGTTGCGACCAGCCCTTGTGGACTGACGAACGAGGCGGAGCATCCGCCCAGTGATACGATCGCGTTGAGCGGGTCAGCGTCTAGACGGCCCAGCTGGGCGGGATCGATCTGGAGCCCATCCGCGCGCATGGCCGCGCACACTTCCGCAGTCTGGCCCGGCATCCACATACCTTCGTCCGCCGATGTAGCCGTGACCGTCCAGAGCAAGGCGATGGCAGTTGCTTTGGCCAAACATTTCAAATTCGAGTTCGTGCTGACTGTCGCTCTCATCTTGCCTCCTGTTCTCCGCAGATTGGATTGGTGACTATCCGGATGGCCGGAGTCCTGGCGCCCGCGCGGCGGCCACACCGTAAAGACCGAGTGGACGGTTAACGCAGGAATCCTGATGGCGCTCACCTCTCATTATATCGGTCGCGCGCAACGTTTGCGGATCATTCGCTGCACCAATCGTGCCAAATGAATAAAGCCTTCAGTTGCAAATGGTGAGCCGCCCCATCCATGTCCGATCTCCGACGTCGTTCACGTAAAACGCTCGGTGCTTCCACGCTCGTTTGCTCTTCGCCCGTCCCTCTTCCGTCTTGACTAGCAGGAGCCTACGGCCTATCTCACTGCCGCGTTAGCACTCGCTTCTGG
>NZ_JAMYNZ010000033.1:0-23425 GCF_040319465.1 Mesorhizobium sp. M0910
GGATTGCCTCGCGGCCAAGGCTCACTGCAAGATGGGTCTTGCCCGTGCCCGGAGGGCCAAGGAACAGGACTGTGTCGCCGTGGGCGATCCAGCGGCAGGTCGCAAGCTCCCTGATCTGTCCCTGATCCAGCGATGGCTGCGCGTCGAAGTCGAAGCCGTCGAGTTCGCGCACGAACGGGAACTGCGCCAGTTTGCTCGACATCAATATCCGCCGCTCGTCACGCCGCGCGATCTCGCGCGACACAAGGAAAGCCAAAGCCTCGCGCAAGGTCATCTTCGAGCGTGCAGCCTCATCCAGCAGCGTGTCGAGTTGATCGCGGATTGCCGTCAGCTTCAACCGGTCGAGTGTCGCGACCAGCATGTCGTGATCCACTGTCGTCATCACCAGCCTCCCCCGACAACCGCCTCGTATTCCGCCAGCGGCCGCAGCAAGGCGCAAGGAGCAATCTCTATAGGGGCTGCTGCGCGCACTGGTCCCTCGGCGCCAGCCACGCCGACAAAATGCGCCCGGTCCACGATCCGTTGTCGGCGGCCTTGGCATTGGGAATGATCAGCCACCACCCGGCCCGCATGACGGATGATGACGCGACCGGCCAGAACCACTACCTGAACGCTCTCTCCGATCAGGCGCCAGGGCACTGAGTAGCTGTTCGTATCGAGGTCGATCGCGCAGTCCGCCTGAACCTTGCGCACCAGATCACGTAGTTGTCCGAACGGCGCCCGGCCTGCAAGCGGCCGAAGCGCACCGGCCTCAGCGGCAAAACGTTCCGCAGGCGCGACGCCGGTCGTGCCATGCTCACGCTGGTCGGCAATCTCGCGCGTCCACCGATCCAGATGCGCCTCGAACGCCGCCCAGCTCTCGAAACGGCGGCCGGCGATCGCGTTCTTCTTGACGTAGGCGACCCCACGCTCGTCCTTGCCCTTCGTGCGGGCCCGATATGGCGCGCAAGCTCGTGGCGTAAAGCCCCAGTAGCGGGCAAAGGCATGCAGTCGGGCATTGAACCTCACCTCGCGCGTCACCGCGTCATGGTGCTCGACCAGAGCCTTCGCATTATCCAGCAGAACCTCCGCTGGAACCCCGCTGAAGCGCAGGAAGGCTCCTTCCATCCCATCAAACCAGTCCGCCTGGCGCTCCCGTAAAGAGGGGCGGATATGCACCCGTCGCGAATAGCCCAGCGTCCCCACGAACAGGTGAACGCGCAACGGCTCGCCGCCGATCCACACGCGCGTATCGCCAAAGTCGATCTGCATCTGATGACCTGGCGCCGTCTCAAAGCGAACCGTCGCGCGCTTCTGCGCCTTCAATTCCCGCCGCCAGCGCTTCACTCTCAGCTCCACCGAGCGAAGCCCGATCACGATACCATGTTCGCTCGCCAATTCCTGGCGAATGACATCCGCGTTTCCATCATGACGAAAGAAACGCTCTCTAAGCCAATCGTCCAGACCGTCGAATGCAGTTCGACGAGCAGGCTGGCGATACGCCACGACACCACCTTCACGCAGATAGCGGCGAACCGTATTGCGCGCGCAACCGAACTCTTGCGCAATGCGCTTCGCACCCCAGCCGACCTCATGCAGCCGAACCATCGCTGAAACTTCTTCCCCCGACCGCATCTCCTCAACCCGCATTGTTGTCGACAAGGCGAGCTTCGATGGAAATTCTTCTTGCATCCACTGATCCTCTCAAAAATGAGGGGTCAGTTCTTCGTTTCGTTAGGGGGTCAGTTTCTCACTTCGCCTGACACCGGCATCCAGGGACTACAATCGGCCCGAGGCTCTCGCCGAAGAGTGGCTCCTGATCGAGTGGCCTGAAGGCGAGGTCGAGCCGAGCAAGTATTGGCTCTCCACCTTGCCGGCCGACGCTACGATCACCCAGTTGGTCGACGCCGCCAAGCGCGTTGGCGGATCGAGCGAGACTATCAGGAACTCAAGCAGGAACTGGGACTGGGCCACTACGAAGGCCGAGGGTGGCGGGGCTTCCACCACCACGCCAGCCTCTGTATCGCCGCCTATGGCTTCTTGGTCTCTCTGAGGGACACGATTCCCCCCTCAACTCCAACTCGCGCCCAGGGCCGCCAAACACCTGGTAGTTGTGTGCGTCAAGTTCTGCAAAATGGCGTGGCATTGCGGTGACGTCGGCGTGTCCGCCGCGCAGCCCCCGTGTTTAGCGGAGCGGCGGACATACGGCGGTGCTCAGGCGGCCAAGGCCCTCAGGCTCTCCTTCTTGTGCTCGCGCAGATGATCCATGTTGAGATAGCGGGTCGCCTCGAGCCAGTTCTCGTGGATCTCCACCGCCAATGCCCGAACCAGCCGCAGACAGCTCCGCGGGTTGGGGAAGATGCGAACGACCAGGGTGCGCCGCTTGATCTCCTGGTTCAGCCGCTCCAGCATGTTCGTCGACTTCATGTGCTTGTGGTGAGCTAGCGGCAGCCGATAGAAGCTCAGCGTCTCCTCGATGTTATCCTCCACCCAGTTGACCAGCTTCGGGTATTTGGCCTGCCATTTGGCGATCCACTGCGCCAGGTCGCGTTTGACCTCGGCAAGGTCGCGCCGGTCGTAGAATCATCTGAGCTCCATCAGGCAATCGTCGTCGACCTTGCGCGGCACGTAGTCGAGCGCGTTTCTGAGGAAGTGCACGTAGCAGCGCTGCCAGACCGCTTCGGGCAGCACTTCGCGGATTGCCGCCCTGAGCCCCGGATGGTCGTCGGAGACGACGAACTCGACGCCGGCGAGCCCGCGATTCTTGAGCCCCGTCACGAACTCGCGCCAGCTCGAATGGCTCTCCCGGTTGGCCAGCTCCACGCCCAGAACCTGGCGCCGGCCCTCCCAATCCACGCCGATCGCCACCAGCACCGCCTGGCTGGCGATCACGCCCGCCTCGCGAGCCCGTTCATAGCGCGCGTCCAAGATGAGATACGGATAGCTTTCCTCGAGCCGCCGCATGAAGAACGCCTTGAGCGCCTCATCCAGCCGCATCGTCGCTTCGCTCACCGTCGAGGCCGAGAAGGAATGCCCGCACAGTTCCTCCGTCACCGCCTTCACCTTGCGGGTCGAAACGCCCTGCACGTACATCTCGACCAGCGCCGACACCAATGCCTTCTCCGAACGCTGGTAGCGCTCAAACAACTCCGTCGAGAACCGGCCAGCCCGATCCTGCGGAACGCCAAGCTCCAGCACCCCGACCCGCGTCACCAGCTTGCGCTCGTAATAGCCGGACCGGTAACTCGTCCGCCCCGCCGTCCGCTCGCCTTTCTCGGCCCCGATCGCCTCCGTCATCTCGGCTTCAAGAACCTCCTGCACGACACTCTGCAATGCCTGGCGAAAGCCGTCCTCATCCGACAACAGCAACGCTTTCAACTCGCCTCTGCTCAGTCTAACGTCTCGATTGGTCATGGCACTTCCCCTTCCACGGGAATCGGTGATCGCAACGTCACCACCGTGCCATGGCCGCTCGCCCTCAGAGCAAGCGCCGTTCTCTCTCCAAAACTTTTTGCAGAACCTTCAGCACATCTGTGGACGCCCCCGTGCTCTGTGGACGCCCCCGTGAGCGCAAGAAGAATCTTCGAAAGGCAGTATAGCGGCGCGTAGTCGGGTGCTGACATCTGTCCGGCCTCTGATGCGGCCTTCCATTTGCCGCCGGCCCGTATGGGAGTTCGCCGATCGGATCCATATCACTACCGCGCGCTCGAAGCGCTCTGTGCTGAACTGGTTTTTCCGATCCGTCTCTCATCGACTGTCGCGCCATACCTCTCCGTGTGACCTTCCTACACCTGCGACGACCTCAGACCGAGCTGCTATGCTGCCACGGCCGGAGCCCTGTAGGTCCCACCTCTTGCCATGAGCGCCCAGACGATGCGGGCCATTTTGTTGGCAAGAGCGACGACCACAAGCATTGGCGGCTTGCGGGCGAGCATGCGCCCAAGCCACGATCCTTCACGAATGCCTCGCCGACGAGCATGACGCACGACAGCGCTCGCTCCGATGATAAGCAGGCGCCGCAAAGTACGCTCGCCCATCTTCGATGTTGCACCGAGCTTCTGTTTACCGCCGGTTGAGCGTTGCAGCGGCGTGAGGCCCAGCCAAGCGGCGAAGTCGCGCCCCTTTCGGAAGATTGCGGCGCAAGGCGCCAGTGCAACCAGAGCCGTTGCCGTTATCGGACCAACGCCGGGGATTGTTGCCAACCGCCGCACGTCTTCATCCTCTCGGGCACGCCGTGCAATCTCGGCATCGAGCTGCTTGATCCTTTCCTCCAGCGATCTCAGCGTATCGACCAGCATGGTGAGGGCCAGGCGGGCTGCTTTTGGCAGATCGCCCTCAGGATCCTCTACCTTTCCATCAGCTTGGCGGTGTGAGAAGGGCCCTGGGCAACGACCAGTCCATATTCTGCGAGATGGCCGCGCAAGGCGTTGATCGTCTGGGTGCGCTGCCGCACCAGCAGATCACGAGCCCGGAATACGGCCGCACTCGCCTGCTCCTCCTCACTCTTCACGGTGACAAAGCGCATGGTCGGCCGCTGCGCGGCCTCGCAGATCGCCTCGGCATCGGCGGCGTCGTTCTTCTGCCGCTTCACGAAAGGCTTCACATAGGATGGCGGGATCAGACGAACGGTGTGCCCGAGCTTGCCAATCTCGCGCGCCCAGTGATGCGCCCCAGAACAGGCCTCCATGGCGACCAAGCAGGCCGGCTGCCCAGCGAGAAACGCAAGCACCTTGTCGCGTCGCAGTTGCTTGCGGAAAACAATGGCGCCCGCCGCATCGGCTCCATGCGCCTGAAATACATTCTTCGCTAGGTCCAACCCGATCGTGTTAACTTCCATTGTGGACGCTCCCTCTCTTACGGTGGCTGTCAAACACCACCATTCTGGCACATCGATGCCGTCGAGGGGGCGTCCACCCCATCACTATCCACCTGGTCTTCCCGACGGTTATCGACCCCGCAGATCCTCCGATCCGACCAGAGCGGCACGTCCCGACCTCAACCCCAACCCCAACCCTCAGGCGACGCCTGACTGTGGCCCTGGCCAACCGTCTGCAACGATGTCCGTGCTGCATAAGGGCAATGGACAGTCCGCGTTAGGGCTCGCAATTTATGACGCAGTAGTACTATGGGCTGGTGGTGGATAGCGACCTGCCGTCAGGCAGAATGGCGTTGCTAAACGCACCCATTCTGGAGACGACAATGCAACAGGTTGCAAATCGGCCGGAACAGGCCGCTGTCCGCATCGATCTTGGCGCGATCTTTGTTTCGATGGAACTGTCTCGATCAAGTTGGCTGATCACTTCACTGTCGCCGGGTGGCGGGGAGAAAATGTCCAAGCATTCTGCAACTGCTCAAGGATCAGCTCAAGCCGTTCGAGCTCACGCACAATCTGTGCCTTCAGGTGGAAAGGTAAGGCGACCATCACCTGTTTGCAGATCCTCGAGCCTGGCGCGTCGGTCGCGACGCAGCGGCTCATAGTCACCGACGCCCTGGGCGAACAGCAGCCCCTTGATCCGGGTGACGTGCTCCACCCGCTCGGCGATCAGCGTCTTGCGTTCCCAGCAGATTCGGCGGCGATCCTCTTCCTCGGGGTTTCGGCGGCTTGACAATGGAGCAGACCCGCGGCTCGCCGCGCTTGTAGGCCAGCAAGGTCCGTACCAGGGTCTCGCCATCGCTCTTATCGGTCTTCGCCCGCCGGCGCCGCCGGGACACCAGGATCGAGGCGGCGTCGACCACGTGGCTCTCGATCGCTTCGCCCTGAAGCATCCGATGGATCCAGAAGCCGTCTAGTCCAGCCTCCTGAATGACAATAATCCGGAAGCGCTCGCCAGTTCGTGCCCGAGCCTTTTCCTGGAGCATCGCAAACAGCTCCAGGAGTCCCGCAACGCCCCCGCCCCGCAGAAATGCACTCTCATCCGTGAAGCGCTTTCGTCTGAGGAAATGTTGGCCTTTTGCTAAGCATGCCGCCTCGCCCGGCGGGCCCGGCACCTCCCTGGTGTCGGGCCCCTGTGTCTTCGCCGCGGACGCGAGAGATTACGCCCGCCGCACCTCCGTCACCTTGAGCGTCTTCGGGTCAATCACGACTCCGTAGAATTCCGAGGCGTGATTGATGGAGATGTACCCCTCACGCACATCTGCAACCACTTCCGCCACCGGTCTGTCATGCGGACGACCGTATCCGCCGCCGCCTGGCGTGTAATGGGTCACGACATCCCCCCGCTGCAACGGTTCCAGATCGCCAATGGCGTATTTAAGGCGACGTTCAGTCGAACCGGAGCCCTCGTTGATCATCCAGTGCCCTCCATCGCCGGAGCCGCCGCCGGCGGTCCCTTGCGGATGTATGACCGACTTCTGAGACGTGTAGTGCAGGTCAGCGACATCGGACAGAACCTTGTACGACAGCACCTGCCCTAGGCCGCCGCGGTAGCGGCCTGCGCCCCCAGAGTCCTGATAAAGTTCGCGCTTCAGGAAAAGGATGGGCATATCGGATTCGGTCGCCTCGATCGGCGGAATTGGGCAGTTCGTCACATGGCAGGACAGCACGTTGGCGCCATCCTTTTGGGATGTGGCTCCGATGCCACCAGGGACAACTTCGAGCACGATCATGCGCTTGCCGGGGCTTTCGTCCTCGCAAGTGACGCCGTTGTAGAGACAGCCGCAGGAGTCAGCCATCACTCGCTCCGGGATGGCTTCGGCTAGCGCACCCATGACCAGATCCACGATGACATGGCAGACGACCATGCGCTGGGTGCAGGCGGCTGGCCACTGGCAGTTCACCAACGTACCCGCCAGCGCCACCACCGAAACCGGCCGCTTCGTGCCCTCGGTGTTGGGCAGATCCGGGTTGGTGATGCTGCGCATCACGTAGCCGATAGCCGCCATCGTTGCGGACAGGGGCGCGTTGATCGGTCCGGCGACCTGCTTGTCGGTTCCGGTGAAGTCGAACTGGATGTCGCTACCGTTGACCCTGATCGTCAGGCGAAGCTTAAAAGGCCCGCCCTTTGCGCCGTCATCTAGGATGACTTCCTCATGAGAGTATTCCCCGTCCGGAATCGAGCGGATGTACTCCCGCATAAGTACTTCAGAATGGGCGATCAGATTGTCAAAGCAGTTCTCGATCATCTCGACGCCGTATTTCTCGAATAGACCGATGATCTCGGTTTCCGCCCGTTCGAGCGTCGAGAGTTGGGCCATTAGATCGTTCTCGAAATATTCGGGAAGCCGCGTATTGGCCTTGAAGATCGAGAAGATGCCCTGATCCAGTTTACAAGATCGGATAATTTTCACCGGGGGAACCCTGAGACCCTCCTGCTCGATTTCAGTGTTCCACCCTCTGGTACCCATTTCGGCGGCGGCGACATCCATGTGGTGAACTGTGATCGCGACGATGGAAACGAGCCGATCACCCAGGAAGACCGGGCGGTAGGTGATGATGTCGTTTGTATGGTGCGACGACAGAGAGGCTCCGCCGGCATACGGATCATTCGTAATGATGACGTCGCCGGGCTTCCACTCGCTGATCGGAAAGTAGTGCTGAAGAATGGTGTCGAGGCAGACGTTGATCGCATTCAGGTGGATCGGCACGCTCGCGGATTCGGCCAGGAGGCGGCCCCTCGCGTCGAAGATCGCCGCAGAGCAGTCTTCCATCTCGCGAATGATGTGCGAGGTTGCCGAACGGATCATCCGCGTCGTGATCTGCTCTGCGATGACGGTGAGCGCGTTTCGGGTGATTTCCGTCGTGACGGGGTCGGCGCCCATTTTTTCGATTTGCTTGTTCATGATCTCTCAATCCTGTATCGCGATCGCGTTGCCCCATTTGTCGTATGTGACCTTCCAGTCTGGAGGCACGACGAGTGTCGAGCCCGGATATTCCACGATCGCAGGTCCGTTCAGTGTGTCGCCCGCCCGAACGTTTAGGAAACGATAGACTGGCCAGGGCTTCTCGAAATCGGTACGCCTGTGCAGGACCTTTCGGCGGCCGAATATGGTCAACTCTCCGGACGTACGATGGCGCCGCTCGGGCCAAGGCAGATCCGGCCGGATACCGAGAACCGTCAGGCGAAGGTTGACGATCTGAACGCCACGATCGCTAAGCGCGTACCCGTAGCGTTCCTTGTGGAGATCGGAGAAGCGCTTCATTAGACTGTTTTTCCAGTCGCCCTCGAATTCGGATTTCGACACCGGAATGTTCAGTTCGAACCCTTGGCCCGTGTACTGGAGATCAAGCGACAGAAGCGCCCTGTGTGCGGTCGGATCGAGGTCCTCCTCGGCAAGGAGATCGGCGGCCTCCGCTTCCAGTCCTTCGAATACCTTGGTAAGCTCGGACGAAGTGACACCATCGAGATCGCGGATGAACGTACGGACCAGATCTTGACGCCATTCAGCGCAGAGCAGACCCGCAGCGGAGACGTTGCCCGGGGCGGGAGGCACCAGTACGGATTTCATTCCGAGCGCGTCGGCCAGGCTGATCACGTGTAGGGGGCCTGCGCCGCCGAATCCGACGAGTGTGAAGTCGCGTGGATCGAGGCCCCTCTGGACGGACACCAGCTTGATGGCATTCACCATGTCGGCCTCGGCAATGTCGAGGATGCCCAGCGCGGCTTCTGCGAAACTCATCGACAGAGGCTCCGCTACCTTGGCGGTGATGCCGCTTTCTGCAAGATCCGGGTAGAGCGCCCTCTTTCCGGCAAGGAAATACTCCTTGTTGAGGCGTCCGGTCGTCAGGTTGGCGTCGGTGATCGTTGGCCATTCCCCGCCTTGCCCATAGCACATGGGACCGGGAACCGACCCAGCGCTTTCCGGCCCCACATGGAGACCTCCACCCGAGTCAACGAGCGCCTTGGAGCCACCGCCCGAGCCAATTGTGACCAAGTCGATGGTGGGCAGTTGCACTGGGTAGCCAGCCAAGCTGCCTCGTGACGTCAGCGAGGGTTCGGAATTCACGACCAGCGATACGTCCGAGGACGTGCCGCCCATGTCGAAGGTGATCACATTGGGGAACCCCGCGGCCTTTGCCAGGGTGGCCCCTCCAAGGATGCCCGCGACTGGTCCCGAATGGGTGATGGAGACCGGTATCTGCTTGGCTCTCTCGAAGCTGACGACCCCTCCGTTTCCACCCATGATATAGGGAGCCCCCGCAATCTCATTCGATTTCAGGACGCTGAATAGACGGTCGAGATGCTTTCCGAGCGGTTCCGACACATAGGCGTTGATTGCGATGGTGCTGGAACGTTCGAATTCACGGAACTGGCGGACGACCTCGCTGGACAGGCTGATCGTAAGGGCCGGAAATTGAGCCTCGGCAATACGTCGAACGGCCTGCTCATTAGCCGGGTTGGAATAGGAGTGCAGGAAGCATACCGCAACCGAAGTCACTCCCTGTTCGACGAGTAGCGTGAGTGCCGCAACGATTTCATCTCCGTTGATCGGCACGAGGATATCCCCCCTTGCCGACACCCGTTCATTGATGCCGATTCGATTGCGCCGCGCGATCAGGGGAGACTTGGGCCGCCACTGGATGTCATAGATGTTTGGCTTGCGCACGGCCCGGCCGATCTCCAGCACGTCTCTGAAGCCCATCGTCGTGAGCAAGCCAACCGAACCGGTCTTCTGTTCGACGATCAGGTTGGTGACCAGAGTGGTGCCGTAGACGAAGCGCGCTACCCCTGACTGCGGGACCCCCGCCTGCCTGCAGATGGCGTCGACACCGGTGAGAATTCCCTCGCTCAAATCTAGAGGCGTGGTCGGCACCTTTAGTGTTTCGAAGAGACCTCGTGCCCGGTCGAGAAGTACAATGTCCGTATGCGTGCCGCCGGTGTCGACGCCGATTTCCATTGGAATACTGCTCCTGTTCTTAGTCTTCTGGAGATTTCGGTCCCGTAGAAACAGCCCCTTTGGCGGGGTTGGGACGAGGTTCGTGAGGACCCTATTCCCACATGATGAAATATGTCAATATAATTTCTCATAATATGGAAAGACGGCATTAAGCGGTGGCCGCCATGCCCGAGTGTCGAGGAGTCAATTATCGAACGCTTTTACCGGACGTCGCTATCGTGGTGAGTCAGTCGTCATTTCGAGCGGGACGCCGCTTCTCTCTAGAACGTGCCGGAGGCCGCCTAGCCGGTGACAATCTCCACGATCACCGGACGCGACCGGCCGCTCGTGACCCGGTAAATGTTGACCTGATCTTCATGGCAACTTCTCGTTCCTGTGTTCGGAAACTTTCGGCATCACGATTTTCGATACCCATTCACGGAAGGGCTTTCCGGAGGCCAGTTATATCGACGCTGTTTCGGTTGACTCACCAGCCACGCGGTCTTGCAGCACATTGGCGCTGCCGCTTCGTCGCACAGCACCCGCTTCAGGCCTGCACGTTCGACCTATCACGCGCCAGTCGAGCGCAGCGAGTCTTGACAGCCGACGACCGGCAAATCCCGCACAAGGCATCACGATTTTTTCTTATTTCGCGTTGTGAGTAACGACGCAATTGGTATGGAGACGGACATCCGCCGGCGGCAAGAAATTGGCATTGCACTTCGCCGACACTTCTCGACGGCGGCGAATTGCTTTGGTAAGTTTGGGGAGCTCTCCCTTCGTCATTTGAAGCGTACCCATGCGTAGGCGCCCAGCGCTGTTGGCAAAGGACGACCGAGAATCATGTCAGCCACGAGCCGTGCTGAGCGAGGAGCACCACACAACCCCCAGTGGCTGTGGCCGAAATTGAGGAAGGCATTGCCGAAGCGCGGCGATCGGTCCAGCACGGGTAGGCTGTCGGGCAGCGATGGACGCCCTCCCATCCAACGGCTGCGTTCACCTTCGAGCGGGGCTACGAACATCTTCTCTGCCATTCGGGTTAGTGCCTCCGTTCGGTCCCAGTTCGGCGGCATGGCTATATCGGCCAACTCGACAGTGCCGGTAATTTGCAATCCTGTCTCCATCGAGGTCGCGCCGAAGCCCCGGCTACCATTCATGATCTTGTGGTTCAGCCGGATCGGGCTGTCCCTATAGGTGACGTGATAGCCCCGCTCGGCCACCAGCGGCACACGCACCCCTAGTTTCCCGGCGAGTCCGCCCGACCAGACTCCCGCGCAGAGCACAACTTGCCGCAATGGCACCGCTCCCTCCGGTGTCGTGAGACCACAGAGCTCACCGTTTTCGGTCGCGAACCCGGTCACCTCGGCGCGGCTGAACCGGCCGCCCGCCGTACGAAACCTCTCGAACAGTGCGTCGACCAGACGCTTGGGATTGGTCGTATGGCCATTGCCGGGCAGTAGCGTCGCACGGCGGAAGACCGGACTCAGCGCGGGCTCCATCTCCCTCAGTTCCGCAGAGCCGATCTGCCGGAAGGGTATCCCCAGCTCCCGCCGTAGCGCCATCGCAAAGATCTCGCCACGGCCCGGCGTCTCGGATTCGTAGACATAGAGATAGCCTTGCTCCCGAAGAAGATCGGCAGAAAGCACGGAGCCCAGCACGCTGCGGTAGCTGTCCAAGCACCCTTCGTATAGGTACTGCATCGCCTTGGCTGAGCGGCGCGCGTCGCTTTCCCGGCTTGAGAGGAGCCAGCGCCATATCCAAGGGAACGACCGCAGCACCCAGCCTGGATTGACGATTACCGGCCCGTCTGGGTCGAGATACCATTTCGGGATCTGGCGCAGTATCCCGGGCAATGCAAAGGGGATGCAGGTATTGGGCCCTATCCCCCCTCCGTTGCCGAAGGAACAGCCCGAAGCCGGGCCGTCCCGATCGATGAGCAGCACGCTCCTTCCGCTCTGCTGCAGCTCAAGCGCGGTCATCACACCAACGATGCCAGCACCGATCACCACGACGTCCGCAGGCGTCGACGACATCTCTTGCATGAGCTCAGCCCTCCAGGGAAAGCCGGTATATGTCGCGCGCCGCTGCCTCCGAGATCAACCCGTCGAGCAGATCCTGCATGATCAGATCGCGTTCACGCAGCCGCGGGTCGCCGAAGCCGCCACCTGCGGTGGTGTGGAAGGTCACCGTATCACCGTGCTTGAGATATTCGATGTTGCCCATCGCATATTCGAGTGTACGCTCGCCAGGCAGGCCTTCGTTGATCACCCAACGCCCGCAGGCCCCGTTCATTCCACCGCCGAAACCGCGCGGCGCGACGCGCGACTTCTGCGAGGTGTGGGTGAACTCGGCATCGGCAGCAAGAATCTGATAGGCGACCGCCTGTCCCATGCCGCCGCGCCGATAGCCGGCACCGCCGGAGTCCTGCTGATATTCGCGTCGCAGGAAGCGCACAGGCGCCTCGATTTCGGTGGCCTCAATCGGCGGCATGGCGCAATTGGTGACATGACAGGCCATCACATCGATCCCGTCCCAATCTCGGGTCGCACCCAGCCCGCCCGCAGTAACCTCGCCGAAGCTGACCCAGCGGCGCGCCGCCGCGTCGTAGGTCGAGGTGTAGTTGTATTGGCAGCCGCACGAATCGGCGATGACGCGCTCCGGCACGGCATCGGCAAGCGCCCCCATCACCAGATCCACCAGCGAATGACAGGTGACCATGCGCTGATAAACGGCGGCTGGCGCACGCGCGTTGACCAGCGAACCCTCGGGCGCGATCACCCGGATCGGCCGCTTGCATCCCTCTGAATTCGGCAGCGACGGATCCGTCAGACAGCGCATCACATAATAGATCGCCGACATGGTAGTGGAGAGGGGAGCATTCACCGGTCCGCGGATCTGTGGATCGGTACCGGTGAAATCGAACTCGATCTCGTCGCCGGCCTTGCGGATCGCGACGCGCAGCCAATGCGGCCCCTCGGCATAGCCGTCGTCGAGGATCGGCACCTCGCCATGATAAACCCCGTCGGGAATCGACGCGATCTCATGGCGTGAGCGCGTCTCTGCATGTTGGATAAGCTGCTCGATGGCGCTCGTCATGGTGCTCGTGCCATAGGCCTCGAAAATGCGGGCGAGTTCTTCGGTACCCGCTACGAGACTCGACAGCTGAGCCAGGAGATCGTTTTCCAGGGCATCGGGAACGCGGGTATTTCGCAGGACCATCTGTAGCACCGCCGAATTGGTCTGCCCAGCGTCGACCAACTTTATCGGCGGCATTAGTAGACCTTCCTGCTGGATTTCGATATTCCAGCCGCGAGTGCCCATGGTCATCGCGCCGATATCCATGTGATGTGCCATCAGCCCAGCAAAGCCGACCAGATGTCCACCCAAGAAGACCGGTGCGTACATCACGATATCATTGGTATGGGCGCTGCCGAGCGAGCCTCCGCCCAGATAGGGATCATTGGTCATCACCACATCCCCGGGCCGCCAGCACTCGCGCGGCAGGTGGCATTCGAGGATCGAACGCAGGCAGATACCGACGCAGTTTAGGTGAATCGGTATGTTCGCTGACTCCGCTAGCAGCCGGCAATCAGAGTCGAACAATGAGGCGGAGCAGTCCTCCATCTCCTTGATCATGAAGGAATGGCCCGCGCGCACCAGTCGGTGGGTGATCTGCCTAACATTTGTCAACAGCTTGTTTTGCAGGATTTCGAGAGTGATGGGATCAACAGAAATCATGGTTTTCAGTCCTGAGTCTCAATATGCAGATGCCCGAATTTGTCGCAGCGCGTCACCCAACCCGGCGGAGAGATCAAAGTGGACCCGGAGAACTCGATGACGGCGGGGCCTTCTATTCGGTCAGCCTCACGCAGTCCGTCCGCACGCCACACGGTGGCCGTCTGCGGACCGCTTGCGTCAAACCAGATTTCGCGCTTGCCCTGCGGCCCGGCGAGCGCGGGGTCCGCAAGCCGAGTCCAACCGCTGGCGGACAATCGACCCACAGCAGAGACCCGCACATTCGTTACCTGCACCGGATCCTTGGTCATGTTGTAACCATAGATTCGCTTATGCTCGACATTGAAGGCATCGACCAGTTCGCCGAGATCGTCGAAATCCGTCAGCGGCAAATTCAATTCGTGGCTTTGGCCCTTGTAGCGCAGGTCGATTGAGGCAAGCAGGATTGGCTCCGTATCGTGGCACGCCTCTTCCTCGAGCCATTTCGCACCGGTTTCGAGCAATTCGGAGAGGCGGCCGCGCAATTCGCCCGATGTGAGCGCATCCAGATTCTTGACGATGCTCAGCACGAAATCATGGGTTAGATCGGCGCTTAGCATTCCCAGGGCCGACATGTTCCCCGGCGCGCAGGGCGCGATGGCACGGCGGATGCCTAGTTCTTTCGCAAGCCCCAGCATGTGCAGGGGTCCAGCGCCGCCAAAGCCGACCAGCGTCATGCCGCGTGGGTCCACCCCCTGCTTGACCGAAGCGAGTTTGATTGCATTGACCATGTGGGATTCGCTGATCGACAGGATGCCCATTGCGGTTTCGGTCAGCCCAAGCCTCAATTGCTGGGCAATCCGCCCGACTGCTTGATGTGCCAAGTCCACATCGAGCTTGCCGGCCCCGGCTAGGAACCAGTCCGGATTGAGACGGCCGAGAACCAGGTTGGCGTCAGTCACCGTCGCATCTGTCCCGCCCCGACCATAGCAAGCCGGTCCAGGATTGGCTCCAGCGCTTTTCGGCCCGACCTTGAGCCCGCCCCCAGAATCGATCCACGCAATCGAGCCGCCGCCTGCACCGACGGTGACCAGATCCAGGGTCGGGAGTTTTACCGGCATCCCTGCCACCGCGCTTTTCGTCGTGAGACTGGGCTTGCCGTTGGAAATAAGGGACACGTCCGAACTGGTACCACCCATATCGAACGTGATGATATTTGAAAGTTCTGCCGTGCGCGCGATGACAGCCGATCCAATGATCCCTCCCATCGGCCCGGAATGTGTCAGAGCAACGGGACACTGTTTAGCGGCCCGAAAACTCATAATGCCGCCATTGGCCCGCATGATATGGGGAGGCGCACGCAGCCCCGCCGTCCGCAGCGCGCTCTCGAGATGGTCGAGATGATCGTCGATCGGCTTCATCACGAAAGCGTTCGCCACCGTCGTCGAGGTGCGCTCGTATTCGCGGAACTCGCGCATGATCTCAGACGAAACCGAAAGCCGCAGACCGGGAAATTCGCGCCGGGCGATCTCGGCGATTCGCTCTTCATGCACAGGGTTGACGTAGGAGTTGAGCAGGCTGATCGCGACGGTATCCACCCCCGCCGCAATGATCTTTTTGAGGCTCTCGCGCACGCTGTCCTCGTCGAGCGGCGTAATGATCTGTCCCGCGCTGTCGATACGCTCTTTCACACCCAACCGCAGCCAGCGCGGTACCAAGGGTGGGGCAGGACGCCAGCGCAGATCGTAGATGTTCTCGTTCCTGTAGGCCCGGCCCATGGCAAGAATGTCGCGGAAGTTCTCGGTGGTGATGAGACCGACGGGCACGGCATCGCGTTGGATGATGATATTGGTGACCAAAGTGGTGCCGTAGACAAACCGCTCCACATCCTCCAAACGGCGCTCCGCCTGTGCCAGCACCGCTTTAACCCCATCCAAAATCCCCGATGAAAGCTTCCCTGGCGTCGTCGGAACCTTGTGGGTGAAGAGCGCCTGCCTCTCATTGTCTATAGCCACGATATCCGTGTGGGTACCGCCGGTATCCACACTCATCAAAATTCCCATCTAGGGTGCCTTTCTCAGTCAGTCAGAACTTCCACTAGGGTAAGTCTGAGGCTGCTCCCGTTTGCGATCAAATGGCGAGTTTGCAATCCGACTTAAGCACAGGTTAAGAGTCGCGAAGGCACCAATGATTTTCAAAGGGTTGCCCGAATGGTCGTCCGCCTTAACTTGCGCCAGATCAGAGTTTTGCATGCCATTATTCGCGGCGGGAGCGCCTCGACGGCGGCCGAAAGCCTGCATATCAGTCAACCTGCTGTGAGCAAGCTCGTTGCAGCGACCGAGTCTGAACTGGGCTACCGACTGTTTCGCCGCACCGGGCGACGGCTTAGCCCAACCGCCGAGGCCATCGCTCTAATGCCTCATATCGAGCGGGTGTTGAGCGAACTAAATCGCCTACAGCGCAGCGCCGAGGTGATCGGGCGTGGCAGCGCGAGCAGCGTCACCGTGTCGGGAAACTATACGCTGATCTCGGCGATCGCCGCGCCGGCGAGCATCGCGTTTCATGAAATCCATCCCGAGATATCGCTTTCGCTCCAGGTCCTCACGCCGCAGGACATTGTCCGCAGTGTAGCGAACCGGCAGGTCGATATCGGCCTCGCCTACGGCCCACTGCACCATTCGCAGCTCAATATCGAGGACATCGGCGGCTGGTTCTGCGTCTGCGCGTTTCGGCGCGACCACCGTCTGAACGCTCTGAAAGAGATCGGACCGGATGACCTGGTGGACGAACCGATCGTGACCTTTTCGGAGAATTCGCCCACCGGCTTGTCATTCCGGCAGCTGTTCGAAAGCGCTAAACTCGACCTGCGTCCGTCCCTGATCCTGAGCAACACGCAGATGATTCTTGAGATGATCCAGGCCGGGCAGGGAGTAGGTCTGATCGATGTTTTCAAGCCGTTCGCCGCGCGCTACCCCGGTTTGGCCGCGCGGCCGATCCGCCCGCAGATCGAGAATATCCCGAAGCTCCTGATGCACAGATCCACTCCCAATGAAGGGGCGGTTCGCACATTGGCCGAATGCATCCGTTCTGTAGCGCGCCGCCTCTGAGAGCCTGCCGACGAAGGCTCCTCAGCTACTTGGCTTCGCAAAACTGAATTGGCCTTGACTGCAATGTTCCGGAGAGCGCCCTTCCGCGAGAAAGAACAAGATGCCGTTTGTATATTGTCGCATCTGGCAGCGAGATGGACTCACTTCGTCGAGCTTCAGCCGGCCTCAATCGGTGCGATACACCTCGTGGACTTGTCGTCAGTTGAGCCTTGGGGCGAGGCGATTGCCGATAGTAACACCTCTTACTCAGGCCGACCTTCCATCAGGTCACTGCCGATTTCGTCTCAGCTGTCTCGAACAATCTGGTCCCGGTGGGTGAGGAGCTCCCTGTTCTGATCGACCAAGTGCATGCAGCACTCAAACGCACGCCCGGCAGGATTCCGCAGGAGAGCCCTGAGCCACTCAAGCCTGCGGTGCCGATCAAGAAGTGGGTGACACCACTATGAGCGGCGTTTTGCTCGTCACGCAAGATGGGGTATCCGGCTTGAGCCTCACCCTAAGACGGCGGTGGATAGCAGGAGCAGGTGCTGCGCTTCGAGCGATGGTAAACGTGGTCATGTTTTGCAACAGCCACAAGCATCGGACAGGAAGCGCAGCATGAAGCATTATACGGGCCTGGATGTCTCCGTGAAAGAGACCGCCATCTGCATTGTCGATGAAACGGGCAAGATTTGCCGGGAGGTGAAGGTTCCCAGCCACCCCGATGACCTGATCGCGGTGTTGCGAGATCCGGCTTTGAGCGGGTTGGCCTGAGGCCCTCGCCAGGGCCGGCGCGCCGGTGATTTGCCTCGAAACGCGGCATGTAAAAGCCTTCCTGAAGCCGAACAAGACCGATCGCAATAATGCACGTTGCATCGCGCAGAGGATGCGGGTCAACCTGTCCCGCCCTGTGCATGTGAAAACGCTTACGAGCCAGAAACGACGGGCCCTGCTGATGGCGCGCAAGCTGTGCAGGGAAAAGCGATCGCCATTGAAAACGATATTCGCGGACTGTTGCGCAATTTTGGGCTGAAGGTCGGGAACGTTGGAGTTGTCAAATTCGAGGAGCGGATTCGCGAGTTGATCGATGACATGGCGGATCTTCAGGAAGTCATGGATCCGCTGCTGACAGCGAGGCGTAAGTTGCGTGAGGAATTCTCCCGGTTGCACAATAAGGTTCTGGACATGTCGCGCAACGATGAGATGTGCCGGCTTCTGATGACGATCCCCGGTATCGGTCCCGTCGTATCGCTGGCGTTCACGAGCACCCATCGACATTCCGCAGCGGTTCAAGAACTCGAAGGCTGTTGGACCGACACTGGGGCCGACGCCGAAGCTCAACGAGTCGGAGAAAGCAAGCGCGTCGGATGTATATCGCTGTGCGGTGACGCGATGATGCGAACGCTACTTTACGAAGCCGCCCAGACCTTGATGATCAATGTGAGAAAATGGTCATGGCTGAAGGCTTGGGCGATGAACATCGCCAAACGGCGCGGCATGCGAAAGGCCATTGTCGCGCTCGCCCGCAGGCTGGCGGTCATCATGCATCGCATGATGAGTGACGGCACCGAATTTTGCTGGAGGCGGGATGATTTGCCGGCCGCCAGCTGATCTCAATCGATAACGGCGCGGCATAAAAGGAGATAACGGAATCCGCAACCGGCGGATAAGTGTCCGTCGCAGGACGATGGTTAAGTAAGTTCGAAGATCGCTTTGTTCGATCGTAAAGTGACGCTCAGAACGCATGCAAGATTGTTCTACTTCATCATTCTAACCCCATGGTGGGAGGGCCAAAAGACCGATCCCGGAGAGAAGCAAGGCCCTGCGAAAGACACCAGAAGCCGGAGAAGCGGAAAAGTTCGAAAGCGCTTGACCTTTACCAGCCGAATAGAGAAGCGATCTGCCGGATGCGTGTGATTTCCGCTGAGAAGTGACCCGGGTGCGGGAGCCAGGCTTAGAGTGAACTCTGCCGAATGCGGAAGATATCGGTCCGCTCGCCACGGATTACCTGGCGGACGAGTTTGTGACTGGGTCTCGGGCTGACCCAAGGTCCAACAACCGGGAAATCGTCGGTGATCTTCTTTTCAAATGTGGGCCAAGTCTCGATCTTTCGCCTTTCGCCTTTCTCCGTCGCCCGTGTATCCTCCAGAGATAGAGAGGAGCCCATGAAAAAGGCAATCTCCTAGTCCAGAAGAAACCTACAGGTCGCACTAATAGGACGGACCATGATCTTCACCTCTACCTCATCAGCACGACAAATTCGGCTTATGGCGCGTTCGGGCGCACTAGCCGGTCCGACCGCTAACCTTGCTTCAGGCTTCGTGCAGGCTAATCTTGCAATTTTGCCACGTGAGCTTGCCTATGATTTCTTGCTGTTCTGTCACCGGAATCCAAAGCCGTGTCCTCTGCTCGGAGTCTCAGAACCGGGCGCATCATCGATCGATAGTCTTGGGGACGATCTCGACATCCGCACGGATGTGCCGCGCTACCGCGTTTGGAAGAAGGGTGTGCTGGTTGAAGAGCCGCAGGCCGTCATCGACATCTGGCGTGAAGACTTCGTGACGTTCGCAATCGGCTGCTCCTTTTCTTTTGAAGAAGCTCTGCTGGCGGCCGGCGTGCCGGTTCGACACATCGAAGAGGGCCGCAACGTGCCAATGTTCCGCTCGTCAATTGACACCGCGCCATCCGGTGTGTTCTCCGGCCCGGTCGTAGTATCAATGCGACCCATGCTTCCCGAAGATGCGATCAAGGCAGTGCAAATCACCGGGCGATTCCCTTCGGTTCACGGCGCTCCGATCCATGTGGGCGAACCGGACGCTATCGGCATAGCGAACATCGCCAATCCAGATTATGGTGATGCTGTGACTATCCGACCTGGGGAAGTCCCCGTTTTCTGGGCCTGCGGAGTAACTCCCCAGGCGGCCATTGTACGTGCCAAGCCGGAAATCAGCATAACCCATGCCCCTGGGCACATGCTTGTGACAGATATGTCGAACGCCAAGCTTTCAATCTAACCTTCACCGATACACATTGATAGCCGTTGGGGCTCGAGTAATGGGCGCTGACGACATGATGAACCTGCGCAGGCTCGTGGAGAAGACCCCGGATGCCGATCTGCTGCGGGAGATTGGCACCTCGGAGGCCGAGTCGATCTGGACGGAGTTCCTGCGCAAGCTGACACGTCGCGGCCTGCGCGGCGTCAAGCTCGTCGTCTCCGATGCGCGCGAAGGCCTCAAGGCCGCCGTCACCAAGGTGCTGTCGGCGACATGGCAGCGCTGCCGCGTGGGGCTGTTGAGAAAGTCGGCTTGTCCATGCATGTGCGAGATAACCAGGCCCTTGCTGTGAGAGCTGCGGGAATTCTGTCTCAGGATTCCTCGATCGGCACCAAAGGAGCGCCAGCAGCACCAATCCGAGCAAATGGGCCAACAAAGGCCGCCAGCCGTTTGAGGTTCACCGCCGCGGCCGTGAGGTAGGCCTGGATCGTCATGTTGGTTAGGCCCCGCCGAACCGCTCGGAAGGCTACCATGGCGAAGCAAAGAACTGGCATGGCCTTCCGGGCGCGACACAACAAGGCGGTTCTTGTGGGGAATGGCTATCCGGCATTGCTGAGAGCTGGCAGACGTCGCGAGCGATGGTCGGAAGAGGATAAACAGCTCTATCAACGCCATCGGTGGCTGCTTCTCCTGATGGTCGGGAGAGGGATTTTGGTGATCAAGATCGGGAGATGATGATGATACTAGATTTGCATCGGCAGGGCCTGTCGGTGTCGGCGATCGCCAGCGAGAGCGGGATCGACCGCAACACGGTGCGCAAATACATTGAGCGCGGGCTCGAGGCTCCGGCTTACGGACCGCGCAAGTCAGGCGGCGATCGATCCCTTCACGGCGTATCTTCGCGAACGCGTCACCCGATATCCCAGACTCACCGGCAGCCGGCTTTTCCGGGAACTGAAAGACCTCGGCTATGGCGGCGGCTACACGGCCGTCACCGACTTCCTGCGCGACGTCCGCCATCCCGAGATAGCCGGTCCGAGCGGGCTGTCCTATACGATGTGAGTTGGCTACGACAACGCGGGCCGGATGAAGGCATCACGGTCGTCCCTCCTGGCCGGGTCGACCGTTCGCCTTTGTGGAACGGGGAACAGCGCGCGGCGCCATGTATGCGCGCGGCCAGTTTGCGGAAGGCGATAAGCGGATCGCGCGCTCGATCATCGACAGCGAGTTCGAGCTCGATCATCGGAACGACCAAGGTAGCTGACAAGCCCGGCATATTGCCGAGGATTTCCGGGCTCGGTTGGACACATGGCATCCATCAAATCGGCGTCGACCAGCTTGGCAAAACATGGTGTCCGACTGCTGGGGCGACGCTTTCGACCTGCTCAAGTAACGTCGCGAAGCTCGTCCTCGATCCGCGGCCGGAACCCTGTTCAGGACGAAAATGCTTTCGAAGCCCTCACTTCAGAACTGAAGATCGTCACGGCCCTCAGCGGTATCGGGGGCGGAGCGTCGTTGGAGCCAGCCGTACCGGTGACCCGCAGGCCGGCTTGATCAAAGAGATTGGCTAGCGCGTGCCGGTCTGCGATGCCGGGCTCATCGCGACCGAGCCCTGTACAATAAAAGCCACGAGATCCCCAAAGCCCTATCGACGATAGTTGCCGCGCTCACGCGCAATCGATGCCCGAAATGATCACGCGGCACCGGCAAATCCGGCGAGTTCAGTCATCACGCCAGCGCGGCCCATGGGGCGTCGATATCAGGCGATTGGCGGCTCCTGCGAACCCGAGTTGCGGTCGTCGGCGACGCCGATCGCGGTCGCAAGCCCTGACAGCACCCGCCGCCAAGATGGCGCGGGTGGCGCATGCCGTCGTCAAGACGGGAACAAAATAGCGGTCGGATGCCAGGCGGCAAGACCCCCTCTGCAATTGCCGTGAGGGCGCGAGACGTGACCCTGTGGATATGTCGGGCCTTCCACCTGGGTTATCCCATCTTGAGGACGGTGAGGACCACGGCCACCGAGTCGCCTATGGATCGGCTCCGACACCCGTCCCTGACCGCACAACCAATCAGTGATCGGCCCAATTTTGCTAATTTCCTCCAGAAAGCACTTGACAGTCGCGACAATATGTCGACAGTAAGGCGACAAAGTCCAGCATACGTGAGACGACCTTCCAAAGCCGGTTCCGTCGGAGGAGCCTTGGAGAAACGTGATGAATAACGAAATTTGGAGAGGAGGTTCTGTATGAACGACAAGAACATTTTTCAGGCGTTCGAGACATCGGAGTATCGCGCTCGGCTTAATAAGGTACGAGCATTGATGTCCGATGCTGGTATGGACGCGCTGATGGTCATCTCGCAGGCCAATCAGTGCTACCTTCTAGGCTATGAGTCCTTGTCGGGTGGCCAGCCACAGGCTGTGCTTGTGACGTTGGACGATGATCCCTATTTCATCCTGCGCAAGATGGATGCTGACGCTACGGCCGAAGCCGGATGCTGGCTTCCCCAGGACCGGGTTGTCGCATATGCGGAAAGCTACGTAGGCGGCACAGGTAAGGCCAGTGCGTGGGAATTCATCGCCCAGTTCGTCAAGAGCAAGGTGAGGGCATCTGCACGCATCGGCGTCGAAGTGTCTGGGCTGGGCGTGTTCAGCTATCCAAAGCTTGTCGCCTCATTGGGAGGTCAGGAACCGATTGACGCTAGTGACCTGGTAGGGGCATGCAAGCTAGTCAAATCCGAGCGCGAGCTTGTGTATATGAAAGAGGCTTCCGCCATAGCGGGGCGGGCGATGATCGCTGGCATCGACAAGATCTCTGTCGGTACGCAGCATTGCGAAGCAGCCGCGGCGATCATGTCAGCGCTTTGCACTGGTACCGAAGGCATTCCCGGCGGGCCGCCGCCTTATCCGCCGTTCATCCGCGGTGGCAAGTCTTCCATCGCGCCACACCAGTGTTTTAGTGATGACATATTTGCCGCCGGCGAACAGTATTATCTCGAGTTTGGCGCTCGCCGGCACCGGTACTGCGCACCAATGACGAGGACCGCTCATCTCGGCCCCGCCACACCGCGCCGGAAGAACCATCATGAGGCTGTACTAGCGGGATTCGGTGCCGCTGTCGACGCGTTGCGCCCGGGCGCGACCTGTGCCGATGTCGCGCGTGCGTTTCAAGCGGCTGTCCGGCCGTATGGCCTCAAGAAGGACTCGCGCATAGGCTACTCTGTTGGCCTCGACTGGATGGACGGCCCGAGCCTCGGGACCAATAACGACACCGAGATCCTGGCCAACATGAGCTTCCTCGTCCACCTTGGCTTCTACGAGCCCGGCGAAAATTACATGTTGAGCGACACTGTTCGCGTCACCGAGGCTGGGGGGGAAGTGATGAGCAACGTTCCCCGCATCCTTTTCGAGCGTCCCGCATGAAGTAAGTACCGGAGGAACGACAACTCCGATCTGCCAGCTTCGTGGCTCGTATAGTTTGCGAACTCCCTGACGAGCCCCCTGTAAAGGGGCTCGCTTCGCAGACCAAATGGAGGAGTGATGATCCGACACAGATTATCAAATCCACGGTCAAGAACCCAACCAGGATACCTGCAATATGACGATTGTCTCCATACTCAACCCGGACCTGGTCGTCTCGCACGTCGATAACAAGCCGCACTGGAAACTATCGAACCAGCGCCGGCAAGGTTTTCAGAACCTGCATACTGTGGCCCGTTATGTCACGTCACTGCGTTCCCCGCGCGTGCTGCCGTTCAGGAAAGATATTGACTGGACTATCGCGGATCGACCAGATGTCGCGCGGTTTCGGTCGTTGCCGCATTTCTCCGGTTTCGTCGTGG
>NZ_JAMYNZ010000034.1:0-11585 GCF_040319465.1 Mesorhizobium sp. M0910
ATACGAGATCGTCAGAGAAAGAACGGCGTAGGGCCATGCCTGCCTTAGAATGGGCCAGAGGAACGACTCGCGTATCCAAGGAAATTGCGGAAACAGCGAACCCAGTCCGTAGTAGAGCAGCCAGAGCTGGAGCAGCAGCGGCGTGCCGCGAATAATCGTGCAGAACACCTTGGCCGGCGCACTCAAGATCGGCGGGCCGATCACCTGCGCAAGGCCGAGGGGAATGGCCAGCGCGATGCCCAGCACCGACGTTACCACGAGCAGCCAGATGGTCCGCCATATGCCTTGCAAAGCCAGCGGCAGATAGGCGGGCAGCCAATCCCAGCGCATGAGGAAAATCGATGCCACTACGACAACCAGCGCGATCAGGATCAGCGCTATGCGGTGCGGCTGCACCCACAGCGAGGCCCGTGCGGCGGCGTCAATGACCGGAGTTTCGGCGGCCATCAATGCGATCCCGCGATCGAGGGCATGCCGCGTCGTGCCCAGCGCTCAACGCGCCCGATAGCGATGTTGGAGACGAGGGTCAGGACGAGATAGAGCGCGCCCGCCGCCATGAAGAAGGTGAAATAAGCCTTCGTCGCGCCGGCTGCTGTCCGTGTGGTTTGGGTCAGTTCATTGACGCCGACGATCGCGAGAAGCGCGGTGTCCTTGGTGGCGATCAGCCACAGATTTGCCAACCCCGGAATGGCGAAGGGCAGCATCGCCGGCAGCGTTATGCGCCTGAGAAGCAGGCCGGGAGGCATTCCATACGCCCGGGCGGCTTCGATCTGGCCTTGCGGAATGGCGCGGATCGCGCCGCGCAAGACTTCGGTGGAGTAGGCGCCCTGCACGACCCCGAGCACACCTATGCCGGCCACAACCCCGTTGATATCGATCGCGGCATAGCCGAGCGCGGTAAGCAACTGGTTGATGAGGTCGGTACCAGCGAAATAAAGCAGCAGGATCAGGACCAGCTCGGGCACGGCGCGGACCACTGTGGTGTAGACTTCCAGCAGGTCACGGACCACCGGCCCGCCATAGAGCTTGCCATAGGCGCCGCCGACGCCGATCACAAGACCGACCCCAAAGGAACCGAAGGCAATTCCGACCGAGTTTGCCAGCCCGTGCAGAAGGTTGAGACCCCTGCCGTTCGGCGGTTCGAAGGACAGCAATTCCAGCGAACTGGCTCCGAACATGGTGGCGAGAACGTCGCTCAGCTTATGTCCCCCTGGACTTCCGGGTTGAGGCGCCAATGATGTATCAAGCCGGACGTGCCATCGCGACGATGGCGGCTAGGCCTGCCCGGCTTGATGCCGCTGCTGTCAGTTGGACTGCGACTCGCCGCCGTAGATGTCGAAGTCGAAGTACTTCTTGGTGATTTCGGCATACTTGCCATTGGCTCGGATGGCCTTGATTGCGGCATTGAGCTTATCCTTGAGCTCGGTGTCGCCTTGACGTACGCCGGCGCCGACGCCAGGCCCGAGCACTTCCAGGTCCGGTGCGACATAACCCTTGAGGTCGCAGCACGCTTTGCCTTGATCCGACTTCAAAAATGCGTCGAGCGCGATCGAATCGGCCTGGGTGGCATCGATCCGGCCGGCGGCGAGATCCTGATTTGCCTCGTCCTGCGTCTGGTATTCCTTGATTTCCGCAGCGTCGGTGAAGTGCTTCTTGGCGTAGGCGGCGTGCACCGTGGAGGCCTGAACGCCGACTATCTTGCCCTTCAGCCCCTCTGGCGTCGCATCGAATTTCTGATCCTTGGCGCCGATCACCGCGGTCGGCGTGTTATAATATTTGTCGGAGAAGTCGATTTCCTTCTTGCGTTCGTCGGTAATGGACATCGAATTCATGATTGCATCGATCTTCTTGGTTTTAAGCGCCGGGATAAGGCCGTCCCATGGGACCGGCGTCAATACGCAATCCAGCTTGGCTTCGCCGCAGATGGCGTTGACGATGTCGACTTCCCAGCCGCCCCACTTGCCGGAGGCATCCTGCGAATAAAACGGCGGATAGGCTTCAGGCGAAAATCCCACCTTGATCTGTTCGGCGCTTGCCGAAAATGTACCCGACAATGCGATCAGCGTGGCCGCGAGCACCGTTTTGAGAAAAGGTTTCATTTCTTTCAGTTCTCCCATTTTTTGCTTTGACGTTCCCGTCTGCTTTTCTCGCAAGTCATCCAACATTGCGCAGAAACTGCTTCAGCCTTTCGGATTTTGGTGCGCCGAAGATCTGTTCCGGCGGCCCTTCTTCCTCGACCAGCCCATTATGGAGGTAGACGACATGCGTCGCGACCTCGCGGGCAAACTTCATCTCATGGGTGACCAGCACCATGGTGCGGCCTTCGCGCGCCAGGTCGCCGATCACCTTCAGCACCTCACCGACCAGCTCCGGGTCGAGCGCCGAGGTCGGCTCATCGAACAGCATGACGCGCGGATTGATGGCCAGCGCCCTGGCGATCGCGGCGCGCTGTTGTTGGCCGCCCGACAGATAGGCGGGATAGACGTCGCGTTTTTCGGCAAGGCCGACGCGGGCGAGCAGCTTTTCCGCCTCGCCGATCGCCACATCGCGCTTGACGCCGAGCACATGCACGGGAACCTCGATGACGTTCTCGATCAACGTCATGTGGCTCCACAGATTGAAGTTCTGGAAGACCATGCCGAGCTTGGAGCGGATGCGTTCGATCTGCTTGCGGTCGGCGGGCACGGTGTGGCCGTGGCTGTCGGCCTTCAACCGGATCTGCTCGCCATTGACGCGGATGATGCCGCTGGTCGGGTTCTCCAGGCAGTTGATGCAGCGCAGCAGCGTGGATTTGCCCGAGCCTGAGCCGCCGATGATCGCGATCACCTCGCCGTCGCGCGCCGACAGCGAAACGCCCTTCAGTACGTGCAGGTTGCCGAAATTCTTGTGCAGGTTCTCGACGTGGATGGCTTCGGCAGCGCCGTTCTGCGCCGGATCCTTCAGGGCGGTGACGGGCGCTGTCATCGTCGCGGCGCCCCGCGGAGCAACCGAGGCAGTCCTTGCTGGAATTTTTTACCCATTACCCGTCACTGGACAGCGTTCCGATTCTCAAGATGGACCGTTCCCCTTGCCTCCGTCAACCGCAGTTTTTGGACCATTGATCACCGCCTGCCGAGTGGCTATTGGCAGGAGGGGCGCGTTTAAAGGAGAATTTAGTGGGCAAAGCATACGGGTCGCAGTCGATGGCCGGGACGCTGCAGCGCGTGCTGATGCGCTCCGCCGCCAGCGCCATGCGTCGGGCCGAAGCGCTGGATTGGCACTATGGCCCCGGCTTCGATCCGCAAAAAGCGGCGGCCCAGCATGATGCGCTGGCCAGGCTGATTTCTGTCTCAGGCGCCGAAATCGAATGGCTGAGCGACGCCGATGACGGGCTTGCCGATTCGGTCTTCACCCACGATCCCTCGCTGATGACCGACCACGGCGCGGTTATCCTCGCTATGGGCAAGGCGCTGCGCCGGCCCGAGCCAGGCCTGCACGAGGCAGCCTATGGGCGCATGGGCATCCCCATCCTCGGCCGTATCGAGGCTCCCGGCCAGGTCGAGGGCGGCGACTGCGTGTGGGTGGATGCAAACACGCTGGCCGTCGGCCGCGGCGTGCGCACCAATCAGCTCGGCATCCAGCAGCTCTCCAACCTGCTTTCGCCCAAGGGTATCCAGGTCTACGGCTTCGACCTGCCGCTCTGGCAAGGCGAAGAGGCCTGCCTGCACCTGATGTCGGTGATCAGCCCGCTCGCCGACGATCTGGCGCTGGTCTATGCGCCCCTCCTGCCGGTCGCCTTCCACCAGATGCTGCGCGAACGCGGCATTCGGCTGGTCGAGGGCGACGCCGACGAATTCTTCGCCTCGAATGGGCTCAGCCTCAACGTCCTGCCGACCGCGCCGCGCCAGGTTATCGCCGTTGCCGGTTTTCCGAAGACGGCGGCTGCCATGCAGGCCGCTGGCTGTACGGTCTCGACATTCGAGGCCGATGCTCTGTGCATTGCCTGCGAGGGCGGCCCGACCTGCCTCACACGCCCGGTGCTAAGACAATGACGACCATCGGCGAAGCGCTCATCACCTTGCTCGAAGCGCACGGCGTCGACACAGTCTTCGGCATTCCCGGTGTACACACGGTCGAGCTCTATCGCGGGCTTGCGCGGTCGAAGATCCGTCACGTCACGCCGCGCCACGAGCAGGGCGCCGGCTTCATGGCTGATGGCTATGCGCGCGCCAGCGGCAGGCCGGGCATCGCCTTCGTCATCACCGGGCCGGGGCTGACCAACACCATCACCGCCATGGGCCAGGCGCGCGCCGATTCGGTGCCGATGCTGGTAATCTCGGGCGTCAACGCCACACCGACGCTGGGCAAAGGCCTTGGCCATCTGCATGAACTGCCGGACCAGCGCGGCATGATGGAGAAGGTGGCGCTGTTTTCGCACCGTGTCACCGACGCCGGCGAGCTGCCCGGCGTGCTCGCCCGCGCCTTTGCGCTGTTTTCATCCTCGCGTCCGGGTCCGGTGCATATCGAGATCCCGACCGATGTCATGAGCCTGCCTGCCAACGACATCGTGCCGCTGCTGCGGAATTCAGCGCCGCCCGAGCCGGATGTGGCGGCAATTGCCGGGGCGGCAAGGCTGTGCGCGTCTGCCCGCCGGCCGCTTATCCTGGCCGGCGGCGGCGCCAAAGCGGCCGAAGCGCCGTTGCAGCGCCTTGCCGAGAGGTTGGGAGCGCCGGTCGTCCAGACCGCCAATGCGCGCGGCCTGCTCTATCGCCACCCGCTTGGCGTGCCGGCCAGCCCCAGCCTGAAGGCGGTGCGTACGCTGATGGCCGACGCCGATCTGGTCATTGCCGCCGGCACCGAATTCGGTCCGACCGACTATGATGGCTATGGCGACGGCGGTTTTGTCCTGCCTGCCAATCTGATCCGCATCGACATCGGCGCCGACCAGCTTGCCCGCCGGCCGGCCCGGATTTCGATCCAGGCCGATTGCGGTGCAGCGCTCGAGGCGCTGCGTGCCGAACTCGGCACGGGCCAGGCGCAATCGGTCGACGGCGCCGCTCGCGCCGCCGCGACGCGGCAAGCGGCCTTTGCCGAGATCGGCCCGGCTATGCAGGCGCAACTGCGTGCCGTCGAGACGATCCGCGATGCGCTGCCTGGCGCGATCATCGTCGGCGATTCGACCCAGCCGGTCTACGCCGCCAACCTCTATTACGATCATGACCGGCCGGGCGGCTGGTTCAACGCGGCCACCGGCTTCGGCGCGCTCGGCTATGGCCCGGCGGCGGCGATCGGCGCCGTCCTTGCCAGGCCTGAGGCGCCGGTCGTTTGCCTCACCGGCGACGGCGGCTTCCAGTTCACCCTGCCGGAACTGGGCGCCGCGCTCGACGCTGCGGCGCCGGTGATCTTCGCCGTCTGGAACAATCGCGGCTACCGCGAGATCGAAACCTCGATGCTCGACGTCGGCGTCGAGCCGGTCGGCGTCTCCCCGGCACCGCCGGATTTCTGCAAATTGGCCGAAGCCTACGGCATTGCCGCCGAGCGGATTTCCGGCGCCGGCGGCTTGGCGGACGCGCTTGGGCGCGCGCGGGCGACTGGACGACCTTACGTCATAGAGATTTCGGTTGAGTGATCGCGCGAAAGGCGCGACCTTCCGGATCGGCGGCGCGCAATGACGGAGCGGTCGAATATGACGGAAACACTGGACGGCAGACATATCGTGGTGACCGGCGGCACCGGTGCCCTTGGCGGCGCGGTCGTAGGGAAACTGCTGGAGCAGGGCGCGATCTGCCATGTGCCCAACGCTCACGCTGCCGCGCCTGCACATTTCCCCTTCCCGGCGCATGACCACGTCAGGCTGGCCCATAACGTCGACCTCGCCGACCCTGCCAAGGTCGACGCCTTCTATGCCAGCGTTCCGAATTTATGGGCATCGGTGCATCTGGCCGGCGGCTTCACCGCCGCGCCGGTCGAGAAGATCGAGCCCGCCTCCTTCGCCGAGATGATGGACACCAACGCCCGCACCACCTTCCTGTGCTGCCGCGCGGCGATACGCTCGATGCTGGAATCGTCCGTGCCGGGCCGCATCGTCAATGTCACCGCGCGAGCCGGGCTCGACCCGCGGCGCGGCTCCGGCAAGGTGGCCTACGCCGCCGCCAAGGCGGCAGTCGCCGCGATGACGGTGGCAATGGCCGAAGAGCTGAAGGGCAACGGCATTCTGGTCAACGCCGTGGCGCCCTCGACGCTCGACACGCCGGCCAACCGGGCTGACATGCCGAACGCAGATTTCAGCAGATGGGTCAGCCTTGAAGCGGCCGCCGAGGCCATTGCCTATCTCGCCTCGCCGGCCAACATGGCCATCAGCGGCACGCTGGTGCCGCTTTACGGCAGGGCCTGAGCCTGCGGCCCGTCACAAGCAAAAGGTCACAAGCAAAAGCCCCGCCGGATCGTTCCGGCGGGGCTCTTTTGTTTCGTTTATAACCCACGCGAAGCGCGGTGTTGGCTTAGCTGCCCTGCTTCTTCAGCGCGGCGCCAAGGATGTCGCCCAGCGAAGCGCCGGAGTCGGTCGAACCGTATTGGGCGACCGCTTCCTTCTCTTCGGCGATTTCCAGCGCCTTGATCGAGACCTGCAGTTTGCGGGTCTTCTTGTCGAAGGCGATGACGCGGGCGTCGACCTTCTGGCCGACGGTGAAGCGCTCGGGGCGCTGCTCGTCGCGGTCACGGCTGAGGTCGGAGCGCTTGATGAAGGTCTCGATGCCGCTGTCGACCAGCCGCACTTCCAGACCGCCATCCTTCACGCCGATAACCTCGCAGGTGACGACTGCGTTCTTGCGCAGTTCGCCCGACGTCGCGGCTTCGCCGACCGTGTCCTTGGCCAACTGCTTGATGCCGAGCGAGATGCGCTCCTTGTCGATGTCGACGTCGAGCACCTGCGCCTTGACCATGTCGCCGCGATTGTACTCCTCGATCACCTGCTCGCCCGGACGGGTCCAGTCGAGGTCGGAAAGGTGGACCATGCCGTCGACGTCGCCTTCGAGGCCGATAAACAGGCCGAACTCGGTCTTGTTCTTGACCTCGCCCTCAACCTGGCTTCCGACCGGATGGCTGCGCGCGAAGGCTTCCCACGGGTTTTCCAGCGTCTGCTTGAGGCCGAGCGAGATGCGGCGCTTGGCCGGATCGACTTCGAGCACCACCACGTCGACTTCCTGCGTCGTCGACAGGATCTTGCCGGGATGCACGTTCTTCTTGGTCCACGACATTTCCGAAACGTGGATGAGGCCTTCGATGCCCGGCTCCAGCTCGACGAATGCGCCGTAGTCGGTGATGTTGGTAACGGTACCCTTGATCTTCTTGCCGATCGGGAATTTGGTGCCGATCTCGGACCACGGATCGCTCTCGAGCTGCTTCATGCCGAGCGAGATGCGGTGGGTTTCCTGGTTGATGCGGATGATCTGCACCTTGACCGTCTGGCCGATGTTGAGGATTTCGGTCGGATGGTTGACACGGCGCCAGGCCATGTCGGTCACGTGCAGCAGCCCATCGATGCCGCCGAGGTCGACGAACGCACCATAGTCGGTGATGTTCTTGACGACGCCTTCGACTACTTGGCCCTCTTCGAGGTTCTGCACGATTTCCGAACGCTGTTCGGCGCGGCTTTCCTCGAGCACGGTGCGGCGCGACACCACGATGTTGCCGCGGCGGCGATCCATCTTGAGGATCTCGAAGGGCTGCGGGTTGTGCATCAGCGGCGAGACGTCGCGGATCGGGCGGATGTCGACCTGGCTGCGCGGCAGGAAGGCCACGGCGCCGTCGAGGTCGACGGTGAAGCCGCCCTTGACCTGGTTGAAGATGACGCCTTCGACGCGTTCGCCCTTGGTGAACTTCTCTTCGAGACGGACCCAGCTCTCTTCGCGGCGGGCCTTCTCACGCGACAGCATGGCTTCGCCAAGCGCATTTTCGATACGCTCGACATAGACCTCGACCGTGTCGCCGACCTTGAGCGTCGTGTCCTTGCCCTTGACGCCGAATTCCTTCAGCGGCACGCGGCCTTCGACCTTGAGGCCGACGTCGATGATAGCCATGTCCTTCTCAATGGCGGTGATGATGCCCTTGACGACCTGGCCTTCGCCGGAATGGCCGGCGGAAAATGATTCTTCGAGCAGGCTCGCGAAATCATCGCGAGTGGGGTTTGCAACTGACATAGTTTCTCCTGGAATGCCTCGCATCTGTCGCGGGGCGGGCGCCGTGGGTTAGCGTTGCGTTGGCCTGCCGGCGTTCCGGGCAAAAAGCCCTTGGCCGCCCTTGAGCGGCAATTCCGGCGCATGAAGAATGCTGGCAGGCTGGTTCACGCCCAATATGGGAATTCTTTGGTCGCCGGCAATCGGCGGCGGCAGGAAAACCCGGCTCAGGCTTCGTTTCTCTTAGCCAGGACGTCGTCGATGATCGCCTGAGCTGCCAGAAACGCGGCCTCTATAGCCATTTCCGACGTGTCGAGCAAGTGCGCGTCGACAGCCGGCTTCAATGGCGAGTCCACGCGGCCCATGTCGCGCTCGTCGCGGCGCACGATATCGGCAAGGATTTCGTCGAAATTGGCAGTGCCGCCGATGCTCTCGATTTCATCCAGCCGCCGCTTTGCCCGCACCTCGGCACTGGCCGTGACATAGAGTTTTACGTCGGCATCGGGACAGACGACGGTGCCGATGTCGCGGCCGTCGAGCACCGCGCCAGGCGGTGTTCTTGCGAAGTCACGCTGTTTCTCTACCAGGATGCGCCGCACCGACGGGATCACTGCCACTTTCGAAGCCGCCTCGCCAACGGCGTGTGCCGAAAGCACTGCGCGGTCGAGCTTTGCCGGATCGACCTGCCGGGCCGCGGTTTCAGCGGCCGAAACATTGTCGAGCGGCAGGCCGAGCCGGAGCAGCGCATGCGCCACCGCGCGATAGGTAAGGCCGGTGTCGAGCAGGTTCAGCCGATAGTGATCGGCCAGCCTGCGGGCGAGCGTGCCCTTGCCGGCGCCGGCCGGGCCGTCGATGGCGATGGTAAAAGGGATGCTCATTGGCAGTGGACCAGCCCTCGCGCCTTCGTCATCCCAGGGCGGAGCAGGAGCGAAGCTCCGTCGCGGAGACCCTGGGATCCATGCCGTGACATGTACCGAGGGATGCGGCGGGCCAGAATTCTGAACCGTTGCGATGCTCTGACGTCACGGCATGGCTCCTGAGGTCTTCGCTGCGTCGCTTCGCTCCTTGCTTCGCCCCAGGATGACGAAGGGAAGGATGTTGGCGCCCAATCTCCAAGGTTTGCGATTGCCATCAACTGTCACTCGATCTCCGCCCCCAGCCCCTTCATCAGCCCCATGAATTCCGGAAAGCTCGTAGCAATCATCGCCTGGTCGTCGATGGTCACAGGTTTTTCCGTCGCCAACCCCATCACCAGAAAACTCATGGCGATGCGGTGGTCGAGATGGGTCTGGACGATGGTGCCCTGTCCGTTGGGGTGCTGGCCGAGGCCCTTGCCGCCCGGCTTTCCACGCACGACAAGCGAGGCCTCGCCCTCGGTGCAGTCGACGCCGTTGAGCGTTAGCCCGTTGGCGACCGCCGACAGCCGGTCGGATTCCTTCACCCGAAGCTCTTCCAGCCCGAGCATAAGCGTTTCGCCCTCGGCGAAGCTCGCCGCCACGGCAAGCACCGGATACTCGTCGATCATGGTCGGCGCCCGTTCGGGCGGCACGGTGACGCCCTTCAGCTCGGAATAGCGCACGCGCAGGTCGGCGACATCCTCGCCGCCTTCGTTGCGCGGGTCGATTATGTCGATTCGCGCGCCCATTTCCTGCAGCGTCAACAGAAGTCCGGTGCGGGTCGGGTTCATCAGCACGTTTTCGATTGTAATGTCCGAGCCCGGCACGATCAGCGCCGCCACCAGTGGAAAGCCCGCCGAGGAGGGGTCGCCTGGCACCGCGATGGTCTGCCCGGTGAGCTTGCCCTGGCCTTCGATGAAAATGTGGCGCACGCCGCGCTCGTCGGTCTCGACCGACAGATTGGCGCCGAATCCCTTGAGCATCTTTTCTGTGTGATCGCGCGTCATCACCGGCTCGATGACGGTGGTGATGCCCGGCGTGTTCAGCCCAGCCAGCAGCACCGCCGACTTGACTTGTGCCGATGCCATCGGCACGCGGTAGGTGATCGGCGCGGCGTGCTTAGGCCCGTGCAGCGTGATCGGCATGCGGTCGCCAGGCGTCGCCTTCAGCACCTGCACGCCCATCTGGCGCAGCGGCTCGAGCACGCGGCCCATCGGCCGGCCGGACAGCGAGGCGTCGCCGATGAAGGTGGTCTCCATGTCATAGGTGCCGACCAGGCCCATGGTGAGGCGGGAGCCCGTGCCGGCATTGCCGAAATCGAGTGGGCCTTCCGGCTGCAGCAGCGCGCCATTGCCGGTGCCGCGGATCACCCACTCAGTGCCATGCTTCTCGATATGAGCGCCCATCGCCTTCATGGCAGCGCCCGTACGCATTACGTCCTCGCCTTCCAGCAGCCCGGTGATGCGGGTTTCGCCAGAGGCCAGGCCACCGAACATGAACGAGCGGTGCGAGATCGACTTGTCGCCCGGCACCCGTGCCGCACCTGAAAGGCCAGATGATTTGCGGGCGGTGGCCGGTTTCGGGGCAGCAGCGTGCGACATGGTTCTTTCCTGGAAACGCCGGCGCCCGGCTATTTTCTTCTGGTTTGCGCGGTCTCCTATCATGGCGGACCGAAATGGTCATCCCCTTGGTACGCAGGCCTTCGAATTCACGCTTTTTGGGACGCCGGCTTTTCGCTTTGACAGCGCCGTAAACTCTGGTTAAGGGGACCAAACTTTCATCGACGAGGCTTGCTGTGGCAAAACCCGAACTTGGCACCAAACGCATCGACCCGGAGACGGGTCGAAAATTCTATGACTTGAACAAGGACCCGATCGTCTCGCCTTATACGGGCAAGAGCTATCCGCGCTCCTATTTCGAAGAAGGCAAGATCGCCGCCCTCGAGGAAGAAGAGGAAGTTGCCGAAAAGGAAGTGGACGCCGAGGAGGAAGAGGGCGTCGAGGTCGTCTCGCTCGAAGAGGCGGACGAGGACGCGAAGGCCGACGAACTTCCCGATCTCGCCGATGACGAGGACGACGTCGACCTTGGCGATGATGAGGATGACACGTTCCTTGCCGACGAGGAGGAAGAAGACGACGACGTTGCCGACATGATCGGCGTCGGCGACGACGACGACGAAGTCTGAGCGAACCGCATTCGCCGGCTTTCGCCGCGCCGCCTAGAAAAAGCGGTTGTTGAAGGCTTGATATTGACTGAAGGCGGGGTTAGAAGCCGCCTGCACTAACGGCGCGGTCTAGAACCTGCGCCGGATCTCTTCGCCGGAAACGGCGCCGGCGAACTGCCGGAGTGGGGCCATAGCTCAGTTGGGAGAGCGCTTGAATGGCATTCAAGAGGTCGTCGGTTCGATTCCGATTGGCTCCACCAGTTCTCTCCGGTACGACCCGGAGACATGGGTAACAGAATGTACCTAAGACATGGGTGACAACCTCGTGCCGAACGGGTTGTCGATGGTCTGCAAGGTTCTCTGTTCCAGGTC
>NZ_JAMYNZ010000035.1:0-11277 GCF_040319465.1 Mesorhizobium sp. M0910
TCTGGGCACGCTTCGTCGTCCACCAGGATCTGCCGACTGTCTTGCGCTGCCATGCTGGGGCTTTCGAGGCGCTGGGCGGCGCTCCTCGCGAAGTGCTTTACGACCGTATGAAGACGGCTGTGATCGGCGAAGGCGATACCGGCGGCATCGTCTACAACCGTGCCCTCGTCGATCTTGCCCGCCACTATGGTTCCATCCCAAGGCCTGCCGGCCTTACCGCGCCAAAACAAAAGGCAGGGTCGAGCGACCGTTCCGCTACATTCGCGAGGACTTCTTCCTGGCCCGGTCCTTTCGCAACCTCGAAGACTTGAATGCGCAGTTGCGTCACTGGCTGGACACGGTCGCAAACCCGAGAGTTCACGCAACCACACGGCGTGTCGTCAACGAAGCTTTTGCCGAGGAGCGGGCAGCGCTCCGGCCGCTGCCGTTGGCTCCGTTCCGATCGGTCCTGAAGCTCGAGCGACGCATCAGCCGGAGGGCATGGTTAGCGTTGGCGGCAATTTCTATAGCGTGCCCGACGCCACCAGGCGCCGTGTCGTCGAGGTGCACACTCTGGCCGAAGAGGTACGCATCTTCGAGGACGGCGCACTGATTGCCATCCATCCCATTCTAGAAGGTCGGCACCAGCGTCATGTCGAGCCCGGGCATCGCAACATCCACGTCCACAAGCGCCGACAAAGACTGAGGAACGACGAGGTCATCCTTCATGGCTCAGGCGACAGGGTCGCTCAGCGCCCGTTGGCCTTCTACGATGCCGTCGCCCGGGTGATGGCGAAGGAGCAGCGTCCATGACGAATGCGCTCGATACCACGCCATCCACAATCGACCGGATCCGCCACGATCTCGTCGGCCTGAAGATGCCACGAGCGCTCGAAGCGCTCGATCATATCGTGCGCCGGCTCGAGCAAGGCGAGATCGCCGCCCTCGAAGCCATGGACATCCTCCTTTCGGAAGAGTTGACCCTCCGCGAGAACAGCCGGATCAAGACGGCACTGCGCATGGGGCGTCTGGCCACGATCAAGACGCTCGCCGGCTTCGACTTCTCTTTCCAGCCCTCGCTCGACCGAGATCCAATCTTCACGCTCGCCCAACTCGGCTTCGTCGCCCGCTGCGAGGTCGTCCACTTCCTCGGCCCACCCGATCCCACGACATAATGCACACCTCGCTATGTTATTGAAAAAGCTGGATCTGCTGATCCTGTGATTGTGATAATGGACTGTGTCCGCTCCTGCCGGAATGGTGCTGGATATCGAGTTGCTCGATATCTTCATGACGGATGATCCAGGGCGTACCCTTGCAATACTGCTCGGCCTTCAGATCGCCGGCGCGGATCATGCGCAGCACGGTCATTGGCCGCAGGCCGAGCTTCGCAGCCGTTTCCTGCAATGTATACTCGCCGCGCTCCGACCGTTCGTCCTTTTTGTAGACGGCGATGTCGTGCTGGTTGCGGAAAGTGCAGACACGGGACTGCGTCCATCCGTTCAGACGAGCCGTGGTTTTGCCGAGCCGGTTGAGAAGCGATGCGATCGCTCTATCCGGCAATTGGCGTGCCAGGGCACGGATCAGGTCCTCGATGTCCGGCGGGGCGCCCCAACGGTGATGGCCTGCCTTGTTCTTCCTGACCGAAAGCGCGGTATGGTCGCCGCCCTGCCAATGCACCAGCATTTTGATGTGGTCGTCTTCGATGGCGACGACAATCTCGCGGATCACGGCACGGATGATCCGATTGCGCGTGGTGGCGGTGGCGTTGGCATGATGCCATGCCAGTTCGAGATCGGCGCCCATGCGCAGCAGGCTCCGCCGTTCCTCTTCTCCCAGAGCCTCAGGCTTGTGGCGGTCGAGCGCGTCAAGCTCGTCCTGACGCTCGCGGACGGCTACGAGCGCGGCATTCCAGCGTCGCTCCAGTTCGCCTGCTACAAGCAGGTTGTCCGGGTCGACGGCGTCATACTGGCGGCGTGCATGGGCGGCTTCATAACGTGCCTGCTCGAGTGCGAGCTCCACATGGCGCCGCTTCTCTCCAGCCTGCACGGTGGAGGTCTCGATGGCCTTGATCGCCGCTTCCATGCCGAGCGGTTGAAGGCATTGAAGAACCTCCGCGCTGACCGCCTGATCGACCCGCAACGATCCGAAGCCGATGCACGGGTCGGTTCCGTGGTTGACCTGCGCTCCGCGGCAGTGATAGCGCCCCGTATTGCCGTTGCTGCCGGAATAGGAGACATGCAGCTTGCGGCCGCAATGGCCGCAGCGCAAGAGACCGCCGAGCAGCAACTCGCCCCGGCGAAGAGCACCGCGCGGCACCAGGCCTTTGCTTGTGGCATTGTCCGTGATCAGGCGCTGATTCCTCTCAAAATCGTGCCAGCTCAGGTAACCTTCGTGATGGTCGATGAGCAAGACCTCCCAGTCGGCGCGATCGCGCCTGATCCCACGCAAAATCCGTTTGCGTCCGGCCTCTATGGTGACTTTGCTGCAGGTTCGCCCGAACGCATAGGCGCCGGCGTAGATCGGGTTGGTGAGAATGTGGTGCACCGTATTGTAGACGGGCAGTTTCCAGACGATCGCCCTGTCCGCCGCGCGCGTGTAATTTACGGCAGGGAGCATAATGCCCTCGCGGCGCAACCACAGATGCACCTGCCGGATGCTCTGCAGTTCGTCGAAACGCCGGAATACAAGATCGATCGCCTCGCGGATCGGCAGGTCCGGGTCTTTCTCGACCCGGTTCCGGCCCGACTTGACGTAACCGATCGCCACCGTCAGGAAAAGTTCGCCCCGTCGTGCCTTCTGCTTCAGGGCTTCGATCGAGCGGGCCCGCAGGATCGAAAGCTCCAGTTCGCTCATCGTGCCCTTCATGCCGAGCAGCAGCCTGTCGTTGGGATGACGCGGTTCGTAGATGCCGTCCTCATCGATGATGAGCGTTCCGACAAGGCCGCAAAACTCGATGAGCGTATGCCAGTCCCGGCCATTGCGGGCCAGCCGGGAGGCTTCAATGGCGAGGACCGCACCAACCCGACCTTCGCAGATCGCCGCCAGAAGCTTCTCAAAGCCCGGACGGCTGATGCCAGACCCTGAACGACCGAGATCTTCATCGATGACGATGGCGTCTTTCCAGCCAAGGGACCGCGCTCGCTCGGCAAGGCCATATTGGCGTCGCCGGCTCTCGGGATTGTTGACGAGTTGATCGGCCGTCGACTGCCGGACATAGACATAGGCACCGCGCGCGAGATGTTCAGCGGTGATCTTCATGATCTGCCTCCCGTCCCGTCTGGCTCACCACCGCTTCCCTCAGCAAGGTCTCGATCAGCGGGAGGGTGCGTTCCCGGACTTCGCCTGGAAGACTCGATGGCGGAGCCTTCTTGGAAAACAGGTCTGGCTGGTCGGTTCGGCATTGCCTGCGCTGCATGGTCGTCTCCTGGCTGGCGTGAGTCGCTCTGCAGAAAACGTAGACATGCATCGACCTCGCGGCGCAGGTCGCGTAGGCATGAAAGGGGAAAACGGGGCGCCTCGCGAACCGCCATCGTCAGGGCGATCTCTTCCGTCATCCAGATCGGAATCAGCGCCAGGCTGCCATCCGGTTGTCGCCCGACATAGGCCGGCTCACCGCAATAACACTGACGGCCTGTGACGAAAATCTCCCCGCCCGAACGTGGATGAAAGGCGTAACGGACAATCTTCTTTGCCTCGCCATCCTGATAACGGGCATTATGAGCCCAGTCCGACCGGAACCGGCAAGTCGTGGCTGGCCTGCGCCTTCGGCCGGCAAGCGGCACGGCTCGATCATTCCGTGCTCTATGTGCGCGTGCCGCGCCTGTTCGAGGATTTGGCGCTCGCCCGTCTCGATGGCCGCTTCCCATGCCTCATCGACAAACTCACCCGCGCGCAACTGTTCATCCTCGATGACTTCGGAGCCCACAGCCTCACCGATCAACAGCGCTTCCATTTGTTCGAAATCGTCGAGGAACGTTATCGCCGCAAATCCACCCTGATCACCGCCCAGGTCCCTGTGGCCAGATGGCATGACCTGATCGCAGACCCCACCGTCGCCGACGCCATTCTCGACCGGATCGTGCACAACGCCCACCGCATAGTGCTCCAGGGCGACAGCATGCGAAAGCAAAAGGCCGCGCCCCTCTTGACCGGCACGAAACGGCGAAATCAATCATCCATGAACAAGGCACCCGAGGACCGTCGCCGCCAAACTGTCCCGACATTAGCGAAACCACTGTCCGGGAATTAGCGGAACCCCTGTCCGGCTTTTGCGAAATGCGCAATAACGCACATAGGAGAGAAACAACCGCAGTGCGGTGGTCATGATTTGGCGCGTCGCATGTTGAGACGCGAAACCGTGCGAGGCTGTCGCTGGGCATAGGACAGCAGCATGCAGAAGTAGCTCGCCAGCGTATGCGGGCTTGCTTGTAGTAGTCTAATGAGGCAATCGGTGACGAAAGCCCCAAGAAGAACGGCGAACGTCGGGGCAGCGCTCATGGACGGGATTCCGGCTGAGATTGTTCCGCCCGCAGCAGCGCTTGCTGCAGCAGTTCCAGCGTTGCCGTCACATGCCAATAGGTGTCGGCGATGTGGGCATGGCCGAGATAGGTCGCCAACTCGGGCGGTGGCGTTCGACATCGACGGCGTTGCGATTCCAGCGCAGCAATGTTGTCACGGCCAGCCGGTGGCGAAAGGCTCGTGCAGCCGCGGCCCGCGGGGGGAGTCATTGGCGCCGGGAGGCCGACCTCGCGCGAGACGAACGTTCACCGCACGGCCCATTCGGTCAAGCGCGTCCCGCGCTCGGAAAGGAAGCTGGCGCTCACCGGATTCGGGCATGAACGGTCTTGGCAGACCTCATAGATTTTGAGGGCCTGTCGCGTCGAGGGGCGTCGGCGAGTCCCGCTATGTGAACTTCGTGTCGCGAAGCGTCAGCACGCATCCACGAGATCAACGTCGCCACGATGAAGGCGCAGCGGTTCGTTGCAGCGCGGACCGGTCGCCGCGTACAAGCCGAAGAGCGTGACGTAGGTGTGTGGGCAGGACCGACCGTCGACAGCAATCGCTTCGCCGCGTCGACCAGTCAGGTGATCTCCTCGTCGCGATAAATGTATGGGGCCCGTGGCCGACGATACCTGTGCGGAAGAAGGTCGGTCGGCGGTACGACGGCCATCGGGTGAATGGCGCTGCAATAGCGCGCCAAGCGGCGAACCATCGCCAGACGGTTGGCGCCCACTGGGCGGGCGGCTTTGCCGGCTGCATTACCCAGGCCAGGGCAATCTCGGTGGTGATGAAGGTGGCGCCCGAAGCTTCGGCAGAGACAACAAACCGCTGCAGCAATCGTCCGGACAGACGCAGCTTGTGGCCCAGGGCGCGGCGGGCGGCCAGACACTCTCTTCCAGCGCCGCTTGCAACGCGTCATGACGCGGCTCTTGGCCAGGGTAGCGCAATGGGGCGCAACGTCGCGATGTCGACTTTGGCATAGATCTGTGTCGTGTTCGTCTGGCTGTGGCGAAGAAGCTGGCCGATTTCGACGAGCGAGGCGCCGCGGCGCAGCAGATCGGTGCGAGCGAGTGACGCCACAGGTGCGCAGCCTTGAGCTGCGGCGTCAGCCCGTGTTTCCCAAGCTTCGAGGCAGCACTCTCGAATATCGATGCCGACGCTCAGCAAATTTGCAGAAGTCAGAACACTATCCTTGAAATCGAACCCGAAGAATTCCAGTTCGATCGAGGAACCGTTCGCCCACCTCGTTGAACGAGATGGTCTTCAACTGGACGCCACCCCGCCCGTGCGGTCATATACCGGCCGCTTCTGATCCGACCTGAAAAATGCGCCGGGCCGCGCCAATCCGCCGCCGAGCCCGATTGGCATACCGTCAGCACGCCAGCATGCGGCGCCAGTCATTGTGCCGTCCGCATCGAACTGAATCGCATTCATCCCGCCGCCAACGCTGTTGATCGCCGCCACATTGTGACCGCGGTCGCGCAATGCCGCTAGTGCGCCTTCGGGGAACGAAGCCTCAACCTTTACCTTACGGCCTCGCGTCCAAAGGCGCGGCGCCTCTACTGCCTGCTGCACGCCCATGCCATGATCGATCAGGTTCGACAGCGCCTGCGCGACGGAGGGGAAGATTTGCAGTCCGCCAGGCAGGCCGATCGCGTAGCGTAACCTGCCGTCGCGCAACACCATCACCGGCGATATCGACGAGGTGACGCGTTTGCCGGGCGCGACCGAGCTGGCGCAGCCTGGACGCGGATCGAACGCTAACATGTAATTGTTCGGGATCATGCCGGTTTCAGGCACGATGTAGCGGGCACCGAACGAAGATCGGATCGTCTGCGTGCTGGCGACGACATTGCCGAACCCATCCGCCACAGTCAGATGAGTGGTGTGCGCGCCCTCACTAGGCGCCTCCCCTGCGCCCCATGAAAGAGCGCGGTCCATTGAGATGCGAGCCCGGCGCTCCGCTGCATAGTCCTTGGATAGGAGCTTGCCAATCGGCTCTTGGACAAACGCCGAATCGGCGAACGCCGCTGACCGGTCGGCGAACGCGATCTTCATCACTTCGGCAAGCAGGTGCAACGTGTCCGGCGTTGCGAAACCGAGCACGCCGATCTTGTACCCCTCCAGGATATTCAACATCTGAATGATGTGCAGAAGCCCGAACGATGGCGGAGGCGGCCCAAGGATCTCATAGCCGCGATAGAGCCCCCGCAACGGCTCGCGATCGACGGTACAATAGCCGGCCAGGTCCTCGATTCTCAGAAAGCCATTTGCCTGCGCCATGTGCTCTGCATAATGACGTCCCAATTCACCGCCATATAGAATGTCAGGGCCCTTGCGGCCGATTGATCGCAGCGTCTCGGCATAATCGCCGGTGACAAGCCGAGTCCCGGCCTGGATCGGCATACCGCCGGGCAGATACAACTTTGCAATTTCGGCATCACGGGCGAGATCGGCCGCCGCCTCGGAGACACATTCTTGTAGCAAAGGTGTCACGCGAAAGCCACGCGAGGCGTGACGGATCGCGGGCTCAGTGACATCGGCCAAAGATAAGGTACCGAACCGCCGCAGCGCCTCGCACCAGCTCAAGAGCGCGCCGGGAACAGCGACGGACGTGGGGCCAACGGCGTTGCGGCGGCCAATCGTCCCCATTGATTCGGGTGCGGCGTTCGGATCGGGCGTGTAGATAGTGGGGCCGGTCGCGAGTGGTGCGGTGCACATGCCGTCAAGCACGTAATGCGTCCCATTTGCGAGACGGATATGAGCTATGCCGCCACCCAGCACCCCGACCATCATTGCCTCTACCACCGTAAGTGTGAATAGAGCCGCGATCGTAGCATCGATCGCGTTGCCGCCGCTGGCGAGCATTTCCGCCCCCGCCGCGGAAGCGAGCGGGTGATTGGTCACGACCATGCCTCGCAAACCGGTCGCCGGTTGTTTCTCACAAGTGAAAATGGCAGCGGCATTAGAACACCAGTTAACATTCCGCATCATTCAACCTCCAACTTAGGAACCTGCAGCAGCGACACGGTGACGTCGCCAGAGTTACGACTAGTTATGCAAATGTGACAGCAGTGTTTGCGAAACGTCCAGCAGACCACCCGGCGAAAGGATAAGCGGCAGCGGTCGGCCCACGCCCAGCGCTTCCACACGTCTGCGCACACGTCCCGAAAGAAGATCCCGATCAGGGAGTGCTCGGCGATCCTTGAAGGCAACCAGGTGTTGACGGTACAGTGGATCGACAATTCTCGACGCCTCTTCCGCTCGCTCAGCAGCATTCTTGCGCAATTCCATTTGCTCCGAGTTGCAACACCCCGCATTGCTCGCAAGGTGTAGCCAGTCAGCCTTTTCCGGGCCTGCTCTGGCGGCGCGCTTCGCCTCATGCGCCACTCGGCGCCTCCTCAAACCTTGAGGTGAACTAGCACAGCCAGCGATTTTTAACTGTAAGAGTCTGTGAAGTTATTTGCACGATCTGTTTCACTTTTTTGACTTTGCGCTGGCGTAGAGCATCTCGGCCAAATTCGGTGCCTGTGACGAATATGGCGCCTTTTTTAGCAGCGGATAATCCTGAGATATGACTGATCGGGATAGGGGGACGCCTCGCGGCGCCGCCCACCGGGTCACCGGAGGCGGTCACCCGCCCCCGGTTCCCACAGAACGTGGCGTTCGGCTTTCCCGCACCACGCTCTTCGGTAGCTGGTTCACAGCACCGCGAATGCCTGCAGTTCCCTATGTGGGAGCCGCAGTTTGGGTCGCAGTAGCGGCTTCCGTTCTTTGATCTGGTTGAAAGTGCCCCACTGAGGCGATATGACCGTGGTCTGAGCGGCGGGCCGTCCTTAGTCTTTGCAGCTGTAACCAAACGGGGGTTGCTCGGGAATGCCGAGCCAAGCCCGAAGGACGGGCCATGGCAGTAGATAAGGATTTTACGTCGGTGTCGAGGTTTCGAAGGCCAAGCATGCGATTGCGATTGCGGAGGGTGGCCGGGAGGGGGAGGTCCGCTATCTCGGCTAGATCGAGGCGACACCGGCGGGGTGGAACGCTTCGTGCGTAAGCTGGAGCGCAAATATCCGGACCTGCATTTCTGCTACGAGGCCGGCCCAACCGGCTACAGGCTTTGCCGTCAGATCGTTGAGCTCGGCCACCGCTGCGATGTTGTTGCGCCTTCGCTGATACCGAAGCGCCCGGGCGAACGTGTCAAGACGAACCGACGCAATGCGGTCACCCTGGCACGGGTGCTGAGGGCGGGGGAGCTGACCGGGATCTGGGTTCCCGACGCAGTGCATGAAGCGGTGCGCGATCTTTTTAGCACTACTTTGGCAGATTAATCCTGGGCTAACGATGATCGGCCATCTTTGGCACTCCAACAGGGGTGCGAAGGATGGCAGAGCAGGATGTTGCCCTGACGGAATGGCTGAAGCCGTTCGTTGAGAAACTTGGCCACAAGAAGCGGCGGCAGATGTGCCCGGTTATAATTTCGGGCGTGATCGGGCCGGGAGATCGCAAGAGTATCGAGCCGATGGCGGAACGCCTTGCGCCCGATCGCTACGACCGGCTGCATCATTTCATCTCGAATGGTATTTGGGACGCCGGTCCAGAAGGTTTTCGGCAGGAGCTGGAGCTTTAGCATGGCGGATGGCGAGGGATTATTGGGCGATGCGAAGTTGTCGAGCCTCGTCGTGGACGATGGCCCAATGATCTGAAGGCACGGATTGTCTCTGAGAGCCTTCAACCCGGTCGGCGGGTTGTTGATGTTGCCCGTCGTCATGATCTCATTGCGCATCAGCTTTCGGACTGGCGACGGTAGGCGCGTCAGGGTCTTTTGGCTGCCTGCGGAACTGATGCCGGCCGTGCCTTGCGAGAACAGCGGCCTATTCGAACCCGCCTTGCGCCACTGGCGATTACGACGGAGCCGAAGCCGGCTAACGATAGTTCGCCGATCGTGACGGTAGAAACAGGCTCAGGTCTGGTGATACGGGGTCCCGATGATGTGCCGGTTGACCGGGTTGCGGCCTTGGTGCGCGCGATGCGATGGACGGCATGATCGTCGCGGGCCAACGAATGCCGATCCTGATCGCGACGCGCCCAGTGGACTTCCGCTGTGGCCATCAGGCGCTGGCCTTGATGGTGCAGACCGAGTTGAAGCTTGATCCGCATTCCGGGGTGACGGTGATCTTCCGGTCGAAGCGCGGGGATCGTGTAAAAATCCTGATGTGGATGGCACCGGAATGGTGCTGACCTCCAAAATCCTGGAACAGGGTGGTTTTGCTTGGCCCAAAGTGCAGGATGGAACGATGCGGCTGTCGCGGGGTCAGTATGAAACTTTGTTCGAAGGTCTCGACTGGCGACGCGTGGTAGCGTCGCGGGTAGCGCCGCCCGCTGCGGCAGGGTGACTCACCGGTTCGGCTTTAGCGTGTTTTATTGGGCTTTTTTGCTTCGATTTGCTACGAAGGCGCATGTGCGCCCATTGATCTCAGCCAGTTCCCGGCCCTCCCTGCAGAGGTGGTGAACGCGTTTGCGGCAGTGCAGTTCGAGCTGTCGGTTGAGCGTGCGGCCCGTCAGCATATGAGCAGGCGGTGGTGGCTGAAAAGGACGCCTTCATCACCGATCTGAAGGAACCTCGTCGAGAAGCTGGAGAGCTACGTTCAGGACTATCGCCGCACGAAGTTCGGGCCGAAATCGGAAAGGCTCGATCCAACGCAGATGGAACGATGGAACTGGCGCTGGAGGACCTGGAGACGGCAATTGCCGAAACACAGGCCCAGATCGCCTTCGTCGAGGAAAAGATCGGGGCCAGCACAGCGAATTGCGAAAAGACTGCTTCACGCAGGCAACGCAAGGCGTGCGCGCTGCCCCAGAGCCTGCCGCGCGTCGAACAGGTGATCGAGCCTGATAGCATTGCCTGCCCCTGTGGTTGCGGCAACATGGTCCGGATTGGCGAAGACCGGACGGAGCGGCTCGATCATATCCCGGCGCGCTATCAGGTGATCGTCGCGATGCCCGAAGTACGCTTGCCCCAAGGGCGCGCGGGAGTGGTTCAGGCCACGGCGCCGGCGCATTTGCTGGAAGGTAGCTGGCCGACCGAAGCCCTATTGGCGCACATTGCCGTGTCCAAGCATTCCGACACATGCCGCTGAACCGGCAGGCCGCGGCCATGGCCCCACACGGGGTGCCGATCGACCGCAGGGTCCTGCCGACTGGCTGGGGCGGACGGGCGCTGTGTGTGATCGCGCCGGTATTAGACCCCATGACCATGGTCCTGAAACAGGGTAGCTCACGACTATATGACGACGAGACCACGGCTCCGGTATTGGATCACGGGCGCGGCAAGACGAAAACTGGCTGTCTCTGAGCTATTCTGCGCGACGACCGCGGCTGGAACGGATCTGCGCCGCCGGGAGTGGTGTTCCACCGCCGCAATGCTCTCTTTGGCGGCCATGATGACGGCGCCCGCAATTGGGCCCGTTTCGCAGTAAGCGGGCAGCTGAGGCCGTTCAGCGCTGGTAATTCCATGGCATGAGGGCGTCGATATCGCTGTTTGGCCAGCCATTGGCAATGCGCTCGAGGGTCAGGGTGAGCCAGGCGTGCGGATCGACCTGATTCATCTTGGCGGTGGTCAGCAGGGTGGCGATGGTGGCCCATGTCCGTCCGCCGCCGTCGCTGCCCGCGAAGAGGCTGTTCTTTCGGGTAATTGTCATCTCGGGGTCATTCTGCCCATGTTGGGCAGGAGGTCGAGGTCCATTACCGTTGGCACCCGTATTTCGGACGTCGGCTTCGCTGCGAGAACAGCGAAGAGCG
>NZ_JAMYNZ010000036.1:0-8241 GCF_040319465.1 Mesorhizobium sp. M0910
AAGAGCGAGCCATCCGGATATGGTTCTCACCCAGCGTTTGGAGCATGGACGCGCGCACCAGTCGAGAGATGTAGCCCACCCAACCGATTCCCATTGCAAAGCTCGGCAGGATCAGGTGGACGAGCCCATCCACAAAGCCCTCGCCCGGCCCGATCGCCGGCAGCCAGCGTAGGGCGACGGCGAAGATCAGCAGTGCGTAGACCGCCATCACAAAGGAAGGTATCGCCATCGTAGATACCGCCATTACCCCAACTGCTTGATCGAGCAAGGAATTGCGCCGCATGGCAGAGTAGCAGCCTAGCGGCACGGCGATAGCGGCGGCCCAAAAGATCGAGATGAGGATCAGCTCGATCGTGTAGGGCAATTGCGCAAACACGATGTCGGCGACCGGCCTCTGGCTGAACACATCATAACCTAAATTGCCGTGGAGCAGTCCGCCGAAGAAGGTGGCGATCTGCACGAGAAGCGGTTTGTCGAGCCCCATCTGCTGGTGCAGCTCCACTTTCATTTCAGGCGTCGCCCGCGGTCCGAGCAGGACTGAGGCAGGGTCGCCCGGCACAGCATGGATCATCAGGAACAGAAGCGTCACCGCGATCACGATGATCGTGACCGCGAGGACCAACCTCCTACAAAGATAAAACAACATACTCCCGTCGCCGCCGCTTAAGCCGGCTTGAAGTCGACATATAAAGGCACGCCGTCCGGACGGGTCGCAGGCTGTACCTTGGTCGGGCGATACACGACAGCAGTAGCACCATTGGTCAGGAAACGGTTGGCGCCCGATTCCTCCAAGAGGTCCTGCATCTCGTAATAGAGCTTTGCGCGCTCGTTTGTATCCTCAATCGTCATTGCCTTGGCGTTGAGCTCGTCATAGCGGTCACTGCTGAAGCGCTCCCAATTCCAAATGCCCACTTGGGCTTTCACGAACGTCAACATGTAGTAAGAAGGATCAGGCAGACTGCTGTCGTTTCTGATAAAGAGCTGCACGTCCTTCCAGCGATCGCCTTCCGATTCCTGACCGATCGAATCATAGGAACCAGTGTCCTGGGCATTGACTTGGACAGTAATGCCGATCTGCGACAACTGCGCCTGGATCGTCTGAGCAATTATCCCAGGAATGCCACTGTTGTCGCAATCGAGGGTTAACTCCAGGTCGCTGACCCCGGCCTTGTCCAGGAACTCCTTAGCCTTGGCGAGGTCGCCTTCCGGTGGAATGAGGGCTTTTTCGCGATGTCCGACAATACCTGGCGCAATTGACCCGGTTGCCACGTTGGCCGCCCCCGCATAGGCGGTGTCGACGATCTGCGGCACATTGATGGCCCATTGAACTGCCTTGCGGACATGGATGTCCTTCAGCTTCGGGTTATCCATGTTCATGCCAAGCCAGATGGTGCGGAGCGAGGGATGCTCCTCAACCTTTGTATCGGGCGGCGGATTGCTTTTGAACGTTGCCAGTGAATCGAGACTGATCGTCGTGAAATCAACATCGCCGGCCAGATAGGCGCGTTCCGCTGTCTTAGTGTCATTAATCGGTACGATGCGGATTTCATCAAATCCGGGCTTGGGCCCAGACCAGTCCGGATTGCGGGTCAACAGCGTGTATTGATTTTGCTTCCACTCCGCGAGCACATAGGGTCCAGAGAACGCCGGCGGGTTCATGCCGAAATTGCCGCCGTCCTTGGTCGCCTTCATCACCGCCTGCTCGGACACGATATGGCCGGTAGCATAAGGGAATATAATGGTCCAGGCCGGCACGTACGGCGCCTTGAACACGATAACGCCCGTATGATCGTCCTCGATCTCGACATGATCCAATGTGCCAATATCAAATACGCCTGGTGCATTGTGCTTGATGATGCGTTCAAATGAGAACTTGACGTCCTTGGCAGTCATCTCACCATAGCCGCCGGTGAATTTGATGCCTTTCTTTAGGCGAAAGCGTATATGCGTCGGGTCGACCTGCTCGATCTTTTCCGCCGCCTCAAGATCCCAACCCCATTGAGAGCCTGGCTTGTAACGGGTGAGCTTCGAATAAAGGCAGTTCATTACGTTAACTTCGTAACTCCTGCCGTAAAAGCCAGGATCCAAAGTGCCAAGCTCCTCCGCAGCAGTGGCCTTGAGCACTTTTCCTTCCGCCGCCCAGATCACCTGCGAGAGTGGCATACCGCTAGCAATGATGCCACCGCCCAGGGCGGCTCCTGTCTTGAGAAGAGCACGGCGATCGATGTTCTTGACAATACCTTCCATAGTTTCCTCCCATGTTTTGTTTAGTTAGCTGCTGCGATTTCGGCCATCATGTGGATTAATGCTGGGAACAGGTCTAAGCTGTCACCGTCCTTGTTTTCGTGCACGGCCATGTAGACCACCGCGGTGCCGGTGTCGGGGTTGGCGACCAGGAACTGCCCCCCATGTCCCGCGTGACCAACAAAAGTGCCGTCCGTGGTCGTGTGTCGGCTATAGTACAACCCCTCGCGCGGCTTTGGCCAAAGTGGTCCTGGTTTGTGACGGGTTTCGTCGATGAAGGCGGCGTCGGCGACGCGGCGTCCGTCAATGCCCTCGCCCCGACGCGCGAAGAGTAGGGCGTAGCGCGCGAGATCACGGGCGGAAAGGCAGGCGCCCCCACCGAGCAACGGTGTGCCCTCGCGATCGCAGGCGATGTGGAAGGATCCCTCAAGGCCTGCCCCCTCCACGATCTCGATGAGCCAGTCGCGGAGCGACCGCTTGCTCACACGCTCGACAACCCAGCCGAGTACATCGCTGCTGGCCGATTTGTAGTCCGGGCCATCGATCCGATTGACAAGATCGTCTCCTGTGATGCCGCAGAGCATCGAGCGGTAAGTCGATCCTTTCCAATCTTCCGGCGCCAGACGCAAACCTACAGCGACCTCCAGGGTATTCCACGTCGTAGCAGCGTTGGGGTCGTCATCATCGCTATAGTCATTGGCGATATTCATGTCGGCTACCGCCCGGATGGTCGCCTCTCCATAGCCGGTGCCGATCTCGGGAAGGTAGTCCTTGACCCGTCGGTCGAGATCGAGAGCACCCGCTGCGACGCAGCGACCAAGCATGATGTTGACTATCATCTTTGTGATCGACATGACGGATTGCGGTCGGTCCGGCCCAAAGTCCGGAGCATAGGCCTCATAGAGGATGCGATCGCCGCGTGCCACGACGAAACCGGAGAAATGCGGCAACGACCGAAACCGCGCGACATCTGGTCGATCCCCGATCGTCCAGTCGATATCCTTCCTGAACGGCAGCACACGCGGGGAACGCAGTGACGTGACATAACGGGCCACAGTATGCAGGTTCTGAAAACCTTGCCGGCGGTGGTTCGTTAGATTCCAGTGCGGACTATTCTCGACCGGCGAGACGACCAGGTCCGGGTTGGGTATGGAGGCAATCGTCATAATGCAGGTATCCTGATTGGGTTCTTGACCGTGGATTCGATGGCCTGTCACAGATCATCCCTCGTTTCCTTCGAATGCTCGCTCCCACTTGCTCCGCGAGACGAGCCCTTTTACAGGGCTCGTCAGGGGCATTCGCGAGCTACACGAGCCACGAAGGTGGCAGATCGGAGTTGTCGTCACTCCGGTACTTACTTCATGCGGGACGCTCGAAAAGGTCGCGGGGTACGGTGGTCAGCAGCTCCGCGCCAGTATCGGTGACCCGAACAGTGTCGCTCAGCAAGTACTCTTCGCCGCGATCAATGAAAGTAGACTCGAAGTGGAAAGTCATATTGGCCACGATCTCGGTGTCGTTGTTAAATGCCAAACTAGGGCCATCGATAAAGCCGAGTCCCAGGGAGTAACCGAAGCGCCCCTCCTCCTTTATGAACCCGTACGGCCGAATAGCCCCTTGATATGCGCGCGCCACATCAGCGCAGGTCGCGCCCGGGCGCATAGCATCCACCACCGCATGGAACCCGGCCATGCCCGCCTCGTGCCGATGCTTCCGGTGTGGCGCAACTGGACCTACATGAGCAATCCGCGCCAATGCAACTGGGTACTGGAGCCGAGTCGCGCCACATAGCAGATAATATTCCTGCCCAGCCGCGAATACGTCGTCCTTCCACTGCTGATGTGGTGCCTTGGCGAACTCGCCGCCGCGGAGGTAAACAAAAGGCCCCGGTCCACCGGGAATGCTTTTCGTGCCGGCACAAAGCGCTGACATGGTCGCCGCGACTGCGTCAGGATGCCTAGCGCCGACGGCGATCTTGTCGATGCCAGCAAGTATAGCCCGTTCCGCGATCGTGGCCGCCTCGCGCATATAAATCAGTTCGCGCTCGGACTTGACCACCTTGCATGCCCCTACCAGGTCACTAGCGTCGATCGGCTCCTGACCTCCCAATGTTGCGACAAGCTTTCGATAGCTGAACACGCCCAGGCCGGACACTTCAACGCCGATACGTGTGGACGCCTTCACCTTGCTCTTGATAAATTGAGCGATGTATTCCCAGACGCTTTTCCCATCTGTGCCGCCTACGTAGCTTTCCGGATAAGCAATAATCCGATCTTTCGAAAGCCAGCATCCGGCTTCCGTCGCACCGTCAGCATCCATCTTCCGTAGGATAAAATAAGGATCGTCATCGAGCGTCACCAGCACAGCGTAATCGCTGGCATCGGGGGCGTCGCACCCGAGGAGATAGAACTGATCGGCCTTCGAGATGACCACCAGCGCGTCCATCCCTGAATTGGACATCAAAGCACGCACTTTATCGAGGCGAGCGCGATACTCCGACGTCTCAAACGCCTGCACAATGTTCCTGTCGTTCATACAGAACCTCCTCTCCAAATTTCGTTATTCTCGCGTTTGTCCAAAGTCCCTCCGTCGGAGCAGGGTTGGGAAAAGTCGTCGCACGTTGCTTGACTTCGACATCTCACTGTCGACATATTGTCGTGACTTGTCAAATGCTTTTTGCAGGGAATCGGCAAAATTGGCCGACGATTGGTTGTCCCGTAAGGACGAGTGTCGGAGCCGGTCCATTGGGGACTTGGTGGCCGTGGTCCCTCACCGCCCTCAAGACGGGATACCCACCCAGGAAGGCCGGAACGTATCCACAGGGTCGCGTCTCGCGCCCTCACGGCAATTGCAGAGGGGTCTTGCCGCCTGCATCCGACCGCTCGATGAAAGGCCGGTATTGTGTTCCCGTCTTGACGACGGCATGCGCCACCTACGCCATCTTGGCCGCTGTTAGGCCTTGCGCCGGCGATCGGCGTCGCCGACGACCACAACTCGGGTTCGCAGGAGCCGCAGATCGTCTGGTACCGCGCCACCATGGGCCGCGCTGATGAGAGCGTGATGATTGAGCTCACCGGATTTGCCGGCACGCTCAAGGCCGACCGTTTCAGCGGCTACAACCGGATCTACAAGGGCGGCGCCATTCGAGAAGCCGCCTGCCTGGCCCATCTGCGTCGCAAGATACTCGGCCACGGCACAACTTTTGTCGCGTTCTTCAAGGATCACCGCCTTTCCTCATCGGACCTGGAAGCCGAAAGCAAGCGGGTCGCGTTCGTCAACGAGAATGGTGTTGTAGCCGGTTATGCGCGCCCAGCCGGCGATGCTGGGCCGGATCGCGGAGCGGCCAGCGACCGTTGCCTCGCTCTCAACGCGACCGTGAAACAGCGTCCCGATGATGGATTCGTGCACGAAGGTGTCTCCGACCTTGAGCAGACCCTTGGCGACGAGCTGCGCCATGCGCGACGACGTGCCGGTCCCGCACGGCGAGCGGTCGATGGCGCGCTCGCCATAAAACACAGCGTTGCGCGCGTCCGCTTCCGGATTTTTGGCCTTGTCAACCCACATGACTTGGCCGACACCGGCGATGCGGTCGTCTTCGGGATGCACCGGCGCAACCTTTTCCTGGATGAGACGACGCACGAGCGGGCCGAAATGAAGGATCTCCGCGGCGCTCATGCTGTCGAGACCGGTCCAGTTCTTCTGCGGCTCGATGATGGCGTAGAAATCGCCGCCATAGGATACGTCCACCACCAGCTCACCCATGCCAGGCACGTCGATGATGGTATCGACGGCGTGCAGATAGGCCGGCACATTGAAGAGGCGCACTTCCTCCACAAAGCGGCCTTCGCGACGATATTCAATCTCGACGCGACCGACTGGAACCTCAACAGCAAGCTTGCCTTCGGTCTTTGGCACGATCAGGCCTTGTTCTAGAGCGACCGTCACGGTGCCGATGGTGCCGTGTCCGCACATTGGCAGGCAGCCGGAAACCTCGATGAACAGCACACCGATATCGCAATCCTCACGTGACGGCGGATAGAGAATGGAGCCCGACATCCCGTCATGGCCGCGCGGTTCGAACATCAGCGCCTGGCGAACCCAGTCGTGCTCGGCTTGAAAAATCTGGCGTTTATCGGCCATGCTGACATTGGGCAGGATCGGCGCGCCAGCGGTGACGACGCGCACCGGGTTGCCGCAAGTATGGGCGTCGACGCAGAAAAAGGTGTGAGGGTTCATGGCTTGGGCTCCCGGTTCAGGAAAAACGGCTGGCTGAGAATGGGCCGAGGTCGATCGGCGCGGTGCGGCCGGCAATCAGATCGGCAACGAGACGACCGGTGGTGGGGCCGAGCGTCAGTCCAATATGGCCGTGGCCATAGGCATGAATAATATCGGGGCGATTGGGCGAGGGGCCGATGACTGGCAGGCTGTCGGGCGTGGTGGGGCGATGACCCATCCACCGGGTGCCGCCTTCGGTTTTGAGCCCTGGCAGATAAGGACGGGCCAAGCGGGCCAGCGCATCGCTGCGGGCGTAATTTGCGGAAGCATCGAGGCCGGCAAATTCCGCTGCGCCGCCGATCCGCAGGCCTATGTCCATGGGAGTGGCGACGAACTTGCGTTCGGCGAAGATGACTTCCCGGGCAAGAGATACGCCGGAATTTGGAATGGTGATGTTGTAGCCCCGCTCGCTTTCCAACAGCACCCGGTCGCCGATGGTCGCCGCAAGCCGCGCAGACCATGCGCCTGCTGCGATGACCAGTCGCTCAAACGGCAGCTTCGTTCCGTCCGAAAGCTCAAGTGCAGTGCCGGCAATCGCTACCGCCTCGCCTTGAACGATTGTCGCACCGCGTGAGGCAACGTGTTCGCGCAGTGTGTCCACCACTCGCTTCGGGTCGGAAAAATGCGACCATTGCGGCGTCAGCACCGCACGAACGACCTTCTTTCCGAGCGCGGGTTCGAGCCGTCTTGCCTCGTCGCCATCCATTTCTTCGAAAATGCCGCCGTGGCAGCGGCGTAGTGCGCGGTCCGCGGCATCGGCGGCAAAGCCCGCTTCGGTTTCATACACCCAGAGTGCGCCCACGCGATGAAGTTCATGCGAAAGGCTGAGCTCGTCCAGCATCGGGAGGAAATCGTCGTAAACAGTCGCGGTCAGGGCTGCGAGCGCGGAGGTGAGCCGCAGCATTTCCCTATGCGAGCCGCTTTTCATGAAGCGTAACAGCCAGGGTACCAGCTTCGGAAAATGGCCAGGGCGCAAGGACAGCGGCCCGAGCGGATCGATCAGCCAGCCCGGCACTTTCCATATGAGCCCCGGGACGCTTGCGGGTACGATCTCGGTAACGCCAAGGCCACCGGCGTTGCCGAAGGAGGTCTTGTCGCCGGATGGATCGCGATCGACCAGCGTCACCGCGTGGCCCTCGGAAAGCAGCGCCAGAGCCGTGCTAAGGCCGACTATGCCGGTTCCAACAATGACGACATGGCTCATTCAGGACTTCCGAGATCGAGAGTGGAACAGGGCGACGGTCGACTTCCGCTGTCAGCCTTGCGGCCGTGAGTGTCACACCGGAGGATATCTAGAGTGGCTTGCAACCACCCACTCAAAAGCCAAAGCCTTTCCGCCAACGTCGCAGGATGGTGTCACGCTGTCTGCAACTTCTTGAACGGTGGCTTGCCATTCGAAATGGTGATTGCCAACCCTGCCCAGCAGGCAGACCTAAGTCATTACCTGCGAGAGTGTGCCGCTACCAATGATACCACCGCCCAAGACGGCTTCTGTCTTGAGAAGAGAGCGGCGGTGGATGTTCTTGACGATACCTTCCACAGTTTCGTGCCATGTTCCTTTTTAATTGGCTGCTGCGATTTCGGCCATCATGCGGATTAGAGGTGGGTAAATGTTCCCGTCATCACCGTCCTTGTTTTCGTGCACGGCCATATAGACCACCGCGGTGCCGGTGTCGGGGTTAGCGACCAGGAACTGCCCCCCATATCCCGCGTGACCAACAAAAG
>NZ_JAMYNZ010000037.1:0-7180 GCF_040319465.1 Mesorhizobium sp. M0910
GCTTGAACAGCGGCATCAGCGCCGCGGCGCCGGCGCCGACCTGGTCGGCGAGCGTCGACAGGCTGAGCGGCACGCCTTCGCGGGCATAGCGTTCAGCCTGGCGTTTGAGCGGCTGATGCTGGCCGAACTTCTCGAACAGGATCATCGCCAGCAGGCCGGGACCGGCCCAGCCGCGCGGGGTGGCGTGGAACGGCGCCGGAGCCTGGCTGATCGCCTCGCAGTCGCGGCAGGTGAACTTCTCCCGCACGTGCTGCATCACCTTCCATTGCCGCCGCACCACCTCCAGCGTCTCGGTGATATCCTCACCCAGCTTGCGCAGCCGATGACCGCCGCAGCAATGGCAAGCGGCCGGCGCCGGCTCGACCACGCGTTCGCGCGGCAGATGCTCGGGAAATGGCTGGCGCGCCGGTCGCTTGCGCATGTAAGGCGCCAGCTCGGTGGTCCGGGCCGCGGCCTGTTCGGCGGCGATCTCGTCTTCCGTCGCGGTGCTCTCGAGTTCCTCGAAGGTGAGTTCCATCTGGTCGTGCAGGCGGGCTGAGCGTTCAGAACTCTGACCATGCAGCGCCCGCTGCAGCTTCCGGATCGTCAGATGCTGATGCGCGATCAGCGCCGCATCATCCGATGCCTTGGCCCTGGCGACCGCCAGTTCGGCCTCGACCAGCGCAGCGCGCGCGGCCTCGTCTTCGGCTCTGGCCAGCGCCGCGGTCAGCGCTGCTCTCAGCGCGCCAATATCGTCCGGAACAGCATCCTGGGCGGTGGCAACCATGCCCTGGAGTGAATCATAAAACGCGTCCGCTGACTCGCGGAAAATGGCGCAAACTCAAAGAAAAACTCAGCCCGCGCGCTGCGGGCGGAACGTGTGAAGCGGGTTGCGCCAATCGATCCCGTCGAGCATGTAGGCGAGCTGCGCCGGTGATATGGAAACCGTGCCGTCCGCCGGCGACGGCCATAGAAACCGGCCCTTCTCGAGCCGTTTTGCATACAGCGACATGCCGAGCCCATCATGCCAGATAATCTTGACCAGGTTGCCGCTGCGGCCGCGGAAGACATAAAGATCGCCGGCATGCGGATCCCGGCCCAACGTCTCCTGAACCTGCAGAGCGAGGCCTTGCATTCCGCGACGCATATCGGTCCGGCCGACCGCCAACCAGATCCGCACCTGGCTCGGAACCGGGATCATGAAACGCCCAGCGTGTTCACCATCGCTGCCGCCAGTGTCGGCGGCGTGGTCAGCGGTATCCGCAGCCGCACCTTGCCGGCGATCTCCAGCTCGATCACCGCTGGTGGCGCCGCCGGCACCGAAACGGCGACAGGCTCATCGGGAGCCACGACAACTTCGGCAAAGCCCGTCTCGCGGGCTCTCATCGTGCGGCGCCACTTGTAGATCAGGCTGGTCGCGACCTCGTACTGACGGGCCACCGCCGCCACTGTGGCCCCGGGCGCGAATGCCGCCGCCAGTATCCGGCACTGATCCGCTTCACTCCAACGACGCCGCCGCTCCGGCCCGGTCAATAACGTCATATGGCTCATGCTGTGCTGCTAACTTCGCTCGTAAGGACGACCTTAAGAGCGCAGCCTCGCTACCGTGCCATCCTCTCGCAAGGCGGCCTTCGCCGGAGGGTATCGACTAGAATACCTTTAGCTCCGGCATTGGTGGCTAAACGGTTCACCAGCAGTGAGCCTCCGAGCCCGCCGGGGCTGAGGAGGATGATCTGATCGTGTCGAAGCGCCCCTGCAAAAAGCACCGAGCAATTCTCCAATCTCCATAGGCTATCTGTGGCGTCATTAGGATGATGACGTCCGCCTCGGCAGCGGCAAAGGCGAGATCGCTGGTTGCCTGAATCCCCTTAACAAGGATTTGCTTTATCCCGCCCACGAAGCTCTCGACCTGGCAATCCAACTCAAGCCCCGGCGCGGCAATCAGGCCCTCGATGGTGTCACGGCGCGTCTGCCGGTCTGAAAGAATAACGCGGTGGCCCGCAAGGCGGAGTTCGGCCGCTAACGCGAGCGCGCCTTCTGACGTTCCGATAACGGCATAGGTCCGGGGAGCGATTGTCAAGTGAAGTCCTTTTCGCCTGGAGGTTTGCTGAGTGCCAGTAATCAGCGCTGCTGCTGCATGTTAATGGATGTCGTGAATACGAGGCCGCGCCAAGCAAGGCGGCGCGTGCCGTTGCTGCGACGGTTTCGATGTCGCGCCATATCTGGCCGCCTGGCGCGGGCTGCTCGTCGATCACGAGGAAATTGAGCCCCGCTCGCCGCGCCGTCGCCATGCCGGCCGGTCCGGCCCCGACAATGAGTAGATCGACCGGCTTCATGCCCCTAGATTCCTCTTTCCGCGCTGGCGCGCGATGCGCATGCCATCCTGAACGGTGGTGAGGCAGGCTTGCACCGAGGCAACGCCATCCACTTCCATCAAGCAATCGAAGCAGACGCCCGTCAGACAGTAGGGTCCTCGTTTCGATCCCTTGACCGGCGTCAGTCGCGACCAACCCGCCTCCTGCCGCAGCAGAACGGCGGCTACGCTCTCCCCTGCCTCGGCAGGCTCGGCGACTCCGTCGAAAATAAACGGTCAGCGCTGGTTTCCACTCTGGTTTCCACCGTAAAGCCAGTGGCTCCCGACCGGATCTTCTGGGCCAGGGCAGCCCCAACGACGGTGCCACCCAGCCTCTGGATGCCGGACTGAAGCGCCGAGAGGAGACGCAGCGGATTAACATGCCCATCCCGACGGCCGAAACTCGCGCCGCAAACGTCGGAACCGAGAGTGACGCCGGGCATAAGCCGTTCAAGCTCGGAACGATCGATCATTTCCCAATCGGCAGGCTCTCCGCCAAGTTGGTTATGCAGCTTGTGAGACGCGGCGCGCCTCGAATTCTGCTTCATCGAGGCAAAAGACCAGCCCACCCTTCTGCTCTAAGTGCAGATCCTGCCCGGTAGTATCCAGAAGGCCCCCTCGAGAATTCATCCCAGCGCTCGCCACTAAGGCGCGACCAGAGTTGGTATTCTGGCATATTCGTGCCTTTTCCATGTACCCAGATGAGCCCGAAGTTTGCCCGTGCTGCCCGGTTATCTCGGTCATCGCCATCCAGTACGATCACGCGCTGATGGCGCTGCGCCAGGCCAAAGGCGATGGCCGAGCCAACGATCCCTCCCCAATGACGATAACGTCTGCCTTCATCACAGTTCCTGCGTCCTGTGCAGCTCGCGCTGTATGAGTGTCCTGCCTTCTGCACCTGCCCACCCGCATGCGGGCGCTGGGCAATGCGGGTGGGCGTAGGCCGGCCTTTGCAGCCCCGCGTTACTCTCCGATAATCGGCACCGATTCGGGGGAAAGGGGTGTCAGGAAATCGATGCCGTCTTCGCGAACGTAGAACGCTTCCTCGCATTGGAAGACGGCACCGTCGCGCTCGAGCTTTGGCTCGATATGCAAAATCATCCCGGGACAGATCACTGTATGGTCGTACGGACCCAATGAAGGCGTTTCAACAACATCCATTCCACTGCCGTGTCCCCATCTGACCGATAACGAGCCCGCAGCCATCAAGGCAAACTTGTTTCCGGCATTCATCGGTGCCCATAGCTTGCTGCCGATGGCGTACACTTCCGAACTTGTCATCCCCGGGCGGATCGAATGACAATACTCGAGCGTGATATCGCGGACGGCCTTGTAAGTCTCTAGCTCCCAAGGGGCCGGCTCACCGGCGCGCGCGATTCGATTGCGATCCGCCGAGTAACCACCGTACGTTGCTCGAAAATCTGCCCACACGTAGTGTCCTGGCTCCAGGCGTCGAGCGGTTGGCGGGCGCCCATACATGAAATCGCCCTTGCTAAAGATGACCGGAAAAGGATCGCCGCTATCGGCGCCGTTCAGGAAGGTCTGTGCTTGCATCATCCGCCACAGCTCGTATTCGGTGATGCCGATGCGCGCCTGAACGATCGTTTGGTCGAATGCGTCGTTGCAGATGGCAAACGCAGTGCGCTTCAACTCAGCTTCGAAGGGGGTCTTGATTTGACGAACGCGCCACAGCGTCGGAGAGGCGCTCTGCAAATTACCCCCCGTTGAAAGTTCGCGCAACGCATTGACCAATGGCAGCGAGCCGCGACCGGCCATCTCTTCGCCGTAGTCGATGGCGATACTCGGTGTCTTTCCTTTGAAGATGTTTCGGACGGAGTCGGCGACTAGCGCTGCTCCTTCATTGACGTAACCGTCGTAGTAGAGCGCCGCGAATGTGCGCGGCTTCTGGTCCACGTAAGCTTGTTCGTAGACAGCTGCGAAGAGGATCAGGTCTGTGGCTGTGATCACCGTGAAGAACGGCCTGGAATTGAAGTACCAGGAGAATGAGCGGAAGTCCGTGAAGTACTGAATGTTCTTAACGTCCGTGAGAACGATTACGTCCAGTTGGTGAGCCTCCATCTCCCGGCGAATGTTCTTGAGGCGAGCCGTAAGTTCACTAGACGGAACGTCAGGGGCTAGTGGGCGAGTTCCGGCGATTAATCCAGACGCGGCATTGTTAGATGTTGCTCTCGTCTCCATCAGTCGGTCCTTCAATAAATCCAGTTTTGGCAGCTAGGCACATTTGGTGTGTTCTGACTGCTCGCGGCGAGGGGAGGAGCGTACTCGCGTTGCCAATCGCTGTCGACATGTTGTCGCGACTTGTCAAAGGATTTATGAGGTCAGTAGGGCGAAATCAGCGAAATTCGCGGCAAGTTAGACTGCGGCGAATTGATTCGCCCCGCTCAAATTGCCCCAAAATGACAATACCGCGCGCACCCCACGCCGCCGGTACCCGCAAGATGATGCAGCTCTTATAGCGCGTCGATCTGGAAGAGACCCCGTATTGCCTCGCCCACGAGTGTTCCCAAAGAACAATGCCGTTGCCTCACTCGGATGTTCTCGATTGCCTCACTGGTTGTTCCCGAGATTTAGCCTCTGCCGATCCGGGGATGATCTCACCGCATGACCTCTACAATTTCCGTCCGCGCGGCATCGGCGAATGGCCCGAACACCAACGCATTGGCTTGCGTACTGCGCCAGATTTTCATTCGACGCTGCACGGTCCGAATGAGGCCGTCGGGATACACGCCGGGATATTTGACCTGCAAGTGTTCAAGCAACTCTCGTGACGTTCGCCAAGGCTCTGCCTCGAACCATTCCTCAAGCTCGGCCGTGACGGCAAGGAGAGGATCGGGTCTGCGCCGCTCTCGCTTGACCGCCGGCTTGGGGCGGGCGGTCGGGTTCACTTCCCCACCACGCCACGCAATCCGCAACCCGGACAGAAAGTCTTCGAGCGGCAATGCCTCGCCGTCGGCGGCAGCCGAACCGTCCGGCTTGTCGGCGATGTCGACCAACCTCTCTTGTGTCAGGCGTATGTCGCGCAGCAGCCGAACCGGATCGAGCGTCAGGTACATCGCCTTGAGGCGAAGGCGCGTATCCTCCGGCGTGCGTGCATCCTCAAGCAGCCGCTGATAGGGCGTGGCGGGACGATGATACCGCTTGACCACCCTGGCTCCGTCACGATGCTTTTCTTTCAACTTAAAGATGGCTGAAAGAAATTGATGAACAACCGCATCGAGGAATAAAGCTTGGCTAGCTCCCGTGTGGCTTGCAGTCCCTCGAAGCGTCGATATCCAACGATCTTACGCACGACCGCCCCATTCTTCTGCTCGACAAATGCCTGGTCATTCTTCCGGTAGGGGCGGCAACGGGTGAGTTCGATATTATCACGCAAGCAATACTCCTGAACGCTCTCGTTCATGAAGACGCTGTCGTTATCGGTGTCGAAGCCCAGCAGCGGGAACGGCAGCAACTTGCGCAGTTCGGCCAACGCAGTGATCAGGACCGTTTGCTCGCGAACCAGCAGCGGCGCGCATTCCGTCCAGCCCGTGGCGATATCGGTCAACACCAGGGTTTGCGAGAAGGCGCCCTTCGCGTATGGGCCGGAATGAGAAACAAGATCCGCCTCGACAAAGCCGGGTGCGGGGTCATCCCAATCCGAGAAAGTCCGAACTGGAACACTACGCCGGATCGTCGTTGATGCTTTCCGCCGCCGCGGCCCGCTGGCACTCGTCTTAATGTCCTTGAGAACGCGATCAATCGTCGCTGGGCTCATCGTCAACAATTGCCGGCGCGTCTCGCTATCCATAGCGCCGTGTCCGTGGCGTTCCATCGCTTCGATCAGGCTTGGCAAGAGCGGGTGTAGTCGCTTCCCGCAGATTCGATCCGACGCCTCCCAAACGACGACGAGAGCGGCGCGCACCTCATCACCGTAAACCCGCCGCCCCGGCCGAGGACCACTCTTCGCCGGCGCGCAGTCTCCTCGCAGCAGTCGCATCGCATGCTTGCGATGAAGCCGGTGAGGGCCACGAATTCGTCCAACATCCTCGCCTTTTCGGCCCGCCCGCCTAAAACATAGCGTCCACCGATCGCCGCCACCAATTCCGCTCGTGTCGCCATGCTTCACCTTCCTCATCACAGCTCCCGGAGTTGTTGATTCGGGAGCAAATTAGATGAGGTTTTAGGGAGCAGTTCAGGCGAGGCAATGCGGCAAGCAGGACATTGTCAGATTGCGGTTAGCCTATCGATCGCAAATGACGCAGCCTCGCTTCCGATCGCCTACGAATTGTATCTCCCGCGCAGCTGGGCGGAGGATCCGGAACGACGCGAGAAGGCGAAGATCCCGGCGGAGATCACGTTCCAGACCAAGCCGCAGATCGCGCTCGAGCAGATCAGGACGGCCAAGGCCGAGGGCGTCGCGCCCGGCGTGGTTCTGGCCGACGCCGGATATGGCGCCGACGGCGGTTTCCGCGCGGGCCTGTCCGAGCTCGGTCTGACCTATGTTGTCGGCGTTCAGCCCACACTCAGCGCGTCTGGCGCCCAGGCGAGAGCCCGCTGCCGCCCAAGCCTTGGAGCGGAAGAGGCCGGCCGCCGTCTCGAGTCGGCCGAACCGACAATCACAAGCCGATCTCGGCCAAGGCCCTGGCCGAGGAGTTCGACGTCGAGACTTGGCGCACGATCGCCTGGCGTGAAGGAAGCAACACCGAGCTCAATTCCCGCTTCGCCGCCGTGCGCTTGCGGCCGGCTGTCAAACGAATCCAGGAATTGACCCCTTTGGCGAACTGAAGAACTGACCCCTTCATTGGTTTGCTGTTTCGTTTGTTTCGGGCACCGAGCCGACCTTCTGCA
>NZ_JAMYNZ010000038.1:0-3211 GCF_040319465.1 Mesorhizobium sp. M0910
GGCTACAGATTTCCTGGGCGTACTGGCACCGCGCGTGGAACTCGCAGCCGGTTGGCCGTCTCAGCATGCTCGGCACCTCGCCTTTGATTTCGATGCGGTTGAGAACGGCATCGGGATCGGGCACCGGATTGGCCGAGAGCAAGGCCTGCGTATAAGGATGCCGGGGATGATCGAAGATGCTTTCAGTCGAGCCCGTCTCGACAATGCGACCGAGATACATGATCGCCATACGATCGGCCATGTGGCGGACTACGTTGAGGTTGTGGGTGATGATCAGGATGGCGATCCCAAGTTCATCCTGGAGGCGAGCAAGCAGATTAAGCACCTCACCCTGGACCGATACGTCGAGCCCAGCTGTGGGCTCGTCGGCGATGATCAGGTCTGGGTTGAGTGCAAGGGCACGAGCGACGCCGACGCGCCGGGCCTGACCGCCAGAGAGCTGGTGGGGATAGCGGCGCCCAAAGTCCGCCGGCAAGCCGACCATGCGCAACAGGCGCTCCGCTTCGGCACCGGGATCGCGATTGCTCACGCCGTGTATGCGGAATGGCTCGGTGAGGAGCGACTGCACGGTCAGCCGCGGCGAGAGGGAGCCCACGGGATCCTGGAACATCATCGTCATGCGGCGCAGGTAGGACTTTCGTTCGGCCGCTTTGAGGCCGATAAGTTCCTGCCCGTCGAAACGAATGCTGCCGCTAACAGCCGGCTGAAGGCCGATGATCGTGCGAGCGATGGTGGATTTGCCAGATCCGCTTTCGCCGACGAGGGCAAGCGTCTCGCCCTTGCGGATTTCAAAGGAGACGCCGCACACAGCGTCAATGAAAGGGTCGGCCGTGCCCGTGGTGAGCGCCTTCAGCGACCCCATGGTGCGGAAGCGGACGCGCAGGTCCTGGACACTTAGCAGCGCACTCATGCCGCAACCATCCCAGCTCGATCGAGCAGATGGCATCGCGCAACCTGGTCAGCAGCGACACGGTATTCGCCAGGCGTCTCATGAACGCAGCGATCGAAAGCGTGAGGACACCGCGGTCGGAAGATACATCCATTTCTGCTTCCGAGCAGACTGGGGACGTCTCCGGGGATGGTCGGCAAATTGCGCGTCCGTTGCTTGATCCGTCCAGGATCGCACTCAAGCAGCGCCCTTGTGTAGGGATGGCCGGGATTATGGAAGATGTCGCGTACGGCGCCCTGCTCTACCACCTCGCCCGCATACATGACGGCAACCCGGTCGCACAATTCAGCGACGACGCCGAGATGATGGGAGACAAACAGGATGGAGCAACCGATCTCCCTTTGCAGATCCTTGAGCAGGTGGATGATCTGGACTTCCAACGTTGCATCAAGCGCCGTGGTCGGCTCGTCGGCGATGAGCAGCGCCGGTCTCACCAGAAGTGCCATGGCAATGCAGATGCGCTGGCGCATGCCACCAGAGAACTGATGCGGATAATTCCCGATGCGGCTTTGCGGATCGGGAATTCCGACGCGCTTGAGCATGTCGATCGCACGAGCGCGCTTTTCACTACGGCCTCGTTGTCCGTGGTGTTGGATATCGATCATCTGGCTCTCGATGGTCCGCACCGGATTGAGCGCGGTCATCGGATCCTGGAAGATCATGGAGAGGCGATCGCCCATCAGACTGCGTCGCGCCTGGGCAGTCAGCGTAAGCAGGTCGCGTCTTTCGAATATGATGCTGCCGGCAGTAACCTGAGCGTTTTCTGGAAGTAGACCCATCACAGTATAGGCAAGCGTGGATTTGCCGGATCCACTCTCACCGACGATGCCGACTATCTGTCTGCTTGGCACGTCCAGCGAAACGTTGCACAGTGCGTGAACACGTCCGCGTGGCGAGCCGAAGTCGAGGTTGAGGTTCCGAACCTCGAGAAGCGGATGGGCGGACATTGGCGGTGTCGGATCTTCACGTCTCATAAGTCTTTCCGCAGCTTGGGATCGAATATGTCACGCAATGCTTCGCCAAGGAATGTGAAGCCCAGCGTGGCGACCACTATTGGAATGCCGCCGGCAAAAATCAGCCAGGGGGTCTGATTGATATAGCTATAGCCATCATTGAGGATAACTCCCCAGTCGGGCGTGGGTGGCCGCACACCCATGCCAAGAAAGCCCAGACCTGCTTCCACGGCGATCACCGACGGCACATCCATGCTTACAAGAATAAGAAGCGGACCAATCACGTTTGGCAGCATGTGCACGGCAAGGATGCGCGTCGTGCCAGCGCCCATGCTTCGTTCGGCGTCAATGTAATCGGAGTTGCGCAAGGCTTGCGTTTGGGTGCGCACGACACGCGCATAGATCGGCATGGATGTTATTGCGATGACCAGGATCACGCTGGACATGCTGGGGCCAAGAAGCGCGATGATGGCCAATGCAAATATGATCCCGGGAAAGGAGCGGATTGTGTCGAAGAATAGTAGCAGAAGATTGTCGAGCCAGCGCGGCCCGAACCCTGCGATCAGACCAAGCACGAGCCCAACGACAAACGAACTGCCGAGCGATGCAAAGGCAACGAGAAGCGGGATGCGGCCGCCCATGATGGCACGCGAAAAGGTGTCGCGACCGAGTTGATCCGTGCCAAGAAGAAAATCTGCAGAAGGTCCTGCCAAACGAGGCCCGATCATAATGCGGATGGGGTCATGCGTGATGATGAGCGGACCAAAGATCGCGCTCGCCACCACGACCAGGACAAGCACCGCGCCAAGCATGCCCAGACGGTTTTTAAGCAGTTGCCGCAGGAAAGCTCCGAGGTCGCCTGAATTGTGCCTTGCGGGAACTTCCGTACCAATCGTGTCAATGCTCGTCATCATCAGAGCTTTTCCCGTGTCCGCGGGTCAAGGCCGGCGTTGATGAGATCAGAGAGCGTCGTTGCTATCACGATAAGGAAGGTGGTGACCACGACGACGCCCATCACAATTGGATAGTTGCGCGTATTCACCGCCTGCACGATCAGCGCGCCGATCCCCGGTCTTGCAAACACCACCTCGACAAACACCGCTCCCGACAGCAGCCATGCGATCCCTACGCCCAAGATGGTTACCGTTGGCAAGATCGCAAGCGGCAGAGCGTAGCGGTAAACAATGCGCCATTCCGAAATCCCGAAAGAGCGAGCCATCCGGATATGGTTCTCACCCAGCGTTTGGAGCATGGACGCGCGCACCAGTCGAGAGATGTAGCCCACCCAACCGATTCCCATTGCAAAGCT
>NZ_JAMYNZ010000039.1:0-2640 GCF_040319465.1 Mesorhizobium sp. M0910
TGCGGCGCGGCGATCAGGATGAGATTCAGCGTCAATCAAGATGAGACTCGGCGCAGGTGGTGTGACGCAGTGAGGGCGTAGCCCGAACGGAGTTACACCACCTGCGCGGCGTCACTGCCGACGTCTGTTGAGCGCGGTTGGCTGAAGTACCTTGGCGATTTTCTGAGGAATGGAGAATCACCTTTGTGCCAGGCCGTCATGTAACCGACCATCAGATGAGGCTTTTTATGAAGTTACGACAGGAACACACGACCGAGGTTGCCGCGGCCAAGGCGTCGATCAGCAGAGCGACGGCCTATCGCATCAAGAAGAATCCGGACCTGCCATCGCAAAAGCAGAAGGCTCGCGGCCGGCGCCGGCCTGACCCTCTCGAGCACATCTTCGATGCCGAGGTCGTTCCCCTTTTGAAGGGCGCGCCAGGCATCCGTGCTGTCGCCATCTACGAAGAGATGCTGCGGCGACACCCGGAACTGAGCGAAGGCATTCGCCGGACCCTGGAGCGGCGCATTCGGTCATGGCGCGCCATCCACGGCGAAGAGCAGGAGATCATCTTCCGTCAGCTTCACGAGCCAGGCCGGCTCGGGCTGTCGGATTTTACCGACATGAGCAGCCTGGGCGTGTCGATCGCTGGCCAGCCGCTCAATCATCTGCTCTACCACTTCCGGCTCGCCTGGTCCGGCTTCGAACACACCCATGTCATTCTCGGTGGCGAAAGCTTCGTCGCCCTGGCCGAGGGACTGCAGAACGCGCTCTGGTCACTTGGCGGAGCGCCGCTCTATCACCGCAGCGACAGCCTGTCGGCGGCTTTCCGCAATCTCAGTGCCGATGCGAAGGAGGATCTCACGCATCGCTACGAAGAGCTCTGCGCCCATTATCGCATGACGCCGACCCGCAACAACAAGGGCATTGCCCACGAGAACGGGTCGATCGAAAGCAGCCATGGTCATCTCAAGAGCGCCATCCGTGACGCCCTTCTGATGCGCGGCAGCAGGGACTTCGACGATCTCGGTGCGTATCGTGCGTTCATCGATGAGATCGCCAGCCGGCACAACGCCAATCATGGCAAGCGCATCGATGCCGAACGCCCTCATCTGCAGGAACTCCCCGACCGGCGGACCAGCGACTTCGAGGAGGTGGTCGTGACCGTGTCGCGGACGGGCGGCTTCACCTTGCGCAAGGTCTTCTACACGGTTCCCTCCCGCCTGATCGGACATCGGCTTCGCGTCCGGCTGTTCGACGATCGCCTTGAGGTCTTTGTCGGAGGAACACACCTGATGACGCTTCCCAGAGGCCGTGGACATGCGGATGGGAGGCACGATCAGGTCGTCAATTATCGACACGTCATCCATTCCCTGCGCAAAAAGCCGATGGCGCTTCTTAATCTCGTCTATCGTGACAAGCTCTTCCCGCGGCAGGAATACCGCAGGGCCTTCGATATGCTCATTGAGCGGCTGCCGGACAGGCAGGCTTGCAAGATCATGGTCGAACTGCTGGCGCTGGCCCATGATCGAGGCTGCGAGCGCGAACTTGCCGAGCAACTCGCCGAGACCCTCGACGCCGGCGACCTGCCCGATATTGCCGTCTTGCGAACGCTCTTCGGCCCGGACCCCGCACGGCTGCCGACCGTCTCGGTCCAGCTCGCTTCCCTCAACGGCTATGAAGCCCTGATCGGTGCGACCTATGTGGGAGACGCTGCATGAAGGCCGCCCACATCATCGACGAAGCCCGTCTCGGCATCATGCTCAACGAACTCAGATTGCCGACGATCAAGACCCTGTGGCCGCAATTTGCCGAACAGGCCGATAAGGAAGGCTGGCCCGCCGCCCGGTTCCTCTCGGCCATTGCCGAGCATGAGCTGGCCGAGCGCGATCGGCGCCGGATCGAACGTCATCTGGCCGAAGCGCATCTGCCGCCCGGAAAGACACTCGACAGCTTCGCCTTCGACGCCGTGCCCATGGTCTCCAAGGCGCAGGTCATGGCCATGACCGCCGGCGACAGCTGGCTCGCAAAGGGTGCCAATATCCTGTTGTTTGGCCCGCCCGGCGGCGGAAAGAGCCATCTCGCCGCAGCTATCGGGCTCGCCCTCATCGAAAACGGCTGGCGCGTGCTGTTCACCCGAACCACCGATCTCGTTCAGAAGCTTCAGGTCGCACGGCGGGAGCTGCAGCTCGAATCTGCTATCGCAAAGCTCGACAAGTTCGATCTGCTCATCCTCGACGATCTGGCCTACGTCACCAAGGACCAGGCCGAAACGAGCGTGCTCTTCGAACTCATCTGCGCAAGATATGAGCGGCGTTCCATCATGATCACCGCCAATCAGCCCTTTGGAGAATGGAACAGGGTCTTTCCGGACCCCGCCATGACCCTCGCCGCAGTCGATCGGCTTGTTCATCACGCAACGATCTTCGAGATGAATGTCGAAAGCTACCGGCGCAGATCTGCCATGGAAACCAAACGCCAGCGCGGCAGGCCCGCCTCCTACGCGACAATCAAAAACACGCACGAGCTTGTCGCGGAGCGGCAATCAGAAAACGACGAAAGCCTTGCCAGCGACAATCAGCATGATAATTTGCCCGTGACCGCGCTCTGAGAGTCTCATCCAGATTGTCGCGCAGGTCTCTCCCAGATCGCCGCGCTATA
>NZ_JAMYNZ010000040.1:0-2586 GCF_040319465.1 Mesorhizobium sp. M0910
CATCTCGGGGTCATTCTGCCCATGTTGGGCAGGAGGTCGAGGTCCATTACCGTTGGCACCCGTATTTCGGACGTCGGCTTCGCTGCGAGAACAGCGAAGAGCGCGCCAACGGCCGGATCATTCATCTCGTCGTCGCGCCCGGGCATGTCATTACCGCTCCGGCCTGGATGATCGATCCCGTGGCTTGCGCGGCGATGGACCTAGGCCCCCCGCGCGTATCGCTTGCCGCGCTGCTTGAGCTACACAAGCTCTTGATCGAACGCCGTTTCCGGCGAGGCTCTCCGGATGGTTTCACCATCGCGGAGGCGCAACATGAGAACCCTGCCACCCCCGACACGATCTCTCGTGGTCGTTCGCCAACTCAGCTTGCCACTCGACTCGGAGAAGCTGAACGGGCTGAGTTCAGCGCAACGGACCATAGTGATCGCCCGGCTCGCCAACGTATTGATGGCCGCCGCCGGCGTGGCAACGGAGGAGGAGAGCTGCGATGACGAGCGGTAATCTGATTCCGACTGCCGTCCTCAAGCGCAAGGCCGTCGTCTATGTGCGTCAGTCCACTCAGGCGCAGGTTCAGCTCAACCTTGAGAGCCAGCGTCGGCAATATGAGCTTGTCGACGTCGCGCGGCGCTGGGGATTCCGCAAAGTAGAGGTGATCGACGAGGATCTGGGACGAACCGCAAGCGGGGCTGTGGAACGTCCCGGTTTCGAGCGCCTGGTCGACGATCTGTGCACCGGCCATGTGGGCGCCGTGCTTTGCCTGGAGGCGTCCCGCCTGTCGCGCAACGGGCCGGACTGGCATCGGCTGCTCGAGTTGTGCGGCGAAGTCGATGCACGCGTGATCGATCTGGACGGAGTCTACGATCCGGGATTGCCGAACGACCGCCTGTTGCTCGGTATGAAGGGCAGCATCAGCGAGTTCGAGCTCGGCGTGCTGCGTGCCCGCATGTACGAGGCCGCCCGTGCCAAGGCACAGCGCGGGGAACTGCGCATCTCCGTGCCCTTCGGCTATGTCTGGCACCGCGATTACGGTCTCGGGTTCGATCCCGACATGCGCCTGCAGGAGACTATTCGCCTGATCTTCGCGCGTTTCCGCGAACTCGGCAGTGCGCGGCAAGTGTTGATCTCGATGATCGATGACGGCGTGCATTTCCCCAGACCCTCCGACGGCAAGAAGATGGTGTCCTTCGACTGGGTTCCGATCCGCTACCGCAACGTGATCTCGATCCTGAAGAACCCGTTCTACGCCGGCGCCTATGTCTATGGTAAGAGCGAGAAGCGCACTGAGATCGTCGATGGCCGCGTTCGCAAGAGCTATGGCCATTACAAGCCGGCTAGCGAGTGGGCGGTGGTGCTCAACGACCATCACGAAGGCTACATCGGATGGAGCGAGTACGAACGGAACCAGGAACTGCTCGCGGCCAACGCTTATGGCAAAGCCGGCGGCGTCAAGTCGGGCCGCGGCGGTCGCGCGCTGCTCCCGGGTCTCATCTCCTGTGGTCGATGCGGGCGAAGACTGGTTGTCATGTATGCCGGACGCGGCCAAGGGTATCCGGTATATCGCTGCGAGCGCGGCAACCTCATGATGGCCCAGGCGCGATGCATGTCGTTCAACGGCTTTCGCACCGACGCGGCGGTGACCCGCGAAGCGCTGGAGGCGGTTGCGCCGATGGCGATCGAAGCGGCGTTGGAGGCTGAACGCATGCAGCTGGAGAGCGAAGCCAAGCGGCGGCAGATGATCGAGATGGACCTGCAGCAGGCGCGCTATGAGGCATCGCTCGCCGAGCGCCGCTATGCCGCTTGCGACCCGGAGAACCGGCTTATTGCGGCCCAGCTCGAGAAGAGTTGGGAAGCCACGCTCAGGCGCGTGGAGACGTGCGAGGCGCGGCTGAGCGAAGTCCAGCGTGTGGAGCCTGTCGACGCGGTTCCGGACTTCACGGGCTTCGCCCAGAATCTCGAGGCCACCTGGAACGCGCCGAGTGTCGACATGCGCTGTCGTCAGCAACTGCTGCGCGCGCTCATCAAGGACATCGTGGCCGATGTCGATGACGATGCGCGCGACGTGATCTTGACCATCCACTGGCACGGAGGCCAGCACTCGCAGGTACGGGTTCGCAAGCCCAAATCCGGAGAGCATGGCCAGCGTACGCCTGAGGAGGCTCTGGCCATCATGCGATCCATGGCAACCCGGTGGTCGGATGCCGAAATCGCTGCCACACTCAACCGCATGGGCATGCAGACCGGTCAGGGAAAGACCTGGACCGCGCGTCGCGTCCAATCGCTGCGCACGGTACACAAGATCAGCGGCTATCGCTCTTCCGACAAGAATGGCGAGTGGCTTACCATGTCGGACGCGGCCGCCCGGCTTGGCGTCTCACACGTCAAAATCCGCCGGTTCATCAGGGATGGCCTATTGCCCGCCGAGCAGGTCATGCGCGGCGCGCCCTACCAGATCCGCGCCAGCGACCTCGAAGACGAACGGATCAAGGCCGATTTGACGCGCAATACTCCGCGTCGCATCCACGACGACAACCAAGAATCGCTGTTTTCCGCCATTTGAAAAGGAGGTGCATAATGAATCGGTCTTCG
>NZ_JAMYNZ010000041.1:0-1994 GCF_040319465.1 Mesorhizobium sp. M0910
TAGAAATTGACACTGCAAGCTCCTCGGCTCCTTGCTTCAGTGTCAGTATGTCTCGCTCATCACCTCAAGCCGCGCCAGATGGGGTCAGCTTGGCGCTTACGTTTCGCCAGCCTGATCGGCACATGCAAGATGAACCGCGTTGAACCATACGCCTACCTGCGCGATCTCCTCATCAGCCTCGCAAATAGCCACCTTTCCAAAGACATCGACGCCCTGATGCCCTGGGCCTATGCACAACGGATCAGCGCCTCACAATGAGCACGTCCGGGACTCCCCAAAGTGCTCATAGGACCATCTGCAAGCGCTAGACCTGACCGTTGCAACCAAAAAATCAATGGGGCGGAGACGTCGCATACGTTCATCAGGTACTTCGGCCTGCCCGCCATGCGTGCTTCCGACAGCCCAATCCCGGTGGGTGGACGGTAGTCGATCCATCCGTGCAAGAAAATGCGGATTGGCGCATCGCGCCTATTCATGCCTGACAACGATGATTTGAGCAGGACCATCGACGGATCAAGCGCCGTACCCGGCCGCTCGGCTTCAAGTCGTCCCTCACCGCCGGCATCTTCTGTCCGGCATCTAAATGGTCCATGATGAGCAAGCGACTGGCGAGGTACGCCTTCAATCCGAATCCATCCCTGGCCGAACAGTTCGCCATTCTCGCCGCCTGACCAGCAGTGGAAGGGGTGTACTAGCACCCCTACCACCTAAATACATCCATTTATGGTACCATTACCTGTTAACGTCGTCAGTTCATGCCTTGCTGAACTAGCGCTCCACAAACTCCGTAGATGGGCATCTCACCACCGTTCAAAGCTTAGGGAGTGTCGGCCGCGTCTCCAGCGCATGGTGAACGGTCTTCAGCACATCCTCTCTCTCGGTACCGGACAGAGGGCGGCGAGGACGGCGAACATAATCGTTCGTCCCCAGCACAACCTGCTCCATCAATTTAATGTTCTGGACGAGCTTTGGAGTCTCATCCAGGTCGAGAAGTGGCCGGAACCAACGATAGATTGCCCATGCTTCTTCCAGCCTGCCGGCATTGGCCAAGTGATAAATCGCCATGGTTTCCAACGGAAACGCTGCACATACTCCAGCGGCCCAACCCGGAGCACCTGCGAGAATGGTTTCGAGAGCAAGGTTGTCCATACCGCCAAAGATCTGATAGCGTTCGCCAAAGCGATTGATCAGATCTGTCGTGATCCGGATGTCGTCGGACGACTCCTTGATTGCGACGAACTTCGGATTGTTTGCAAGTTCCTCATACATATCCAGGGTGACTTTCACACGATAGGTGCCAGGATTGTTATAGATCATAATGGGCAGGTCTGACGCCGCCGCGATATCACTGAGGTTTGCGATTGTCTCGCGCTCATCAGCAAAATAGTAGGAACTGGGGATTACCATCAAACCCTCCGCCCCTGCCTGTTGAGCATCACGGGCGTGCAGCTCAGCGTCCTTTGTTGCAGGTTCCCCTATCGAGCTCAGGACCGGAAGCTTGCCCGATGACACCGAGACAAAAAGTCTGACGATGGCCTTTTTTTCCTCTCGGGTAAGGAAGCCACCTTCCGACAGCGAACCAGACACGATTACGCCGTGGATTCCGGCGTCAATCTGCACCGCAAAGCAATGTTCCATTGCCGCCAAGTCGACCTTATCCTCTTCGGTGAACTTGGTGGTAACGATCGGGTAAACGCCTTTCCAGGCCATTGTATAATCTCCTCGAAATTATGCTAGCAGGAAGCCGCCTGCGAACGGATCAGTCTCATTGAGCGTGATTGTATTGAAACCCGGATCCCTCGACGATTGTGATGACAGCAGGGATGACAGCAACTTCGGTATGTTCCTCGACCCGGCCAACGAAGGTGCTTTCATGATGCTCTGGTCTCTGGTGCCGCAAGGGCTACGATCAAGCCGGCCGCTGCTCCAACGCTGGCGCGGTTTCGGTGGTGAGCGGGAAATGGCATTTGAAGCGATGCTCCGCGTCATCCGAG
>NZ_JAMYNZ010000042.1:0-1935 GCF_040319465.1 Mesorhizobium sp. M0910
GATGAGGATCAGCTCGATCGTGTAGGGCAATTGCGCAAACACGATGTCGGCGACCGGCCTCTGGCTGAACACATCATAACCTAAATTGCCGTGGAGCAGTCCGTCGAAAAAGATGGCGAACTGCACGATCAGCGGCTTATTGAACCCCATCTGCTCGTTCAGCTGCGCGATCATCTCCGACGTTGCATCGGGGCCAAGCAAGACCGTTGCGGGGTCGCCCGGCACGGCATGGATCATGAGGAAGAGCAACGTCACCGCGGTCACGATGATCGTGACCGCGAGGACCAACCTCCTACAAAGATAAAACAACATCCCTCAGCCCCGAGGCCGCTGCTTAAGCCGGCTTGAAGTCGACATATAAAGGGACGCCGTCCGGACGGGTTGCAGCTTCTTGTATCTTAGTCGTGCGGTACACGACAGGAGTACCACCATTTGTCAGGAACCGGTAGGCACCCGACTCTTCTATGAGGTTCTGCATCTCGTAATAGAGCTTTGCGCGCTCGTTTGTATCCTCAATCGTGATAGCCTTGGCGTTGAGCTCGTCAAAGCGGTCACTACTGAAGCGAGCCCAATTCCAAATGTTGCCTTTCACGTACGTGGTCGCGAAGTAATTATAAGGATCAGGCAGACCGCCGTCGTCTCTGATAAAGAGCTGCAGGTCCTTCCAGCGGTCGCTTTTCTGGTCCTCACCAATTGTATTAGTGGAAGCGGGGTCTAGGGCGTTGACTTGGACAGCAATGCCGATCTGCGACAACTGCGCCTGAATTACCTGGGCAATTGTAGAAGGTATGCTACTGTTGGTACAAAGGAGGGTTAACTCCAGGTCGCTGACACCGGCCTTGTCCAGGAACTCCTTGGCCTTGGCGAGGTCGCCTTCCGGTGGAACGAGCGCCTTCTCGAGATGCCCGATCATACCTGGCGGAATTATCCCGGTTGCCGCGTTTACCTGCCCCGCATAGGCGGCGTCCAGGATCTGCGGCACATTGATGGCCCATTGAATTGCTTTGCGGACATTGATGTCCTTCAGCTTCGGGTTATCCATATTCATGCCGAACCAGACGATACGGAGCGAGGGATGCTCCTCAACCTTTGTATCGGGCGGCGGATTGCTTTTGAACGCCGCCAGCGAATCGAGACTGATCGTCGTGAAATCAACATCGCCGGCCAGATAGGCGCGTTCCGCCGTCTTAGTGTCAGTAATCGGTACAATGCGGATTTCATCAAATCCGGGCTTTGGTCCAGACCAATCGGGATTACGGGTCAAAAGCGTGTATTGATTTTGCTTCCAGTCCGCGAGCACATAGGGCCCAGAGAACGCCGGCGGTTTCATACCAAAATTGCCGCCGTCCTTGGTCGCCTTCATCACCGCCTGCTCGGAAACGAAACCGGCGCCAAAAGGAAACGTGATGGTCCAGACCGGCACATACGGCGTCTTGAACACGATAACGCCCGTATGATCGTCCTCGATCTCGACATGATCGAATGAGCCTAGCAGACTCAAACCCGTTGACTTGTGCTTGATCATACGTTCCAAGGAAAACTTGACGTCCTTGGCAGTCAGCTCGCCATAACCGCCGGTGAATTTGATGCCTTTCTTTAGGCGAAAGCGTATATGCGTCGGGTCGACCTGCTCGATCTTTTCCGCCGCCTCCAGATCCCAGCCCCATTCGGAGCCCGGTTTATAACGCGTGAGCTTCGAATAAAGGCAGTTCGTCACGTTAACTTCATAACTCGCGGTGCGAAAGCCAGGATCCAAAGTCACAAGCTCCTCCGGAGCAGTGACCTTGAGCACTTTGCCTTCCGCCGCCCAGATCACCTGCGAGAGTGGCATGCCGCTAGCAATGATGCCACCGCCCAGGGCGGCTCCTGTCTTGAGAAGAGCACGGCGATCGATGTTCTTGACAATACCTTCCATAGTTTCCTCCCATGTTTTGT
>NZ_JAMYNZ010000043.1:0-1659 GCF_040319465.1 Mesorhizobium sp. M0910
AGGCCGATTTGACGCGCAATACTCCGCGTCGCATCCACGACGACAACCAAGAATCGCTGTTTTCCGCCATTTGAAAAGGAGGTGCATAATGAATCGGTCTTCGTCTGCGGCCGGATGGCGCGCTCGACGGTGTTGGAGTCGATTTCGATCCGGCCGTCAGTGAGGAAGCGCTCCAGCGCGGCACGCCGGCCGAGTGCATAGCGGATCGCCTCGGCCGGCTTCGATTTTCCCGACAGCTTGGGCAGCTCCTTTTCCCACAGCGCAAAGAGAGCGGCAACGATGACGGCGGATTTCTCCTGACGCGCAGTTATCCGTACTGCCGGGTCCTGGCCGCGTACGGCCTCCTCGGCGGCCCACAGTGGGGCCATCTGCGCCACCGTCTGCGAGGCGATAACGGAGGAGCCTGCGGCATGCAGTTCGTAGAACTTGCGCCGCACGTGCGACCAGCACGCCGCCAGCATCACGCCGTCATTGCCCCGATCGGATCGGGCCAGCCGGTTATAGGCGGCGTATCCGTCGACTTGCAGGATGCCGCGATAGCCGTCCAGATGACGGGCGACACATTCGCCGGCGCGGCTGTCCTCGAAGCGGTAGGCGACGATGGGCGGTCCACTGCCGCCAAAGGGCCGATCATCGCGGACATAGGTCCAGAGGTAGGCCGTCTTGGCCTTGCCAGATCCCGGCGCCAGCGTTGGCAGCGTGGTCTCATCGGCGAAGACCCGCTCCCCCTGCTTGATGCGAGCCAGTGCGTAATCGGCGAGCGGCTCGAGCTCGAAGCCGAGCTTGCCCATCCACTGCGCCATCTGTGACCGGTCGATCTCGACCTGATCGCGGGCATAAATCGCTTCCTGGCGGTAGAGCGGCAGGCCATCGGCGTATTTCGACACCGCGATCTGCGCCAGCAGCGCTTCGGTCGGAATGCCGCTTTCGATGATGCGGGCGGGCGCGGCTGCCTGGATGACGCCGTCCCAACCCTTGTAGGCATATTTGGGGCGACGCGTAACGATCACCCGGAACTTCGCCGGGGTGACATCGAGCCGTTCGGAGACGTCCTCGCCGATCAGGATCTTTTCCAGCGCTTCGCAGCCAGCAGGCGTTTCGGGCTCGATGACCACCTCGACCCGTTCGAGATGGGCCGCAAAGCCTTTGCGAGGACGCGGAGCGCGCTTCGCTTTCGAGCCGCCCGCAGACTTCTCCATCTGCGCTTGGATGGCCGCCACGCCGGTTTCGATCTCGTCGAAGACCAGCGCATACTGCTCCTCGCTCAGCGCACCGGCCCGCAACCTTTCGGAGCGGCTGCCGAAGCGCGCCCGCTCCAGCATCTTCACCACCGCCGTCAGTCGTGCGATCCGCTCCTCGGCGCTCTTGTTGACCAACTCGAGATGCGTATTGTGGGCTTCGAGATCGGCATTACGCTCTTCCAGACCGGCGGCTTTTTCGGCCATGGCAACAACCATCGCCTTGAGCGCGTCAACGTCGTCCGGGAGCGCGAGATCGGGTGCCGACATGGCCAAAATCAGAGCATATTCGCGGGCAATTTTCCCGCTTTTTCAGATCCCTGATTCATCATGCCGCAGGGTTTTACCCAACCGATTGCGGCCGCCTGACGGTCTCCGTTCGAACCCGTTTCCAGTCCATTCCGTCAACCAGAGCCATGAG
>NZ_JAMYNZ010000044.1:0-1580 GCF_040319465.1 Mesorhizobium sp. M0910
TCCGGATGGATGAAGGACAGCCCCTTGAAAGCGTGGTCGCGCTCGACCGGGCCGTGCATGTGGACGCCGCAGCCGGTGCAGGCATGGCGCAGGATCAGCGCGCCCGGATCGACCACCTTCAGCTTGTCGCCGTTTTCGGTCACCGTCACGTCCTTTGTACCGGCAACCGCCACGACCGAGAACAGCGCGCCTTCCGGCTTCCAGCATTTGGTGCAGCCGCAGGCATGATTGTGCGCGATCTGGCCCTTGACCTTCACCTTGACCGGGTTGCTGGTGCAGGCGCAGACCAGCGTGCCGCCGGCAAAATCGGGCTTTTCCCGTGGCAATCCATTGTCGATTTTAGGATGCAGTTTCTCCGGCATTTTTGTCTCCTCCCGTGTTGAACATGTGCATTGTCGGCCGTTGGCTGGTTAGCCGGCGGCTTTCTCCTCCTCAGTAAACCACCACGCTCCTGATCGACTTGCCTTCATGCATCAGGTCGAAGCCCTTGTTGATGTCCTCGAGCTTCAGCGTGTGGGTGATCATCGGATCGATCTCGATCTTGCCGGCCATGTACCAGTCGACGATCTTCGGCACGTCGGTGCGGCCGCGCGCGCCGCCGAAGGCGGTGCCCATCCAGGTGCGGCCGGTGACCAGCTGGAACGGCCGCGTCGAGATCTCCTGGCCGGCGCCGGCAACGCCGATGATGACCGACTTGCCCCAGCCGCGATGCGACGCTTCGAGCGCCTGCCGCATGACCTTGGTATTGCCGGTGCAGTCGAAGGTGTAGTCGGCGCCGCCGATCTGGTCGGCGCCGCGCTTGGTCATATTGACGAGATGGGCCACGATGTCGCCGTCGATCTCCTTCGGATTGACGAAATGCGTCATGCCGAATTTCTCGCCCCATTGCTTCTTGTCGTTGTTCACATCGACGCCGATGATCATGTCGGCGCCGGCAAGGCGCAGGCCCTGGATGACGTTGAGGCCGATGCCGCCGAGGCCGAAGACGACCGCCGTCGCGCCTTGCTCGACCTTGGCCGTGTTGATCACAGCGCCGATGCCGGTGGTGACGCCGCAGCCGATGTAGCAGATCTTGTCGAAGGGCGCGTCGGCATCGACCTTGGCCACCGCGATCTCGGGCAGCACGGTGAAGTTGGAAAAGGTCGAGCAGCCCATATAGTGGAACAGCCTGTCCTTGCCGATCGAGAAGCGCGAGGTGCCGTCGGGCATCAGGCCCTGTCCCTGCGTGGCGCGGATGGCGGTGCACAGATTGGTCTTGCGCGACAGGCAGGACGGGCACTGCCGGCATTCCGGCGTATAGAGCGGGATGACATGGTCGCCCTTCCTGACCGAGGTGACGCCCTTGCCGATATCGACGACGATGCCGGCGCCCTCATGGCCGAGGATCGCCGGAAACAGGCCTTCCGGGTCGGCGCCCGACAGCGTGAACTCGTCGGTGTGGCAGATGCCGGTTGCCTTGATCTCGACCAGCACCTCGCCATCGCGAGGACCCTCGAGGTCGACCTCCATGATCTCCAGCGGCTTTCCGGCGGCGACGGCAACAGCGGCGCGCGTTTTCATCAGGCAATCCTCCCAAGACA
>NZ_JAMYNZ010000045.1:0-1227 GCF_040319465.1 Mesorhizobium sp. M0910
CGAACAGTTTGCCATCCTATCGTTGGCTTGCATTGAGGTCGATGGTCTGGATTTTCTGGTGGCGGAAGTAGGCATCGAAGACGCCATCGGTTTCGGTTGGGCGGAAGGCGACGGCTTTGCCGGCAAAAGCCTTGCAGATCTTGACGGCATGCCCGAACAACGAGGTTGTGCCCTTCTGCTGGATTTTGCGGACCTGGTCGCCGGGCGCGTATTCGAACGGCTGGACGGCATCGGCGAAGTCGCGCGTCGAGGCACGATAGCGCTCGAGCGGCACAGCGTCGGCAATGGCCTGGTGCGGCCGCTCGGTGTTGTAGATGTGGCGCCATGCGTCGAAAGCGCACTGTGCCGCCTGCAGGCTGTCGAAGGGCGGGCCCTGCAGCGCCTCGGCCTTGAGCGTACGGTGGAACCGCTCCTCCTTGCCCAGCGTCTGTGGATGGCAGGGTCTGGAATGGCTGACCGACATGCCGTTCTCGATCAGCCAGACGCCGAGCATGGTGAAGTTGTTGCGGCCGCCGTCGCCCCAGGGCGGGCCGTTGTCGGTGGCGATGCGCCACGGCAGGCCATAGCGCCGGAAGGCCGTAATCAGGCGGGTTTTGACAGTTTCGGTGGTCTGGTCGGGGCAAGCTTCCAGCACCAGCGAGAACCGCGAATGATCGTCGAGCACGGTCAGCGGATGCAGCCGCCCGGCGCGCAACGGCACATGGCCCTTGAAGTCCATCTGCCACAGGTCGTTGGGCGCGGCGTGCTCGAAGCGGATGAACGCTTTGGCGCCGCCGCCCAGTGCGCCCAGTTCGACGCCGTTGCGGCGCAGGATGCCGGTCACCGTCGAGGCAGCCGGATGGCCAAACCCCTGGCGCGCCAGAACCCGGGCGATCTTGCGCCCGCCCCAGGCCGGATGCGTTGTGCGCACCGAAAGCGCTGCCGCCTCGATCGCGGGCGTGCTGCGCGTCGGGCTCGACTGCGGCCGGCGCGACCCCTCCAAAAGCCCGGCCGCGCCAAACGCCTGCCATCGCGCCAGCAACTTGTAAGCGCATGTTCGACCAATCCCAAAGCGTCGGCACAAGGCGCTCACATTCGCCCCCTCGGCCGTAGCCAGCCGCACAAACTCCAGCTTCTGTTTCATCGCGCTCGTGTCCTCGAATGGCATCCCGAACCCCCCAGCGCAAAGCGCGCCAAACTGTTCGCGATGTCCTCGCACACCTGTTCGCGATGTCCCCGGTCCAAACA
>NZ_JAMYNZ010000046.1:0-959 GCF_040319465.1 Mesorhizobium sp. M0910
CTCAACCGCATCGAAATCAAAGGCGAGGTGCCGAGCATGCTGAGACGGCCAACCGGCTGCGAGTTCCACGCGCGGTGCCAGTACGCCCAGGAAATCTGTAGCCGGGTTTTCCCCGAACCTGCAGCCAACTCGGATGACGCGGAGCATCGCTTCAAATGCCATTTCCCGCTCACCACCGAAACCGCGCCAGCGTTGGAGCAGCGGCCGGCTTGATCGTAGCCCTTGCGGCACGAGAGCATCACGCCGACCGGCAAGAGGCGCTTCTTGCTGACAATTCGCAAGGTGTTTGGGCTCGTGCTGCGCCCGCCGATGGGCATCGAGGCGATCTGCCCGACTAGAAGTACGCATCCGGTGAAGACCGCAGACGTGCGCATCCGGCGGCCAGGAGAACCTGAGCACCGGAGTGCTGGGGTCAAGCTTTCTTTGGGGAGACGCGATGATATTCTTCGAGGAGGAGTTCGACCTCCTCGATGCCTTCATCGGTGAAGGCCAAGATCCCGTCGTCGTCGTCGTTGGCGCCGTAGACCCAGATGACGCCGTCCTCGGGCTCGAGACCGAGGGTCAGGTCCTGGATGAACGCTTCGCTGACGCCGAGGTCCCTGGCGACACGTTCGACGGTGTAGACGTGATGCACCTTATTGGGCTGCATGATCAGGCCGCCGCTGGTTGGGTCCGCAGTTGTGCGGATCTCCAATTCCACGGCAGCAAATCATCGATCCGATGGGCCGGATAGGCGGGAAGTCGGGCGAGGACGTCGGCGAGCCAGGCCTGCGGGTCGATATCGTTCATGTTGGCGCTGACGATCAGGCTGTAGAGAACGGCAGCGCGCTGTCCGCCGCGATCGGAACCGCAGAACAGCCAGGACTTTCTGCCGAGAGCGAAGACCGATTCATTATGCACCTCCTTTTCAAATGGCGGAAAACAGCGATTCTTGGTTGTCGTCGTGGATGCGACGCGGA
>NZ_JAMYNZ010000047.1:0-950 GCF_040319465.1 Mesorhizobium sp. M0910
GTGGCACCGGTCAGTTCGGGTAGGCCCCAGCGGGCCGAGCCAGATCAGCCGGCCCGTGCCGACGTCCAGCCCGAGAGGCGTATTTCCATGGCCGTGTACGCGGCCATCCATCTTTAAGCGGCAGAGGCCGGCCCTTGGAGTTTCGCCAGTCGGTCGGTCGTCAACCAGTGAGGGGCGGTCGCGTTCCTCTACGGTTGGACGGTCTGTCGTTATGCCTGACGGGGAGGGACGGGTTTGATGGCGCCTCAGCTGCGGTTGCGGTGATCATGCCGATAGGGTTCGCCTGTCGTCTGGCCGGCGGTTTCATGGAAGGGCGCACCACCTGCGTCCTCGATGGGGCTGGTCTGACCGAAGGCCGTCTTCGCTTCGCTACGCCTCGTTCTCAAACCCGCAACAGCCGGTCGCGACTTTCTTCCCCTGACGGCTGCGCCGCCATTCCGCGCGGAACAAGAAAGCCTCGCCCTGGCTGCCCTCCACTGTCGTTGCGGCCCTAAGGACCACCCCATTGCGCAGGCGCAATGGGGACCCCGGTGGGTGCGGGCCGATCGCCTTCGGTCTGTCGTCCGCCATCGAGGTCGCGGTGGCCGCGGCCCGAGAAACTCACGGAGACGACATCATGGCTACCATCGGCACCTTTACTTCCTCGGGTAACGGCTTCACCGGCACGATCAAAACCCTCAACCTCAACGTCAAGGCCAAGCTGGCCCGCGTCGATAACCCCTCCGACAAGGGTCCCCACTTCCGCATCTTCTCGGGTTCGGTCGAGCTGGGTGCGGCCTGGCAGAAGGTTTCCAGGGAAACCGAGCGCGGCTACCTCTCGGTCAAGCTGGACGACCCGAGCTTCCCCGCTCCGATCTACGCCACCCTGATCGAGGTGGAAGGCGAGGAAGGCCTGCAGCTGATCTGGTCTCGCCCCAACCGGGACTGATCGCCTCGACGAGGGCTCCGCC
>NZ_JAMYNZ010000048.1:0-867 GCF_040319465.1 Mesorhizobium sp. M0910
AGGTGGTGTAACTCCGTTCGGGCTACGCCCTCACTGCGTCACACCACCTGCGCCGAGTCTCATCTTGATTGACGCTGAATCTCATCCTGATCGCCGCGCCGCAGCGCCAGATACTGGCGGATGGCCTTTAGCGTAGCGTCATGCTGGAGCGCCAACGGATCGGGATCGATGCCGTCAAAGGCGACAAGACCAAGTACCCAGGACGGAAGCCAGCAGCGATGGGGAAGCGCGACAAGATCGTGAAGTTGGATGCCGAGGGCATGACCAGAACAGCGATAGCCAAAGGAACTGGGGGTCAGTGAGCGGAGCGTTTATCCGGCGCTTCAGGGGACCGGTGAGCGCCTATAGGTGACCACTAGGACTACGAGGCGAATTAGGCCCCACCAGACTATGAAACGCTCCTCGCCTAAGCTGACCCGCGCTCTTCCGTATCTTGACCCGCAGCTTCAGACGCCTGTCGAGGAAGTGTTCGACGCTGGCCATCACCCGTGCGCCCGCACGCTCGCTGCGAACATAGAGGGCAGTCGTCGGCGTAGCGAACGAAGCAGTGCTTGCGTCGCTCCAGTTCCTTGGCGAGTTCGTCGTACGCATCCGGTGAAGACCGCAGACGTGCGCATCCGGCAGCCAGGAGAACCTGAGCACCGGAGTGCTGGGGTCAAGCTTTCTTTGGGGAGACGCGATGATATTCTTCGAGGAGGAGTTTGACCTCCTCGATGCCTTCATCGGTGAAGGCCAAGATCCCGTCGTCATCGTTGGCGCCGTAGACCCAGATGACGCCGTCCTCGGGCTCGAGACCGAGGGTCAGGTCCTGGATGAGCGCTTCGCTGACGCCGAGGTCCCTGGCGACACGATCGACGGTGTAGACGT
>NZ_JAMYNZ010000049.1:0-826 GCF_040319465.1 Mesorhizobium sp. M0910
CAAAAGTGCCGTCCGTGGTCGTGTGTCGGCTATAGTACAACCCCTCGCGCGGCTTTGGCCAAAGTGGTCCTGGTTTGTGACGGGTTTCGTCGATGAAGGCGGCATCGGCGACGCGGCGTCCGTCAATACCCTCGCCCCTACGCGCGAAGAGCAGGCCATAGCGCGCGAGATCACGGGGGGAAAGGGAGGCGCCTCCACCGAGCAACGGTATGCCCTCACGATCGCAGGCGATGTGGAAGGAGCCCTCAAGGCCCGCCCCCTCCACGATCTCGATGAGCCAGTCGCGAAGCGACCGCTTGCTCACACGCTCGACGATCCAGCCGAGCACATCGCTGCTAGCCGATTTGTAGTCCGGGCCGCCGATCCGATTGACAAGATCGTCTCCAGTGATGCCGCAGAGGATAGAACGGATCGTCAACTCAATCCCGTCATCTGGAGGCAGACGCATACCTCCAGCGGCTTCCAGGGAAATCCACTGGTCGTCATCGCTGTAATTGTTGGCGATATTCATATCAGACACCGCCCTGACGGTCGCCTCTCCATAGCCAGTGCCGATCTCGGGAAGGTATTCCTTGACCCGTCGGTCGAGCTCGAGAATACCCTCTGCGACGCACCGGCCGAGCATGATGTTGACTACCATCTTTGTGATCGACATGATGGATTGTGGCCGGTTCGGCCCGAAATCCGGAGCATAGGCCTCATAGAGGATACGATCGTCACGTGCCACGACGAAACCGGAGAAATGCGGCAACGACCGAAACCGCGCGACATCTGGTCGATCCGCGATAGTCCAGTCAATATCTTTCCTGAACGGCAGCACGCGCGG
>NZ_JAMYNZ010000050.1:0-677 GCF_040319465.1 Mesorhizobium sp. M0910
GAGCAAGCGCGACAAGCCGCACTGGGGCGCCAGGAAGATCAGGGAGCTGCTGATCAGGAAGCTCGCCGGCGATGTGCGCATCCCGGCCAAGAGCACGGTGCATGCCGTGCTCGACCGCCACGGCCTTGTGAGCCAGGCCCGCAAGAGGAACCGGGCGAACAAGGCCATGGGCACGCCGCTGTCGCAGGCCGCCGTCCCCAACGATCTGTGGTGCGCTGACTTCAAGGGCGAGTTCAAGCTCGGCAACGGTCGCTACTGTTACCCCCTGACGGTGACCGACCAGGCCTCGCGCTACCTGCTTCTCGCCGAAGCGCTTGAAGCGACACGGGAAGCGCCGGTCATCGAGGCCTTCGTCCGGCTGTTCAGGGAACGCGGCCTGCCGCTCGCCATTCGAAGCGACAACGGGGTCCCCTTCGCCAGCCCCAACGGCCTCTACAATCTGTCGAAGCTGTCGGTCTGGTGGTTGAGGCTCGGCATTGCCATCGAGCGCATCAAGCCCGGCAACCCGCAACAGAACGGCCGCCACGAGCGCATGCACCGCACCTTGAAGCAGGAGACCACGCGGCCCCCGGGCATGAATGCCCTGCAACAGCAGGCCAGATTTGACGCTTTCATCAGCGAATTCAACGAGGAAAGGCCGCATGAGGCGTTGGCCATGAAGCTACCGACGGAACTCT
>NZ_JAMYNZ010000051.1:0-594 GCF_040319465.1 Mesorhizobium sp. M0910
AGGCGATGGTTGTTGCCATGGCCGAAAAAGCCGCCGGTCTGGAAGAGCGTAATGCCGATCTCGAAGCCCACAATACGCATCTCGAGTTGGTCAACAAGAGCGCTGAGGAGCGGATCGCACGACTGACGGCGGTGGTGAAGATGCTGGAGCGGTCGCGCTTCGGCAGCCGCTCCGAAAGGTTGCGGGCCGGTGCGCTGAGCGAGGAGCAGTACGCTCCGGTCTTCGACGAGATCGAAACCGGCGTGGCGGCCATCCAAGCGCAGATGGAGAAGTCTGCGGGCGGCTCGAAAGCGAAGCGCGCCCCGCGCCCTCGCAAAGGCTTTGCGGCCCATCTCGAACGGATCGAGGTGGTCATCGAGCCCGAGACGCCTGCTGGCTGCGAAGCGCTGGAAAAGATCCTGATCGGCGAGGACGTCTCCGAACGGCTCGATGTCACCCCGGCGAAGTTCCGGGTGATCGTCACGCGTCGCCCCAAATATGCCTACAAGGGCTGGGACGGCGTCATCCAGGCAGCCGCGCCCGCCCGCATCATCGAAAGCGGCATTCCGACCGAAGCGCTGCTGGCGCAGATCGCGGTGTCGAAATACGCCGATG
>NZ_JAMYNZ010000052.1:0-575 GCF_040319465.1 Mesorhizobium sp. M0910
TGTCAAACGAATCCAGGAATTGACCCCTTTGGCGAACTGAAGAACTGACCCCTTCATTGGTTTGCTGTTTCGTTTGTTTCGGGCACCGAGCCGACCTTCTGCAGAAGGCCGGACCGTCGCTTTTCGCGCAGCCTGTAGCTGTCCCCCCTGATGGTGATCACAGTTGAATGGTGAAGCAGGCGATCCAAGATTGCCGTGGCCACCACGGGATCTCCAAAAACGCTCCCCCATTCACCCACCGAACGGTTAGAGGTAATCAGGATCGATCCCTTCTCGTAGCGGCGGGACACCAGTTGGAAGAAGAGGTGGGCGGCATTGGCCTCGAAGGGAAGATATCCGAGCTCGTCGATGATCAGCAATTTCGGCCGTGACAGGATCGTCAACTGCTTGTCGAGCGAGCCGTCGCTGTGGGCCTTGGCCAACATCGCCACCAACGTGGCTGCCGTGACGAACTGCACGTTGTAATTCTGGCGGATTGCCTCGCGGCCAAGGCTCACTGCAAGATGGGTCTTGCCCGTGCCCGGAGGGCCAAGGAACAGGACTGTGTCGCCGTGGGCGATCCAGCGGCAGGTCGC
>NZ_JAMYNZ010000053.1:0-536 GCF_040319465.1 Mesorhizobium sp. M0910
TTTCATCTGATCAGCATTGTGGTGCGGAACGCTGGAATCGACGTGCCGGATGCACAGGCGTTGAACGACACGATTGCGGCGGCGGAACAGGCGGCGCTTCGCGATGACGCCCAAAGGGACGCGCATCTTGCGGCGTGGGCCGTTGCCTACGAGGCTTTCGGCACAAAGGCCAATCGAACGCCGTGCTCGGCCGCCGCGCTTCTCAAGCGGGTGCGGAAAGATGGCTCTCTCCGCGGATTTCCCCACTGGTTGATGCCTACAATGCCGTCAGCGTGTTGTATGGCCTTCCGATTGGCGGGGAAGATCTCGATCTCTACCAGGGGTCCCGAGACTTTTAATTGCGAAGGGAGCGGAGCCATTCGACACGATCGAGCAAGGTGAAATGGTAACCGAGCATCCCGAACCGGGCGAAGTCATCTGGTGCGAGGTGTCACGTGCCGCCGCTGGAACTGGCGGCAGGGGCGGCGCACCATGGGTCACGGTCGATACCCGCGCCATGTGGCTCGTGCTGGAAGCCCTCGGCCCAATGTCAGCTA